>JBEBUV010000011.1:0-82199 GCA_040393085.1 Pedobacter hiemivivus | reverse complement strand
CGGGTTTAGCACTCGTCTTATATTGCTCAAGCTCATCAGGAGTAACCAACCATGGACCAATTACAGTGGAGAAGTCTTTCCCTTTTGCAGGTCCAAGATTTAACAACATCTCTTCCATTTGAAGAGTTCTGGCACTCATATCGTTCATCACCATATAACCAGCGATGTAATTATCTGCTTCAGCAGCTGTGATATTACGTCCTTTTTTCCCAATTACTATAGCTACTTCCAATTCAAAATCAAGCTTTTGAAAATGGTCTGGCATACATTCTATTTCTCCAGGACCTTGAATAGCATTGTGATTAGTAAAATAGAAAATTGGGTATTTATCGAACTCTGCAATCATGTCTACTTTTCTATTTCTTCGTGCAGCAGCTACATGTTGACGAAAAGCATAGCCATCTCTACATGATGTTGGATGTGGAACAGGAGCTAATAACTCAAAAAAAGCTTCCTGTTTTGGTTGCAGTTCACCTGATTTAATCTGTTCATCTATCTTTTTAGCACGATCCATCAACTCTACCCCACCTTGCAAAAAAGCATTCATCTCATCAGGTAATAATTTATCGCAAGAATTCAGGTTATAAATATGACCGTCTACATAAACACCAAGGTGCTCTCTGTCTTCTGTTTTATAGGATACCAGCTTCATATATCAGTTAGTTTTTTATTTTAAGTAGTTGTTCAAATCTATATAAAAATAAACAAAAGCACTATAACAAAGGCATAAGTTAAAGCAAAATGGCTGCTAAAAGAAAGCCGACTGCAATAGTAACCGTTACCGTTGTTAATCCTGGTGGAGTAAATGAATGATTTACCAAAAACCGGCCAATTTTTGTTGTTCCAGTCCGGTCAAAACCCATCGCAGCAACCAGTGTCGGATAACTTGGAATAACAAAATCTCCATTAACTGCAGGGAACATCGCTATCAGCGCTGGCCCTGGAATGCCCAAAGCAATTCCTAAAGGCATCAAAGCCCGTACAGTAGCAGCCTGGCTGAACAATAAAATAGACATTACAAATAAAGCAATGGCAAAAGTCCATGGATGATCAGTAACAAAAGAACTTAAATGAGTCTCAAAATAAGGCATGTGTGCTTGTAAATATGTATCACTCATCCATGCCACTCCGAAAATACATATCACTGCTTCAGATCCTGATCTGAAAATAGTGGTTTGAGATACTTTTGTCGCAGGTATTTTAGACACAAAAACAATTGCTGCGGCAGCAGCCAACATTAATAGCTCTATCATTTCTACCATTCTCATAGGCTGCATTTTTCCATCAACCAGGAATGAAGGACGAACTGACGGCATGGCTGCAAATATCACTACACTTAATACAGCAAACAGGAACACATATACAGCCCTTTTTGATTCGGCACTATATACTTTCTCCATCTGCCCAGATTCTGTATCCCCATCTAGAAGCTTTACGAACTCCGGATCTTTTAAACGCTCCAGAAACTCCGGATCTTTCATTAAATCCTTGCCTTGTCTGTTCGCTACAAGCGCACCAGCCAATACCCCTATAATAGTTGCAGGGATAGCAACAATTAGTATATGAGTCAGCTCGTAACCTTTGGGTGCGATTAGAGTTGTTAACGCGACCGTAGCCGCAGAAATAGGACTAGCTGTAATGGCCATATGTGCCGCAATAACAGAAATACTGAGCGGTCGTTCAGGTCTTACTCTTTTTTTAGTTGCAACTTCTGCAATAATAGGAAGCAAAGAATATATAATATGTGCTGTTCCTGCAACCAATGTAAATGAATAGGTAACTAATGGACCTAACCAGGTAATATGATTTGGATTTTTACGCAAAATCCGCTCAGCAATACCTACCATATAATCCATCCCTCCAGATGCCTGTAAAGCAGCCGCAGCGGTTACGACTGACAAAATGATCAGCATTACATCAATTGGAGGAGTAGTAGGCTTTAAGCCAAAGCATAGGCCAAAAATGAGTAGTCCAACTGCCCCCATTACCCCTAATCCAACACCTTTCATGCGTGCACCAACGAGTATGAGCAAAATTAATATTGCCAATTGTATCCAGATCATTATTACAGTTTATTTTGGTTTGTTTGTATGTTTTTAATGGTTTTAAATATATAAATTAATTACAACGAATAATATATCCTTTTACATTAATCGCTTAACACCTGTATTTCAGCTAACAATTATTAAATTTTAGTTATTCATTGATTTAATACTTAAATTAGCAGATATAAATGAAAATGGTAAAAAGCAGCTTCATATATCAAAGTCAAATTGCCTCGCAAGCGCTGGCAGCCTTTAGATATGGCATGCTTTCTAAAATCATTTTCGCTCAATATTCCATATAGCACTCCCATCTCTGATGCTTTCAGTTAAAACGATTTATAGTTTTAACTTTCAATATTATTCTAACCAAAAACTGAATTATTGCTATGCCTATTTATCATACATTAGGATCCATCCCCCCTAAACGTCATACGGTTTTTCGTAAACCTGATGGAAAACTCTACGCCGAAGAACTAGTTTCTACTGAGGGCTTCTCAAGTTTGTATTCTCTTGTGTACCACTGTCACCCACCAACTATGGTTAAAGCACTTGGTGAACCTTATTCTGTTGAACCTAAAATTGCCAGAGAAAAACATTTAAGACATACTAGTCTAATAGGATTTAATATTAAACCCGAAGATGACTATTTAAAAAGTAGGAAGCCAGTATTGGTAAATAGTGACCTTCATATTTCTCTGGCCGCTCCAAGAAAATCTATGACCGACTATTTTTATAAAAACAGCCAGGCTGATGAGGTCATCTTTATTCATATAGGTTCGGGAACTTTAAAAACAGGATTCGGCAAAATCACTTTTAAATATGGTGATTACCTGGTAATTCCACGTGGCACAATTTATCAAATGGAATTTAATGATGAAAATAATAGACTCTTTATAGTAGAAAGCTTTAGTCCCATTCGTACTCCTAAACGCTATAGAAATGCTTTCGGACAGCTAGAAGAGCATTCTCCATTTTGCGAAAGAGATATCAGACGTCCGCAAGATTTGGAAACTATTGATGAATATGGAGATTTTAAAGTATTGATTAAAAAACAAGGAATAATGTACCCTTATACTTATGGTACGCATCCTTTTGATTTTATAGGTTGGGACGGATTCCATTACCCTTGGGCATTTTCTATTCATGATTTTGAACCAATTACCGGCAGATTACATCAACCACCACCGGTACATCAGACTTTTGAAGGTCATAATTTCGTGATCTGCTCCTTTGTGCCTCGTAAATATGATTATCACCCACTTTCTATTCCTGCTCCTTATAATCATAGCAATGTGGATAGTGATGAGGTGCTTTATTATGTTGATGGTGACTTTATGAGCAGAAAAAGTGTGGTGAAAGGTCAGATAACATTGCATCCTGGTGGGATTCCTCATGGCCCTCATCCTGGTACTGTTGAGAAATCTATTGGAAAGGAAAGTACAGAGGAACTGGCAGTGATGATTGACCCTTTTCGCCCCCTGATGTTAACGCAGTATGCCGTAGATATTGAAGATGAGGGCTATCATAAGAGTTGGCAGGAGAATATAGAATGAAAAATTCAGTGCTACTCGCTGACTCAAACCTTTTGCGAAGAGCAAAAGCTTTACAGGTCAGCTCATAGCAACTGAATTTTTGGAAAGCAGGGAGGTGAAAGAGCAGGATGCAGAGTTTACAAGAGATAACGAAGTGGATAAGCAGGGAGGTGAAAGAGCAGGATGCAGAGTTTAAGGAGATAGATGGAGGGCGGGTAGCCATAAAAAAGACTAACTAAATATTATCATAAATAAAACTAAAAATGTCAACACAAACATTTGCAGAAAAAATTGCTAAAGCGCAAGATTTTCTTCCAATAAATGGAACAGACTACATCGAATTTTATGTAGGTAATGCGAAACAAGCGGCTCATTATTATAAAACAGCGTTTGGTTTTCAGTCGCTGGCTTATGCAGGTCCTGAAACAGGTGTGCGCGACCGTGCTTCTTATGTATTAAAGCAAGGTAAAATCAGATTGGTATTAACAACCGCTCTAAAGTCAGATAGTACAATTTCTGAACATGTAAAATTACATGGTGACGGTGTAAAAGTCCTGGCCCTTTGGGTTGATGATGCTTATAGTGCTTTTGAAGAAACCACAAAACGTGGTGGAAAACCATATATGGAGCCTGTTACCCTTACAGATGAATACGGTGAAGTACGTATGTCGGGTATTTATACTTATGGTGAAACAGTTCACATGTTTATTGAACGCAAAAACTATAATGGTGCATTTTTACCTGGATATAGAGAATGGAAAAGCGACTATAACCCTACTGACGCTGGTTTATTGTACATAGATCATTGCGTAGGAAATGTAGGTTGGAACAGAATGAATGAAACAGTGAAATGGTATGAAGAGGTAATGGGCTTTGTAAACATCCTTTCTTTTGATGATAAGCAGATTAATACAGAATATTCTGCACTGATGAGTAAGGTAATGAGCAATGGCAATGGCTTCTCTAAATTCCCCATCAATGAGCCAGCGGAGGGAAAAAAGAAATCCCAAATAGAAGAATATTTAGAATTTTACGAAGGCGAAGGGGTGCAACATATTGCAGTAGCTACAAAAGATATTTTGACTACTGTAAAGGAATTAAAAGCTCGAGGGGTTGAGTTTTTAAGTGCACCCCCTGAAGCCTATTATAATATGATGCCTGAGCGTGTGGGTGAAATTGATGAAGAAATTACACAGCTTAAGGAATTGGGTATATTGGTTGATTGCGATGAAGAAGGGTATTTATTACAGATTTTCACAAAGCCAGTTGAAGATCGCCCGACCTTATTCTTCGAAATCATTCAACGAAAAGGAGCCCAATCGTTCGGTGCCGGAAATTTCAAAGCTCTATTTGAATCTTTAGAACGTGAACAAGAACTAAGAGGTAATTTATAAGCTAGCTACTTAAACTTATTAGCCTGAAGAGGTTGTATCATCGACAAAAGTGAAGTGAAGCCCAAAAGTTTTTGTCCAACTTTTGGGGTTCACTTCAAAGATGAGCAACCTCTTTTTTTGTGCAAGTCAAGTTAATTATATAAATTGATGTTCTTCTTACCAAACCATACTTCAATAAAATTAACCTGATAAAATGATAAAATCGTCCTCAACTCTCATTGTAATACTCATGAGCTTTACAATGATCAATTCATCATGCAAAGATGCCATAGATACAGGTTTTTATAAAGAAAGTTTCTCATCCGATAACCCTGAACTAAATGTTTTAGAAGTAAGCCTTCCCCCTATTGTTTTAGGCACCTATAATATTCGGACCGACACCCCTGCTGATGCACCTGACCATAAATGGTCAGATCGTAAATCTTTGGTAATTGATATGATAAAAACTTATAAATTTGATGTTTTTGGTATTCAGGAAGCAAAAAGTAATCAAATGGCTGACATCACATCACTACTTCCTGAATTTGGAAAAATTGGTGTAGATCGCAATGCTGACGGGACAGGGGAATATACTGCCATCTTCTATAAAAAAGAGAAGTTTTCCATAATTTCCAGTGGTAATTTCTGGCTTTCATCAACACCCGATGCCCCGGGAAGTATCGGTTGGGATGCTGCCTATCCTAGGGTATGTACCTGGGCAAAAATCAAAGATATTAATACAGGAACATCCTTTTTCTATTTTAATACTCATCTCGATTTGCGTCCACAGGCCCAAATCCAAAGCGTTAATCTGTTGTTGACAAAGATAGATAAAATAGCGGGAACCAATCCTGTAGTATTGTCTGCAGATTTCAATTTTGATCAATACAGTGTAAAGTATAATACTTTAAACAATTCAGGAAAGTTTAAAGATGTCTACACGTTAAATAATTATCCATACAACCCAAAAGGCCATACTTATAACGGTTATGATATTTCATTAGTCTCAGACAAAAGAATTGACCACATATTTGTTTCAGCTCATTTTCAGGTAGATCAATTTGGTATACTTTCCGACACATACAATGGCAACCTACCCTCTGACCATTACCCAACAAGGATATTGCTAAATCCTGCCAGTCAGCCAGATCAGCCTGCTGTTGTTAGCATACCTTATGGACAAACGATCAACATAAAAGGCAGTAACAATAAATTTGTGTCTAGCAACAATGGAACAGCCAACATGAAATGTGATCGAACAACGACTGGTTCCTGGGAAAATTTTTCCATCAGCAATGCAGGAACTGGTAAAGTCTATCTTAAGGCAGTAAACATGTATGTATCTTCCGAAGATGGAAATATGCCAATGACATGCAGTAGAATTACACCTGGGGGCTGGGAAAGATTTAACTGGATTCCAAATGCAGATGGGACATTTTCACTTCGAGGTTCCAATGGTCGATATGTCTCTTCAGGAAATGGCACTTACGATATGACTTGCACATCTGTCGAGGTTAGAGGCTGGGAAAAATTCTCCTTTTTGTAAATTTGTCCCAGCCCATATCATAAAAATCCTTATTTTCGGGGTTTAGGCACTCGCGGAGAATGGAATATAACTTAATCGACAGAACAAAGCTTTTTTTTATCAGATTTAGTGCTGCATTTAAGTTATTTCAAAAAAATGATCCTCTACGACTGGCAGGTGCGACCGCTTTCTTCGCGAACTTTGCACTCCCTCCTATTCTTTTGATATTAATAAGGATGTTTGGTTTTTTCATTGATAAAAAACTATTAGCCTCCCGCTTATTTGACAGACTGGGCTATATACTTGATGATGACAGCACAGGGCTAATCAGACAAGTTCTAAAAAATATCAGGGGTATTGATCATCAATGGTATGCCACCCTAATCAGTTTTGTATTTTTCCTTTTCGTAGCAACAACATTATTCAATGTAATTAAAAACTCGATGGACCAAATCTGGTCTATCGGTAAAAAAGACCGAGTAGGATTTATGTTTACCATGAAGCTAAGAGCCAGATCTATGATCATTATCTTACTTGCGGGCATATTATTATTGGTAGGATTCCTGGCAGATATCATACAAGACTTCATAGGTGTTTATTTAAACACAGCAGCCCCAACATTTGGTAAGTTTTTCTTGACTGCACTAAACCAACTGCTATTTATTGCAATCGTGATGACCTGGTTTACAGTACTCTTTCGATTCTTAACCAATGGAAGACCTACATGGGTAACTGCACTTAGAGGTGGTATTCTTACTGCCATATTATTTGCCATTGGTAAATACATTTTAAGAATCCTGCTCCCTTTGAGTGGTATAGGTAATATTTATGGGACTTCAGGATCCATAGTCCTGATTATGCTTTTTGTATTTTACTCTTCTTTCATTTTTTACTTCGGAGCTTGTTATGTTAAAATCCTAAGTGATGACAAAGCTACGCCCATACGACCAATTAAAGGTGCGTTTAACTATGAAATAAAAGAAGTAGTCAAAATAAAAAACACTTAAAATTACCTGACAGCAACCTGTTCAAAGCCCTGCATTTCAAACACGGCCAACTTATTTAGTAAATTGTAATGCAAAGTTCCAAAGAAATTGACAATACCATCTTTGTTCTTACCCTCAATGCAAATACTCTCTTTAACCACTTCCTGATGTTTTAAATAATGGTCAGTAAGAATGATATCTTCGTCCTGAATTCTGACATCAGCAGCATCAATTGAGAACTGTCTCAGGAGCTCCGAAAAGCTCTTTCCTTTTAAAAGCAACTCTTTAATATTCATAGCCGTATATTTTAAGTTAGGGACAAGGTTAAACTCAATTATAACGCCAAAAAGAAAGGGTAAATATCTAATACTTACCCTTATTAACAAAATGTTGAAAACTTTCGCTTTTTAGAAGAGACGTAATGCTAAACCAAAAGTAAACAAGTTGAGTTTTGTGTCCTCATAACCATCTTTTCCAATTTTAGAAAGTCCGGTTTCATATCTCAAATCAATTCCAAGTTTACCAACATCTAAACCAGCACCAAATTGCCAGGCAAAGCTCTGGTCTTTAAAGTTACCTTTAAACACATCACCAGCAGCATCTCCAAAAGACTGCTCTTTATCTAAAACAAAAGATACCAAAGGACCGGTATTTAAACGTATTCCAATACCAGCAGCTCCAATTTTAGTTCCAACCAAAACAGGTACATCAAGGCTTGTAAAGGTTACTTTATTCTCCTCGCCATTCGTAGCTTTAAGCGTGGTGTGCTTTCCACTCAAATACAACTCTGGTTGTAAATGAATACCGGCAGCACCAATTCGTGTCCACAAACCAGCATAATAGCCAGCTTTGTTCTCACTGCTAAATGTATTCTCTGTACTTAATTTAGAAAGATTAGCTCCTCCCTTAAGTCCAAACTGAAAACTTGGCAACACCTGACTGAAAGCACTGAAACTAAGAGCGATAAATAATGCGGATAAGACTATTCTTCTCATATAGGAATTATTTTAGTGATTAATTATCAATGTAAAATTAACATTATTTTCAATTGAAAACTAAATTACGTATTTTTATATGAACATCCTTAAACAGTATCCACATACTTTTTTTGCCGTTTATTATCATGATCAATCTGAATGAATTTTACATTTAATTCGTACGCCATTACCTTAATTTTTTGCGGCATTATCACTCTTTTCTTTTCATATCATTTGTTCAAAAAGAAAGGAGAAGCTGTACGACTGTTTGGCTTTATGATGGTATCAAACTCAATATGGTCAATTGCCTATGGCTTTGAGCTTGCCAGTACCAACATAAATCTGATGTATTTTTTTATAAAGATTGAATATCTTGGTATTACAACATTACCAATAAGTTGGCTTTTATTTTGCCTTAATCTTTCTGGAAAAGAAAGCTGGTATAAAAAACGATTTAGGTTATACTGCTTACTTTTGGTTCCATTTATTACCGTTGCAATGGTGTGGACAAATAGCTATCACCACCTACATTACCGAAGTGTAAGTCTTGATCAAACAACCCCTTTCCCCTTACTCAAACTTGAACCTGGTATTTGGTATAGATTCTACATGGTTTATTTCTATGTGTTACTAGGCGTAGGTAGCTTCCTCATTCTTAAAACTGTTAAAACTGAATCGATCTACAAAAGACAAAATTATGCTATCTTTTTTGCAGCTCTGATTCCCTGGCTGGTTAACTTTGCTTATATATTGGGTTTTCGTCCTATTGCAAACCTCGATTTAACTCCTTTCGCTTTTATTATTGCCACCATCCTTATTGCCATAGCCATTTATCGCTTTAAACTATTTGATATTCTTCCTATTGCCAGAGAGAAAGTACTAGACCTGATTCAGGATGGCTACCTGGTTCTTGATGGTAAAAATAGGGTTATAGATTACAACCTTTCTTTCAAGAAATACCTACCAGATGTACTTAGAAATAAAATAATAGGGACGCATATCACATCCCTGTTTCCACAACAAACTGATTTTTTGGATTTCTTAAAAAACCATAATTCAGGTAAAATAGAAATGAAAGTCCAGATTCAAGAAACTTCATTTGATCTCGAAGCAGACATTATGTACCTCAACCAACATCAACTCAATAATGAGGCAACGATTATAAAACTACAGGATTTAACTGCAACAAAGGAAGAAGCGCTAAAGTCTAAATTACAGACTGAAGAACTGAAGAAGCTTAATCAATTAAAGGACAAGATTTTTTCAATCATTGCTCACGATCTTAGAGGCCCTCTTGTAAATCTATCAGAAATATTGAAAATGATTGATACGGGAATGATTACTCCTGATGAATTTAAAGCATTATCGCCTAAACTCAGCAGAGATATTCTATATACAACAGATTTGTTAGAAAACATTTTACATTGGTCCAGAAGTCAGCTCAAGGGCTATGGCATAAACAAAGTGCACTTCGAGCTAAGGAATATGATTACCAATGAAGTCAACTACCATTTGCCGTCAGCCACAATAAAACACATTACGATTTTGCAAGACATATTTCCCGGACAAATTGTATATGGAGATATGTTGATGATACAAATAGTAGTCAGAAACATATTAAACAATTCAATTAAATTCTGCAATGAAGGCTGTGAAATAACCATTAATGCAGTATTTAAAGCCAACCATCAAATGATGATCTGTATTAAAGATAATGGGATGGGAATGTCGGCCGAAGCACTTAAAATGCTGAATACTGGGACAAGCGTATCAACCAGAGGGACTAATGATGAAAAAGGAACAGGTTTAGGACTGGTGATTTGTAGAGACTTTATGGAACGCAACAACGGAACAATGGAGGTGTGTAGTGAGCCGGGCTTAGGAACTACATTTATATTATATTTACCTACAGACGAATAGCTGTTTCATGTATATAATTCTATTAAAAATGTCAGGCCTGAAATCAATAAGATAAGATTTCAGGCCTGACATAAAATACTTGTTTAAAACCGCCTATTGACCAGTGGCGTCGTTAATAGCTTGACGCTCTTTTAGTGCATCCACGTTATTTTTATCTCCAAAATTCTGAGTTTTATCTGCGAAATAATCGAGGATTCCCACTATAGTATCTAAGTTATCAGAAACCCGTTGATGCATATCCGGGAGATCTTTATCTAGTCTTTTATCCCCCAATTCCATATTATCAACCTGAACTTTTCCTAACTTCTGAATAATTGCCTGTTGCGAGTGCTGTAAATCTTCAAGCTCTCTCACAATCTTTTCCATTAATTCAAACTTCTTTAAAGTATCCATATCACTCTTATTAATATTAACGTTCTAATCTATTGTTATACCTATATTAACCAATTACTCATCAATATGTTTTCATTAAATTCAATTACATCAAACCCAACAAAATAGATTCTAAAGTAAAAACTAATTAAATTTGCATTATTTAGCAATAACTAATAAATTAGTTATAAAATGATTTCCATGAAAAAATTACTATTCATCTTAACCATATTCTGCACTTATCAATATAGTATTGCTCAATCTAAACGGACTATCGATAATGATAAGTTACTTGAACTCTACCAATCACAACGATATATGGAGGCTGCAGACTATTTACGAGGTATTTATAGTGAGGACACCCAAAATCCAAAAGAATTAAACCAGTTGGCTTATGCTAATATTATGGCAGGCAAACTTCCTGAAGCCGAAAAAAACTATTTAAAACTATATGAACAGCAACCTAAAAACATACCCGTTTTATTTAGTCTGGCAAACATTAATTCAAGAAGAGGGAATGACGAAAAAGCAAAAGAATATTTTGAAGAAATTATAACAATTGACAGTACCAACTTTAATGCCTATAAACGATTAGCCGACATATACAAGGGAGAGGATATTATAAGCATAATAACCAAAATGAAAATATTGGAAAAGGCAAATAAGCTAAACAACACCGATGCAGATGTGGCATTTGATCTATGTGAGGTCTATTTTAAAATGCAAGCTGCTTTTAAAGCGATAAAAGTACTAGATACTGCTTTAACTGCCGACAGCACTAATCTACGGTTATTAAAAATGAAAATGCCCATAGGCCTCGCTACAAAAAATTATAACGTAGCTATAGAAACCGGTGAAACTTTATTAAAATATGGAGATAGCTCTTCTTTTGTTTTAAATAACCTTGCGAAATCTTATTTCCTGCAGCTGAACTACCAAAAAGCTTTGAAATATTTCTTAAAATTAGATAGTCAGAAACTTGGTAACGAAGTGCTCTACTATAATATTGGAATGAGTTACAGAGGTTTAAAAGATTATAAAAATGCAATCCCCTATCTTGAAAAAGCCATTGATCAAGGTATTTCGCAAAAAATAGCTACCTACTACGGCTTGTTAGGAGATTCATTCGAAGGTGTTAACAAAAATACTGAAGCCAATACCTCTTACAAAAGAGGCTTACTGTTTGAAAACAATGGCAGTTTACTTTACAATATTGCGCTTGTTTACGAAACCAAACTCAACGATAAAAAAAATGCGATTGATTATTATGGTCAATACCTCAAAACGATTAATGCTAATGAACAACCGAAATTAATAGGATTTATCAAAAACAAAATCGAAGAATTAAAAAGAAGATAGTTAAGGATTTATAAGGCGGGCAACATATTTACCAATAATATCAAATTCAATATTTACAGTATCACCAACATTTACCTCATGTAAATTGGTATGCTCAAACGTATATGGTATAATAAACACTGAGAACTCATCCTTTTCAGAGCCCACAACAGTAAGACTAATTCCATTAACACATACAGAACCTTTCTCTACTGTAACATTGCCAATCCCTGCATCATACTTAAAACGATATTCCCAACTTCCATCTAACTCTTCTCTTTTAATACAAATAGCGGTTTGATCTACGTGTCCTTGAACGATATGTCCATCAAGGCGGCCATTCATTACCATACACCTTTCAAGGTTCACTTTACTCCCAACCTTTAAATGTTTTATACTGCTTTTTTCCAGAGTCTCTTGTATGGCGGTAACCGTATGGGTATTTTCAGTTAGTGAAACTACTGTTAAACAAACTCCATTGTGAGCTACACTTTGGTCTATTTTAAGCTGATTACTAATATCAGATTTAATGGTAAAATGTAGATTTGTACCCTCTGTAACTATATTTTCAACCTCTGCAAGTGTCTCAATTATCCCTGTAAACATTCTCTATTCCTATTTAATTACTCTATTTTTTCTCCAGTTACTTTCTATTTGTCCATTTAGTATAGGACGAGCTGATGCTTTTTCTTTTTTAAAAGCAAGTGCACCAAACAATGCAGCCATCATAGCTTCCTCTTTATTCTCAACTTTCAGACTACCTGCATTAAAGTATTTACTCACAAAATGAGTATCAAAATCACCTGATTTAAACGCCTCATGCTGCATTACAAATTTACCAAAGCCTAATGTAGTTTGTATCCCTGTAATCTCATATTCATCAATAGCCCTGATCATACGCTCCAATGCTTCCTCTCTGTCCTTTCCATAAGTAATCAATTTAGCAATCATCGGATCATAATAGATTGGAATTTCCATCCCTTGTTCAAAGCCATCATCAACCCTTACTCCGTTCCCCTTAGGTGTTTTGTAAGTCTGTAATGTACCTATATCCGGAAGGAAGTTGTTTTCAGGATCTTCAGCATACACCCTTAATTCTATAGCATGTCCGTTTATCTTTAAATCCTCCTGCTGATATGAAAGCTTTTCGCCCCTTGCTATTTTAATCTGTTCCTTTACCAGATCAAGACCAGTAATCATTTCCGTTACCGGATGTTCTACCTGAAGGCGCGTATTCATCTCTAAAAAGAAAAATTCCAGATTCTCATCCAGGATAAACTCTACTGTACCTGCACCAACATAATTTACAGATCTGGCCACATCAACAGCACACTTACCCATTCTTTCTCTTATTTCTGCTGTCAGAATACTGGATGGAGCCTCTTCAATTACTTTCTGATGTCTCCGTTGAATAGAACACTCCCTTTCGAACAGATGTACAATATTACCATGTGTATCACCTAAAATTTGTATTTCTATATGTCGGGGTGAAGTAACATAACGTTCAATAAATACAGCACCATCTCCAAACGCAGATAGGGCTTCGCTAACCGCCAGCTGCATCTGCTCTTCGAAATCCTCTACCTGTTCTACGACACGCATTCCCTTACCACCACCACCGGCTGCAGCTTTAATTAGAATTGGAAATCCGACTTCAATAGCTCTCAGCTTTGCATCTTCGACGTCAGTTATGGCTTCCTCAGTACCTGGAACCATGGGGATTTTATATTTAAGTGCTGCTGCTTTGGCCGACAACTTATTTCCCATAATCTCCATTGCTTCTGGTGTAGGACCAATTAAAATAAGTCCAGACGACTTAACAAGTCTTGCAAAAGTTGCATTTTCAGATAAAAAACCATAACCTGGATGGATAGCATCTGCACCGGTAAGCCTACAAGCTTCAATGATTTTCTCTCCAATAAGATAGGATTGATTAGATGGCGCAGGACCAATACACACAGCTTCATCAGCATAAAGCACATGTAATGATGCTCTATCTGCTTCAGAATATACTGCAACAGTTTTGATTCCCATTTCTTTGGCTGAACGCATAATGCGTAAGGCAATCTCGCCCCGATTGGCAATAAGAATTTTCTTCATGATATGCTTATGATGGTATCTTTTATTCTAATTATTGAGCAACCTTTATGAGCTCTATTTTGGTGTTTTACATTATAAATACAATATTACTGAAGCTTGCTCATATTATGGTTAATATTATGATTAAAGTTAGAGTAAACAGACCCTATTTACAGCACATTTTATTGCTCCAAATTTTAAATTTGGAATTTAAAATAACAAGTGTAATTTAGCTTAGTGTTTATTTAACAATATCCTAACATAAAAATATAGAAAAAAAAGGGCAAAAACCTGCTTGTTTAATATTTAAACACGGAAAACAATTTGACAACCAAAACCAAAAAAATTAAATTTATGAGTAAAACGGATACAAAAACAACAGGATTATTTACTTTTATCCCGAAAAAAACGAATTAAGATGATAGTTATTGCAGACGGCGGTTCAACCAAAACCAATTGGTGTTTAATTAATGAGGCAGGTAGAAAAATTCTTTTCAATACAGAAGGCTATAACCCTTACTTTTCCAAAACTGATTACATAGTTAAGTCCTTAAAAGAATCTCTTCCTGAGCATTTGGAAGTTGATAAACTGACCGAAGTAAACTACTACGGTGCTGGATGTTCTACAGAAACCAACAAAAAAATTGTATCTGATGCAATGCAACAGGTATTTCCAAATGCAAAAATCAATATCGGCCATGATCTTTTAGCTTCTTGCAGAGCTTTACTTGGAGACGAGCCTGGTTTTGCAGCAATTTTAGGAACAGGAACAAACTCTTGCCTATATGACGGTACAGACATTACACTTAACATTGACTCATTAGGTTATTTCCTTGGTGATGAAGGAAGTGGATGCTATATCGGAAAGAAAATTCTAAGTGACTATATGAAAGGTTATATGCCTAAAGGTCTTAGAGAAAGTTTCTATGATAACTATGCATTAACTAATGAAGATATTTTTGATCATATCTATAACAAACCACTTCCTAATCGTTTTTGCGCTGGATTTAGTAAGTTTTTATACGATTTCAAAGACAATTACGAAGACTATACTTTCAATACTATTGACAATGCCTTTACCGCATTCTTTGAAAACCTGGTAATTCATTATCCAAACTACAAAGACTACAAATTAAACTGCGTAGGTTCTGTAGGATATAGCTTCAGAGATGTATTGAGCGTAGTAGCTGACAGATATGAAATGGGCATTGGTAAAATTATCCGCTCACCAATAGATGACCTTGTAGATTACCATGTGGGTATCGCAAAAAAGTAATCTTTAAAATATATTGAATACAAAAAGGAGCTGCATCATTATGATACAGCTCCTTTTTTATATAATCTAACTTCACAACGAAGAGTTTTCACTCATACACTTAGAAAGAAATCTCTTTACCAAACAACTTCGCGTACTTACGCTTATCAAATTTATAAAGTGTAGCTGCTCTGAACGAAACGCCATATTGCTTTTCATTCAAATCCTTAAGCACTCCAAAACTTAGCATCTTTTTTCTAAAATTCCTTTTATCCAACTTCTTATTAGAAATTACTTCATACACATTCTGAAGCTGAGTTAGCGTAAATTTTTCGGGCAATAGCTCAAACGCAATAGGCTGATGTTTTATTCTCCTTTTTATTTTCTCTAATCCCTTTTCAAAAATCTGCTGATGATCAAAAGCAAGTTTTGGCAGATCCTTAACATTTCGCCAATAGGCCTGTTTGGCATAAGTACTTATTGGTTTCACAACCTTATCGCCCCCTAATCTTAAAAGGGCAAAATACGCGATACTCACCACACGCCCTTGCGGGTGACGGTTTACATCGCCAAAGGTGTAATATTGCTCCATATAAATATCACTCAGACCTGTAAGCTCATGCAGGATCCGGGTTGCAGATTGATCTAAACTTTCTTCCTCTTCAACCAGATTACCTGGCAAGGCCCACCAATCTTTAAAAGGTTCCTCGTTCCTTTCTATTAAAAGAATTTTCAATTCTCCTTCATCAAATCCGAACAAAACACAATCAATCGAGAAAGTGGAATTAAACTTTGGTAAGACTTCTTTCAAAACATTAATTTTTTAATTTTCTTGTAGTTAAAACGCTTTTAACAGCCTCATTTTTCAAAAAAATACATTCGATACCAAAATGCGAATAAGTTTTGAGACTGCAAAAAACAAATTTTATCGAATCTAATTAATATACTCCGTACTACTATCGTTCAAATCTAAAAACAAATTCTATTAACCATTAATTCTCTATAAAAACATAACATTTAAAAGCAATTTTATTTGAAAAATCTTCTTCCTGTAGATCAAAAACGAGCTTTTTTTATTAATTTCATACTCTTCTTTAGCATTAATAAAATCATCAACACGACAAAATGTTAATTTTTTAATTATTAAAGCAAATAAATACACCCAACTATAACTAACACAGGAAAATAAAAAATAAATTACTTAGTGTAAAAAATACACGCTATATTCGTAAATATAAATGATGAAACCAAATATCAAAAATATCGCAGTATTAACATCTGGAGGAGATGCTCCCGGAATGAATGCATGCATTAGAGCTGTAGTCAGAACCGGAATATACAATGGTATAAATATGTTTGGAGTAATGCAGGGCTACCAGGGATTAATCAATAACAATATTAATCCGATGGATGCAAGATCGGTTAGTAATATCATTCATCTGGGAGGCACCATATTAAAGACAGCACGTTGCCTTGATTTCAAAACAGATGAAGGAATGGAACTTGCTTACAAGAACCTGCAGGCTCGTAACATAGATGGACTTGTTGTTATTGGAGGAGACGGAACCTTTTCAGGTGCAAAACGCCTTGGAGAAACATTCGGTATAAAGGTAATAGGTGTGCCAGGAACAATTGATAATGACCTTTATGGTTCAGACTTTACATTGGGATACGACACTGCCATAAATACCGTTATTGAAGCTATAGATAAGATCAGAGATACTGCAGATTCGCATGATCGTTTGTTCTTTGTAGAAGTAATGGGTCGTGATTCTGGTTGTATAGCCTTAAGAAGTGCCATATCAAGTGGTGCAGAAGCTGTGCTACTACCGGAAAAAGACACCAGTTTAAATGAATTGATTGCTCAACTGGAAACAGGTGCATCAACAAAAAAGACATCCAGTATTGTGATCGTTTCTGAAGGCCATAAAGATGGTGGTGCTTATGATGTGGCGAAGAAAGTGAAAGAGCGCTTTAACCATTATGACACCAAGGTTACGATTCTGGGTCACCTACAACGTGGAGGCAGCCCAAGCAGTTTCGATAGAATCCTTGGAAGCAGACTTGGTTTTGCAGCCGTTAATGAGTTGTTAAAAGGAAATACCATGCAAATGGTTGGACTTAGAGGCAATGATGTTAAAACGACAACTTTAGAAGAAGCATTAACAAGACATACGTTTAAATTGGAGAATGATTTATTGGAAATGACTAAAGTTTTATCGATTTAAACATGATAGCAATAGTATATAGTGGATCAAAAACAGCATTCTGGAAAATTGCCAGAGACGGGAAAACTATTGCCGAATGTACGATGCCGGGAATTAATCCCTGCTTCAATGATCAGAAAACAATACTCCAATATTTAAACAAAAAAACAACGCTGATTAACCATGCAGAAAGCATAAAAAAGATTTATGTTTTCGCCGCTGGTGCATCTTCAGAAGATAGAAGACAAGAATTGGCAGAAACCCTGGGTATATTTTTCAGATATAGCAAAATCACAGTTAAAGATGACTTGTATGGTGCATCGATATCTGCATGTTATAACAACAGTGGTATTGTAGCCATACTGGGAAGTGGAGCCAACTGCGCCTATTTTGATGGTAAGAAACTTGAAAACAACAATTACGGACTTGGCTACGTGTTTGGTGAAGAAGGATCAGCAACTTACCTTGGAAAGACAATTTTAAAGCGCTTTCTTCAGAATAAGCTTCCAGCAGATTTACAAAAGGATTTTGAATTGAAATATAATCTGGACAGGCCACAGGTATTGGAAAGAGTATATAAAAAACCAATGGCTCAGTTGTTCTTAAGTTCATTTTTCGAGTTTTTCCTTGAAAATAGAAGTAATAAGTACATTCTGGAGATTATTGAAAATGCTTTTGAACGTTATTTTGATATATACCTCCTACCTACATTGAAACGTCATCCCGGAAAAGAAATACATTTCGTAGGTCTTGTTGCCGGTAGTTTTCAAGATGAGTTGCGGGCAATAGCAAAAAAGCGAGGACTAGAAATCACAACCATAACCAAGGAACCTATATATAATTTACTAAACTACTATTCAAATTAATAATTAAGATGAGCAAAATTGGAATAAACGGCTTTGGCCGTATCGGCAGATTAGTTTTCAGAGCCGCATTAAAAAGAGGGTTAGATATCGTTGCAATCAATGATCTTGTTGAGCCGGATTACATGGCTTATATGTTAAAATACGATTCTACTCATGGTAGATTTGATGGCACTATCGCTGTTGAAAATGGAAATCTTGTAATCAACGGAAAAACTATCCGCATTACAGCAGAAAGAGATCCTGCAAACTTAAAATGGAATGAAGTTGGTGTTGAAACTGTAATTGAATCAACAGGCTTATTCTTAACTCGTGCTGACGCTGAGAAACACATCGCTGCTGGTGCAAAAAGAGTAGTATTCTCTGCTCCTGCAAAAGATGCTGACATCCCTACTTATGTAATGGGTGTTAACCACCATAAATTAACTGCAGATCAAACTATCGTTTCAAATGCTTCATGTACTACAAACTGTTTAGCACCTATCGCTAAAGTACTGAATGACAACTTTGGTATTGTTGAAGGATTAATGAGCACAATCCACGCAGTAACTGCAACTCAAAAAACAGTTGATAGTCCTTCGGCTAAAGATTGGAGAGGTGGCCGTGGTGGTTTCTCTAACATTATCCCTTCATCTACAGGAGCTGCTAAAGCAGTAGGTATGGTTTTACCTGAATTGAAAGGTAAGTTGACTGGTATGTCATTCCGCGTTCCTGTGGCAGACGTATCTGTAGTTGATTTAACTGCACGTTTAGAGAAACCTGCAACTTATGAGCAAATCAAAGCTGCTATGAAAGCTGCATCTGAAGGTGAACTTAAAGGTGTGCTTGCATATACTGAAGATGATGTGGTTTCTAGCGATTTCATCGGTGATGATCACGCGTCTATCTTTGATGCAAAAGCAGGGATTTCATTAAATGACAACTTCGTAAAAGTAGTTTCATGGTATGATAACGAATGGGGCTATTCATCTGCATTAGCTAAATTCGTTGAATACTACGGAAACTTAAAGTAAAACCCGTTCATACAGGTTTATATTTGGTTAGAAACAGGGATGCGTGGATGCGCATCCCTTTCTTTTTGCCTATTGAATCAAATTCTATTTATTCACTTTATAGGTAAAAACCTTCCGTCCTAATAATCCATCATTACCAATCCCTTCAACTATTACTCTATACGTTCCGGTTTGATTTGAATTATAAAAATTAAATGTTGTTTTTCCTGTGGAATTAGTCAATATTACAGGATTCCAATAGATAGTACTTCTTAAATCAGAAACAGGATTACTCGTTTCAGGCTTATCATATTTAGGCGAATAAAACTCCTTAACCGTATCATACCCTTTAGGCTTATAATATAGTACTGATGATTCGTATTTTCTCCTAAAAACTCCACTTTTGGTGTAAATAGCCATTACAGAGCGGGAAGCTGAGTTAGACTGAACAAGCAGCTTAGCACTAATGGCTGCACTTTCGTACGAAAAGTATATTTTTTCAACATCTATAGGGTCTTCTAAGAAAAACGACTGGTAATCACATGGTTTAACGAGCATACCATTTATAAGTACAACGAACCCTTTAGGTACCCAAATCGGACCACAACCATTTGGGGTATCATCCATCTCCTGTATAAATCTAACCCTAGTATTATACACTTGTTCTAAACACTCTTTCAGGTTTTTACAAGGATTTCTGCTGTCTGGCCTAAACACCTCGTCGGCCTGATTTTCGTTAATACCGCTACCGTAGTTCCATTTTTTACTGGCATTAATCTGCACCTCCCTCAGCTGCTGCTTCCGGCTCAGCTTGCCAAACTTTTCAAGTTCCAGATCCTGTGCACGACTACTTTCAATGGATGCTCGGGTCAATTTCAGAATATCCTGGTTAATATCTCCTATATTTTTATTAGGCGTTACTTGCTGTTCGGAAATCAGATCCACCTCTGTAACTACCCTTTCACCATTCTTTGCTGTTCTGCCCTGAACCGTAAATTCCACCTCATGAGGGATTAATAGATTACTATATTTAAATTGTCCCTTGTCATTTGTAACTGTATCTAAAAAGATTCCCAACTTATTATTAGCAAGAAGAACTTTGCCATTTTTTATTGGTTTATTACCAAAAGTACTGAGCGTCCCTGTTACATCAGTCAGCATTTTTTCAGCTTTATGAATGAAAGGAATTTGTTGCCCGGTAAGCAAATCTTTCCACGCAAAACGTCGGTACCCCTGGGTTAACATTAGTATATCCAAATTCTCATTTGATTCTTCAGTGGGCTCTTGAAAATAATAATTAGGCTTTTCGATATACCCCTTAATATCTGAATTAAGCAATAGCTGCGAAAAAATAGAATGCTCATTGCTTTCATCAGAAGGCACCGCATCCATGCTGATAACTGATACAGAGAAATTACCCGAAAGTGGCTTTCCACCAATCCCCTTAGCTTCCAGTTCCAACTCTACCTTTTCCCTTTGTCTATATTCAGCTTTGTTGGTGCGAAGCTCCAAATTCATCTGATCATCCCTCTTCACAAATACAATCCGTTCATTTAAAGGATTTCCCTCCATAGAAAAGATGGTGAACTGAAGAATACCTGAAGAGACCTCTTTTAAAGGTAAATAAATAGAATTATTTCCTTTCTTCAGGTTTAACTCTGCTGCAAAATGAATTGTTCCGCCAGACTGTCCAATGAGGTTAACCTTATTTTTTCCCTTTTTCAGCGTTAAAGCATTCGTATTTATTCTTATTAATATCGTATCACTCTTAAAATCGGGATAGGCAGAAAGTACATACCCCTCATTTACTGCTATAGGTAATTTCACATCACTTACCGATCCGTCAGGAAAATTGACTTTAGCAATATAGATTTTTCCGGCTTCCGGATTCATTAAAAAGGTACCCATTCCCAAATGCATACTTTTAAATTGCGCCACCTCATGCTGATGTTCATCTACAATTACACCAGTCACCTCAACACCAAGCCCATTGCTACCTATAGCTTTAAAAGCTACTCTACTAGTCACCCCATCGACCAAATATCCTCCTTCAGGAAAAAACTGAATATCGGTTTTTAAAGCTGCTTGCCTGATTGGAAATGTTTTACGAATTCTTTGATCGGCATCGATACTAACAGAAGTATTTAAAAGGGCATTGAGACCAAATTCTGCATTTGCTTTTGGTAAATTGATGCTGATCTGTCCCAAAGCATCAGTTTTACCTCCTCCCGAGCTAAGTGTTTTATAACTTTCTTTAATCTGGTACTTTATCTGTTTATTAGCATAGGGCCTTCCTTGTTCATCGGTATAGGTAATTAAGGCGCTAAGCCCGTTCTCTTCCCCCTTTTTGCCGTAACGATAATCGATAGTAGCAAAAACAGCATTAGGTACAGCATTTCCAATGCTAAAAGTCTGATCGTAGAAGTAATCGGGTCCGGCATTGCGCATCCATTGCGTATAGGCCCTGATACGATAATTCCCCTCCCTGCCTGTACTATCATTTAGTACAAAATTACCTCTGGAAATACCGGAACTAACGGGCAGTTTTAAAGTCTGAGTAACCGAATCTCCTTCATTAATCAGATCAACATACAAGGCTCCGCTCAAAGCAGAACGCTGATGCTTACTACCAATCGTAAGATAAGCCTTAAACCAAATGGTATCTCCAACCAAATAATATGGTTTATCAGTATGTAGATACACTTTTTCCTGTGGATTGGTACTCGCCCACCGCTCAATAGCTGCAACCAGCTTATCTATTACACCCCCATCTTGTTTGGGAAAAAAAGCCATACTGATTAGCAAGAAAGAACATAAAACAACGAAGAAATAAGAGCGTTTAAATATCATGAATAGTTTGATTAAGGTTATATATTCTTTCGCTTTACGAATAAATATACTTGAATTTACATAAAATTTATCCAACTCACCAATCTAAATCATTAACGAATACATGGTACTTTGTAAAACAAATGTTATATAAGAAATAAAAGATCACTCATTACGTTAACGATAAGTGGTTATTCCATATAAACACTAATTTTACTGAAATTTTTAACCAAAACTAAAACAAACCCGATCCCAAATTATGAAGAAAACATTGTACGCCCTTGTTTTGTCTGTTCTTTTTTTTAGCTGTCAACAAAGTCAAGAAAAATCCGCGACTTTTACCCCACGAGTATTAAATGCGAATGAAAAATTTAATGGTTATCTGGAAGGCTCAGATAGTGCTTTTACTGTACTTATCCACAAAGATGAAGCCAGCTCAAGTGAATTAAAAGAAGAATATAAAGTAAAATTCAAAGACACACTTGTTAAAATTCAAATCAACCAAGAGGATCCAAATTCAGCAACAGAAAAATTCGCATCTGCGCAATTCATTAATACATCAAAAACAACCATGCTTGTTCAGATTGCTGATAAATCTGGTCTAACTGCACCATGCTATTTATTATCTGTAAAAGACGGAAAATTAGAGGTAATCAGTTTATATAGACCTTCAACAGGAAAACAAGACACAAAATATACCGCTGGTATAATTAAAGTTGGAAGAGCAGGATATGTAGTTAACAACGATTTCTATATTACCAATGTTAACGCGCAGGTGTATCTCATAAAAAGACAAAATCCAGATGAACGTATTCAAGGTCAATTTATCCTTAATTCTCCTGATAAATCTACCCTTGTATTTCTTACAGATAATTCACTGTACCAGGTACGTTATGAAAACGATGAAGTATATAACGAACCATTCGCTAAAACTGCTCCACAAAAGGCAGTTGAAATTCCAGAATGGGTAAGAAACAATTTCATGTGGCAAAATAATAAAAAAGGACTCACCTTTTTAAAATTTAATGATAGCGAAAGAATCGTCGATATTAGAGAATTCCAATAGGTAATAAACCTATCAAATTCATTATAGAATAAGTTTTGGGAGTCTAATGAGTACAAATTTTGTACATTAGGCTAACAAAACTTATTTTTTATGAAACCATCCTTAAAGCTACCTTTGGTAGCCATGCTGGCAATTTTTGCATCCTGTGACAATAGTAACAAGAAAAATGATTCCGGCCAGACTGGTATTTCACCGTCAAACCCATTCCTTAAAGAAAGTACTCTACCTTATCAGGTAGCTGATTTTAACGCTATTAAAGATGAAGATTTTAAACCCGCCATTGAGGAGGGAATGAGAATTCACTTAAATGAAATCGACAGGATAGCAAATAATTCCGAAGAACCAACATTCGAGAATACACTGGTTGAAATAGAAAAAAGTGGCCAGATGTTAAACCGCGTCAACAATGTATTTGGCCTGATCACCAGTGCAAATACAAATGATGATTTACAAAAAATACAAGAAGAATTAGCACCTAAACAAGCCGCACATCAGGATGCTATATATCTAAATGCGAATCTGTTTAAGCGTATTGAAACCATTTATAACAATAGGGATCAACTTAAATTAGATGCAGAATCACAAAGACTAATTGAATACTACTATCAGGAGTTTGTATTGGCTGGCGCTAAGCTTTCTGACGACGCCAAAGCCAGTCTTAAAAAGCTGAATGAAGAAGAAGCATCACTAAGTGCTAAATTTGCAAACCAAACCCTTGCAGCAGCTAAGGCTGGCGCTTTAGTGGTTGATATGGTGGCAGAATTAAACGGATTGACGGAAGCTGAAATTAATGCTGCTGCACAAGCCGCAAAAGCGGCGAAACAAGATGGTAAGTGGATGTTATCTTTACAAAACACTACACAACAACCATTCCTACAGTCCTTATCTGATAGAGATACCCGTAAAAAATTATTTGATGCATCCTGGAACAGGGCTGAGAAAAACGACGACAATGATACTAGAAAAACAATAGTTCAAATCGCGAAAGTCAGAGCTGAAAAAGCCGGACTAATGGGATTCCCTAACTATGCAACCTGGAAATTACAGGATCAAATGGCTAAAACTCCTGCTGCTGTTGAATCATTCTTTGCCAAGCTGGTACCTTCTGCTACTGCAAGAGCAAAAGCTGAGGCTGCAGAAATCCAGACATTAATTGATCAGCAAAAAGGCGGCTTTAAACTGGAAGCATACGATTGGAATTATTATGCAGAGCAAGTTCGTAAAGCAAAATACGACCTGAACGAAAGTGAGATCAAGCCTTATTTCGAAATGAATAACGTGCTTAAAAACGGTGTCTTTTATGCTGCTACCAAACTATACGGCATAACTTTTAAAGAACGTACAGACTTACCAGTCTACCATAAAGATGTTAAGGTTTATGAATTGTTTAATGAAGACAAAACTGCAATTGGTTTGTTTTACTATGACTTTTTTAAACGTGATAACAAATCGGGTGGTGCCTGGATGGATAACATGATAGGCCAATCTAAATTAATGGGAACAAAACCTGTTATCTTTAACGTATGCAACTTTACTAAACCTGCGGAGGGACAACCTGCATTGATCAGCTTTGATGAGGTTACGACGATGTTCCACGAATTTGGTCATGCTTTGCATGGTTTCTTCGCAAACCAGCAATACCCTAGCCTATCGGGAACCAATGTAGCCAGAGACTTTGTAGAATTACCATCGCAATTTAATGAGCACTGGGCATCAAATCCAGAAGTATTTAAAAACTATGCTACACATTATAGTACCGGTGAGCCTATGCCACAAGTATTGGTAGATAAACTAAATAAAGCTTCGAACTTTAATCAAGGTTATGCGCTAACTGAAGTTTTGGCCGCAGCAGCACTGGATATGCAGTGGCATAGTCTTTCGGCAACTGCACCAGCACAGGATGCTGATAAATTCGAAACAGAAGCGTTAAAGAAAACAGGATTAAGTTTATCATCTGTACCTCCGCGTTACCGTTCAACTTTCTTCAAACACATCTGGGGTAGCGGATATGCTGCAGGATACTATGCTTATCTATGGAGTGAAATGTTGGACCATGATGCTTTTGCCTGGTTTGAGGAAAATGGTGGTTTAACCAGAGCAAATGGACAACGTTTCCGTGAAATGATTCTGTCCAAAGGTAATACTGAAGATTATGGAAAAATGTTCCGCGACTTCCGTGGTCAAGATCCAAGTATTAAAGCCTTACAAAAGTACCGTGGCTTGCTACAGAAATAAAAATCAATAAAAAAGAATCCGTTTTAAATATGAAAAGCTCTCATAAAGCTAAAAACTTTATGAGGGCTTTTTTATGCCATGTATAAGACTTAGTAATGATTACTTCAAAATTACTAGAAACCTCATTCAATCATACCTCACAACTGGTTTGATATACAATTAAGCAATTGTTGCTGTTAATTTTGTTCCACTAAGGGCAGTACTATAAATTTTTAAAGTTCTTGTGCTACCAGTTGTGTTTTGTGGTCCTTGTAAAACAGCTCCATTGGTACCATACTCAGAAAAATGCAGTTGACATTGGATTTTATTGAGTGCATTTTTCCAAACCAAACTACCCCCTTGATGAGGACAAATCGATTCTGTAGCCACAATAGATGCAGCAACATTACCTGCAGCTATTCTAAAAAACAAAACTCCATTTGAAGTTAACTGATCTCCTATGGCCAATATTTGTGTAGCAAGATCTACCGATGCCGTATTACCTCCACCGCCACCACCTCCGCCGCCTGGAGGTTTAGGATCAGGTGAGCCTGTATCACCTTTCCCACCACAGCCCGACATACAAGAACCAGTGCATAGCAATGCCACGCCAAGTCCTAAGGACTTGATAAATTCGTCACGTTCCATAATTTTAAGTTTTAGTTATTAATAAATTTTAGATGTTTTATCCGGATCTTTATTTTTCGATTTAAACAAAGTGAAGTTTCTAGAAATTGTAAAACCAAACCTGACACCACCATCTCTCCATGATTTTTTTGTACCAGGAATGAAATTGTTTTCGACAATATATTCTGAATTCATAAAATTTAAAGAGAAGATGTGTCCGCCTGTTTCGATCTCCAAACCTACACCTAAGGGATTATAATAAGCCTGACTAAGATCATTTGGTCGCGACAATCCATTAACTAAAGTATAATCCGCTATAAATGACAGCCGTTTGGTTAACTTCATCCTACCTGCAAAACCAAGTGTAAACAGATTCTCAGGATCTCTACTTTCCGAGGTGTTTTTTCGCATCAACAAACCCGGCATTACTTCCAAGGATAACCTTGATGTTAATTTCCTTGAAAATATGGGTTGTAAAAAGTATGAAAACCTATCGCTATAAGTGCTAAACTCTGTTTCAGAAAACGGTTCTCTTGCAATCCAGCCCATCTGTGCAAATAAGGTTAAGTTTACCGGAGATCCATCATTTCTCTGCTGCTTAAACAGCTTATACTTACCTGAAAAATTATAAAGTTCATCCTGCTTACTCCTCCCAATACTTACCGTAAAATCATCCGTTATCCCATAATCAAAACCTATAAATAAATCAGAAGCGACATCAAGTCCCCATAAAGTATGTGCACTACCAAACCGACCACCTATATCACCAAAATGATGGCGTATGCGTAAATCAAGGTCATGCTTTTTCTGTGTTTCACTAGATTGGGACAATACTACCCGTGTAGCTTTAAATACAGCATCAACTTTGTCATTTACACTTGAACTATCAAGCATATTTAATAAAGAATCGGCTTGCTGAGCATGAACTGCCACTAAGCCAAAAGACATTATCACTAATAAAGCAATCCTTTTCATAACGTGTTATTTTAGAAGATTAAGCTGTCCATCCACTTTAATATTAATTACTTCTGCTACTTTGGTAATAATCAGTGTTGGTATTTTTATTTTATGATCTGCACAGGCAACATTAAACTCTGTGGCGATTTGCATTATACCACCATTAATAGTCAACTTACCTGTCATACTTCGTGCTTTATCAACCCCATGTACACTTAGTATCCCTTTTACTGAAACATTATAAATACCATCCTTTTTAAAATCTATCTGCGGATCAATGATTCCTTTAAATTTTGCAACAGGATATTTATCACTTTCCATATAGTTCTCGTTAAAATGTTCCTGCATTAATTTACGATCAAACTCAAAACCCTTTATAGGAACCTGAACAACAATCTCACGAGTTGTACTTACCAAAACAGCTACAGCCTTTAAATTAACCGCCCTAATGTCTTCTACAGGTGTAGATGAAAACAAACGGACCTTAATACTTTTACCCATATAATTCTGCGCATCAACGCTGAGCTGAAAAAGTATAAACAGGCTCAGTAATAAAATTCTATTTGTTATTTTTACCCAGATCATAACGTAGTTTTAAGGCAACACCACTAGATTTTAAATTCACTTTTCCCTCTCCCACACCTGTAACTGGTATCTTAATGTAAGGCTCTAGTCCAATGCTGACTTTTTCCTTTTTAAGCTTCATGTAATAGGTTGCAGAAAGGTCAATCACCCCAAAATAATGTTGGTTTTTATTATTGAATTCCTGCAGCTTGTCTTTGTAACCAGATTCAGCTGTATATTTAAACGTATAGTCTTCTTTAAGCATAAAATAACTCGACATACCAGCATTAAGGTCTATACTCCTATTGTTATCCTCCATAACTGTTAAAGAAGCTTGTAAAGGAATTTCTAACACAGCACAAGAAGCATCTACATGTGTAACAATACGTTTAGCTTTTTCACTATGAAAAGTATAGTCATAGCCATCAGTACCGTAATCTTTCATACTGTACTTTAATCCGGTTTGTAGCTTAACTTTTTTTGCAATACCCACACTAAATCCAATGCCTGCACTAAATCCTTTTTTACCACCAATTAAAGAAGAGGAGGAATTGAACTCAGGTCCTAAACTAAGCGACAAACTTACTGGCCGTGGATTACGCTGTTTACTTTTTTTCCTACCGACAATTGATGTTACCGCAGCTGGTTCTACCTCAGAACCAGGTGAGGCAACAATATTTGAATCCTGTTTAACAACATCAGGCAGTATATTAACATTGCTTGTCGAGTTTTTAACATAAATACTATCCATAGGAGAAACAGTTTTATTTGTAATTAAAGCTTGCTGTTGACTTTCATTTAAATATCCCAGTTTCGTACTTTTAAAAGTATTACCATGCTCATAATCCCTGTGAGCTATTATTTGCTTAGACTGTGTAGTTGAACGATCAGAAAGCTTAGCAGAGCGTAATGGCTTTTTTACTTCAGGTTTCAATTCTGACTGACCATTATTTTCTTTTACTATAGACGGTTTAACTAATTTAGGTTCTGTTATAAACAAACTATAATAGCCTCCTATAGCAAATAAAAGCAATAAACTTAAAGCAGTTGCTTTTCTAAAAAACACCAACCGGTCCCTTCTTTTCAATTTCTGCTCCATTTTATTCCATGCTGCTTCCTCAAACTGAGGCTCAGCATCGAATACCTTTTTTCTAAAGGTGGCATCAAACTCATTATCGTTCAACTCCATCATGGTGTTTTATATAAATTTTTATTACACATTATTTTTTAACATCTTCTTTAACTGTTCTCTTGCTTTAAATAGATTAGATTTTGAGGTCCCTACTGAAATAGATAACATAGATGCGATTTCCTCATGTGAATAGCCATCAATAGCAAACAAGTTAAAAACAGTCCTATAAGCTACTGAAAGTCGTTGCACCAACTTAATCAGTTCATCATAATGGATATGTGAAAGAATACTTTCTTTATCCTCAGCTTCATGTCTTGCATTTAATTCTTCCATTTCAATACGTTTTATATGTTTCCTGTAATGGTCTATTGACGTATTGATCATAATGGTACAAAGCCAGGCCTTGAATGGCCTTGTATCTTCATATTTATGAATATTAATAAAGACCCGCATAAAACCGTCATTAACAAGTTCTAAGGCTTCTTCTTTATCTTTTGCATAACGAATACACATTCGCATAGCATAGCTATAAAAGTTCTGGTAAAGTCCTTTCTGGCATTTCCTGTCCTTTTTCCTACAACCGGCTATTAATTCCTGAATGATTAATTCGTCCACGTAATTTATTTAATTCGTCAATACTTACAGGTACGCAGATTAGCGGATAAAGGTTGCCTGTAGTATACAATAAATATAAAAAAATTACCTGTCAGTTATTGCAGCTTTTGGGTAAGCTCTTGTGCTTTATCGTAATTACTTGTTCCTTCAGGGATCTTCTTCAACCATGTTATGGCCTCCTGATTATTTTTCTCTTTAATATAACTTAAAGCTATATAATAGGCTGCATCGTACTTAAAAACCGATGCCCCATCATATACCTTTGTTAAAACGGCTCTAGATTTATCTAACCTACTAATTTCAATAAGGGAAACCCCATAATAATAAGCAGCCATGGCATTTTCTGGGCTAATTGAATATTCCTTTTCTAATAGACCAGAAGCAGAAGTGAAATCACCTGAATTATAAAAATCTGCAGCCTTTTCAAGGTTGTTTTTATCACCATCACCACGTTCAACGACTGACATTTCTTTACTTATTGCATATTTCTCATAAAGCCCGGCCGACCATGGTGCCCAAACCAGCAAACCGATGATTAAAACAGCCGCAACACTCATCCATTTTAAATAAGGTTTTAAAGTACCGGTTTTAGGCCTAGCTTTTACATTCTGTGTTGAATCCACTTCATCCACTGCAAAGTATTGTTTATTCAATGCTAAAAGCGTTGCCCGAACCTCTTGATCTGTTTCAGTTGGTGCAATCTTCATCTTTAAGGTCTGATGAACGTTTTCATATTCAGCAATCAATCCCTGCAATTCAGGATCTGCCTGAACCGAAGCCTCAAATGCCACTTTCTCTTGCAACTCCATATCACCCTCTAAGTAACGTGCCACTACCAATAATTTCTCTTCGTTCATCATTATTCTTCCGTTTTATCAGATTGAACCATTTTTATCAGAGATGCCATGCATTCAGATTTCTTTTTTCTCAGGTAACCATAGGTAACACCAAGCGTTTCGGCAACTTTTTCCTGTGCCTCACCTTTCATGCTCCAGGTAATAATTTCTTTGCAGCGTTCACCTAGTTTTTCAAAGCATTTTAAAAACAATTTCGACTGCGCTTCCTCCTTTTCAAGATCATCTGCATTTGCAAAAGTATCCTCTCCGATATGTAATAAATCTTCCTCACTATTTGTTACCGGTTGAATTGATCTTTTCTTTAATACATTTAACCATTTACGCTTGCAAATCAATAAGATATAAGGTTCAAAGGGACAGGTAAGCTCTAATGATTTATATTTTGCCTGTTGATATACATCCATCAGCGCTTCCTGAAAAATATCACCGGCATCATCTTCACTCCCACTGTTAAATACAATCCAGGATTTTATTTTAGTTGCACAACGTTTATAAATCTCATTAATAACCTGGGTATCATTATTTACCAGGCCAATAATAAAACGCTGATCTGAATGTATGTTTCTAGCCATTAGCGAAATTATAAAGGAAGCATGTTGTTACGAATTTAAAATTTCTTTTGATAGATGAGTAAAAAAATAGGGGAAAGGGGTAACAATTTCCAGAAGCTGTTGATATCTATTCAAATCACCCTAAGGCGGACGCTGAAAAGCCTGAAATGAGTAAGCAAATTTTAAAACTTGAACTATGAAATCTTTAAACTTAACATCAGCATTATTTATCGTATTGATTGCTTTAGGAGTAGCCTGTAAAAAAGAGAATCCTGATCACGATAACAATACCACAAAATCAGCAAAAGAATTTACAGAAAAATTTGGCGCTCAGAAACAAATTAAAGAAATCAACGCTTCAGCACTTCCACAAACTATTACACTTTTAGATGGCACAAAAGTAACTTTCCCTGTGGGTTCATTAACCAAAGGAGGAGTAGCAGTCACCGGAATTGTAAGAGTTGAAGCTTATGAAGTATTAAAAAGAAGTGGAATCATCTTCTCTGGCGCGAGTACCAATCATTCTTCTGGCGCTCCACTTTCTTCTGATGGCTTCATCTTTATTGATGTAAAAACTAATGGACAGAGTGTAGATCAAAACCTAATGGTACCTGTTAAAATTGCCATCCCTGCAAAAAGACAAGGTGACACCCAGCTTTGGGTAGGTGTTGATCAGAAAGGTGAACCATTGGTTCCTGGAGAAGACAACAGAATGGCTTGGGCTGATCCAAGAAAAGGCGACGCTATGGGACAAAATACAGTTACTGCTGTTCAGAATACTTTTACCTTTAATTTTGGAACGCTGGGATGGATTAATTGCGATGTTTTTTACAATTATGCAAACCCTAAAACTACAGTAAGAGTAGAGTTGATAAATAACCCTGGTAAAATGGCTAGCTTCTATTCACTTACTGGCGAAACCTATGTATACTTTTGTGCAAAAGGCAGCAATGTTGTAGCACAATTATATACTCCTGATGGCCCAAACAAAGTAAAAAGCTATGATAATATGATGCCTATCGGATCTGAAGGTCGTATGATCTCATTCTCTATCAAAGATGGCAAATTTTATTATGCTGCACAGGACATTACTATTACTGCGAATCAGAATTTAACACTCACACTAGCAGAAAGTACTGAAGCTGCTATCCAGGCTGCGATAAACAGCCTTGATAATTATTAGCATCCCTATGCTGAGTTGTTCTTAGAATTAAGGATTAACTCATTTTAAAGCAGTTTGGCCGAATAATCGGTCAAACTGCTTTTTGTATTTATTATTTAAACAACCTGAACTCGGATATCTGGAACCTTGCCTGGCCAAAATTTACCGTTACATGAAATTTATAATGCAAAAACGGTTTAGGATTTGCAACATCATAATAAAAAAGTTGTTTGTATTTTAGACCAGCCTGAACATAAAAATTCGACGTCATCTTCCTGGTATCTAAAATCTCCCAGTTTATACCATCATTTGAACCTTGGAATGTCCATTCTTTTGGATCTCTTTCCGGCACATCATTTCCTGAACCTATTGCATAGGTTTTCACAATCTCTGGCGTTTCAAAAGTAAATTGATTCCATACTGGGAAAGTGATTGATGACATATACCATTTAGTATCAACATTATTATCTATAATCCTAGAGGTACCCTCATTATGATTTTTTCCTCCTAAGTTTTCGTGAGAGCTATTCAATTCAATTACTTTCTTAGTAATATTTGTTAGTATTCCACCTGTGGATGCCAAAAGTTTAAGTTCAGCTTCTGATCCTTTAGCAGATTTTATTTTAACATCCAAATTAAGTGCCTGTCCCTCAGGCATTATCTTTGTGATATCAAAAGAATCATAAGATGACCTATCACTAAAACCCCATGCAGCAGAAACTACATCCGCTTTGGTGGTAATTTTAAATTTCATTTCACGGGGGGTACTTGTCCGTTCTGCTTCAACCGAAAAAATACTTTCAGGGCTAATCTTTAAATCCAGCATTTTCCTTGCAGAACCCCCACTTTCAGAAAAGACTTTTAAATTCACCTGATAATCCCCTGCTTTCATGTAAACATGGGTAGGAGAAACACTTGGAGAAACGATATCATCACCAAACCTCCACTCTACCTGAGTATAATCCTTTGATAAGTTTTTAAATTCAAAAGTAAAAGGATCATCACCTGGTACAATTTCATAATTTGCATATGGTAATTTGACTTCTGGTTCAATTTCAGGCCCTGTTTCATCCTTTGAACAGGAAAAACAAAGTGTACTGAAGACTGACAGCAATGCCATCCTATAAAATAATCTCATCGCTATTTTTTGTTTTATATGAGTTCCCATATTAATTAACTTTTTCTTTTAAAAATGAGTCCTTTGAAATTCATTCCGGCAGTTGTAAAGTTTACACGCAATGTATGTCTTCCTTTAGTCAGTTTCACGGCTGGTAATACCTGATCTTTGTAAACACCATAACCTGTTGTATTCATACTTGAAACTGTTCCTGTTAGATTTACAGTTCCCAACTGTATATTATACCTGCCGGCGCCTGCAGGACTCCCCAATTGTACAGTCAAGTCATAAGTACCCGTTTCTTCTACAAATACGGTGTAAGTTAGCCACTCGCCAGCTACGATATAACCTACAGCTGTAACAGGATCAAAACTTTCAATATCAACAAATTCTTCCGGACGGTGAGTTAGGAGTCCGCTTCTTGTTGCATCATCCTTATAAGCAACATTTAGTCCACCAAAATCATAATATCCAGCATAAATAGGCTCAGAGACCGCTCCAATTTCTCCTTTAATTAAAAATGGAGTCCCATAATATGGCCTAAAGAAATCCTGATCAAACACAATTGCTATGGCTTCTTTATCTTCATCAAGTTGATACTTTTCAGGATTTGCCAACTTCAAAACAATTACAGCACTTTTACCTTTTATTGCTAGTAATTTATTCCTGTTAATTTCAAAATTTAACGTTGCCGTATTTAGATTCTCCCCAAATCGTACTGTAGGTGGTATTGAAAAAGCATCTGCAGGAACAACTTGGACATTGGTCAATTTACCAGAACTAACCAAGCCTGCAACCATTTCCGGGGCATTAACTACACCAACATTAAATGCTGGCCCCGCTTCATTTCCCAAAACTATCGGCACTGAAACTGAAATATTTTCAGAGCCGATTTCATAATTACCCTCTTGTGGAACAGCAAATGTAAATTCATCCGAACCAAAAGAAATAAAATGGACATCATCACGCCCCAAGGTCTCCGCTGTTTTAATTACCACTATAGTTGAGTTTTTTGCGGATGTAATTGTGTTCCCTTTTTGAGCATCAAAAATTTTCAATCCAACAGCAATTTCTTTTCCGAAATTTTTCTCTACAAACGAACGGGTTACATTCATGTCAAATGTAAAGCTAGTTACCCCTACAGGAATATTCAATGTAGAAGGTATGGAAAACCCACCCTGTTCAAAAGCTATAGTTTTTTCGTCCAGCAAGCCTGCTGATATCAAATTAGCAACAGTGTCTGTATTGGCTAAAATGTTAACCATAAAGGCTCTGGAAGTAGGAGCCGAAAAATTAATCGTTACAGGAACAATCAGATAACCTCCCGTTAACCTAAATTTACTTCCCTCTCCTATATTAAGTCTATTCTCCATTCCAATGCTTACAGTTGGAAACTCCTCATTAGACCATACTTCAGTAAGCTTTTCTCTTTTACAAGCACCTAATACCAGTATAAAAACTAATAGTATGCCTTGTAGTATTCGATGTAATATCTTATCCATTCTTTAAAAATTATGTATATGTCAATATCGCTTAATTAGAAACCCAAACCCTACCATCCAACTTCCATTTTTCCTGTCTCGTAATGTTTAACCAATTTAACACCTGAACAGACATATCAATTCCATTCGGAACTTTATTGTTAAGGTTTGCAATTGGAGGTGAGCATATCAGATCATTAAACGTCTCCCATCTATAAGTTCCCTGTAAAGTAAAGTCTGCAACAAAGGGTCCTTTATCTCCCATCTTATTACCAGTACCCTCACCAAGTGGCCAATAACCCACCAAATGGTCATAATAAGGATGACTAGTATTCATCGTTATATCACAAGCATATTGCTGAATTACCGACTCTGGCAAAGCCGTTTTCCAAATTTTAAGTTCTGCTAGATTAATGTCAATCTTACCGAAGTTAACATCACTTTCACCGGGTGCATATCCTATCCTCATTGGATCATCATTATCAAAATTAGGCGTACCCGCTAACTTTACTGCACTGGCAACAGGCTCTGTAGGAGTTCCTACAACCCCCGATACACTATTGGTAACACCAAGAACACCGTCAGTATATAATCTTACATAACGGGCACCATCAGCCTTTTTCTCGAACACAACAGTAAGGTCATGCCAGCTATCTCCACTCACATCCAGACCTACAATCTCCGCTCCACGGATAAAATCGGTACCTCCAGACATTAATACACGCCATCTATTTTGGTATAAACAGATATCCCATCCAGGGCCAGCTCCAACGGCATCGCCCCACAATACATTATTTCGCTTTCCTAAAAATGAAGGCCAGATATAGTAAAAATCTCCTCTTGATGTATTCTTTAAATTTTTATTTTTTCTTACTTTGATTGAAACAGTAAAGTCATCGTCTGGCCCAAAATTAAAATTGGGAGAAATTTCCGGCGAAACAAGTCCCACTGTTTTTTCAGGGTCTCCCATAAATCGCACCGATTTACCAGAAAAAGAACTCCCAAGAAATGGCCTTGCTACAAAGGTCTGTTTAAAAGATGGGTTATGAATTATAGTAAAAATATTGCTATAAGTATTGCTAAAAATCGTTTTGTCGTTTTCACTTAATGGCAGGGTATGCTTTCCTCCTCTGGTTGAAGTGATCACAATCATCCAGTTTTCATTTTTATAATTTGTCCTGCCCTTTACTGCCTCTATTAATTCGCCAACACGGGTATCGAAACTATGGATAGCTTCTTTATACGCTGGAAAAGAATTATCAAATCCGACAGCATCCCCTGCCAACTCTATCCCTGAAAACTGTCCTAAAATCAAATTTGCATTGTCAGACTTGATAAAATCCACCATGCGTGTTTTTAACGCTTCATCATTATTAGGAAAGGATTCAGAAACATCTGTTCCTGTCGTTAATTTTTCTCTAAAAATTTCAGAAGATGCAAAACTTGCAATTCTTGCATTTGCATTTGCAGCCTTAATCCGTTCAAAAACCAGGGGATAATCATCTAAATTATTATTTGCAAAGTTAGTACCAAGCACACCATGTTTTTCTTTATTAACACCAGTAAGCATACTTGCCCAATTGGTTGCATTGTTCTTACTCGTGTCTGATAAACCATTCCAACTGTAAATAGAGTTTCTCAGTAATGATTGCAATACTGGAGTTACAGGAGCTGCATCACGGACAGAGGTACCCCTCGCACCATCGGCAATAATAACAAGCACTTTAGGTGTACGAAAAGTGATATTTGTATCTAATCCTGGAGATTCAGGAATTACTTTATCAAATTCTCCATTACAGGATATTAGAATTGGCGGAATAGCCAGTAAAAGGAATAAGTATCGAAGTATATTTTGTTTCATCATCAGTCTATATTTATTTTTTAAGGATTATAGAGCTATCATAAGTTTGAAATTCATTAGCTCTGTTTACTACGATAGTACATTCAATCTATTCGAGAACTACCCTTACAATATTGAATAGCTTTTGATTGTCGAACATATTAAAAGCACCCATTATTAATAAAGCACGTTTATTATCTGCAGATTTGGTTTCATAAACATCATGAATACGCTGTTGCGACCCAAATACATTTCCTAAAGTATTGTATCCCTCTGCTAGATCACCTGATGTATCTAAAATCATAAAACCATTTCTTGACGTTTTATCATAGCTTTTAAAATCTCCAGCAACCACTGCTAGTCCATCATTTAACAGCTTAACAAAATATGGGGCTCCCCCTGTAAATACCCTCGGTTTAAAACTATCATCTACAGTTCCGTCGTAGTTAATTTTTACCATATTTCTACTTTCCTTTCCATTAAAGCTTTTGAAACGACCTACAAGAAAATATGAATTAGTAGCCTCATTATAGCTTACATGGTTGATGTAATCATCGGCACCGACACCGCCAATATTAAAGGTCTTATCAATTGTACCATCAGTATTAAGTCTTACGATATAACCAACAGCCTCCTCATCAAACTTTCTAAACTGTCCATAACATAAAATCTTTCCGTCCTTATGCATTAAAGAAGACAATCTTCCTGTTGCACCAGGCCAACTCTTGCCTAATTGTCCTCTATAACCGATAGCTTCCTTATCAAATCTCCAGGTCCTATCCAATGATCCATCTGTGTTAAAGCGTACCAGCTGACGTACATCTACACTATCGACAATTGTACTATCCTGATAACGGAAAGAAGGTTCATCATATCGTCTGGACAAATAGTAAGTGAAATCTCCAGTTGCAATAATTTTATTATCGAATGTAAATAAGCTTCGAATTCCCGAATTTACCCCACCATTAAATTTAGGCACAAATTTGGTGGCTTGTAGGTATGTAGAAACCTCTGTTGTATCAATCACTCCTAAAGTGCTAATTCTGGTAATTCTACTTACTCCACTAGTTCTTTGTCCGAAACCAGTAAAACTACCCGCCACATAATATTGCCCGTTTAATAATACCATTCCATTAACGCTCCCATTTGCGCCCCTTCCAGCAGAAAACTCTCTATCCCAGGTCCCATTTGGGGCTATTCTGGTAATCCTATTAATCGGTCTAATAAGTCCTTTATTATCATAGTTAGTAAAAATCCCCATCAATATAATGTTGCCATCTGCGGCTGGAAAACCAGATATTACCGCTTCGTTGGCACCACTACCATGTAAAAATGTTGGATCCAGTGAAATTTTACCTAATACCTTAAACGAAGGTCCAAATACCAATTGATCATCTACTACGAAAGAAGTTAATCCGGTACTTGCCCGTTTAGGCACCTTTACTTTTATACCTGCATCTGTTATCTCTACGATTTCCGCTTGTTCTCCATTAAACATAAACCGAAGCTTATCTTTATGTGCTAAAAGCCCTTTAGCTTCTATACTTACCACAGTTCCAACAGCTCCATCCTCTGGAACAGGAATTTGTTGAGGATTGGATACAATACCCAGAGGAGCTTTTCCACCCGAATACGGATTCTCAAATTCCTCTTCTGCCTGTTTGCAACCTCCATTTAACAGGATTAACAAACCCAACAATAAATAACTATTTTTAAATCGACTCATGCTTACCAAAATTTCTTATTTTAATATTTTAAGATCTACTTTTCTAAAATCACATCATTGTTAAACTCATAGCCCAGTCCAAATGAATTTGACGCAGAACTAATAAACGTTTCACCGATGTTGTTATTCCCAATATGAATTGCCAAAGCATGAACTACGCCATTGGTTGGCTGTATATCAGAACTAGCAACTGCTGCTGAAATAAAGCTATTTGGATTAGATGGATCTGGTACATACGACATACTCAATTGCCTATACCCTGCATACTTAATTCCATTTGAACGATTATACACTACCCCAATATTGTATAAATCATCATTATAACCGAAATAGTAACCACCCGGATACAATGGCCTCAAATCGAAATCCAATTGAGGAAAATCTTTCAATAGATACTTCCCTTTAAGCATATACTTCATCAAGTGTCTTTTCCATATTGCGGCAGGCACATCAGCCAGCACCACTATGGTGTCTTTTCCGGCTCTATAAAGGTCCGCGTTCAGTCCTCCCACATCTAAATTCCCAATCGTTCTTTTAATCACTTCATCAGTTGGTGCAAAAAAAGTAATCTCCTCCTTAGTAAAGGCATCCTCCAAACCGGCTAGTTTAACGATCTGGGCAATAGTATCAAATTTCGGATGAGACTCAAGATACTGAAGAATTGTTCCATCATACTCTGCCTTAGCTTTTCCACCATCAACAAAATAATCATCCTTAGCACAAGAAGAAAGCAACAGGAGAAAAGCCAGGCATCCCACCCATAAAGAAGTATATTTATTCATCATTTTTGTTTTCATGTTTTCAGGGATATATAAATTACAATCCAGTTCCTATCCAATAAGAATTCAGTTGCATCTTAGGGTTATTAGTTAAAGCACTGGAATGAATTGGCCAGGTCCAACCCCCACGTTCAAACTTATCGAGGGTAAGCGGATTGTCAGTATACATTCTATTTAAAACTCTTTTAGTACGTACCAGATCAAAATAGCGACTTCCTTCGCCCATCAATTCTTTTGCCCTCTCCCAAAAAATGGCATCTTTCAAATCTCCGTCTCCTTGAGCTGTAGGATATAAGGCTGCTCCACCACGTTTTCTAACCATATTTAAGAATTCAGTAGCCTGGTCATCTCTGTTCAATTCTGCCAAAGCCTCTGCTCTAAGCAAAATGGCATCAGAATAGCGCATAATCAAATAAGTATTGTCAGGATTAATATCAAGCAATGGGTTATTCTCATCCACAAAAGTATTTACTGCAAACTTTTTCAATTGAAAGGTTTCTGCATTCTGATCAAATGGGGCAGTAAACCATGCTTCTAGTCTTCCATCCCCGTCATCCGGATAGAGTTTGAGCATATACTCCTCTGAGAACACCATAAAACTATAGCGATGTGTAAGTTCAGGAACTTTGTATGGAAAATGAATAAAGCCATCACCAAAAGGAGAGTAGGAATTGGCCTGTTCAAAAGGTTTATCTGGATCCGAATTGTAATTCATTGTACGGAAAAGTTCAAATAAACTTTCATCTGATCTTCCTTTAGCGACCGTAGCCCATTCATTCAAGTCAATTAATCGGAACGCATTACTTTTCATAATCTCATCACCAAGTGCTGCTGTTTCTTCATAATAAGCTGTTTTATTGACTGGATCAAACCCTGCATTCCACATATTCATGTTCATCAATAAACCAATTACAGCACCCCTGCTAGCCCTTACGCCTTTCAAAACAGGTTCTGTAATCTTCATTGGCAAATCATCTTTAGATGATTTTAAATCTGCTATACACTTATTAATCACAGAAACCATATTCTCTCTCGCAAGTGGATCTTTTTGATAAGCATTAGTATAATAAACTACATCACCATATAAACGCACCATCATAAAATAACAGAAATTGCGTATGAATTTGGATTCAGCAATATAATATTTAGACTCTCCAGCCGATAGTGCAGGAATTCCTTCTTCAATTTTATTGATAAGCAAATTTGCAGCTTGTATTACCTTATAATATTCATTCCAAACGGTAATATTAGAGAAGTTATAACCAGACCAATTTCTATTGGCATCTATACCTTCCAGCAAAAGTCGATCGTTAACTGGTGTAGTCGGAATAACTTGCTTGTCCGTACTACCTAATGGGTTTGGTGTTTGTCGCATATGCCCACCGATCCGTCCAGCTCCTCTTCTGCTTTCACCAGCCTGAACTGCTGAGATTACCTCTCCCGAACGGAATTCACCGGTTGCACCTGCAAAAGAGGTCCTGGTATATTTATCGAACAATTGCCCATACATGTCTGTGATATTACTTTCAACATCTTCTACTGACTGGTAAAAATTATTTCCAGTCAATCGGTCTTTTGGGGTGAATTCAAGAAACTTTTTACAGCCAGACTGCACAAAGCACAAAATAATTAATGAACTAACTAATATCTTTTTCATCTTAATACTTTAAAATGTAACATTAAAACCTAGGGTAAACGTACGGGGATTAGGATAACCACTGGATAAATCCTTACCCAAACTAGTTACACTTTCCGGGTTAGGGCCTGAATATGGTGAAAAGGTAATCAGGTTGGAAGAAGATAGATATGTTCTAATACCATTTACTCCAAACCGCTGTGCTGACCTCTTTTTAAAAGTATAAGCAAGCGTAGCCTGATTAATTTTAAGATAGCTTCCGCTTTCCTGCCAAAGCGTTTGTTCGTATCTAAAATTATTCATGTATGCACCATGTGCATAATTATAAGCATTTGCATAAGTAGCATCATTGTCGCCCGGCCCTCTCCAAATATCTAAATTACCAGCTGGAGGAACAGCTTTCTGACCAAAAGGATCACTCAGCAGTAATAGTCTTTTAGCTAAAGCATTATTCAATACCGATCGTACTGCGGTGAATGAAGCATAAAAGTTTAGACTGAACTCTTTATATTGAAAAGTATTTGACATACCCCCAGTAATTAATGGTTGGGTATTTCCAGATACTTGTCTATCTCTACCGTCTAATACATAGTCTCCATTGGCATCCCAGAAAATGGCATCTCCTCCATCAAAAGAATTATTATATGATGAAGCACTATTATTTCTATATCTTAAACCAGTAACAGGATCTACCGGAACATCAGTTCTTGAACCATACACCCCTTGATTGATATAAAGATAGTTCGACAAGGCATTTCTACCAACCCTTTTAGCAATGTATTGCCCAATATCATCCGCCAATATATAATCAATATACTGCCCATTATATTCTTCTGGTAAAGCCGTCAAAACATCATAGTTAAGTGCTGCGTTTATAGATATTGTCCATTGCAAAGCACTTGTTTTAGATAGTGGCCTGCTACTCAACGACAATTCATAACCATAATTGGCCATACTGACATCATTACTCATATAATTATTGAAGCCCAGCGTATTATTTAATTTCTTTGCAAACAATTCATTGGTTATTTCCTTAAAATAGGTGTCAAATATCACGTCAAGTTTACCATCCCAAAAGCCCATATCAATTCCTAAATTATACTGAACCACATGCTTTGCTTTCAAATAAGGATTGGGTATTTTATCGTAATTGATACCTACTCGTGGTGCATTATTATAAAATCCTGTAGGATCATACTGTCCAAAAATATCTACTAAAGTACCCATAGGAAATATATTCTGACCACCGGTTAAACGCATAGTCCCATAATTCAACCATTTTGAAGCACCTGCTAACCAGTTTTCTTTACTCCAATTCCATTTAAAACCTGCAGACGGATTTTTGGTATAAGGATTCAATTGACCACTCGAAGAAGTTCCATCCAAACGGTATGTTAAATCAAAAATATATTTCTTTTTATAATCATAAGTAAAAGCGGCAGCTAGTGAAGCGGTTTTTAAATCCCCGAATTTAGGTAATACCCCCCCACCTCTTGAGAAGTAGCCGTCATAACCCAATGGACCTTCGAACTGATCATTCGGTAACCTGGCTAAACGCGTTGCATTTGCCTGATTTTTCTTAATATATATCTCTGTAAATATGTTAGCAAAGAAGTTATGTTTGTCCTTTATAGAAGTAACATAAGAAATATTATTTCTATTATATACAGTTGATGAATATCCAAAATAATTGTAAATCGTAGCAAACTGATTATTCGCCGCAGCTGGCAAAAAAGTATCTTTCGATTCCTGTGTATAATCATAATTTCCAGATGAACCAACTGAAAGTCCAGGGAAAATTTCATAACTCGCCGTCATATTCGCTGATATATTCTTCGGCCCTGCACTTTCCCGAATCTGAAGTGTAGATAAGTCTTCGGTACTTGCCAATAAGAATGATGGCCCAGGTAATAGTGATGATTTCTGACTACTCTCATCAACCACCCGTTGTAATAGTCCCGTTCCACTACCTGTTTTAACACGACCTACTGAACCTTTTATCGACCCGAAAAAGCTCAATTTGGTTGATGGCTTAAATTCCATATTCATGTTCATACTGTATCTCTCAAAACCAGTATTCTCTACTAAACCACTTTGCGAAAAATAATTCAGATTGGTTTTGTAATTAAACATTGCATCTCCACCATCCAAACTCACATTATGAGTCATATTGTATCGGTTAGAATAAAATATGTTTTGCCAGTTTGTTGAGTTATTAAAAAACCCACTTAAACTATCTGCTAAGAAAGGAGTATTAGAGATTCGATGTTTCGCATCAAATAAACCATACTTTTCGATCTGATCGATTTTAAAATTCCTTTCTAACACCCCTCCGTACGTTTCACGTAACTTCGGAACAGTAGACACATAGTAATTAGAAGTATATACCACCCTTGGAACTTCTGATTTACCACGAACAGTTTGAATTAAAATTACACCATAAGCACCTCTGGAACCATAAAGGGCCGTTGCAGTCGCATCTTTCAAAATTTCAATGCTGGCAATATCTTCCTGAGGAATTAAAGATAATGGGCTTACACCCGGACCTTGCTGATCGAAACCAAACTCAGAAGCTTTATCTGCATCCATTGGTACTCCATCGATTACATACAAAGGTGAAGTTGGCTGTAAAAAAGAATCATCACCAGATCCGGTAATTGTTATGGTAGACAAGCCCCTTATATTAACAGTACCTCTCATACCTGGTGCTCCGGTATTGTTTTGAATGTTTAAACCTGCCACTTTTCCTTGCAACAATTGTTCAACGTTACCGACAGGAACATCCTGAATCTCCTTACCAGATACAATAAATGATGAACCTGTTGTTTGATCACGTGTTCTCTTTTGGTACCCTCGAACAACAACTTCGTCCATACTGTTCTGAACCTCTTTCAAAGCTACATGCAAAACAGTTTGTCCGGGTTTAAGTTTAATCACCTGTCGTTCAAAACTGATATAGGTGATTGTTAGTGTTGCCTCTTCATCAACACTAATAGTGAAATTACCCTTAGCATTAGCAGTAGCTACGACCTTTAAAGGATTACCTGTTGCAATACTTGCATTTACCATAGGTAATTTTGTTCCGGCTTCCGTTATCGTACCTGTAACAGTAATTTTTTTAGTCTGTGAATTACTTTCCTTACTTAAGAAGATGAAGAAAGCTAAACAGACAGATAGTAAAATAAATTTTATATTCATTCTATGAGTTTTAATCATTAGATATTAATCGTTATCAAACTTTGGATTCACTGTTCTGAAATGAAAAACTATCTCCCAGTCTCCCTTTTCATAAATTTTAAAATCTTGTGAAATCCTACCTATCACTCGATTACCGCCAAAACCTATTCTGGAATATGAAAATTCCACTCTTGCTTTATCGCCACCTCCAGTTTTACCTCCGGCTGTGAAATCAGTACCAATCCTTGCAAGTGGAATCGGATAAGCGACATCGTATTTCACATACTCTTTTGTCATCTCCATATTAAAGCCATGAACCTGCTGATCCCATTTAGTTTCATTAAACATCTTAGGATCAATAGCTACAGAATCCTTATTCAGGAATTTAAACCTTAAACTACTCCCATTCGGATTATCAGTATACTTGCGGATATACATACGAACCACTCCTTTCGATGCGTCGTTAACCAACATCGGAACATTTGTAGACTCACCTGTTATCCCCGAAATTGAAGGATGGTTATAAACTGGAATTATACCTCCAGGCAGGGTAGTATTAGGTTTTCCGGTAATTGTATTATAATCAGCACTTGGTTCATAAGGCACATCAATACCAGGGATAATAGCAATATCTCTAATCAATTTTGATCCTCCTGAGTTGGACACCTTAACATCTATATACCTGATATCCTGCGGATAAACAATTGAATCAGCCGGTCTGATCAAATCTCTTGTTGCAGTATACCACATGATCAAGTCTCCCGACCCCCTCAATTCCAACATTGGTCGATTTTCTGTTCTACGTTTGGCTTCTATTTCTGCCATACTTTTCTCCTGACCAGTATATTCTGCTATCCAAACCAGTGTTGGTTTTAGTGCCAACATATCACTAGCATCCCTACCATCACCAAAACGAGGACTCTTAATTTCAAAAGTTATAGGATAACTGGAAGCATCAGCATTAAAGTAATTTGAAGTTACTGTTGTCCTACCCAATCTTGGTCGGAACGTTTTATTGGTATAATCAGCTTTATCACTGAAATAATCTACTTCTTTGGGGAGATCAAAAATCTTTCTACATCCAAAAAAAGTCATTACTGCAATAAATAGCATTATTATCTTTAAAAAATTAACCTGTCGCATATCATACATTGTTTTAATAATCTTTATTTAACCTCTTCCTTGTAGTTCATTGTCCATTCAGAAATCTGAAAAAGCTTATCACCACCATTTTGCAGAAAGTAAATCTTGTAATATTTATAGGCAACATCATTTTTAAAATGGAAGAGTTTCACCTGATAGTTGGTTTCAAACTTAATGTCCTGTCTAGTATCTAGGATTGTCCATTTTATATTGTCGTGAGACCCCTCTATTCTCCATGCTTTCGGATCTCTTAAGGAGTTCTTCTTAGAGTCATTCGCAGAGGCAAGTGTATAACAATTAGACACTACGGGATTCGCAGGAATCCAGTTCATGGTAATTTTGTTAGTTGATGCATTAAAGTTGCAATAGATTTTGGTCAGCAAACTGCCATCAAGTACTTTAGCAAACTTCTCACCCTGATTTACCTTTCCATCAAATTCATTTGGATCTTGAAATACGATATTCCAAGAATTACCAGGTAGCTTAAATAGATTCGTTGGAGGGGGTACTAAAGTTAAGCGTCTTACAAATTCATCAAAACCAAAAACATGTTCCGGATCCAGCAAATGAACAATCCCATTCTTTGTTTTTATGTTTACAGACCTTGTAGTCGTTTTAACCCAATTGGGCACAAAAATGCTCCTTTTGGTGGTCGCAAATTCAATGAGCTCTGATCCACCCTTTTGCCAGCCTTGGCTATCTGCGAAAATACGTTGACCATGCATCGGATAATCACCACGTACACTGAAGAAAGTTTGTCCATCTCCAACTTTCAAGTCTTCAGTATAAAACTGACCTTTTATAATGTATTGAGAAACTAATGTATCCAGATGTATACTATCTGCTTTGGTTTTAATAATATCTGCTTTGATAAGTGTTGTCCCTTTTACCAAGTCTTTTAAAAACACAGATTCCTTTCCTTGAATCCTTCTAATATCATTCAAGTTTTTAAGGGCAATTTGAAAACTCAAATTTGAGGGAGCAAACAAAGTAATATTGCTATCCCTTAACGTTTTTTCAATACCCATTTTATCAATAATAAACAACAGTGAGTCGTATATACCTGTTTTACTCTTTAGATAATCGTAAGTATCCAGATGAGTACCACTATTGATATTTGGGGTTTCATAATATCCCTCTTCCTGTTTACAACCCGTTAAAAATATCAGCCAGGCAAATAGTAATATCAGGGTACACTTGTTATATATAATTCTTTTCATAGCAAATAAATTTATTTCCAATATGAATTTTGTTCGATCAATTTATTTTGTGTTAAAATACTACGTGATATAGGCCAGTAAATCCCACCCCGATTAATCAAGTCAGTAAAGACAGGATCTTTCTGGGTAATCTTGTTGTATCTGATCTGATCATACCACTGCATTCCTTCACCCATAAACTCCTTTTTTCGTTCTCGGAAAATGGCATCAATTAGGGATCCGTGTTTAGTTGTACTATAAGCTACATACTCATCAGCATTCACAATTCCCGCCACGTCAACGTTATAGCGTAGTTTTCTAATTGTATTCAGGTCATCTATAGCCCTTTGAGTTTCTCCCAAAATAGTGTAAGCTTCAGCCCTTAACAGGGTAACATCTTCCAATCTGCTAATCAGGATAGCACTTGAGAAAATCCTAAATGTAGGATCAGACGATCCGTTTTGAATAATTTTAATTTTACTAAAAATTGGGTAACGACCAGAGAAATTGGTGAAATAAAGATCAGAATGGGTGACACCGGTAGTATCGATATTGAACCTGGCATCGTTGGTTTCTTTAAAAATCGATAGAATAGAGTCTTTCGGAACATACATATCCGGTAGACTTTTATTCACAACAGGTTTTGCTAATGTTAATGATTCTATATTTCCAGTATAACTGGCATCTTGATGGCTATATACAAATCCAAACCCAAAAAGATGATTATTATTTTTGTTTAGAAATAAGCCTGTCCTACTTGTCAAATATGCTGTTGCACTATAAGTCATAGACGCTTTGCTATAATTATCCAATACAATTTTTGAATATTTTACAACATCCGCATATTTCCCCTGCCATGCAGCCACATGAGCCACTATTCCATATGCTGTAAGCTTTCTAACCAATGCTCCATCCCATCTGGCACTAGTTTCATTGTAATAATCGCCCGGCTGCTGTAAGTCATTTATACTATACCTATACGGTAATATTTCGGCAGCCACTAACATTTCCGATTGAACAAATTCCAGAATTGCTTTCTGATCTGTTTTCCCCTTATTTTCATAAGTTCCATCACGGGAGGAGATGATAAAAGGAACATCACCCCAAATTCTGACCATATAGAAATAAGCAAAAGCTCGTAAAAATCTAACCTGAGCTATATCTATATTCATATTATTTTCTGTATAGCGTACATCCTTGGCTTTCACTTCTGGAATACGCTCTAAAAAAATATTAGCTGCGTTAATGATCGCATAAAATCTTCTCCAATTTGAGAGCTCATCAATAACCGGATGAAATGCATTTAAATCATTCCTTGCAATTGCTCTTAAATCCTGACGAATAGGACTATCAAAAGTTCCTGTTCTTACATCTCCATATAACCAATGGCCATTATTGTCGGCTAATGCTGCTCGTGTCAATCCATAAACTCCCATTAAAGCTGCCCTGGAATCCTCAAGCGAATTCCAGAAATTCTTTTCTCCAACAACCCTTGTCGAATTGATGTTTAAAGCGTCCTTACACCCGGAAAAGAGCAGGCCAAAAAAAAGTATACTGAGTAAACCTATTTTCTTCATTTCATCTATTTTATTTAAATACACCACTGACATACAATGAATTATCTATTAAAGATTCATTTTAATACCCAATGTAAAAGTTCTTGGTATTTGAATTCCATACCCGTTATCATATCCTGTAAAATTCACCAGTTCTGGATCACGTCCACTATAAGGGCTGAGGGTAAAAATGTTATGTACACTTCCATAAACGATTACTTTCTGAACATTCGGTGCTTTTTTCTTCAAGGTGGATGTCAAATCATAAGTCAGTGAAAATGTCCGTAATTTCAGGAAAGAAGCATTCTCTAAAAAAAGATCCTGGTCAACCTGATAAGGAACTACTGAACTCCATGGATTATAAATAGGGTAGCTTGAATAATCTCCGCGTTTTTCCCAATAAGTAATTTCTCTTACCGAAGTCATGTCATTTAAGCCCTCCCGATTAATAAAATCAAACCTGTTGGCCATTTCCTGATTCATCAAGTCACGTCCTATATTGAAATAAAAATTAAAAGAGGCTGTCCATTTCTTATAACCGAAATCATGATTAAACCCTCCAGAAAGCACTGGTAAAGAATGTCCTTTTAAACTACGGTCATCATTATTGATTGTGCCATCGTTATTTAGGTCATTCCAGCGTGGATCACCAGCTTTTAAGTCTATACCATTATAATTTAACCTTTTACCATCCTCACTCACAGGAACCTCGTTATCGGCATTATAAATACCAGAATTACTGAGTAACCAATAACTATCTACTGCTGAGCCAACTTTAAGCAGTTTATTGCCAATTACTAACTGGTCCCTGCCACCAGGTAAGGCCAATAGTTTATTCTTATTGAAGTTCAAATTAAGTGAAGCAGTCCAGGAAAGTCTTTTTGAAGATGGTAGTATAACTCCGATTAAACTTAAATCTACACCACTGTTCCTCACGTTCATTCCATTACGAATCACATTGGTATAACCATATTCAGCAGCTTCTGGAATACCAAGCAACATATTTTTATCATCTTTCATATAAAAATCAAGGTTCGCATCTATTCTTCCATTTAGTAAAGATGCCTCCCACCCAATATTAACCTGGTCAGTATATGCCCATTTCAAATCGTAGCCAATCGCTCCCATCTGATAAGGTCTGTTCAACACAGCTAAACCATTGTAACCCGGTGTGATTAAGTTACCGCTGAAACCAATTGAAGCGGTGTATTGTGGTCCCTGCGCATAATTATCAAAATGCTCATACCTACCCGTACGTCCAGCTGCAGCACGTATGATGAAGTCTGAAAACAAAGAATTATTTTCAAGAAACTCCTTTTTCACATCCCATTTAGCAGTTACAATAGGAGAATAAAACCAGCGACTAGTAGGTTGTTGGTTTGAGGACGCATCTGCTCTTAATAGTGCTGAGAAAGTATATTTATCTTTTAACACATAATCCGTTTTCCCATAAAATGAAACCTGATTATTCCTGGTCCTATCCAAAAACTTATATACCATTTCTCTTCTAAAAACTGTTGTATTCAGGTATTTATCCAACAAGTTTAATTTGATAAAATCGTTACTTCCTTTATAGGCATAGGCATAACTATAACGATAACTGTCGTACTGGATAGAGCTCCCTACAACAAAATTGAACTTATGGTTCAAATTAGGCGCGTAATCATAAGTAAGCACATTATCAATGCTTGCACGCTGATTATACCCATAATAATTGGAAGCATAATTAGTAGTTTGCAACAGATTACGACTGAAGAATATATCCCTGTAGCCTTCATTGTAATCTATACCTAATGAACTTACAAAATTAAACTTACCAAAGTTAGCAGCTATCTTAATATAACTTTCGAGTACGTTTATTTTATTATCATCAAAACCTTCCTTGAAATTATTCAGATATTGACTATATCTTTCATTATTTGGAGCAATTGGAACGCTTAGATCTGGAATATAATTTACCTGAGATAACCGATCGCCCACATTTCTATTCCTTTGACGCAACACCTGGTTTCCATTAAACATTCCACTAAAAGCAAGCCACTTCAAAGGTTTCATATTGATTACAAACCTCGTATCATAACGGTCAGCTCCTGTTTGATCTGCAACACCTCCAGTTCGAAGTGTTCCTAATGAAAAACGGAAATTTGCCCTATCATTTCCTCCCCCAATACTCGCATTTACACCATAAACCATTGCATTCCTGTAATAGCTATCACTCCAGTTAGCGGGGCCATAGTACGAATTATTCAAAGAATCACTCAAATAAAGTGGATATACATCGTTATCAAAATAACTTCCATTTGAGGTGTATTTATCGTAAAATTGTCGCCTGAAAGTATTTTCAAATTTTCCATTTATAGTAGTCACATTATTTTTCTGTGCCATTCCTATATAGCTATCAAACGTGATCTTCCTTTTCTTTCCTGGAGCGTAAGTATTTAGAACAATAGCACCATTTGCTGCTTTAGGTCCATAAGCTGAAACCGCAGCCAATCCTTTCAATACCTCAACTGACTGAATATTACTCATATTGATGTTAGCCAAGGTATTAGTAGCAGGACCTATACGGTCAATTTTATTTTGTTGGATATCAAACGCATAGGGATGTTCGGATATTAAAGGAACACCATCAAGCACAATAAGAGGTTGTGTAGCATAAAGTTCACGAGCCGAAAGTAAGGGCTGCGAAGTTCCACGAATAAACATATTTTGCATAACCCCTGGCTCACCTGATGACTCTTGTACATAAAGACCTGCTGCCTCTCCTTTTAGATACTGCTGAAGAGAAATAGCTGGGAATATTGAAAGTTTCTCAGGATCCGGATTAATTTTTGAATAAGGTTTACTTAAAGCAACAACCTCTTTAAAGCTGGTATCTTTTTTTAATTTAGTTGTGTCATCCGTGGTCTGATAAAAAAAAGCTTTGGAATGAGCTCGCGTCAAGATATCGACCTCCACCCTTTCCCCGTTAGCGTACACGGCAGGACATAATAGTCCCATAATTGTTAAAGATGCAAGAATGCGCATAGCAAATATTTGGATTAAAACTGTTGGAAAAACTATCGAGTATTAAATTGTACTGATATCATTTCTTTTTAGACAACATCTCCCCCACTTCTCGCCCTTTTTAGCAAAAAACAAACAATAAGAAACAAAATAAAAGTTATTTAAGTCGGTAGCTCAAATTAGCATTACAGACTTAGATTTAGATTTAGAAAATAAGTGCTATAAACCCGTAACGTAGCTCATAAGAAATTTTAGTAGAAATTTTTACCATATTATAATTTTAAGATGTGGTGAATAAGGAGTTTTATATTTGGTTGTTTAGTTGAAACAATAATAAACAAAAAGAATTAAAAATCAAAAAGGAATAAAAAGAAATATTTACAAAATCCACTCAAGACAACTCGATGCAATTAAAAGCTTTGATTTTCAAGGTTACTGAACCTGCTACTAACGATTCACGAACAAAAATCCTACTAAATAAAGATAAAAAAAATGAAAGAAAAAGAATACGATCGTCTTAAAAATAGATAAATCGAAATAAATCGAAACAAAATCACATCAAATTATTCGTTAAAATATACTTATCATAGATACTGGCTTGAATAAATCTGAGGCAATTACACATAAAAATAGAATAGACAGGTTCGGTTTTCATTTTATTTTTTTTATTGCAAATACGCTTATTATTATAAATTTACTGTTAAATTCATTTTAAGTTATGAAAAGACGGCTACAATTGCACTCACTATTCTTAGGAACCGTTTTAGCGCTCTTTTCAATAGTGCCTAAACTAAATGCTCAAACAAAACAATCTGTAGTAGCAAAAGCACTTCCGGTATTAACCATGCCTGAAGACACTATACCGGCAATTATCCATAATCATATAGAAAACGGAGTTATAAAGTTTAGTTCTACCTTACGACCACTCAGACAAATTGCAGGTGCTCCAGAACCTTTCTATTCCTACTTCTGGGAATTTGGGGATGGACAGTTTTCCTTTGAAAAGGAACCACAACATATTTATCCGGCTGATTTAAAATACGACGTACGCTTATATGCAACAAACAGTTATGATGATGGCAAACGTCCACCAACCAGACCTAAACCATTAAAACCGGGAACTAGCAGACCAGTATTAGCTGCAACGAGCCCCGCTGGTGGGTCTCAGTTTTTTAAATCTGGGGGCACCGTGGAAATGAAAACCAATTGTATGCCTAAACCAGGTGATGATATGATGCTGATTTTAGGTTATCGCAATAAACCGGAAAATGGAATAGCCAGTTTAAATGGCACCCTGTCTATTTTGTATAATGATAAGGAGTTTAGTAAAGACAACTTTGAACTTGCAGAAATCCGGACCTATAATCAGGAAAAGAAAATAGCATTGAATCAAAACGGGACATTTGCCGCATTAAAGATTAATAAAGCCCCCGCTTTTTATGCTGCTTTAAAAGGACCAAATATTAATGAAAGCAATGAGAATCTACAAAACGGTAATAACCTTGAAATCATTGATCGTATTAACGAACATAATCACTTTGTCCTTGATCCTGAAAGTTCCACAATGCTAAAGGAAAAGATGGCGGCATACCGAAAAAATGAAAGCTGGAAATTTGAAAACCTTAAATCTGGTGAAGAAAAATTTATATTTCTGAATTTCAAAACCACACCAGAAATGATCAAAGACACCAATGCAGTGGTAAAGCTTACCGGTGTTTTCATCCCTGATAATCCCCTGGCTGCAACTGAACTTTTCACTATTGAGCTTCAAATTGTTGCATCTCATGACCCCAACAAAATGATGTTAAAAAACAGTAGAATGAATTTCCGTTTTACTGGAAAAAACAGAAAGCTAACCTATAAAGTAAGATTTCAAAATACAGGCAAAGGACCAGCAAAGAAAGTAGACGTAGGGGTTGCTATTGCCGAGGTACTTGATAAAGGTTCAATTGAAATTTTGGATTCAAAACCTAAAATAACACCTGGCAAGCCTAGCTATGCTAATCAAAGTTATTTGGATACAGTTAGAAAGGCCGACAGCATTCACTTTGTGTTTAATAATATTTATCTCCCAGGAACCCTGCAAAAGGGGGTTAAAGATGCCGACTCAACAATGGGTTTTATTGAATACAAAATAGGCTTCAAAGAAAAACCTAAAAAGCTACCTTTTAAAAGTGGAGCAGCGATTGTTTTTGATAAAAACGAACCTATTTATACAAACAAAGCTGCTGGCAGGTATAAAATGGGATTATCTCCTGGAATAATTGCAGGTTATGGCTTCCCTTTTGAAAGTGGGAACACTCCTTTTTCTGGACAAAAGAACATCACTTTCGGGCTTAGCCTCGCTCCTTATGCTCCGCACAGATATTATTGGCAGTTAGAGCTTTATGCCAACACATTTGCTGAAAAAGAATATCAGGTTACTCGGATTATAGGTGGTGATGGAATGGTACCTATTGAGGTGAATGGCAAACGAGTAGAAGCAAGACTGAAATATGCTGACAGCACCGTACGTACAAAAGTAATGACCATTAATGTTGTACCATTGCAGATGCGTTATAATTTCAACAAATACTTTGGGGCTGGTATAGGCACCCTGGTTTCTATAGATATTGATAAGCAATCGACCCCTCATAAGGATGCATATTATGAAATACCAAACGCCGTAGGCGTAGGACAAGAAGTAATTATTAAAAACGCTTTTGAAAAAGTAAGTAGTAGTTTTAAAGATTTTCAAAATACTATGTTTGCTGATATACAAGTCGGTAAAGTTCATGTAGGCCCGTCGCTTGGTTTCAGATATTTGTATACCTTTCAGGGTAATAACAACAGAGTAATTACTTATTTAACGTGGAAATTCTAACTCAAATCCTACTGATTTGCTTCTCATTTTCTGGTTTTGCAATCGCTGAAAAATCAGGAAACATCTCGGTAAAGAATGTTCTCCCTCTTATTATTAATATTCCAAAAGGAAGTGCTAATCTACAAAAAGACTATACGTTGCAGCCTATTACTATAGTACAACCAACACTTCCAGAAGCAATTGTTAAAACACTCGATTCCTTAAAAAAACTAGACAATTTATCTGATTGGCTATACGTAAGAATAGATTATTCTTATAGCAGCCCACGACAAAGTCTACCTTTTTTGATGAATACCGAAAAGGAAATGTGGCGAGAGCCAAGCTCTACTCCCGAAAAAGAGGCATGGCTAATGCTGTTGAGTAACCAGGGTTATAACCAAATGTATACCGGAAATATTCTGAACTCAATCATCTGTTATGAGCAATCATATAATTATGTAGTAGCACATAAACTAAATGTTGAGGGCATTGCAGATTATGTATTAAAACCCTGGGCTAATAACTATACCCGTTTGGGCGATTATGAGAAAGCATTGTTTATACAGCAAAAAACACTTGATTATGCAATAAAAGAAAACAATGATGCCTTAGCTATTTCGGTTTACAACAATATGGCCATCTCCTACCGTTCTTTGGGCAATTTCAAAAAAGCGGAGGAATGTATAAAGTTAGGAACAGCAAAGACCAATATAAACACCGTAGCATTGATACTGTTAGACAATACATTGGCCGACATTTATAATGATAAAGACGAACTTGACCGCGCAGAACAGGTCATTAAAAGAAATATTTCCCGCCAACATAAACTGAAGGCAAATTTTGAAACAGCATACTGGTTACTTAGTAGCTATATTACTGCGGGTGATATTTATCAGAAAAAGCAAAAGTTTAATGATGCCCAAAACTATTACAAACAGGCTTTAGCCATTAATGATCAATATTATAAAGGAAACAGACTGAGAGAAAAAGCATATACGCTAATCCAACTCGGTAAAATTAAACTGGCACAAAAAAAACCAGAACAGGCGCTAACATCCTTTAATCTAGCCCTCAACGCATTCGGATTAACAGATTCACTTTTACAATTTAATAAAGAAAGGGTATTTGGAGACAATCGCCTGATTGAAGTTTTTCACCAGAAATCTATTGCCTTTAACCAACTCGGACAACCTAAATTAGCCTTAGATAATATCCGATTATCGCTTCTATCAGCCGATAGAATCCGCTTTGAACTGGCAGATGTAAAAACAAAACAGCGTTTCCAGTCGGAAACAAAAAACATGGCAGAAAAGGCTATTGCCATTGCTTTCCAATTACTAGAAAAGACAAAGCAACAACAATATGCAGCGGTCATTATAGATATTATTGAACAGACAAGAGCCCGTACTTTATTGGATGATATTCGTAAAAATCAGCAACAACTTACTTTATCTACGAAAGACCCTTTATTTGAACAAAAAGCAAAATTTGAACAAGCTATTGCATACAATGAAAAGGAACTTTTACAAGGCTCAACATCGTCACAAGACATAGAAAAACAGAATGCAGAATTGAAGTTTAAGCTAGAAGCCCTTGAAAAGAATATAGTAAAACACTATCCGTCGTTAGCCATAAACAAAGACATAAGTGGTTCTAAAAACCTATTGAATCAGCTCCCGTCAGACGTTCATTTTATACAATTCTTTTCGGGCAAAAACCATATTTATATAGCAGAAATATATAACAAAAAGGTAAAACATATCAAGAGAATCACCAATGCTGAACAGGTCAAGAAAAACATTCTTGATTTTGTAAACACTTACTATCATTATGGCCCTGCTGCGATGATGAACCAACCAGAAACATTCTTTAAGTCGTCAAACCAGATTTATAATACCTTACTTAAAGGATTCAATTTCCAAAAAAACGACAAGCTGATTATGGTCCCTGATGAGGCGATCGGCTATCTTTCCTTTGATGGTTTAGTTACCGACAATAAGTATCAGCCCAATATTGCTGAATGGCCATACCTCATTAAAAAACTATCAGTTTCTTATGCCTTTTCGATTCAAACCTGGATCAAACAATCAAAAAAAATAAGTCATCCTGATAAAAATTTCGCTGGTTTGTTTATCACCCATCAAAATAAAAACAAGCAATTTATTCCTGCAGTAGCAAAAGAAGCGGAAGCGATAGAAGAAATTGTGGATGGTGACTTTAGAAAAGACAATAAAGCTCAGGTAAAGGATTTTTTCAACGCATTTGATAAAGCCGGAGTATTACATATCAGTACTCATGCTTATCTTTCAGGAGCACAAAAAGAACCGACATTGGCTTTTGATGATACTGAAGTATTTCTATTCGAATTATCGGCCAGGAAAGCAGCTCCAGATCTAGTCGTACTTAGCGCCTGCAGAACTGCAGATGGCATTATGAACAGTGGTGAGGGGATCATCAGTCTAAGCAGAGGTTTTGCCGCCATTGGCACAGGTGGTACCATTGCAGGTCTGTGGAATGTAAATGACAAAGCAGCGTCAGAAATCACTGCCAGTTGCTATCAAAACATATTAAAAGGACAGGAAATCAGTACAGCCTTACACAAGGCAAAGTTAAAATGGCTGCAAAACAAACAACGCCCGATTCAGGAATGCCTCCCCTATTATTGGGATGCATTAATTTATATGGGATACGATAAAAGCATAGATTTAAAGCCTGCACGTAACCCTATTACAAGTTACGTACAGCTTGGTGCATTGGTATTAGCTGCTTTTGTAGGAGTCAGGTTCCTAATAAAAAAGAAGCCTATTTCTCCTGTTTCAGAATTGTAACACCTAAAGGTGGAATATTAAGTACAATCGAGTACTCCCTCTCATGGCAACCTACTTTTTCTGGTGCAATTAACTTATTGTTCAACTTCCCACTACCAAAAAACTCTTTAGCATCAGTATTAAATATTTCTTTCCACCTGGCTTTGAAAGGGATACCTATGCGATAATTTTCCCTGTAAACAGGTGTCAGATTCAAAATTACAATTAAAGTGTCTTTTGCTTTCTTGCCTTTTCTGATATAGACATAAATGGAATGTCTACCATCATCCGCACTGATCCATTCAAAGCCCTCATAAGAGAAGCTATGTTCATACAAAGCGGGTTCTGAAGTATAAAGTTTATTGATGGCACGAACCGTTTTCTGCATTCCAATATGTGGTGGATGTTCCAACAGATGCCAGTCGAGCGAGTTTTTAAAATCCCATTCATGTGTCTGTGCAAATTCATTGCCCATAAACAATAGCTTGGTACCCGGATGCGTAAACATATAAGTATAAAGTACCCTCAGATTGGCAAATTTCTGCCATTCATCACCCGGCATTTTATAAATCATAGATGATTTACCATGTACCACTTCATCATGCGAAAACGGCAGCATAAAGTTCTCTGTAAAAGCATAAGTAATGCTAAAAGTAAGCTGGTAATGGTGATATCTACGATTTATAGGATCATTTTTAAAGTACTTCAGCGTATCATTCATCCAACCCATCATCCACTTCATACCGAATCCTAATCCGCCGTCATGTACTGGATGTGTAACGCCAGGATAAGTACTACTTTCTTCTGCTATTGTCTGTACCCCATCATAATTACCATAAACAGCAACATTTAAATCTTTAAGAAACTGAATAGCACCTAAATTTTCAGAACCGCCAAACTCATTTGTAGCAGCTTCTTCAGCCTTTCTGGAGAAATTGAAATACAACATCGAAGCAACTGCATCAACCCTTAATCCATCAAAATGAAAATGATCAAGCCAATATAGGGCATTACTGATTAAAAACGAACGGACCTCATTTCTATCATAATTAAAGATATACGATTTCCAATCTGGATGAAAGCCCTTTCGCATATCCGAATGCTCGTACAAATGAGTTCCATCGAAATTATAAAGACCATGAGCATCACCGGGAAAATGAGATGGAACCCAATCTAAAATAACAGCTATATTGTTTTTATGAAGCTCATTAACCAAAAACATCAGCTCCTGTGGAGTCCCATGTCTGGAACTCGCTGCAAAATAACCGGTAACCTGATATCCCCAGGATGGAAAGTATGGGTACTCCATAATCGGCATCAGCTCCACATGCGTGAAACCCATGTCTAGTACATAAGGTACCAGACTTTTGGCAATTTCTACATAAGTCAGCACTCTGTCTGGCTCACTGGGATCGCGCTGCCAGGATCCCAAATGCACTTCATAAACCGACATCGGCTTATTTAAAGCATTCAATTTTGGTCGCTTATTTATCCACGCTTTATCTTTCCATTTATAGTCATTATCCCAAACTATACATGCTGTTTTTGGAGGATGTTCCCATCTTTTTGCATAAGGGTCACCTTTTTCTACCTCTAATCCATCAAAGCCTTTAACAAGGAACTTATACATATCCCCTTTGGCAACACCTGGGATAAAACCTTCCCATATACCAGAATTATCGGACCGTATGTTTAGCGGATGACTGGTTTTATTCCATTCATTAAAATCTCCAATAACATGCAACGACTGCGCATTAGGTGCCCAGACAGAGAAATACACTCCTCCTTCCCCATCAACAATGATAAGATGAGCACCAAACTTTTCGTAAAGGCGGAAATGCTTGCCAGATACAAATAAAGAAATATCAAATTCTGTAAATAAACTATGTGCAAGCACTTTTACCATCAGTTATATATTTTTATGCTGGTGAAATTCTTATTTGATTTAAAACGAAGACAGCTGTTCTCATCCATGTGGTAATCAGTAACATCTTTCTCATCAACCGTAATCTTATTCACGTTAAATGGAAGTCCGATGATATTAAAGTCGTACAATTCATAATTCGGCGTATAAAGGCCGTCTACCGTTTGCTCTATAGTCAGCAAATACTGCGTTCCATTAACGCTAAACTTCTTTTCCGAATAGATGTCCTGCTCATATGCAAAAGTATCCCCATGATCTTCAAACAAGAAAGAATTCACTTCATAATCGGAGTAATATATGTTCAACAAAACCTCCTCAATGTTTTTTTCTCCAACATACTGCATTACCGGATATTCTGGAATCACCGAGCCTGCTCTTACAAACAAAGGCATCTGATCTAAAGGAGCCTGTATATTGTGTTCGCTTTCTCCTTTTAGTATTTCATGTGTCCAGAAATTATACCATTTACCTTTTGGCAAATAAACCATTCTCGATACCGCACCTTGTTCCAATACCGGGCAAACCAGGATTTTATCACCAAATGTAAACTCATCCTGACGGAAACTCATGCTTGAATTCTCCTGTTCCAACATCACCAATGGTCTGAGGATGGGAAAGCCATAACGGTGATGCTCCCAGAACACAGAGTACAAATAAGGCATTAATCTATAACGGAGCTCAATATAAGTTCTGTTAATGCTGGTATAAGGCTCGCCAAAACTCCATGGTTCACGCTCTGCAGTATCACCGGCAGAGTGCGCACGCATAAAAGGAGAAAATGTACCTAATTGAATCCAACGGGTAAATAGCTCTCCATCAGGCTCCCCACTAAACCCGCCTATATCTGTACCACAAAATGGCACACCAGAAATAGACATACGCTGACACTGTATATTACCTATCTTTAAATGCTCCCAGGTCGCCACATTATCGCCCGTCCATACACAACCATAACGTTGCATACCCGAATACCCTGCACGGGTAATGGTAAACGGACGTTTGTTACGCATCAACTTTTTAAGTCCGTCGTATGTAGAACGTACCATTTGCATCCCATAAACATTATGTGCCTTACGGTGCGAACCACGATAGCCATCATAGTTATGCCTTACATCATTGGGGAAAGTTCCTGAACCAAATACTGCAGGCTCATTCATATCATTCCATACTCCTGCAACACCTATGTCGACCATCTCCTTATACAAATTACCCCACCAGTCTCTAACAGCCGGATTGGTAAAATCTGGAAACTGGCATCTGCCTGGCCATACATGCCCCTCCATAAAGTAATCATCACTTCTTCTACAAAAGAAATTGTTCTCTTTACCCTCTTTAAACACCCAGTAATTATCGTCTACTTTAATTCCAGGATCAATCATCACTACGGTTTTAAAGCCATCATTTGCCAGTTCCTTTATCATCCGCTTAGGATCAGGGAAATGGTTTTTATTCCAGGTAAAGCAACGGTAACCATCCATATAATCGATATCCAGATATATGGCATCGCAAGGTATATTTCTGGACCTAAAGCCTTCGGCTACTTCCTTTACCTTTTTTTCAGGATAATAGCTCCACCTACACTGGTGATATCCTAAAGCCCATTTAGGCGGCATAGGGTGTGTACCGGTAAGCGTTTGATATCTTTTTATCACGTCCATAAAATGAGGACCGTGGATATAATAATATTGTAATTCTCCGCCATCTGCCCAAAAGCTAGTCTTGTTTTGATCTTCTTTAGCAAAATCAAAGTAAGAGCGGAAAGTATTATCGAAAAATATACCATATGCCGATTGATGATGAACACCGGTATAAAAAGGAATGGTACGATATAAAGGGTCCTGATCCCAGCCAAAAGAATAGGCATCAGTATTCCAATTTTGGAAATGGCGCCCTCTTAAATTCATATTGCCAGACTTATCACCCAGGCCAAAGAAGTTCTCATCAGGCAAACACTTCTTAGTGGCGTACACGTAATAACCACCAAATTCTACATTCTCTTCCCAGTGCATTGGCGAATCATCTTCACTCATCACCATTTGCGTACTATTTTCTACGAATGAGATGTTGAAGTCACTTTTTCTGACCTTACAAGTAACAGTATTTGTTGAAATGGCATAATACGTTTCCTGATCTTCCATTTTAAAAGTGGTTACCTTTTGATCAACAACAGGAACAGCATAAGAGAAATCATCAAGAAAAACACCATGCGGTGCCAGTCTTACCCTGATCATTTCATCACTAACCACTCTAATTTCTACACGAGCATCGCCATCAGAAAAATAGAACTTATTACCCTCTGCATGTACATGCTGTACAGCACTGAGATATTTTTTAACGATAGGTTTTGGTCCCGAAACAGGATTATTTAAATGCTGTACTGTTTCATCTGTTTCCTCACCAGCTATATTACCGTTTACTTCGTTTTGTTGATTATTTAAATCTTCCATGAAAATCTTCATTAAGTAGAAAAAAGCACGAATCAGTACTTCGTGTACTTTGTACAACTAAGGTGTTAAAATTTCTATTAAAACCAAAGAGTTATTATGAGATAAAAATAAGGCAAGAAAAAGGCCCTGACATGATTGTCAAGGCCTTAAACCTATAAAAAAGAAATATTTTTACGGATTAAATGTATAAGACACATAATATAAAGCACCTACTGCAGGGTTACCATACGATGTGAAATAGTATTTATTCAAGAGATTTGAACCACCAATTTTGATCATTGAGTTTACTGATGGAACTTTCAGGTTAATCTGTGCATCAATGGTACCATAAGCAGGAACCTCGCCAGAAGAGAATGAACTGTTCCAAAAGAATTTCTCCTGCCAGCGATAAGCCGCATTAAATCCTACATTCTTAATAACCTCTCTATTTCCTAAACCTAGGTTATAACGTATTTTGGGAGTATTGAAGTCGTTGATATAATCAGCAGGAAGTTTACCTATCTCATTATAAGACACATTTCCATTCAGGTTAAAATTACCAATTAAATAATCTAAACCCAATGCAGCACCATAAGAATCTACTTCTCCTTTGGCATTTACTGGAACACCAAATTTAGTAAAGGAACCGTCTTTATTATCCTGATATACATCAACCGCAGTAATAAAGTCCTTATAAATGTTGTAGTAAGCATATGCGTCAATCATAAATTTAGGACCCAATAACCCTTTATAACCTACTTCATAAGCCTGAACACTCTCAGGACGAACGCCCTTAGGATCAAAGTCATAAGCTTGCAACAATGCAGGGTTGGGTGTCCCTCCAGCTACTGAAGCTAGAAAGGCACGATAACTATCGTCTGTATATCCCTTATTACTATATAACGAATACTTCTCTAAAAGAGATGGCAAGCCCCCAATTAAACGTTGTGATCCACCACCCACAGAAAGATCAATATACTGATTCTGAGTAGTCGGATTACGATATCCTGTCTGATAAGAAACACGGATATTATTATTTGGAGCTACAGTAAATACTCCCGTTACCCTTGGTGTAAATCGTCCATCAAAATTACTGCTCTTATCATAACGTCCTGAAACGGTTAGCTTTACTTTTTCATTCAACATTTTCTTCCCTAACTGAGCAAAAGCACCATACTCTTTAATATCAAGTTTCTGATTCAAGTCATCGAATATCGTACCGCCAGAACGCAATTGGAAAATACGGTATGAAGAACCAACCTGGAACTCGACTACATTATTAAAAGCATTGCTAAAGTTGTACATCCCCTCATAATGATAAAGGTTAGTTTTGTCATTAAACTTAGCCCCATACTCCCCCTTTTTAAAGTCTGTACTAACAATAGTGGTATTCATAATCTTATCTTTCGCTGCTTCAAACTCTGGTGATCCAGGCTCAAAGCGTCCCTGATTAGCCACAGTTCTGGCTGCTGCATGTGCTTCAGCATCACTTCTACCCAATGCCTTTGCGCCGATAAAATTGCCGACATACTGAGGAAACCAATCAACTGACGGTTTAGATTTCTCATTAATATAACTCCCCAAAATAGAAGAAATATAAGAATCTCCTGATCGTTCCTGCGTCGTATATCCTTTAATAAAGAAATCCTGTCCTTTTAATTCCGCTTTAAACTGTCCAATACTAAAATTACGAAGTGAATAACGATCAGATCCGGTATAAACAGAAGTTCCTGTTCCCCAATTTGCTTGAAGAATCCCTTCAATAGTATTAGTAAACCTATAGTGTAAAGCTCCAGACGCTTTTAGAGATTGTGTGCTATAGTCGACCAAATTACGTTCTTCATATCCTGTTCTAGAAACGTTCTGATTTGGAAGCAATGCCGGGTTGCTTAATCCCGCCACAAATGGCTTAAACCTTGCATCTGTACTTAAAAAGCCATTAAGTGCAGCTAGGCCATTTGGATTAGATTTAAAACCTGCAATCTGAGCGGCAGTTGGTGGAGTTGGCAAACCTAAAGCCGCCTGTACAAAACCAGATGTACCTGCGTTTATGACAGACTGTGCTACATTTCGCATATTCTGACTTACTTCATCTCCATATACGTTAACCCCATCATAATTAGGATCTGAGTTTCTATCACCAGGTTTAACCTGACGTGCATTCCTATCAAAATTATTGAAGTTATCTGCTTGCCAATCTTTAGCCTGCAGGAATGAGAAATTAGCTTTCACCGCAAGTTTATTGTTCCAGGCCTTAGCCATACGTACATCTAACTGATTAAACTGCTGGTTACCCGTATTGTCATCGTTCAAATGATTGACCCCCGTTTTAAAAGAAAAGCTAGCCCCCTGATAATCAAATGGGTTTTTAGAAGTCATTAACATTGTACCATTAATCCCCCCCGCACCATACAATGCAGAAGATGCTCCCGGAAGTAACTCCACATTATCTAAATCAAGATCGGAGATCCCAATAATATTACCTACGGAGAAATTCAGACCAGGAGCCTGATTATCCATCCCATCAACATACTGATTGAAACGAGTATTACCATTAGAGTTAAAACCTCTCGTATTAATAGATTTAAAGGTTAAACTCTGAGTACTGACCTCTACGCCTTTCATGTTCACTAATGCATCATAAAAAGAAGGGGCCGAAAGCTCTTTAATTGCGGCCTGCCCCATCCGTTCAACAGAAACCGGAGATTCCAATATTCGCTCCGGCGTTCTGGACGCAGAGATAACCACCTCCTGTCCTAAAATTGCTGTAGGTTCCAATTCGGTTGTTACGTCTGATGAATTGCCTGTAATCTCACGCTCTACTGATGTATACCCCAAAAAAGAAATAACAAGGGTAAAGGGAGCTTTTTGTGTTGTACTAAATGAATACCTACCATTCGCATCTGTTGCTGTTCCACTGGTAGTACCTTTAACTGTAACCCCAACACCTGGTATTGGTTGCTTAGTAAGCTTGTCGGTAACCAAGCCGCTAATGACGACGCTTTGTGCATGAGCCGTTAAACCGGCTAGTAATAACAAAAGTGCATAGGTCGCTTTTGTAAACATTTTCTTCATACAATTATATTTAGTTCTTATTTAACATAAACTTAATTAAATTCTTCTGATAAACAAATAGCTGATTTTAATTATTTACCCGATAAATCTCGTTATCATTGCGATTCAATAAAGTTTTATGTTAAATTGCCTTAACAAATTTAAGGACAATAGATTTATAGCTTAACTTATACTCTCATACCACATTATGACAAATAAAGTAAGGGCATTCATTTGCGTTATCATTCCTATACTATTGGTTTTCGCTCTCAATACCAAATTCGGAAACATCCCCCCAATCTTAAAATTCCTCAATCCTTTTACCGGATTCTGGCAAAATGCAGAACGTATTACAGTTAAAAAAAACAAAAAAATTATCTTAAAAGGAACATATCAAACGGTCGACATTTCATTTGATGATCGTATGATACCTCATATTTTTGCACAAAACGACCACGATGTATACTTCGCGCAAGGCTATGTTACTGCTATGCACCGCTTGTTACAAATGGATTTTCAAACCAGATTTGCTTCTGGACGGATTTCGGAGGTAATAGGCGAAAAAGCATTAGAACTTGATAAGTATCAGCGTAGAATGGGTATGGTATATGGTGCAGAAAAATCACTGGAGGGAATAATGGCCTCCTCAGAATCTAAAGAAATGATCCTGGCCTATACCGCAGGTGTCAACGCTTACATCAATTCCCTTTCAACTGCAAAATTACCAATTGAATACAAAATACTGGATTTTAAACCTGAACCCTGGACACCCCTAAAATGTGCCTTACTATTGAAACAGATGTCGGCAGTTTTAGCCATGGGCTCTGATGAATTCTATATGACCAATATCAGGAATAAGTTTGGCTCAGATGTCGTAAATGACCTTTTCCCTGATTATCCTTTTAAAGAAGATCCCATTATTCCTGTAGGTACAAAATGGAATTTCACTCCACTCCCAATTCCAAAAGCTCCTGATTTTAATGATGATACGTTAACTTCTACTATTAAAACGAAACAAAAAGAAGAAGGTATTGGCAGTAACAACTGGGCTTTATCTGGCTCAAAAACGGTTTCCGGTCTACCTATTCTTGCGAACGACCCACACCTCGATTTATCACTACCCTCTATATGGTACCAAATCCAGCTCCATGCTCCCGGTTTAAATACCTATGGAGTATCTCTGCCTGGTGCTCCGGGTGTCATAATTGGTTTTAATCAGAATATTGCATGGGGTGTAACCAATGTTGCAGCAGATATATTAGACTTTTATCAGGTTAAATTTAAAGACAATACCCATAAAGATTACTGGTATGACAAGCAATGGAAAAATACCAGTAGCAGAATGGAAAAAATTGTGGTTAGAGGTGGTAAAACTATAACAGATACTGTTATTTATACCCATCACGGTCCTGTAGTCTATCTTCAAAAACCTAAAGACTTCTCAAAAGCCAAAAATATCCCCATAGGAAATGCCTTAAGATGGATTGCACATGAGAAATCAAACGAACTAAAAGCATTCTATATCTTAAACAGAGCTAAGAATTATGATGATTATCGCAAAGCATTAAAGTTTTATACTGCACCAGCACAAAACTTCATTTTTGCATCGGTACAAAATGATATCGCCATCACCGCCAATGGTAAGTATCCCTTAAAATGGAAAGAGCAAGGAAAGTTTATCCTCGATGGATCAGATCCTAAAAACGATTGGCAAGGATGGATTCCTGCTTCACAAAACCCAATGGTTAAAAACCCGGATAGAGGTTTTGTAAGTTCAGCAAACCAATCGTCTACCGATCCGAGTTATCCTTATTATATCAATTGGGAATTTAGTCCTTACGAACGTGGCAAGCGTATAAACGATAGGTTAGCAGTTATGAAAAATGCTACGGCCGACAGCATCATTAATATGCAGACAGACAGCTATAGTATTCACGCACAAGATATACTTCCTACTATTTTAAGTATGGTTGATAAGAGTAAACTGAATGCAACTCAAAAAGAAGCATTGCGTTCTGTTACAGATTGGAATAAGTTTTATGAAGCCAAATCAATCGCGGCCAGTATATTTGATTTATGGACCAAAAGACTGCAATATAATATCTGGGATGATGAATTTACTGTTGCAGATATTCCTATGCGCTACCCTTCAAGAGATAGAGCTGTGCAATTGATTTTACATGAACAAAATTCTAAATGGGTCGACAATATTCATACTCCGGAAAAGGAAACGCTTGCGGACCTGGTAAATGAATCCTTTAAATACAGTTGCGATAGCATGGAAAGAAAATATGGACCTATCGGAAAAACCTGGGAATGGGCCAATGTAAAACATACCCAAATTCAGCATCTGGCAAAAATCCCAGGCTTTGGCTCTAAAGTACTACTAACAGGCGGAGGCAAAATGACCATCAATGCTTTAAATGAGGGAAATGGTCCATCCTGGAGGATGGTGGTTGAATTAGGTAAGAATCCTAAAGGACATGGTGTATTTCCGGGCGGACAATCGGGTAATCCGGGTAGTCCCTTTTACGACAATATGATTGATAAATGGGCTAGCGGAAAACTCTATGATCTGTTCTTTATGCAATCGGCAGATGACAGCTCTGCCAAAATAATCTCCAAATTGAAAATATCCAAAAAATAATATCATGGTATTTATAGTTATTATTATCCTTTCCTATCTATTACAAATGGTACTTCCATGGTGGATAGTTGTAGTTATTTCTTTTGCCACCTGCGGTTTAATAGGCAAAACAGGAAAAATATCTTTATGGTCGCCATTCTTTGCAATTTTACTATTGTGGACAGGCATAGCACTTTTTAAAAGCATACCGAATAACAACATCTTGGCCATCCGCGTTGCTGAAATGTTTGGCGTACAGGCATGGTGGCTGATACTGGCATTATCGGCATTATTAGGTGCTTTTGCTGCCGCAGTTAGTGGATATTGTGGCTATCATTTCAGAAAAGCTGTATTGGTGACAAAAACCAAGTCCTAATTAGAAATTCTTGCGTATTTTTGCAGGGTGACCGATCTGACAAAGCAAATCTTCTCTATCAGCAATGCGCATGAGTTTGAACAAGCCAGCCTTGCAATATTTAATCAACAGGCTGAAAACTGCCAGGTGTATAAAGAATATATTTCTCACCTTAGAATATTACCGGAAAATATAACCTGCTTAGCACAGATTCCTTATCTACCCATCAGCTTTTTTAAAACCCATGAGGTACTTAGTTCAGCTGCACCAACTGAGATCGTATTTAGCAGCTCTGGCACTACAGGGATGATTCAAAGCAAACATCTGGTAACTGATATTAGTATTTACGAGCAGAGCTTTAATATGGCCTTTGAACAGTTCTACGGGAGTATTACAAATACCTGTTTACTGGCACTTCTGCCTTCATATCTGGAAAGAGATGGCTCCTCCTTAATTTACATGGTTGATGCTTTATTAAAGCAAAGTAAACATCCCGACAGTGGGTATTTCTTGCACAATCACGATGAGCTATATGATAAACTTAAAAAGCTGCAATCGGAAAATCAAAAGACCATACTAATTGGCGTTACCTATGCACTGCTCGATTTTATTGAAAAATATAAGGTAGAATTCCCGGACTTGATTGTAATGGAAACGGGAGGAATGAAAGGTAAAAGGAAAGAAATGGTACGTGAAGAGCTTCATCAATTGTTACAGGATGGCTTTGGCGTGTCTGCAATTCACAGTGAATACGGTATGACAGAGCTTTTATCCCAGGCTTATTCTTATGGAAATGGGATATTCAATTGTCCACCATGGATGAAGATCTATCTTCGAGACACCAATGATCCTTTAAGCTTATCTCCAAATAACAAAACCGGAGGCATTAATATCATTGATTTGGCAAATGTCAATTCCTGCTCATTTATTGCCACTCAGGATCTTGGGAGATTATTACCTGATGGTTCTTTTGAAGTGTTAGGCCGCTTTGATAATGCAGATATCAGAGGTTGTAATTTACTGGTTAATTAGTGGGAACTATTTTGGTTAATTAATTACCAAAACTTTTTCACATAGCTAATACAACCTTTTGTCGAATAGGAACGGTTTGGTTTCTACAATTTTAACCTGTGATAATAAAGGGTGATTCACATTTAAAATATAATTGTATTCATCTTCTACAATTGCCGATGGGATTTTAAGCAAAAGTGATTTGTTATTTTTCGCGAAAGCATCCCCTTTCTTTTTTAAAGATGATGGCGATGGATAGCTGTTCCAATTCTTAGGTAAAAGATGCTTCGCTACTTCTTCAACGCTATCTTCCGGCACATCAAATACACTGATACAAAAGCTCTCCGGATCTTGAACATTTGTTAAATGCGCCAACACTTCGAGTGCGGCCAAAGCTCTGCTACTAGCCAGATATAACACAGGTACTCCAACACTATTCCAGCGTCCGCCAAATAACTTAGCACCGGTACCAGTAAGGTCTGTCGCTCTTTTACAAAGCGAAATTCTATAGAGTAACACTAGCTAAAAACTCCGTATTCAATGCGTCCAAGAGTTTGAAGAATTAGCTCAAAGCCTATTGAAGTATCCAAAAGACTTAAAGGAGCTTCGCCGTTAAGGGTATAATTAGGCGTTTTCATCCAGTCATTGAAGTTATCCATGGTGCCAAACACTTCTGTTCCACGCTCATATAAGCGAGCAAGTTCGATAGCCTTTTCTGCGTGCTCAGTTTTAATAAGTGCAGTTGGTTCATAACGTTGTAAGGTACGTTCTGATATGTGCATAATACCGGCCAGCTCTTGTAGGGTAAGTGAAATATGTTTAGCAAGATTGATCAAAGCCTTTTTTGAAACTCCTTTGCGGGCTAATTTTAGCAGATCAAAATCTGTTGATATAGTGAAATTACTGCCCAGCAAACCTACTATTGATGGTTGGTTTAAAACACCATACGCAGCCATTGGCTCTGATACTTTACTATTTGTTGTTGCTTTCTTTTTCATATCAATCAGACATTATACACAAACTTACGTATTTTTGTCCGATTTTAAAAGCGTTTTACAAAAAAAATCAGTTCATCATAACTCATTGATATAAGTTATGATGAACTGATTTAGTAGCTTTTATATGACTTTGTTTATTCAGCTATAAGCAAAAAGTAATTTTTCTTACCTTTTTGTACTATAATAAATTTTTCATTTAATAGTTCATTTATGGTCAGTTTATCTGCTGGATCTTTCAGTTTTTCCTTGTTAACAGATACTCCTCCACCTTGAATCAATTTCTTTGCTTCTCCTTTAGAGGCAAAAACACTTGATTTTTCGGCCAGTAAAGTAGCTGCATCAATTCCTTCTTTCAATTCACTTTTAGAGATCAGGAATTGTGGAATACCCTCAAATATTTCGAGAACTTGGGCTTCAGACAAAGTTTTAAAGAATTCCAATGAACCATTTCCAAATAAGAACTCAGAAGTTTTTACCGCTGTTTCGAATGCTTCTTCAGAATGTGTTCTAATGGTAATATCTTCTGCTAATGCTTTCTGCAAAATACGAAGATGTGGAGCTGCATCATGTTCAGCCTCCAAGGCTTCAATCTCTGCCTGAGTTTTTAAAGTAAATATCTTAATCCACTTTTTGGTATCTTCATCAGAAGCATTTAACCAAAACTGGTAGAATTTATATGGAGATGTTTTTTTAGGGTCTAACCAAACAGCACCGCTTTCAGTTTTACCGAACTTAGTACCATCGGCTTTTTTAATTAGTTGTGTAGTAATTGCAAAAGCAGTCCCTGCATCCTTACGTCTGATCAATTCCGTTCCGGTTACGATATTACCCCACTGATCCGATCCTCCCATCTGAATCAGGCAGTTCATATTTTTCCATAAATAATAGAAATCATAACCCTGGATCAACTGGTAGCAAAACTCTGTGAATGAAAGTCCTGAATCACCTTCAAGACGTCTTTTCACACTGTCTTTTGCCATCATATAGTTAACCGTAATGTGCTTACCAACGTCTCTGATAAAGGTAAAAAGATTCATATCCTTAAACCAATCAGCGTTGTTCACCATCACAGCACCATTACCAGCATCAGAAAAATTAAGAAATTTAGAAAGCTGATGCTTCATGCCAGCAAGATAAAGTTCTATGGTTTCTTCTGTCTGAAGATTTCTTTCATCTGATTTACCAGATGGATCACCAACCATACCTGTCGCTCCACCTACCAAAGCATAAGGCTTATGTCCGGCACGTTGAAAATGAATCAACGTCATAATCTGTGTAAGGTGCCCAATATGCAGTGAATCTGCAGTCGGATCAAAACCTATATAGCCAGATACCATGCCTTCATTTAATTTTTCTTCAGTTCCGGGCATCATATCCTGCAACATGCCTCTCCAGCGTAACTCTTCAACGAAATTGGTCATTATAATCTATTTTGAGCCGCAAATATAGGAAAAGCTTGGTTATCCTTAAATTTCATAGTGCCATAAAACAGTCTTATTGAACAATATTCATTATTTTTAGCTCCATGAACTTCTTATCCCATTTTTATTTTGAGCGAAATAACCCAGATGAAAATATGGTATTGGGAGTTGTACTGCCAGATTTTATCAAAAATGCACAAAAGGATCACAATATATATCCGCTAAAAGTAAGGCAACTTTTTGAATCAGATCCTTTGCAAGTATCTATTTTAAAAGGTTGGGAAACACATATAATGGTTGACAAGATTTTTCATTCTTCTGAATATTTTAGACTACATAGCAACCAACTAAAACAATTGATTTTACCTGCATGTAAAAACAGTCCTGTAAAACCTTTTTTTCTGGCACACATAGGTCTTGAATTGATTTTGGATCATCTATTAATCTCTCAGGGACGTGTAAACATCAATGCTTTTTATGATCGACTGAGTTCAGCAGATAAAGGAGCATTGAAGCTTTTTCTACATAAATCTTCCATCACAGACAGTACTGTCTTTTTTGAATTCCTGAATAATTTCATCTCTAGCAGATACCTATTTAGTTATCAAAAAATGGAGAATATTGCTTATGCACTTAACCGGGTATGTATGCGTTTATGGGAAAACCCATTTACAGAAGTGCAAATGGAACAACTAACATCTCAACTTGAAGTATTCAAAAACAACATTCAAAACGACTACCTTTCTATTTTTAATGACATAGAAAAAACGCTCAGCAATTCTCGCTAATTCGTATCTTCGCAATTATGTCACTATTCGAGGTTAAAGAGCAAATGGATGCATTGGTTAAGGAGCTTAACCAGCACAGTTACAACTACTATGTGTTGGCTATGCCGACCATTGCAGACTATACATTTGACAAGAAGTTAGAGGAGTTACACCAATTGGAACTGGCGCATCCTGAATTTGCTGACCCCAACTCACCAACTCAAAAAGTTGGAGGAGAGATCACTAAGTCATTTATCACGGTACAACATAAATGGCCAATGCTATCATTAGGCAATACCTATAATGAGCAGGATTTAAGAGATTTTGATGAACGCATTAAAAAATCAATTGGTGATGATTTTGAATATGTATGTGAACTAAAGTTCGATGGACTTTCAATTAGTCTGACTTACGATGGATCAAAACTGGTAAAAGCAGTAACACGTGGCGATGGTACCAAAGGTGACGATGTCACTGCAAACGTGAAAACAATCCATACCATTCCACATCATTTAAAAGCAGCTGATGTCCCTCCTGTTTTTGAAATAAGAGGTGAGATATTTATGCACCGTGCAGCGTTTGACAGGTTAAATAAAGAGCGGGAAGAACTTGGTGAGGGACAATATGCCAATCCTAGAAACTTTGCTGCAGGAACAGTTAAAATGCAGGACTCAAAAGAGGTTGCTAAAAGACCATTAGATTGCTTCTTATATTCTTTAAATACAGATAAAAACTATTTTAAAACACATTGGGAGAGTCTGCAGACTTTAAAAACCTGGGGCTTCAATGTTTGTGAGCATACTAAATTAACCCCAAGTATAGAAGAAGTACTCAATTTCATCCAGTATTGGGAAAATGAAAGATTTAAATTATCGTACGACATTGATGGTATAGTTATTAAAGTAAATAGCTATGCCCAGCAACAAGAGCTTGGCTTTACCGCCAAATCCCCTCGCTGGGCTATTTCCTATAAATATAAAGCTCAGGAAGTAGAAACCATTCTGGAGCAGGTAACCTATCAGGTAGGCCGTACTGGAGCAGTTACACCAGTAGCCAATCTTAAACCCGTACAACTGGCAGGAACTACCGTAAAAAGGGCAACCTTACACAACGCTAATGAAATTGAAAGACTTGATCTACACGAGGGCGATAGCGTATTTGTTGAAAAAGGCGGAGAAATAATTCCTAAAATCATCAATGTAAACCTGGAAAAGCGTAAAGCAGATGCAAAACCTGTTATTTACCCTTCCAACTGTCCCGAATGTAATACTCCTTTAATTAGAAAAGAAGGCGAGGTCGCATTTTATTGCCCAAATGATGAGGCTTGTCCACCCCAAATTGTTGGCAAGATTCAGCATTTCATCAGCCGAAAAGCAATGAATATCGACGGCCTGGGTGATGAAACCATTGAAGCTTTTTATCAACGTAAACTAGTCGCGCACATCAGTGATTTATATACGCTTCATGAAAAAGCTGATGAGTTAAAAACTATTGAACGCTTTGGCGAAAAGTCTATCGTCAATATGTTAAAAGGAATAGAACTTTCTAAACAAATGCCTTTTGAAAAGGTCTTATTTGGACTGGGTATCAGGTATGTTGGCGAAACTGTTGCACGAAAACTGGCATTCGGAACAAAAAATATCGATAATTTGATGAATGCAAGTCTGGAAGAACTGACCACAATTGATGAAATAGGACAGCGAATTGCTGAAAGTATCATCGAATATTTCAGTAATACAGAACATTTGCATCAGATAACCCTCTTAAAATCATATGGTTTGCAATTTGAAGCCGTAGAAAATGAAATTACCTTACAAAGTGATAAATTAACTGGAAAAACATTCGTAATTTCAGGCGTTTTTGAGAACTACAGTAGAGAAGAGCTTAAAAACATGATTGAAAGTAATGGTGGTAAGATATTAAGTGGCATCTCAGCCAAACTTAATTATCTTGTTGCCGGAGATAATATGGGTCCATCAAAATTGGAAAAAGCGAAAAAACTAAACGTACCGCTAATTTCACAAGATGATTTATTAGAGCTATTGAAGTAAAGAATAAAAAATGAACAAATTTCACGGAACAGGTGTGGCGGTGGTTACGCCTTTTAATGCAGATGGAACGGTAGACTATGATGGGTTAAGAAAACTCATTAACCATTTAATTGATGGAAAGGTTGAATACCTGGTATCTTTAGGTACTACAGGTGAAGCCTCAACACTAAATAAAGCGGATAAACAGAAGATATGGGAATTTACAGCAGAAGTTAACAATGGCAGATTGCCGTTGGTTGCCGGTATTGGTGGCAATGACACTGCTGAGATCACAGACAGTATTAAAGCTTTTGAGGTAAATGGTTATGATGCCATTTTATCTGCCAGTCCTTACTACAATAAACCTACACAAGAAGGAATATATCAGCATTACAAAGCCATTAGTGAAAGTAGTTCATTACCAATATTCCTATATAATGTTCCAGGACGTACCGCAAGCAATGTTAGTCCGGAGACCACATGCAGGTTAGCGACCGACTTTAAAAACATCATTGGTACTAAAGAAGCTTCTGGTAATTTTGATCAGTTTAACCAGATCATGCGCGATAAGCCGGCAGACTTCCTATTGATTTCTGGTGACGACCCGGTTGCTATGCCTATGATCTCGTTAGGTGCTGTAGGTGTAATCTCAGTAATTGGAAATGCTTTACCACAACAATTATCAGAGATGATCAGATTGTGTCTTAAAGGAGATTATAACACGGCATTGCCTTTACACTTGAATTTAATAGAATTCACCAGAATGATGTTTGCAGAGGGGAATCCTGCAGGCGTTAAAGCTGCGTTAAAGCATTTAGGCATTTGTGATGATCATGTGCGCCTACCACTAGTAAAGGTGACTGATATTTTAAGAACGGCCATTATAGCGGAAACAAATAGAATTACTGCATAAAGCATATTAAAAAAATAGATGACATAAAAAAAGTGTCCTGAAATATTTCAGGACACTTTTTTTATCAAAACAATTAAAGCTGGTTAAGCCTTGTTTTTTGTGTCTTGAATCTCTAGTCTGATTGACTGAGCTAAATTTTTAAGGTCTTGCATACCTTTACGTACACGAGTACCTGCAGCGCTGTTGGCTTTGTTGTAGAATTTGTCAGCATCAGCTTCTAAAGCGGCAACAAGTTCCTTTACTTCGTTAAATTTTTTCATCGTTAATTTTACTCCTTTAATTGGTTTAAGGTTTTGATTAATACTCTATTACTAAAGTAAGATGTTTATTTCAATAAATGAATTATTACAATAACAAATAAATGGGCAGAAACCCTCTTTTTTTCCACATTTTAGGGGTTTATGAACAATTATCATCGTTTCCAATGATTCATCTTGTTGATTTTTAAGTAATTACGAAACAAAGAAAATAAAAAACGCCCTTTATATAGCTATAAAGGGCGTTTTATTATACTTATAAAATATTATGCGATAGAGAACTGATGCTCTTTATAATATCCACTTTTCAGTTTATCAGACACTTCACTAAAAGCGTCTAGCGTGCGCTGTACGTCTTCCAATGTATGAACAGCGGTAGGAATCAATCTAAGTTCAATTAAGCCTTTAGGTATAACAGGATAAACTACGATTGAACAGAAGATACCATAGTTCTCACGAAGATCCATTGTTAATGCTGTAGCTTCTAACAACTCCCCCTTAAGGAACACAGGAGTAACCACTGTATCAGTAACACCAAGGTCAAAACCACGCTCCCTTAAGCCTTTCTGAAGGGTTGTAGCTATAAACCACAGCTTCTCTCTTAATTCACTATTGTTTTTCAATAACTCAAGGCGTTTTAACAAACCTATTACCATTGGCATTGGCAATGCCTTAGCAAAAGTCTGCGAACGCATGTTATATCTGAAGAAGTTCGTCATTTCTTCTGATGAAGCAACGAATGCACCGATACCTGCCATAGATTTAGCGAAAGTACCGAAGTATACGTCAACGCCATCTATACAATCCTGAGCTTCATGAGTTCCAGCACCAGTTGCGCCCATAGTACCAAAACCATGTGCATCATCAATTAATAAACGGAAATTGAATTCCTTTTTTAATTCAACCAGTTCTTTTAGTTTTCCTTGTGCTCCTGACATACCAAAAACACCTTCAGTAATCACTAAAATACCACCACCACTCTGCTCTACTAATTTAGTAGCTCTTTCTAATTGCTTACGTGCATTCTCAATATCATTGTGTTTGTACACAAAACGCTTACCCATATGCAAACGTAAACCATCAATAATACAAGCGTGAGATTCACCATCATATACGATTACATCATTTCTGTCTACCAGACTGTCGATGATAGAAACCATACCCTGATAACCATAATTTAAAAGGAATGCATCAGGCTTACCAACAAATTCGGCAAGCTCCTGCTCCAATTGCTCATGGAATTTAGTATTACCAGACATCATTCTGGCACCCATAGGGTAAGCCATACCATAATCCGCTGCACCTTGTCTATCCGCTTCTCTTACTTCTGGGTGGTTTGCTAAACCCAGATAATTATTTAAACTCCAAACCAAATGCTCTTTACCACGAAAGTTCATGTGGGGAGCTATATCGCCTTCTAATTTAGGAAATGAGAAATATCCATGTGACCATTTGTGATGTTGTCCAATCGGCCCCATGTGTTTCGCTATCTTTTCAAAAATATCCAATGTTATATGTTTTTAAGTTATTATTTTTTTTGCAAAGTTATGTTTAATATGCCTTATATCAAATAATTAGCCAGCTATTACACTGGGCTTACATAATATTTTTTAAAGACAAAAAGCCCTAACAATAATTTGTTAAGGCTTTTTGCAATCCGTTACGGAGTTAAATTAATCAACATTATCGTGTAGGAAAGAATTATTTGGTCTGATCTCTGTAGATCCGTCTTCGTCGTTACTTAAGGTAAACCTAGACACTTGCGACTCTGATGAATGTTGAACCTGTTGTAATTGCATTTGTTTGCGTTTATAAGCAGGTTCGTTTTCAAGTTCCTGTAAACCATTGCTGGTACGCAGCTTCATGCTCAGGTCTTTTAATCTAAGGATTCTCTCTTTAGATTTCTTTAGCTGATCTTCAATCGACTCATCGCTTTTATCATCATCAGCTCCTGGTTCGATCACCTCTTCCCTATGAGGAACAGTATCATTATTGAAAACTACTGCAGGTGTTTCGAATACAAAATCTGTCTCTGAAACCTTAATTTCGAATTCAAATCCAGAATCTTGAGGAGTTTCATCAAAAGCCTCTTCTTCAACCAAAGTATGCCTGATTGTAGTATTAGCAGGCTCTTCAGCATTGCGATTTTTATTGCCATTAAACAAATCACCAAAAAGGTCTGATTGTTTAATTTCTTCTTTCGCTTTCATTACCGGCTCATTAGAATAAGCTGGAGCTTTAGGTTCAATAAATGAATTTACAGGCTCAACTGCTCTTACCAATGGTGCTTCTTCAGGCGTAAGCAAAGAAATCTTCTTTACATTCTTTTTCTCTTCGTCGCGCTGCTCTGTAGTTTGGAAACCGGTAGCAATGATCGTTACCGATAATTTATCTTCCAGGTTTTCATCAATACAGTTACCCCAGATCAGATCAGCAGAAAGGCCAGCTTTTTCCTGAATATAATCTGTAATAATTGTCACCTCGTCCATGGTTACTTCACGTAAACCAGAACTTATATTTAATAGGATATACCTAGCACCTTCAATTTCATTGTCTTTTAACAACGGCGAAGCCAATGCACCTTCAACTGCATTTAAAGCCCTGTCCTCACCATCACAAGCAAAACTACCCATAATAGACACACCACTGTCTTTCATTACAGTACGCACATCTTTAAAATCCACGTTGATGTATCCCGGTACAGTAATGATCTCTGCGATACCTTTCGCTGCTGTAGTCAGGATATCATCAGCTTGCGAAAACGCAGATCCTAAAGTCAGGTTACCAAATATCTCACGCAATCTGTCGTTAGATATAACCAGATAAGAATCTACATATTTTTTTAGTTCATCCAGACCATCATTTGCCTGCATCTTACGTCTTTTACCTTCAAAGGCAAATGGCGTAGTTACTATGGCAACTGTTAAAATATCAAGTTCCTTAGCTGCTTTTGCAATAATAGGGCTGGCACCTGTTCCGGTTCCACCACCCATACCAGCAGTTATGAATAACATTTTAGTTGTGCTGCCAAGCATTTGTTTGATATCGTCTATATTTTCAATAGCCGAGTTCTTTCCAACTTCAGGAATTGAGCCAGCACCCATTCCTTCGGTAAGACTAGCGCCTAACTGTACCTTATTGGGAATAGGACTAAACTCCAAAGCCTGGGCATCTGTATTACAAATAATAAAGTCTACACCAGTAATTCCTTGACGGTACATATGGTTTACCGCGTTACCACCACCGCCACCAACACCAATTACCTTGATGATTGATGACTTATCTTTTAACATTTCGAACTGCATATCTTTATGAATCAGTTGTTTAAAAATTCGTTTTGGCTGTTCATCTCTCCTTGTAATATTAACACTTTTTCAACACACGTTTTCCACAATTGTTGACAATGTGGAAAAATCACATATTGTGGATAAATATTACGGTTTTATATAATCTTCGTCACTCACATTCATATCATCTTTGATGAAATCCTTGGTCTTAGCAAGCAATTTATCAAACAATCCACCTCCAGAACGCTTGGCTTTTTCTTTACCATCTTTCGGCTTTTCAACAAAAACTCCTGGCTGTTTCATCTCTTCCAACAACTCTTCAGCTTTCTGTATTCCCTTGATCAATAAACCAACACTAGTTGCATACATTGGGCTTTTTAAGTCGTCGTAAACAGTTTTTGCCATGTCTTCATATTTCGACAAGTGTTCATTTGGATAACCTACACGGCAATCCAAACCAGTTACATATTCCACCAATTGCGACAAGTGTTTCAGCAAAGCACCACCACCGGTAATTACAACACCACCGATTAGTTTCTTCTCGTAACCTGACGATTTAATTTCGTAATAAACATGCTCAATAATTTCCTCCATACGGGCCTGGATTACAAAAGCAAGATTTTTCACAGAAATCTCTTTAGGTTCTCTACCTCTTAAACCGGGTACACAAATGATCTCATTTTCTTTATTTTCTCCTGCCAGGGCTGATCCAAAACGGGTCTTTAATAGTTCAGCCTGGTTTCTCATTACAGAGCAGCCTTCACGGATATCTTCTGTAACACTATTTCCTCCAAAAGGAATTACCGCAGTATGGCGGATGATGCCCTCATGGAAAATTGCAATATCTGTAGTACCACCACCAATATCAACAAGAGCAATACCAGCTTCTTTTTCTTCGTCACTCAACACCGACTCTGAAGAAGCTAATGGCTCTAATATTAGTTCCTGCGGTTGTAACCCTGCATTAGTTACACACCTCATGATATTTTTCACCGCTGTAACTTGTCCAGAAATGATATGGAAGTTAGCCTCAAGGCGTACTCCGGCCATACCAATTGGATCTTTTACACCTGGCTCATTATCAATTGTGAACTCCTGTGGTAAAACATGAATAATTTCCTCACCTGGAGGCATAACCAGTTTAAACATATCGTCAATCAGCTTATCGATATCTTTTTTACCGATTTCGCTGTTCAACTCACGTCTGGTCAATATCCCTCTATGTTGCAAACTCTTGATATGCTGCCCGGCAATACCTACGTTCACAACGCGGATTTCGACATTTGATTGTCCGCTTGCCACTTCAACGGCCTGTGAAATTCCCTGAACTGTTTTTTGAATATTAGAAACCACTCCACGGGTCACCCCTGCAGATTCGGCTTTCCCTATTCCTAATACTTCTATTTTTCCATGCTGTGTTCTGCGACCAACGATCACACAGATCTTAGTAGTCCCGATGTCTAATCCGACTACTATTGGAGATTGAACGGTAGATTTTTCTTTGCCCATAACTATATCGATTTGCTGAGTTTATTAATTGTATTCTTTGTATCTATTTTTCTAGGTCCCCCAATCACCTCACCGGTCAGGGAATCTATCTTGTTTTTTTCACAAACAATCTGGTTTGTGTATTTAATATTGATGGTCTTATAAGTGTTCCATCCCACTTTCGGCATTGCTTTTTTATAAAAAACACGCAAGTTTCTCATCTTTGTTTCCAATGAATCAGCGCTACCTAAAATAATGCGTTGGTTCCCCAATCTGGGTATCATCTCAATATCCTTGGTATTATTCACATAAAGCTGCTCAATCTGTGCATCCCACAGTGTATCTTGTTTTACATATAATGCAACCTTATATAGGTCTGCAGCAAGTTTAGTAATCAGTGTATCCACCTTACCACTAAAATGTTCCATGATATCACCATTTGCAGCCAGCACATTAGCTGTAAAATTCGGCGAAACAGGCATCTTCAACCCATTACTATCTATATAATAATCCTGCCCCGCTGCATTGATTACCCTTAAAACTGGCTGTCTTTGCTTTACCTCAATCTGTATTACACCATTCATATCTGCATATACTGTAGCATAAGCGATATATGGATTTGCGATAATACTTTTCTCTATATGCTGTAAATTAATACTAGCTAAATTCCTTCCAACCAATGCACCCTGACTCTGTTTTAAGATAGCATCAATCTCTTCCCGCTCTATAAAATTATCTGCACCAGGTATCAATATTTTAACCTTTGTACAAAGCACTGTCTTTTTCTTTTCACCAACAAAACTCATTAGCACAACCAGGCCTGTCAGGCAAAATACCCAAGCAAAAACTTTAAAAACAGGTCTCCAGTTAATCCCTTTAAGCATAAGTCAAAATGGTTTTAAGTGGTTGTATTAATGTATCTATATCTCCAGCCCCTACCGTTAAAAGTAACTCAGGCTTCTTGTTTTTTACCTGTTCAATAACAGATTCTTTTCCACATATCTCCTTGGTATCCAAAGTGATCTTATCCAGCAAAAACTGTGAATTTACTCCCTCCAAAGGCAATTCCCTCGCCGGATAAATCTCCAGTAATATTAAATCATCCACAGTGCTTAAAACTTTTGCAAAATCATCTACAAAATCACGTGTACGCGTAAACAAATGAGGCTGAAAAATCACAGTTAGCTTTTTCCCTGGATACAACTGACGTATTGCATCAAAACAAGCCCTAAGTTCCTCAGGATGGTGCGCATAATCATCTATATATATGTGTTCAGGAGATTTCACAACATATTCAAATCTTCTTTTAACACCCTTAAATGAAGCTATTGCTTTTTTGATAGACTTAGGGTGAATCCCCAGACTTAAAGCAACGCCTATTGCAGCCACTGCATTTTCAACATTATGTTTTCCCGGCAAAGCCAAGTTCAAATCTTTAATCTTAGCCCAACCATCTCCAAAGTCGAAAACAAAGTTTCCATCCTCTACACGAATATTACTCGCTTTTAAAGTTGAATCCGTGGTAGCACTATAAGTAATACCATTTATAGGCAAACCCTCTTTTACAAATAACTTACCATGTTCTTTTAACTGCCCTGCAAATAATTCGAACGACTCATTTAACTGAGCTGCATCTCCATAGATATCCAGGTGATCGGCATCCATTGAAGTAATCACTGAAACATCTGGATGAAGCGTCAAAAACGAACGGTCATACTCGTCAGCTTCCACTACAACAACATCATTTTCACCTATTAAAAAGTTGCTGTTATAATTGGTACTAATCCCCCCTAAAAATGCTGTACAACCATAACCACTGTGCGTTAACAAATGTGCGATGATACATGAAGTCGTTGTTTTACCATGGGTACCTGCAACAGCAATACAAAACTGACCTTTACTGATAATACCTAAAACTTCAGAGCGTTTCTTCAATTGAAAGCCTTTGTCTTTAAAATAATTCAAGATCAAAGCATCCTTAGGAATTGCAGGTGTATAAACAACAAGCGTTTCTTCATCATGCTCAGCAAAAATTTCAGGAACAGTGGAAACATCATCAATATAAACTATAGATATTCCCTCTTGCTCTAAAGCTCTGGTTAAAACGGTTTGAGTTTTATCGTAACCACTAACCAGACAACCACGTTTAGCAAAATAACGGGCAATAGCACTCATACCGATGCCGCCGATACCAATAAAATAAACACGTTTTATATTGTTCAATTCCATCAGCCTGGCCCTCCTTTTCCTGCAAGTATCATCACTTGACGTGCAATTAAATCATCGGCATCCGGCAAAGCCATCTTACCTATGTTATCAGCGTACATTTTACTTCTATCTTTGTCGTTCAGTAAACTCAAAGCCTCTTTTACTAAAGTGTCTTCAGCTGAACTGTCTGTAATCATTAATGCTGCGTTATTCTGAACCAATGCTAAAGCATTTTTAGTCTGATGATCCTCAGCAACATTTGGCGAAGGCACCAATATTACAGGCTTTTTAACCAGACATAGTTCCGCAATAGTTCCTGCTCCTGCTCTTGAAATAATCAAATCTGCAGCTCCATAAGCCAGATCCATCTTATTTAAAAATTCAAGTATGCGAACATTCGGATTAAAGTCCTCCCCTAAACGTTCAATAATCCCTTTATAATAGAATTTACCAGTTTGCCAGATCAATTGCACATCAGCATCAATAAAATCAAGAATATGTTTTTCAATACTCTTATTTAAAGTGCCAGCACCTAAACTACCACCGGTCACCAATATCGTTTTCTTTAAAGGGTCGAGTTTCAATAATTCGGCACCAGCATAGTGTTTATTCATAACATCCACTACATCTTTACGTACCGGATTACCAGTTTTCAATATCCTGTCTGCAGGAAAAAACTGTTCCATACCATCAAAAGCAACACAAACTTTAGCTGCATTTTTGCCAAGCCATTTATTTGTAATTCCAGCATAAGAATTTTGTTCCTGTATCAGGTAAGGTATTTTCTTAGATGATGCGGCATAAAGGATCGGACCAGATGCATATCCGCCTACTCCAACCACAACATCAGGTTTAAAATCAGCAATTAACTGCGAAGCTTTACGCACACTTCCAAATAGTTTAAATGGCAGACTTAAATTTTTGACAATGGAACCCCTTTGTATACCGCTGATGTTTAAACCGACTATCTTATACCCTGCCGCCGGAACCTTTTCCATTTCCATACGACCAGTAGCACCAACAAATAAAATTTCACAGCCCGGCTCCATGCGTCTTAACGCATTAGCTATGGATATGGCCGGAAAAA
>JBEBUV010000010.1:0-83696 GCA_040393085.1 Pedobacter hiemivivus | reverse complement strand
AAAGAAGGTAAATTTGTTACTTCACAAAGAATCAGAGAACGTTTATATAAAGAAATGGAGAAAAACTTAGCCCTTAAAGTGGTTGAGACTGAATCTCCTGATGCTTATTTAGTATACGGTAGGGGGATTCTCCATTTATCAGTACTGATTGAGACTATGCGTCGTGAAGGATATGAGATCCAGGTTGGACAGCCACAGGTTATCGTTAAAGAAATTGATGGTAAAAAATGTGAGCCAATCGAGACTTTAATCGTTGATGTACCGGGTGAAGTTGCTGGTAAGGTTATTGAATTGGTTACTCAACGTAAAGGTGAGTTGTTAATTATGGAGCCTAAAGGCGATTTACAACACTTAGAATTTGAGATTCCATCACGTGGTATCATCGGATTAAGAAATAGTGTTTTAACTGCAACTGCTGGAGAAGCTATTATGGCTCACCGTTTCAAAGCTTATGAGCCTTGGAAAGGAGTTATCCCAGGTAGGTTAAGTGGTGTATTGGTATCAATGGATAAAGGTACTACTACGGCTTATTCAATTGATAAATTACAAGATCGCGGTCGTTTCTTTGTTGATCCGGGAGCTGATGTTTATGAAGGACAGATCCTTGGTGAACATATCCGTGATAACGACTTAGTAATTAACATCGTTAAAGGTAAAGCATTAACCAACATGCGTGCTTCAGGTACTGATGATAATGCTCGTATTGCTCCAGCTATTAAATTCTCGTTAGAGGAGGCAATGGAGTACATTCAGGCTGATGAGTACATTGAGGTTACACCTTTAAGTATGCGTTTACGTAAGATTTATTTAACAGAAAACGAACGTAAAGTAAATGCGAAGAAATTCGCGTAAACTTATCTAAATATTAGCTTAAAAAGCCTGCAGGGTATATTAATTGTATATTCAGCAGGCTTTTTTTATTTTAAAAGAACTTTTTAAAAAAGAGATATTATATTTATTTCATGAATTTGTTCAGTAAGCTTCAATATAAAATTAAAAGTCGTCTTAATACCTATAAGGCAAAACAGCGTGCAGAAAAAAGAAGCACCACTATTTTAAGTTATTTCCGGAATAATGAGCCAACAGACTCAGAGTTTAAATCTGCAGTAGCTTATCTTAAAGATCATCCCTTATGTGTTTTTCCGGATTCATTTACTGATAAGTATAATTACAAAGATGTAGAGGTGTTTAAAGACACTTCAAAGGATCTTTTATGGGTTAATCATGATGGACACAGATTGTACTTTAAGCGATCGTATAACATCACTACTGTAAAGTTACTTTATAATGGTTTGCTGGCAGAACAGGATCCAGAATCACCACATCGTTATACGACAGAGGGGTTTGACTTGAAACAAGATGATATACTATTAGATGTAGGATCTGCGGAGGGGATATTCACTTTGTCGAACATCACTATTCTTCAGAAGGCATATTTGTTTGAAAGAGAGCCAGAATGGGTTGAGGCACTGGAGGCTACATTTGCACCATGGAAAGATAAGGTAGAGATCATTTCTAAATTTGTGTCTGATATAGACAACACTGAGAATATTTGTATTGATACTTTCCTGTCAGATAAGTCGGATGTTCCAACAATGGTTAAAATTGATGTTGAAGGGGCCGAAGATCGCGTGCTAAAGGGAATGGAAGAAACTATAAAACACCATCATCCCAATATCGCTTTATGCACCTATCATAAACAACATGATTTTAGTAAGTTCAATACCTACTTATCAGAAAGAGGGTATGCTACAAGTACAACAAAAGGATTGATGTTCTTTTTAAGTGAAGACGAAAAGCTGAGTCCTCCTTTCTTTAGAAAGGGTCTTTTAAGAGCAAATGGAAAAAATATGAGGCAGCCATAACTAGCTATTTCTTACGTTGTAAATAAGTACCTGTCACATTGTTTATTAACTTGTTGATGTCTTCAGATAAACGGAGATAGTAAGCTGCGCCACCAAATAGCAGTGTGATTAATCCTGAACGAACTATGCCATCTACAATAAAGTTGGAGAATGGAGGAATCGCATTCACAATCACGTAAGCAATGATACCAATAACTATTGTTAAGGGTGTTTTGTAAGAGAATGGCTGCATCTTAAAAACGAGCAGGATAAATAAATACCTCGATAAATTGAAAATAAGGTAAGTTATAGCTGAAGCTATAGCCGCACCTGTGATTCCATAAAGAGGAATAAAAATCAAATTCGCTGCAATGGTAACGCCTATTAATGTAAGGGTAAAGAACGAGTCGTACTTATAAAACTTTGAGGTGGCTAAAATCACACCGTTAACTCCTGTCGATGCGTCGATTAAGAAGCCAAGACCAATAAAAAAGATAACATATTGTCCTGAGTCATATTCTGCTGGTAATAAATAATAGATGTTATCGATATTAGCCCAGATTAATAAAAATAGGAACAGGGCGGTCATCAGTTGACTGATACAGCTTTTTTTATAAACTGACTTGATCTCCTGCATGTTTTCATTTTTCCATGCTTCGGCAATAACGGTATATGCAATACTGGATAAGGAACGTGAAGGTAAACTGATAATGGTTCCGATTATAGCTGCTAAAGCATAAATACCTGTGCTTGTTAAACCATATTCTTCATTAATCATGTATTTATCAATGTTTTCAATGATATATGGAGAGGTTCCTGTTAGTATTCCAAAAAAGCAGAGCTGAATAATCTGTCTTCTTATTGGTTTGTCAATAAACTTGAAGTTTAAACGGAGCGACAATTGATCTCGCTTATATAGCCGATAGGCGATCATTCCTGTTGGGACGATGTTACCTGCCAGCCAGACCCACATAAAGGCCTCAAAACTCATGGATTTAAACAATAGCAGGAGCAAAGCTCCAAGTAGGAATAAACGCTTGCTAAATTCTTTTAAAACCTTGCCTATGGTCGTGTCATAAAGCATTCTGGAATATAGCTCCAGAATATTGAAGACCATAGTAAAGAAAGTTAATGGAATAAGTTGCCAGTAATATTCAGTAAATAAGTTATGCTCAGCATTCTTATCCTGAACAATTTGTTCTTTTAAAAAGTATGCTGCAATGCAAAATATAGTAAAGCCAACAAAAGATACCAGAAATGCGAGGCCAAGGTATCCATTATCATGGTTTTTAGGATTGCGGAAATAAGGGAAAATCCTGGCAGTAGCATTAAAGCCGAGCACAGATACTTGTGCAAAAAGTATAGAAAAAGAAGTGAGTAAACTAAGTAAGCCGATTTGCTCAGCACTTAATACATTGGGTTGGATAAGATAAGCTGAAAAGAAGCCAATTAACACGCCAAGATACGAGTAGAAAGTTCCTTTTAATGTTTGTTGCTGAATAATACCCATCCGTAATAAAGATCGTTTTAGTATAGTTTTAATGCAAATAAACTTTTTGCAACATGGTAATATGTGCGTTAATGTGTAAACTTGCAATCATAAGATGGCAAAGATAACATATAATATTTGTGTGTTAATTGTAACCTACAGTAATAGGTGGCAATTTTTAGAGCAGGTATTGAAACGTGTAACCTCGTTAGAAAATGTAACAAATATTGTAGTGGTCGACAATGCCTCCACATATAGTGTGGCACAAAACTGTAGTTCATTACAGGATCAGAGAATTCATGTCATTACCAATGTTGAGAACGAGGGCTCTGCAGGTGGCTACAAAGCAGGCTTGGAGTACTTTACTACTCAAACGTCAGCCAATTTTGTTTGGTTGCTCGATGATGATAATATGCCCGCTACTGATGCTCTTATAAAGCTAACGGAGCAATGGGATGCTATTCCCGGATCTGAAAATCAGAAAGCACTTTTTTCACTCCGCCCAGATAGGAAGCAGCATGTGATGATTGCACAAGGTGAAGATGCAACGCGCTTTTATAGGGTTCCAAATAGCTTTATGGGATTTAATGTATTTAGAGCTCCACTTAATAAATACTATAAATTAAGGGATCGCTTTGTGAGGCGTAATCAAATTAAACGTAATGCAACTGTTCCTTATGCACCCTATGGTGGTGTATTTATGCATAAGGAAATGATCAGTTTGATTGGCTATCCTAAAGCTGAGTTTTTTGTTTATGCAGATGATTCTGAATATACTTATAGGATCACTGAAAAAGGAGGCAAGATCTGGCTGATCCCAGGAAGCGAAATCACAGATATTGATAAGTCGTACGGAATTACTTATAAACGACAGTTCTGGAGGTCAATCTTTCTGGATCTCTGGAGTTTCAGAACATATTATCAGGTGCGTAACAGCGTTTATTTTTATGATCAGACCAACGTAAGTAATCGCATGATTTATGGACTTAATAAATGGCTGTTTTTGTCTGGACAATGGTTAATGAGTAAGCTCAGCAATAAACAGGCAAATTACAAAAAGCTCTTAAAAGCTATTCATGATGGACTGACTGGTAGTTTAGGAAAGGTGAATCCAGAAAAATATAGTTAGATTTGATTGAAATTTCGTCACCCTATCAGCGTTCATAGTATAATTATTTAACCCATTGCAGATGCAAAAATTTGCCCCTATAGCCCTATTTGTTTATAATCGTCCGGATCATACGCGGAGGACACTCAATTTTCTTCAAAAGAACGATCTTGCTGAAGAATCAAGGCTATTCATATTTTCTGATGGTGCACGTGCTGGAGAAGAGGATAATGTTAAAGCAGTAAGGGAATTGGCCCATAGTATCAGCGGTTTTAAGTCAGTAGAGGTTATAGAACGTACACACAACTTTGGTCTTGCAAATTCAGTAATTGATGGGGTAAGCAGGTTGTGTAAAGAGTATGGAAGGGCAATAGTACTTGAAGATGATGTGTTGAGCTCTGCTTATACACTTCAATATTTTAATGATGCTTTAAATAAGTATCAGGATGTTGAGCAGGTGATGCATGTTACGGCATATATGTACCCAATTCCACATCAAGGTTTACCCGAGACATTTTTTCTTAGAATAGCAAGCAGTCAAGCATGGGCAACCTGGGATAGGGCCTGGAATTACTTTGAACCTGATATAGATACAATAATTGCCAAATTTGATGATAAGGCAAAACATGAGTTTGAGCTGGAGGGGGGGATGAACTTCTGGAAACATATCATGGAATTTAAGCATGGAAGAAATAATTCTTGGGCTATTAGGTGGTATGCTTCGGTTTTTCTGAATAGAGGACTTTCAGTGAATCCTGCATTGTCTCTCATAGAAAATATAGGACACGATGGTTCAGGAGTACATTCTGGAGTCAGCACAATTTATAAAGGAGCAATTAACAATTTCAGGATTACTGAATTTCCGGAGGAACTGAAAGAATATAAACCTGGCTATCAGGCCGTGCGACATTTTTTAAAACACCGCAAAGGAACGTATCTTCAGCGTGGTTTACGTTATTTGAACCATGTACTTACAAAAATGAAAATGAAACGCGCTTAGCGCATAAAAGGAGGATAAGATTGAAGGTTATACATCTGAATACTTATGAGGGAAATGGAGGCGCCGGGAGGGCCTGCTTAAGGTTAAGTGATGCACTTAATTCAGTCGATGTTTCTTCTAAGGTGATGGTTTATTTCCAATTCAAGGAAAGTACAAAAACAGGAACCTTTAGTAAAAGTCCTTTTCAAAAAATTAGAGCAGTTTTTAATATTCTTGCCGAACGTTATCTGTCTAAGGCAGTTTCTAAAGCCGTAAAAACCCCTTTTTCTATACAATGGTTTGGACGATCGGTAATCAATCATCCTGCCGTTAAGGAAGCTGACATTATCCATCTGCATTGGGTTAATCATGGATTTCTTTCTCCTAAATTCCTTGCTCAGTTAGATGAATTGGAAAAGCCAATTGTATGGACATTTCACGATAGTAATGCCTTTACGGGAGGCTGCCACGTACGGTATGATTGTGAAAACTATCATAAAGAATGTGGCTCTTGTCCACTGCTCAGGTTTAGTGGTAAAAATGATCTTTCACACAGAAATTGGTTACGCAAAAAAAAGGCATATTCCGAATTAAACTGCCATATTGTGGCGCCCAGTAAATGGATGGCCAACTCCGTAAAATTGAGCAGCTTAATGGGGTTTAGAGAGGTGACTGTAATTCCAAATACCATTGAGACAAACGTATTTAAGCCTTATGTAAAAGCTGAGGCCAAGAAAATATTAAAGATTAATCCTGATAAGTTTGTATTGATGAGCGGTTTTATGCCCTCAAAAAATGATAAACATAAAGGCACATCTTACTTGATTGATGCCTTAAATGATCTGTCTACAAGACCAGATATCATTAAAGAAAATATAGAATTGGTTATATTTGGTAATAAGGAAAATGCCGAAATGCCTGAGTTTCCATTCAAAACCACTTTCTTAGGATCCATAAACAATGATGAGCATCTGGCGAAATGTTATTCTGCTGCGGATGTATTTATAGCACCTTCACTTGAAGATAATTTGCCGAATACAGTGATGGAAAGTCTGGCTTGTGCAACACCAGTAGTCGCCTTTAAAACAGGGGGAATTCCAGATATGGTTAAACATCTTGAAAATGGTTATTTGGCCGACTATAAATCATCGGAAGATCTGGCTACAGGTATTGAGTGGTTGTATCATGATGAAAATGCTCCTGATATTCAGAAAGAAGCACGCAGAACGATATTAAATCACTTCTCGGAAGCTGTTATTGCAGAAAAACACCTATTATTGTATCAGTCTCTTATTGATTTACAACCTAAATAACAGTTAAAAGCCCATGCATCCAAAGTTAAGTGTCATCACTATCGTTTATAATAATGTAAAAGATATTGAGCGCACCATGCTTTCGGTTTTGAATCAAACTTATCCCAATATCGAGTATATCTTAATTGATGGAGCATCAACAGACGGGACAAAAGATGTGATCTACAATTATAAATCCAGACTTGCACAGTTTATTTCTGAACCAGACAAGGGGATTTACGATGCCATGAATAAGGGATTAGCGCTGGCAACAGGTGACTATGTATTGTTCATGAACTCTGGTGATGAGATTTATGATACTGAAACTGTTACCGAGGTATTTGAAACTGCTGCTTCCGCTGATATTTATTATGGAGAAACAGAGATGTTCGATGAGCATTGGGAAAGCCTTGGACAAAGAAGACACCGTGCACCAGAAGAATTTAACTGGAAGAGTTTCAGATATGGAATGAGTATCAGTCATCAGGCTATTTATATTAAGAGAGCTATTGCTGAGCCATTTGACCTACAGTATAAGTATAGTGCCGATATTGATTGGATCATCCGCGCAGCGAAAAAGGCTTCAAATATTGTCAATACCCATACTTATGTGGCGAAATATCTGGTTGGAGGGATATCAAAACAAAAACATTTAGATAGCTTGAAAGAGCGGTTTAACATCTTTACCAAATATTATGGATTAATTCCAAACTTGATTAACCATGTCCTTATAGCCGTAAACCTGGCGCAATATTTTGTCCGTCATCGCAAAACCAACGATTAATTTAATCCTTAAAACGATTGATCAGAAAACAGGGTTAAAATATCTCAAGTTGTTTATCAGTTTTTTTAGTCAGAACAGTATAGGCATTGGCGAATTTTTCTCTTTGATTTTGACCTAAAACGCAACCTAATACTTTTTTTACCTGAAATTCAAGATCTATTTTTAGGGACTTTAGCAGGCTTTTTTTCTGCTGTTTATTGACAAATTCATTATATTTTGTAGTCTTTGTTGGAATAAGAGATGCCTTATCGGCCTTAATTTCCAAACCTTCTGAATCTACAAGATACCTTATTAAGGTTGGTGTATACATGTTGATATGCCCGTAATCAAGAAAATGCTTGATGCGTTTATCTACTCCAAATCGATAGTCTAATGGCACTTCAATGGCAATATATTTAGCTACCCGCTTCAGTTCTCTAATCAGCATACGTTCATGTTCTACATGTTCCAACACATGAGCTAGAATGATCAGGTCAAAACTATCATCAGGATAGGGGATTTTATAACCATCAAAAGATTGTGCTTCGATCAGGTTTTTAAGATTCCTGCTCTTAATTCGTTCTACACCACTTTCGGAGATCTCTAAGGCATAAAGTTCAGGACTGAAGTTCCATTCATTCAAATAATGAAGGATGCTGCCATCACCAGCACCAACCTCCAAAACTTTTTTAAAAGAATTGCCTTTACAAACTTCTACCAGATTTTGTGCTTTGGTTTTAGCACATAGCATACGCCAGTCAAGATTATTTTCTTTATAAAAATCGTTGTATGACTTGTTTACGGTGCCCGTAACTTTATCCATTGGTTAGAATTTTTTTAAAGATAATATTTATCTGGACATTGCAAAAAACCGTGAATAAAGTTTTTACTGCTATTCAGCAAATTGATTATCAGTATCGTATCAGAAACTCAAGAAAGGAGTTGAAATCAAGTTAAAAATGAAGTAGTAACTCTTCCAGATCATTAATCTGCCATTCTACATCACTAGGTTTCTCCTTTTTATGTGGGTTAAAATAAATGGCTTTCATCCCATAATCTTGTGCGCCACGGATATCAGCCTCCAGGCTATCACCAATCATGATACTTTCATGTTTTTGAGCTTCGGCTTTATTTAAAGCATATTCAAAAATAGCTTTATGTGGCTTGTTTACACCTACATCTTCCGAGATAATCACGTTTTTAAAATAGGGATTCAGACCAGAAACATCCATTTTAGTCAATGTAGTTTCCTTAAAACCATTAGAAATAATATGTAAGGTATATTTCTCATAGAGGTAGCCTAATACGCGTTCAGAACCCAGAAAGAGATTGGTTTTTGTAGGGCTAATACGAACATAATCTGCTTCAAACTGCATCGGGATTCTATCAGGTTTTATCCCAAGTTGTCTGAATGTTTTATTAAAGCGTTCAGACCTTAATTGGTCCTTAGTGATGCGCCCAACATGGTATTCGGCCCAAAGCTGGTGATTGTTTGTGGTGTAAGTATCAATAAATTCCTTGCACGAATGGAGGCCTAAATTCTCCAATTCATACAATTGGTAAAGTTCTTTAAGTGTTTCTTCAGCATTTCGGTCGAAATCCCAAATGGTATGATCCAAATCGAAAAAAATGTGCTTAATCATTTTAATAAAAGTTTTAAAAGCAGGGACTAACATTTAAAAGCAAGGTAACCAATATAGCAATGATGAACGGCTAAATCTTGGGGCCATAAGCCAAATCACCTGCATCCCCTAATCCTGGGACAATGTACGATTTACTTGTCATTTCTTCATCAATAGCCCCAAGCCATAGCTTTGCTTTAGGAAGATTTGCTCTTAAATGTCTTAGTCCTTCCGAACTCGCAATGGCAGATACAATATGAAGTTCTTTGATTTTATATCTGTTCATCAATTCTTTACAACAAAGTACAATGCTCATCCCTGTGGCAATCATGGGGTCGGCCATGATCACTATACGATCTGTTAAATCAGGAGCTGAAACATATTCTATTGCTATTTCCAGATTACCACTTTTATGAACTCTGCGATAAGCAGCAACGAAAGCTGATGGTGCGTGATCATAAATATTCAACATTCCCTTATGCATGGGGATGCCGGCACGGGTAATAGTCGCTAATACAGGCTGTGTAACAAGCTTAACTGTTTTTGCAATTCCCAGTGGAGTTTGGGTTTCTGTTTGCTGATATTCTAAGGTTTTGCTGATTTCCAATGCAAAAAACTCTCCTAACCTTTCCATATTATGGCGGAATCGCATAGCATCTTTCTGAATGTTTTTATCTCTAATCTCGGCTACAAAAACATTTGCAATAGAATTGGTCTTACTCAGGTCGAATATCATTACTTAAAGATAAAAAATATAAATTACCATTAACCAGTTTCACGCTGCTCACCAGCTCATTCATTTGTAACAACAACGCTTTAGTTGTTTTGTTCTTTAGTAAATTGATGTCAGACGTTACTACAGGAAGAAGCAAGAGCTGTGTCTTTTTTTCCAATTGCAAATCGTACCAATAAAATGGAGTACAAGTGCCTGATCTAAAACCTGAAAAATCGGGGTAATACATGCTGTAGTCTCTTTTAACTGTGTTCTTTGTTAACTTAATATAACTTTTAGGAATATGTAATTCAGAAATAAAGTGGTGATCATTATCCTTGGCAGAGATATGGAGAGCAGGAGTTTGGCTAAGGTTGCTATGATCAGCTATTATTTTGTTAATGGCCTCAATTTTATCACCTTTTGCATATAGTTTGTTGTCAATAAAGGCTTTAATATGAGTAATCATATTAATGATAAGGCGGATTTTCTTTTTTTTGGAGGGATAAAGGATCGATACTTGTTTAAAGGAAAAATATTTCTTGTGAAATGTTAAATCCGGAAAGTGCTTCAAGAGAATGTTCTTTAGAATCAATGCCCAGGTGTCAATGATAGGGGTTTTTAGTAATTTTAATCTATATTGTAAGCTGTCCTTATAAGGATATATTTCAATATTCTGTTCTTCGGTTTTCAGCTTTTCAAGATGGATATATTCCTCATAACGACTTAAAAAATAAAAGGATGCTGCAAAAAGGTCAAAGGGTAAAACTCCTTTAGAAACAGAAAACGGAACTTTTATTTCTCCAAAATCTGTCTTTTTTATATGTTGGACGGTAATTTTATGCTCAAATAGGAGGTGTTTACACTTAAAAAACAATTCGTTCCCAATGGGTTCTTGTGCATAGCTGAATTTAGGTAAAGCCGACTGTATAAACTCTTCTTTATTTATGGTAAAGTCTATTTCAGTCTTTAATATATCGTTAAATATAAAGCTGAAGATGTACCTTATACGTGGGCTAATAAGCGGAACGTAAATCAAAAGTTTCATCCATTCATGTTTTCAGGTGAATTAATCAACCAGAGCCGTCGTCATAAATTTAACATATAAAGGTTAAATTATGGTGTTTTTCTACCTGATATTTAAGGAGAATTGATTTATCCCTTATATTTGATTTTACGAACGATACATCTTTAGCAGGATTAAAGCTATATGTAAGTTCAGACCTAACTTATTAAGGATAAAGATTTAAGGATGAAGTTTAATATTGTTTCAGATTACAAACCTACAGGTGACCAACCCAGTGCTATTAAGCAGCTTGTGGAAGGTGTGAATAACGAAGAACATTATCAGACACTGTTGGGGGTAACCGGATCAGGTAAAACGTTTACTATTGCAAACGTAATTCAAGAGACACAAAAACCAACACTGATTCTCAGTCATAATAAAACACTTGCTGCACAACTTTATGGAGAATTTAAACAGTTTTTCCCTGAAAATGCAGTCAACTATTTCGTATCCTACTATGATTATTATCAGCCTGAAGCTTTTATAGCCAGCAGTAACACCTATATAGAGAAAGATTTAAGTATCAATGAGGAAATAGAAAAACTCAGATTGCGTACTACATCCGCTTTGATGTCGGGCCGCAGAGATATTATTGTTGTTTCCTCCATTTCCTGTATTTATGGTATGGGAAATCCGGAAGACTTTTCTAGATCAGTATTTCGCTTTTCTGTTGGGACCAGAATTTCCAGAAACTCCTTTCTACATAGCTTGGTAGAGATTTTATATGCACGTACCACTAATGATTTTAAAAGAGGAACTTTTAGAGTAAAAGGAGATACTGTAGATATCTTTCCTGCATACCTGGATAATGCCTATCGTATTTCTTTTTTTGGAGATGATATCGAGGAGTTAAGTGCCATAGATCCTGTAACCGGAAAAACGCTGGAAAAGCTTGAGGATATGGCCATATACCCTGCAAACTTGTTTGTTACACCTAAGGATAGGTTTAACTCTTCCATTTGGGGGATACAGGAAGAACTTGAAGTTCGTAAAAACCAGTTAATCGGCGACCGACACTTATTGGAGGCAAAAAGGCTTGAAGAAAGGGTGAATTTCGATATAGAAATGATGAAAGAACTGGGCTACTGTTCAGGAATTGAGAACTACTCCAGATTTTTCGACGGCCGGTCACCAGGTATGCGGCCTTTCTGTCTGCTGGATTATTTTCCAGACGATTACCTAATGGTAATTGATGAAAGTCATGTTACCGTACCACAGATCAGAGCTATGTACGGGGGAGACCGTTCACGGAAATTATCACTCGTTGAATATGGATTCCGCTTGCCATCGGCGTTAGACAATCGTCCATTAAATTTTGATGAGTTCGAACGACTAGCACCCCAAACTATATATGTAAGTGCCACACCGGCAGATTATGAGTTGCAAAAAACTGAAGGTGTAGTGATTGAGCAGGTGATCAGGCCTACAGGATTACTAGATCCATTGATTGAAGTTCGTCCTGCCATCAATCAGGTGGATGATCTGTTAGATGAAATTGATAAAACGATAAAGATGGGTGATCGTATTCTGGTTACCACTTTAACAAAAAGAATGGCCGAGGAGCTGACCAAATATATGGATAGGCTAAATATTAAATGTCGTTACATTCACTCAGAAGTAAAAACACTAGAACGTGTAGAGATATTGAGAGGCTTGCGTTTGGGTGAGTTTGATGTGTTAATCGGGATTAACTTATTGAGGGAAGGCCTCGACTTACCGGAAGTTTCTCTAGTAGCTATTCTCGATGCAGATAAGGAGGGATTCCTTCGTTCAGATCGTGCATTGATCCAAACTATTGGTAGAGCAGCAAGAAACGACCGTGGACGTGTAATTATGTATGCCGACAAAATTACCGGTTCTATGGAACGTACTATAGAGGAAACTAATCGACGTAGAGAAAAACAGGTTGCTTACAATGCTGAACATGGCATTACACCAAAAACAGTAGGGAAAAGCAGAGAAGCGATATTGGAGCAGACGTCGGTACTCGATTTTACTTCAGGCGAAACCAAGCGGGCTAAAATTTATGTTGAGGTTGATGAAGTGAGTATGGCTGCCGATCCGATTGTACAATATATGACTAAGGCAGAAATGCAGAAGTCTATTGACAAAACGCGTAAAGAGATGAGCAAAGCGGCAAAGGATATGGACTTTTTACTTGCGGCAAGGCTGAGAGATGAAATGTTTGCAATGGAAAAAATGTTTGAAGAAAGATTTGCTAAGTCGTAAGTTTGTAAAATGGACGGAAAGAGCAGAAAAGATATATATCCTGGATTGGAAGTAGATATCATCCTTAAAAAGGATCAGAGAAGTGGGAAGTTAACAAGAGGAATTGTAGATAGACTGCTTACTTCGGCAGCATTTCACTCCCGTGGGATTAAAGTGCGGTTAGAAGACGGACAAATAGGCAGAGTAGCCGCTGTGCCGGATGACATTTAGATGGATGGTATTGTAATTGTTAAGCAATAAACCAGACGGAGCTGTAATATTGAGATTTCAAACCCGTCTATATTTATAAATTATTAAAAGAATTAAAATGGCATTTTTCATAAAATTCATATTTATCAGTTTATTGATCTTTTATATCTTTCGCTTCCTTTTGCGTCTGATCTTTCCGGTTGTGATAAGAAATATGTTCAGTAAAGTACAACAACAGGCACAAAATCAAGCTCAAGGTCAATCAAGATCACAAAATCAAAAACCAGAGGGGTCTATTTCCATTGATTATGTACCCCCAAGCGCAAAAACTGGTAAGACCGATAAACTGGGTGATTTTGTAGATTACGAAGAGGTTAAATAGCCCTTTTTTACCTTATTAAAGATTTTTCTTAAAAAAGTCACCTAAGGCTGAAAAAATAAATCATTTTATCTAAGTTTGGGGTTAGTTTAATCTTAAACAAACCCTTAATGAATAACTGGTTTAAAGCGAATGGCATTCATCTGGCCATAATTGGATTTTTTGTAATTATCTGTTTCGTCTATTTCAGCCCTGTGTTACAAGGCAAAGCTCCTGCTACTAGTGATGTTTTGGCTGCCAAAGCCATGCAGACAGAGATAATGGACTTTAAAGCTAAAGATGGCAAGGCTCCATTGTGGACCAATCAAATGTTTGGTGGAATGCCAGCTTATCAAATCTGGGCTCAGTATGCATACAATGGAGCATCTTATGGTATTAAGCTTATTGTACATACTTTCCCTGCCCCAATTGGTGTAGTTTTACTATTGTTGACAGGAACATATTTCATGTTTATTGTTTTAAGAGTAAATCCATGGCTAGCTGCTGCAGGTGCATTCGCATTTACATTTACCATGTACAATTTTGTCCTGATCTCCGCAGGGCATAATAATAAAATATTGGCAATAGGCTTTTTTGCGCCTATTATAGCTGGTATAATGTTAACAATGCGCGGCAAATACTGGTTAGGAGGTAGTTTAACTGCTTTGTTTTTAGCGCTAATGATTAGGGCTAACCACGTTCAAATGACTTATTACCTATTGTTATCTATCCTGATATTTATGGGTATCGAGTTATACCAAGCTTATAAAGGAAAGAAGTTACCTGCTTTTGGAAAAGCCATTGGTGTTTTATCAGCAGCAGCACTTTTGGCAGTTATGGTCAACGCAAGTGTGTTATGGACCACTGCCGAGTATGCTGGCGAAACTAACAGAGGTAAATCGAATCTTACTGCTGCAACTTCAGACAGCGGTTCTAGTAATGCTAAAGCTAAAGAATATGCTTACGGCTGGAGTCAGGGTGTAGGAGAAAGCTTTACTTTCCTTATTCCGGATCTTTATGGAGGTGCTACAAGTGTAAGTGAGCTTGTGAAACCTGAAAGTAATATGTATAAAGCGATTTCAGAGCTTACAGGTGGTGACCCCGCTCAAACTACTCAGGCTATACAACAATTGGCTGGAAACTTTAATATGCAACAATATTGGGGTGAAAAACCAGGGACATCAGGCGGATATTATTTCGGAGCCATTATCTGTTTCCTTTTTGTATTTGGATTATTCATTGTTAGAAGCCCAATGAAATGGTGGATTGTAGCAACTACAGTTCTATTTATCCTGTTGTCGCTAGGGAAAAACTTTCCACTGATATCTGATTTGTTCTTTGATTACTTCCCATTGTATAGTAAATTCAGAGCAGTTGAGTCTATTTTAGCTGTAGTAGGATTAATGGTTCCTTTGTTAGCTATCCTTGCTGTAAAAGAAGCACAGGATGGAAATATTGATCAGAAAATATTAGTTAAAAAGCTACAGTGGTCTGCTGCAATTACGGGTGGTTTTGCCTTGATTGTTGCCATTATACCCACTATGTTCTTCAGCTTTACAACGGCCAATCATAATGAAATTGTTCAGGCATTAACGCAAAGCTTGCAAAACAATACAGCACTAGCGCATAAAATATCGAATGCACTTATTGACGATAGAATTGCCATTGCAAGGGCCGATGCATTCCGTTCATTTATTTTTATTGCTATTGGTTTTGGCTTGGTATGGGCGTTTATAACCAAGAAAATGAGTGTTACCATGGCATGTGGTTTACTAGCTGCAGTTATACTTGTTGATATGTGGCAGGTAGATCGTCGTTATTTGAACAACAATAATTTTGCTACAAAAAGCAATATAAATAACCATTATCAGCCAAGAGATGTAGACAATTTTATTGCTGCGGATAAAGACCCTGACTTTAGAGTATTGGATTTAACAGTTAACACTTTCCAGGATGCCAGTGCTTCAGCTTTTCATAAAACTATTGGGGGATACCATGCCGCTAAATTGAAGAGATATCAGGAGTTAATAGAGCATCAGTTTTCTAAAAGCATTAATCAGGATGTATTGGATATGTTGAATACCAGGTATATTATTACTCAGGATCAACAAAATGGCTCATATAAAATGCAGCGTAATTCAACTGCAGCAGGACATGCCTGGATAGTATCACATGTTCAATTCGCGAAAAATGCTGATGAAGAAATGAAAGCGATTAGCAGCTTTGATCCAAAGAAAGAAGCAATTGTTGATGAACAATATAAAGGCTTACTAAATGAAAAACGTTTAGGCCCGGGAACAGGTGCTATGATAAAATTAGATAGTTATCATCCAGATCATCTTGTTTATAGTTATAGTGCACCAACAGACGTGGTAGCAGTGTTCTCTGAGATCTATTATGATAAGGGATGGAACATGTACATTGATAATGTTAAGAAACCTTATTTCAGAGCTGACTATGTTTTACGTGCTGCGCAATTGCCTGCAGGGAACCATAAAGTAGAGTTTAAGTTTGAGCCAGTTTCCTATTATATGGGGGAAAGGATCTCATTAGCGGGATCGCTGATATTATTAGCCTGCTTAGGATTTGCATTTTATTCAGAAAATAAAAAGAAAATGACTGCTTAGTATTTTTCATTTTTTGTGATTTATTATATTATGGCTGTTCATTATAGTGAACAGCCATTTCTGTTTAAAGTGTCAAACAAAATTATAAAGCTGATTTGTCTTATCGTCGACCAGCAAAGGATATCAGGGAGCAAATACGGTGCGGTTATACCGCAAATTTTCCGCGTTTACATAGTAAAAGGCGGGGTAGACGTGGGCTAAATGCGGAGTCAACGCGGGCTATGATCAAATGCTGGTACACATGTCTTGTCCGGGTATAGCTATAAACCTTATTTAACAGATACTTAACATACTGGTAATCTTGCTGCTTTATCTTTGATGAAACCATAGTATGCAACGTAAAGCATGACATCTAAAAGAGAAGTTGATATTGCCGTAATCTCAGACGTGCACTTAGGCACTTATGGCTGCCACGCTAAAGAACTGCTTAAATATTTAAAAAGTATCAAGCCTAAAATCATCATCCTGAACGGTGATATCATTGATATCTGGCAGTTTAGTAAAAGGTATTGGCCTGAGACTCATATGAAAGTTGTTCGAAAACTCATGAAATTTGTAGTAGAGGGCGTTCCTGTTTATTATCTAACCGGAAACCATGATGAGTTATTAAGGAAATTTGCAGATATGAATCTAGGTACATTTCACATACAAAATAAGCTGGTATTGGAATTGGATGGTAAAAGAGCATGGTTTTTTCATGGGGATATTTTTGATGTAACCATGCAGCATTCCAAGTGGTTAGCCAAATTAGGTGCAGTAGGTTACGACAGCTTAATTTTGATTAATAGTCTTGTAAACTGGCTCTTTGTATCAATAGGAAGAGAGAAAATGAGCTTTTCCAAAAGAATTAAAGCACAGTTTAAAGATGCCGTGAAGTTTATCAACGGTTTTGAAAATACAGCAGCAGAGCTAGCAGCAGAAAATGGCTATCAATATGTGGTGTGTGGACACATACATCAACCAGAAATGAGAGAAATAGAGACAGGTAATGGAAAGGTAATGTATTTGAATAGTGGGGATTGGGTAGAAAACCTAACTGCACTCGAATATTATGATCAATCCTGGAAGATCTTTAAATATGATCAAAAGGATTTCCAGAAAGATGATGTGGAAGAAGGTGAACTGTCGGACAGCGAAGACCTACGTAGTAAGCTCGATGTCAATATTTTGTTGCAAAAAATAAAGTTAGAAATTGTCTAACGTAAAAAAAACAAGTTTCTATTTCAATGAAAATTACAGATATTCGGTGCGGATGAAAATACTTTACGCCATACAGGGTACAGGAAATGGGCATATAAGCCGGGCAAGAGAGATTGTACCTTTATTACAAAAATATGGTGATGTTGATCTCTTGATCAGCGGAACTCAGGCAGATGTAAAACTGACACAGGAAGTTAAATATCAATTGCATGGTTTTAGCTTTGTTTTTGGTAAAAAGGGTGGAGTAAATCACTACGAAACCTGGAAAAGTATGGATTTGCCAAGGTTTGTGAAAGACATGGGCCAAATTCCCTTAAAGGATTATAACCTTATTTTGAACGACTTTGAGCCGGTAACCGCCTGGGCATGTAAAACAAAAGGTATAGAAAGTGTTGGCTTAAGTCACCAGGCCTCTTTTCAATCTAAAAAAGTCCCTAAACCTAAAAGTATAGATTGGGCACAGTTGGTGATGAAGTATTATGCACCAGCTACGCATTATGTAGGATTTCATTTTGAACAGTATGATGATTTTATCCATACACCAGTAATCAGGGCGGAGATAAGAAATATGTTAACGAGTAATCTTGGACATTATACTGTTTACCTCCCTGCAATCGATGACCAATATCTGGTCCCAATGCTCAAGCAAATACCCCAGGTTAATTGGCAGGTATTTTCAAAGCATTGTAAACAAGCTTATATAGATGGAAATGTAAATGTACAGTCGGTTAACAATGAGTTATTCAACATCAGTTTAGCTTCTTGTGAAGGTCTATTTACCGGAGGAGGATTTGAGGGGCCTGCAGAAGCCCTTTTTCTGGGTAAGAAGCTCTTGGTAGCACCTATGAAATTTCAATACGAACAGCAATGTAATGCTTATGCCTTGAAACAATTTGGCTTACCAGTAGTTTGGGGAAGCAATAAAAACTGGCTTCCGGTAATTAAAAACTGGGTAGATCAGCCACAAACACATCAATTTCACTTTCCTGATGAAACAGCTAGCTTAATTGATAAAGTTGTAAAGCAGTTTGCCAGATAATTTGCTTTACTTTGCCTTTAGGCATGATTAATCAATTTAGAACGTTAAACCCCATAAACCTGCTCATCCTATTTGCATATACTTTTTTTATGCGAATAGCGCTGTTTGCTGATCTTCCGACTCAGCTAAATTTCGAATTTCTGGAGTCTTACACCCGATTTTTTATCAAAATACCTGTACAGAGTTTTTTCTCACCCGCTACCAATGTTTTCTTTGCCGGAATCATCATATATATACAAGCTATATTGTTTAACCGGGTAATAAATAACCATGGATTGTTAAATAAACCAGGTTTTTTACCAGCATTAATGTATATCAGTGGAGCTAGTTTATTCATGCCCTTTTTGGTGCTTAGTCCAACTTTGATCTGTAATTTCTTACTGATCTGGATGATGGATAAGTTTCTGAAAATAGGTAAATCGCCAAATGCCATCATGATTATGTTTGATATTGGGATGATCATTGCCATAGGTACACTGATCTATTTCCCATTTATTGTCATGCTGATCATGATCTGGCTTGCTCTATTGTTGTACAGATCGTTTAATTGGAGAGAGTGGATTTCAGGTTTGGTAGGATTTTTAACCATATTCTTTTTTGTAGCTGTATTTTATTACTGGAACGATAGCTTGTCCATTTTTTATAAAATTTGGTTGCCTTTAGGCAATAAATTCCCATCAGTTTTTAAAATTAAGTATAATGATTATCTGGTATTACTACCTGTATTAGTGATGATGATTCTGGCTTTTATTCAGCTGCGGGAGAACTTTTTTAGAAGCTTTATCAGTACCAGAAAAGCTTTTCAGATGCTTTTTTTTATGTTTATTGTCAGTGCAGGAAGTTTTTACACCAAACCAGACTTCAGGCTGTACCACTTCTTGTTATGTGTACCTCCGGGTGCAGTACTACTGGCTTATTATTTTTCAAACGCTAAAAAAAGGTGGTTTTATGAAAGTTTGTTCCTCATCCTTGTTTTTGCCATTCAGTACTTTTTGTTTGTTTAACTTTTTTTAACAAATTGAAACGTTGAAAATACCTAAAGATTGATAGCTTTGTGCAATGAAGTTTGGAGCTGTTCATGCATAATCTTGTTATAGACATTGGTAATACAAATAGTAAATTGGCTGTTTTCGAAGGGAAATCGTTAATTGACTACCAGGTTCTTAAAGAGATTGAACCTGCAATACTCATCAGTTTAATACAGAAGTATAAGGTGACAAACTCCTCTGTTTCTATTGTTAGAGAAGATTTACAAGGATTAATTGAAGTGTTGAAATCATACACAAATTATATCCCTTTTTCTACAAAAATTAATACAGGGATAAATAATTATTATCAGACACTTTCAACACTTGGTTTAGACAGGTGGGCTAAAGTTATTGCAGCCCAAAGCTGTTATCCTGGCCAAAATAGTTTGATGATAGATGCTGGAACTTGTATTACTTATGATCTACTAAACAGTGAGAATGAGTATTATGGGGGTAGTATTAGTCTGGGGATAGATATGCGCTTTAAAGCATTACATCATTTTACCGGTAAATTGCCATTGGTGAAATGGGATCAGGAAGCTGAGATTCCTAAGGGTACAGATACCAATTCGGCAATTAAAAGTGGTGTTCTACAAGGAGTAATAAATGAAGTTGAGGGTTTTATATCCTCCTATAATAAAGAAAATAAAGGCCTGACGGTATTGTTGACAGGGGGTAGTGCAGCTTTTTTGCGAGAACAATTAAAAAACAGCATCTTTGCGCCTCAAATAATACACGATCCGTATTTGGTATTAAAGGGATTAAATGAAGTTATTGCATTTGAATATGTACAAAAGAATTAATTATATAGTAGCGGTAATCATCTTGTTTGCCAGTGTAAGTGTTAAAGCACAGGTAACTTCACAATCACCATATTCAAGATATGGTCTTGGAAATGTTAAAGGATTATTGCTCCCGCAATTCAGGGCAATGGGCGGAATTTCTACCGCAATCTATAAACCCAATAATTATTATAGCAATATCAATATGCAGAACCCTGCATCTTATGCTGGTATTAGTCTGACTACAGTTGATATAGGTATGAGTGGTGGTTTTAAGCAGCTTAAAAAGGATAACCTGACTGAGGGGAGCTTTAACTCAACTTTAAGTCATATCGCATTAGCATTTCCAATTAAAAATGGTCGTACAGGTTTAAGCTTCGGATTAATGCCATATACTGATCTTGGATATGAGTTCAGCAATACAGGAAAGCTGCCAGGTGATACGACAACGGTAAATAAATTGTACTCTGGTGAGGGTGGACTGACTAAAGCATATTTTGGATTAGGTCAACAATTTGGTGATCATTTCAGAATTGGAGCGAATGTGGAATATGTATTTGGTAATCTGGTTGAAAACCGTGGATTAGAACTTCAAACAGCAGGGGCTGTAAATACTAAACAACAAGATAAAAATAGTGTTGGTGGGATCAGCTTCTCTTATGGAGCACAATATGAAATACCATTGAGCGCTAAAAGTAGAATCACACTTGGATACTCAGGGTCTTCACCATCAAGTGTTACCTCGAAAAGAACGTTCGTAGTAACAAGGTATTTGAGACAAAGTTCAGGTGATGAGGGTACCGCAATTGATACACCTTTATTTACTGAAAATGGTTCAGCAAAGTTGAAACTTCCATTGATACATAACTTCGGTATTGCAATACAAAAAGATAATAAATGGTTAATCGGTGCTGATTTTAGAACTGGAAACTGGTCGAAATTGACAGTCGATGGAATCAACAACGGTCTGGATGATAGTTGGGGTGCATCTATCGGTGGGCAACTTACTCCTGATATGACTTCAATTGGTAGTTATTTTAACCGTGTAGATTACAGACTTGGCTTTACTTACGATAAAACGTATATCAAAATAGGAGATCAGGATGTGAAGCAAATGGCTGTTACTTTCGGCTTAGGCCTGCCATTGGCATTCAACAGATTCGCATTCCATAAACTAAACTTGACTACTGAACTTGGTAGAAGAGGGACGTTAACCAATGGACTGGTTCAGGAGAATTATATCAATATTCATTTAGGATTTACACTTAACGATACCTGGTTCAGACGATTTAAGTTTGATTAATCATCAGCTTATGGCAATTGAGTCACAATCATTTAAAAATTATACCTGGATAAAAAGTCCGGGTTTGATTTTTTGTATGGCTTTTCTTTTTGTGTTACAGTTAAGCTCATGTGGCGAAGATGATCTTAAAAAAACAGCTAAACTTTCTAAGAAAATTAGTCTGGATACCAATCGTACGATTGGTGTAGAAATCATTTATAGTGATTCTGCAAAGGTAAAGGCTAAGGGGTTTGCAAGGGTGATGGATAAAATTACTCATAGTAACGGAGCTTCTTTTACGGAAATGCCAAAGGGCGTTAAGATCGAGTTTGTAGATGAGAATCAGAAAGTAACCTCAACTATTACGTCTGATTATGCAATTGCTAAAGAGAGAGAGAAACTAACCATCTTCAAAAAAAATGTGGTTGTCGTAAACGAATCAATAACTTTTAATACTGAAGAATTAATCTGGGATGAAAATAAGAGTATGTTTTTTTCACCTAAAGGAGTAGTAACAAAGCCCGACGGCTCTTTTGTTGATGCCTTTAACTTTAGTGCCCCCCAGGACTTCAGCTATTACAAATCAGGGAATGCTTTTGGGGAGACATATGTGGAAGAAAAATTTAGCGAATAATTTAATGTTTTCTTTTTTTCGCAAAAGTTGTATCTTGCGCGCTCTTAAAAAAGAATTATAAATAAGAATATTATGGGATTAATGACATTTTTGCGGAATCGCGCTGGCTTTATTTTGGTAGGAGCCATCGGTTTTGCAATTGTTGCTTTTTTGGTTGGTGATGCAATGCAAGCGGGGCAATCTTTTTTTAGTGGGTCTCAAAAGATTGTAGGATCAATTGACGGTGAAGATATTAGTATTGATCAGTTTGGTCCGAAAGTAGACCAAAGCCTGGCTCAATTTAAACAACAATATGGCGGTTCTGGTAATGCGCAAATGCAAGCCATGGCGGTTGATAATGTTTGGCAAGGTGAAATAGCCAATATTCTTTTAACTAAAGAATATAACAGACTTGGTTTAACTATTTCTAGTGATGAACTTTTTGATTTACTTCAGGGAAGTAACCCAAGCCCACTTATCGTTCAGTATTTTGGTAATCCTCAAACTGGCGAAATAAACCGTGCTGAAGTAATTAACTCCTTAAAACAACAAGGTCAAAACCCACAGTTAAAACAACAGTGGGATATGTTGCAAGAAGAGATCGAGAAACAGGCATTGCAGAAAAAATATGCAAACCTGATCAGCAACTCTATGTATGTAACTACTTTGGAAGCTAATGATGAGTATCAGAATCGCAATAAACTGGCAAGCTTTAAATATGCTGTGCTTGATTATGCCTCAGTTCCTGATGCTGATGTAAAGCTTACAGAGTCTGATTATTCAGATTATTATAACGAAAACAAAAAACGTTTCGAGAATCTAACAGAAACCCGTTCATTCGAATATGTTGCTTTCAGTGTAAATCCTACAAAGGCTGATACAGCTGCTGTTAAAGCTCAAATTGAAAAAATTGCTGCAGATTTTAGAACATCAAAAAATGATTCATTGTTTGCTGCAGTAAACTCAGACGTAAAAGTTCCTTATACCTACATGTCTAAAGGTAAATTGGATCCAGCTGTAGATTCAGTTGTGTTCAACCTGCCAGCAGGTAGCTATTACGGCCCGGTATTCTCTGGAAACTCTTATAAATTGGTTAAAGTTGTTGATACTCGTTTCTCACCAGATTCAGTAAAAGCAAGCCATATCCTAATCGATCCATCTAGCTTAGGTGGTGCAGATAGAGCGATTAAATTAGCTGACTCTTTAAGAACATTAGTTCAAGGTGGTACTAGCTTTGCAGAATTGGCAAAAAAATTCAGTGTTGATGGTTCTAAAGATAACGGTGGTGAGTTGGGTACATTTAGCCGCGGACAAATGGTGCCTGCTTTTGAAGATGCTGCATTTAATGGTAAAGCGGGTGATCTAAAAGTGGTGACTTCACAATTCGGTGTACATTTAATTAAAATCGAAAAACAAGTTGGCTTGTCAAAAGTGGCTAAACTTGCTTATATAGAGAAAGAACTGGTTCCAAGTAATAAAACCAGAGATGCGGCTTACAAACAAGCGACTGCTTTCCTTAATGAAGCTAAAGGCGATAACTTTGCAGAAGTAGCAAAGAAAAAAGGACTTACTGTTGGTGTGGCCGATAGAGTTACTCCAACTCAAGGATTTGCTCCGGGATTAGATAATCCACGTCAGTTGATTCGTGATGCTTATGATGCAGATAAAGGTGATATCCTTAAAGAGGTTTACCAGATGGATAATGCTTATGTAGTTGCTCGTGTAACTGATGTGAAGCCTAAAGGTGCATTATCTCTTGATGCTGTTAAGAAAGATATCGAACCAATGGTACGTATCGCAGTTAAAGCTAAAATGTTGACTGAGAAAGTAAATAAAGCATTAGAGGGTTCTTCTAAAATTGAGCAGGTAGCTCAGAAATTAGGTAAGCAAGTTGCTCCAGTAGAGAACATCGTATTTGCTAATCCAATTATACCAGGTGCTGCTCAAGAGAATAAATTAGTAGGTGCTGTATTCGGTTCTCAGCCAGGAAAGCTTTCTAAAGCTATTGATGGCAACCAGGGAGTATATGTGTTTAGCGTAGATGGATTCAGTAATCCAGCTCCTTTAGCTAATACCTACAAGCAAAAAGAAACTATGATGCAAGGTAATGCGCAACGTTCTTTAGGAGCTGCATTCCAGGCATTACAAGATAAAAGCAAGATAAAAGACAATAGGGTGAAATTCTATTAATCTTATTTTGCGTAATTTTGTAGCCGGAAGCTGTTTAGCTTCCGGCTTTTTTTATATTTAAAGATATTTATGCCATGGATATTCAGGAAAATTTTGTCAATAAAGTAGCCGCAAGTGGGTTGATTACACTCAATCTGGAAGAGTACTTTCACAATGGTGAAAGAATCGTCTATGATATTAAAGAGAATCTTTTTCATGGATTGATGTTGAGAGAGAAAGACTTTCGTGAGTTCATTAAAACCCATGATTGGTCGGCATATGCCGGGAAAAACATTGCTATTATTTGTAGTGCGGATGCAATTGTACCTACCTGGGCCTATATGTTGCTGGCCAATAGAATGAAACCATTTGCAAATGAGGTCGTTTTTGGAAATCTGGAAACGCTGGAAGCTGTATTATTTACAAAAGCATTGGCTAAAATAGATATATCTGCTTTTGCTGATGAACGTGTGGTAATTAAAGGTTGTGCAGATATTGACGTTACTGTAGCCGCTTATGTAGAAATCACAAACCTACTTACTCCTGTTGTTAAGAGTATCATGTATGGTGAACCTTGTTCTACAGTACCAATTTATAAACGAAAGGATTAATTGATCTGCCGCTAGTCTTAGCATTTATGAGAAAAACCTTATTGTGTATCATTGTTATATTTCTAAGCTTCAAAGTGCAGGCGCAGGAATTGCCTTTTGTAAAAGAGCCTGTTTTCCAGGCAGGGGAAGTGCTCAAGTATAAATTAAAGTATGGATTTATTACGGCTGCCGAGGGAACGTTAAAAGTGCAGGAATCTGATATTAAATTTGATGGGAAACCTGCATTCAAATTAATGGTGGATGGAGAAACATCAGGCACATTTGATATTTTTTATAAAATAAGAGACCATTATGATTCTTTTATAGATAAAGACAATTTAAAGCCATTTTTCTATCAGGAGAATATTAGGGAGGGCGGCTATCGTAGACAAGACAAAGCGAGATTTAATCAGAACGGTAAGAAAGTGGTGGCTACACAAGGTACTTTTACTACACCTACAACGCAGACGTTCGATTTAGTATCAGCTTATTACTTTGCCCGGAGCCTTGACATCTCTAAAATGAAAATTGGTGATTTTGTAAAGCTGAATTACTTCCTGGGGGATGAGATTAGTCAACTGGAAATTCAATTTGTTGGAAGAGAAGTAGTAAAGACCAAGCTTGGTAAAATAAAATGTTTAAAATTTAGCCCATCCATTAAGCCTGGGCGAGTTTTTAGAAAAGATAGTAAGTTATACCTTTGGATAACAGATGACGGCAACAGGGTGCCTGTAAAGGCTCAGGTCGAGATTATAGTTGGGTCTGTAACCATGGAAATCAAATCAGCTGATGGATTAAAATATCCATTAGCAATAGTTAAATAAATAATGATAGAAGTACAAAATACATTGGTTCATGAGGATGTTATTACAGAAAGTTTTGTCTGTAATCTGAACAAGTGCAAAGGAATTTGTTGTGTTGAAGGAGATGCGGGCGCACCGCTTGATGTTGCTGAGACTGCAATACTTGCTGAAATTTATCCTAAAATCATGCATTTGCTAGAGCCGAGGGGTATTGCCGCTATTGAGCAGTATGGGACCTCTGTTGTAGATGCAGATGGCGACCTGACTACTCCTTGTGTAGATGGAAATAAGGAATGTGCTTACGTGACCTTCGAAAATGGCATCACTAAATGCGGTATTGAAAAGGGATATGAGCAAGGATTGATAGATTGGCAAAAACCAATTTCATGTCATTTATACCCAATTAGGGTCACACAATACCCAGAATTTGAAGTTTTAAATTACGACAGATGGCATATTTGTCATGATGCATGCTCATTTGGTCGTGAATTAAAAGTTCCTGTATACCAGTTTTTGAAAGGACCGCTGATTAGAAAATATGGAGCTGAATGGTTTGCAGAGCTGGAAAATAGTGTATCTTCGAATAAGTAATATAGCCTGTAAATCAGGATATAAAGAATATTAACCTCAAACATATACCCCTTGAAAGGAATAATTTTAGCAGGAGGAAGCGGAACACGACTTCACCCCTTAACTTTAGTCATGAGCAAGCAAATGATGCCTGTTTATGATAAACCAATGATTTACTATCCATTATCTATTTTAATGCTTGCGGGTATTAAAGAGATTTTGATCATTTCAACGCCACATGATCTGCCTAATTTTGAAAAATTACTGGGTGACGGTTCTCGTTTAGGATGTAAGTTTTCTTATGCCGTACAGGAACAACCAAATGGTCTGGCCCAGGCATTTGTGATTGGTGCCGATTTTATTGGCAAGGATAAAGTAGCATTAGTTTTAGGTGATAATATCTTTTATGGTGATGGTATGTCAAAACTGTTGCAGGCAAGTGCTGATCCTGAAGGGGGGGTAGTATTCGCTTACAGAGTATCTGACCCTGAAAGGTATGGTGTTGTGGAATTTGATGAAAATAATACAGCTATTTCAATTGAGGAGAAACCAACAGCTCCTAAATCGGATTTTGCGGTACCAGGATTGTATTTCTATGATAATAGTGTAGTTGAGATCGCTAAAAATATTAAACCTTCGCCAAGAGGGGAATATGAAATTACGGATGTCAATAAAGTTTATCTGGAACAAGGAAAATTAAAAGTAGGGGTATTGAGCAGAGGAACAGCCTGGTTAGATACAGGAACTTTTGCTTCATTGATGCAGGCAGGTCAGTTTGTGCAGGTGATTGAAGATAGACAAGGTTTAAAGATTGGTTGTATTGAAGAAGTAGCCTATCGTATGGGATTTATTGATAAAGAACAATTACGCGAAATTGCAACACCTTTAGTGAAGAGTGGTTATGGGGAGTATTTGTTGAAAATTATTAAATAATAAAATAACCGTTCTCTTCCTCGCTGGAATCTTTTGCCCTGAAGAAGGACAAAAGTTCCTATGCTCTTCAGAGAAGGTGATTTTATTTTTAAGCATTATTCAGAGTTGGAGAGGTTAGTGAAAGTGTATAATAGTTTATGTATGTTGTTATTAAAACTCTTATAGGATATGTTGTTTTAACGCATAGGATTATAAAGTATGCTAATTTATAAAGTATAAAAGCTTCGGGAAACCGGAGCTTTTTTTTTTCCTCTCTTCTTGCTCTTCTTAACTGACCTCCCTGACTGCCCACCCTGCTGAAAGAAAAATCATCTTCTCTGAAGTGGCCTCAGGCACTTTTGCCTTTTAGCAAAAGATGGCAGACGCAGAAGAGAATGATTATTTTCCCTCTTTAAATGCTTAAATCGCTTAATCATTGGGTAATATCATTAAATAAATTTTGCCAAAATTTCCGTCCTTTGAATAACCAAATATTTAAATGGATGACGAAAAATAAATATCTATTTCCTTTTATCATGATCACCTCACTGTTTTTTATGTGGGGCTTTGTACATAACCTGGATCCAATCCTTATTCCTCATTTACAACGATCGTTTAGCTTGAGTACTTTGCAAGCTTCTCTGGTAGACTCAGCGGTATTTATCGCCTACTTTGTGATGGCATTACCTGCTGGTTTTATCATGAAGAAATATGGATATAAAACAGGAATTATTATTGGGTTGATATTTTTCGCCATTGGTTCATTCTTGTTTATTCCGGCAGCCAATACGCAGTTGTATGTATTCTTTTTAGGGGCGTTATTTGTGATTGCATGTGGGCTCACTATTCTTGAAACAGCTGCAAACCCTTATGCGTCTTTGCTTGGGCCCCCTGAAAGTGCTACATTCCGATTAAATTTCGCTCAGACTTTTAATGGTCTGGCAGCCACATTAGCACCTATGATTGGAGCAAGGGTGATTTTGATACAGGGAGCTACGGATGAAGAGTTGGATAAGATGACGGATGCGGCCAGACAATTGGCGCTAGCTTCTGAAGCTTCTTCAGTAAAAACACCTTATTTGATATTAGGAGTTATAATTTTAATTATTGCAATAATATTCATCTTTTTAAAACTTCCTGAAATTGTGGAAGAATCAGAAACGAAAGGTGAGAAAATGGGGATTTTACATGCTTTACGACATAAACATTTGAGTTGGGCAGTAGTTACACAGTTTTTTTATGTTGGTGCACAGGTATGCGTATTCAGCTTTTTTATCCTTTATGCGGTTAAAGCTGCAGGCATCGATAAAAAAACAGCAGGTGATTATGCCGGAATTGGAGTAGGACTTGCTTTCTTAATTGGTCGGATTATTGGAACATCATTGATGAAATTTATAAAAGCTGAATCCTTATTAGCCATCTATTCATTGATTAATGTGGCCCTGTGTTTTGTAGCAATTATAGCCACTGGTACATTAGCATTGGCTTCAGTGATTGGAATCGCTTTTTTTATGTCGATCATGTTCCCTACTATCTTCTCTCTTGGAATCAAAGATCTTGGAAGCGATACCAAATTGGGAAGCAGCCTTATCATTATGTCTATCGTTGGAGGTGCGATATTGCCACCGGTAATGGGCTACATTGCTGATATCACAGATAACATTCAGATTGGTTATATTGTACCATTAATATGTTTTATAGTGGTGCTCGTGTTTGGATTAAAAGGACATAAAGTGGTTAAAAGAGTAGGATATGAATAAAAGATATTGTTTTACGCTAGACCTCATACCCGATGAAGATCTCATTGCCGAGTATGAAGCTGCACACCGGAAAGTGTGGCCAGAGATTATAGAAAGTATAACATCCTCTGGAATTGAAAATATGGAAATCTATCGAACGGGAAACCGTTTATTTATGATAATGGAAGTAAATGATACATTTAGTTTCGATCGTAAATCGAGTATGGATGCTGCTAATGAGAAGGTGCAGGAATGGGAAAGTCTGATGTGGAAATATCAGCAGGCTATATCAGGATCAAAGCCAGGAGATAAGTGGATAATGATGGATAGAATATTTGAATTATAAGGTTTTTTATAAAAATAAATACAAGTGAATAAAGTGAAAAGTTATTTGCAGATCCACCCTAAAGACAATGTTTTGGTGGCTTTGCAGGATTTGCCGAAAGGACAAATCATAGATTGGAATGGACAGGTGATCACTTTACAGGATGATATACATGCCAAGCATAAGTTCTTTATTGATGCCATGCAGGTAGGAGATGAAATATTAATGTATGGGGTATTGGTTGGAAAAGCAACAAAGGCAATTGCTAAGGGGGGCTTAATGACGACAGAGAATGTGCACCATGCCTCTCAAGATTATGCTTACCGTAAAGTGAATTATGAATGGAAAACTCCTGATGTATCAAACTTTAGCAACAGGACTTTTAATGGTTACCACCGTGCGGATGGCAGAGTGGGAACAGCTAATTACTGGCTTTTTGTGCCAACAGTATTCTGTGAAAACAGGAATCTTGATGTAATAAAAGAAGCCTTATACAATAACTTAGGTTATACTGTAACCGATAAATACAAGCAGTTTACAGAGCAGTTGTTGGAAGCCTATCAGGCAGGTGAAGACCTATCATCATTCGAAATGGACGAGCTGGCACCGGTAGAGCCGCTTAAGAAAAGAGTGTTTAAACATGTTGATGGTATTAAATTTTTAAACCATCAGGGTGGATGTGGTGGTACAAGACAAGATTCTGCATTATTAAGTCAGCTATTGGCCGCTTATGCTGATCATCCGAATGTGGCTGGAATAACCATATTAAGTTTAGGTTGTCAGCACCTGCAAACCTATAACCTACTCGATGATATCAAAGCTAGAAATCCAAGATTCGATAAAAAGGTAATCATATTTGAGCAACAGAAAAGTCAAAGTGAAGAGCAGTTGATTAAAGATGCCATCTTTCAGACATTTGTTGGTTTAACAGAAATCAATAAAATAGAGCGATCTCCAGCACCATTAAGCAAGCTTTGCGTTGGTGTTAAATGTGGGGGTAGCGATGGGTTCAGCGGGATATCTGCTAATCCGGCCGTAGGATATACTTCAGATTTATTAGTAGCTTTAGGTGCTAAAGTACTGCTAGCTGAGTTCCCGGAGCTGTGTGGGGCCGAACAAAATTTAATTGACAGGAGCGTTAATCAGGCTACAGCCGAGAAGTTTATTCGTCTGATGCAGGAGTATGATGCACAGGCACATGCTGTAGGATCGGGTTTTCACATGAACCCATCTCCTGGGAACATAAAAGATGGCCTGATTACCGATGCTATTAAAAGCACAGGAGCAGCAAAAAAAGCAGGAACTTCTCCAGTTGTAGATGTACTGGATTATACAGAGCAGGCTACAAAACCAGGCTTAAGTTTGGTATGTACACCCGGAAATGATGTAGAAGCTACAACAGGAAAAGCAGCAAGTGGGGCGACACTAATTTTATTTACTACCGGACTGGGAACACCAACAGGAAATCCCGTTTGTCCGGTTATAAAAGTGGCTACAAATACAGCTTTAGCAACGAGAATGAGTGATATTATTGACATAGATACAGGTGCAATTATTCGGGGAGAGAAGACCATTGAAGAAATGGGCACAGAAATTCTGGAATATTGTATTCAAGTAGCAAGTGGTGAAGAGATACCTAAAGCAGTGCAATTGAACCAGGACGACTTTATTCCATGGAAAAGAGGCGTTTCATTATAATTATTTAAAAAATGTTTAGTTTAAAAGGAAAATCAGCAATTATTACAGGTGGTGGAAGTGGAATAGGAAAAGCAATATCAGTGCTTTTTGCCAAACAAGGCGCACATGTCCATATTATTGAATTGAATGCCGACGCAGGGCAAGAAACCGTAAATGAAATAAAAGAAGCGGGAGGACTAGCAGACGTTTACAGTTGTAACGTTGTAAGTCAGGAAACTGTACTATCGGTATTTAAACAAATAGGCAAAATTGACATTCTGGTAAATAATGCAGGCATCGCTCATATTGGTAGGGCCGACAATACCAGTGAAGCAGATTTCGAAAAAGTATTTGATGTAAATGTTAAAGGGGCTTATAATTGCCTGTTCGCTGCCATTCCGGTTATGAAAGCTAATGGTTCTGGTGTAGTACTAAACATGGCTTCTATAGGTGCATTAGTGGGGCTGTCAGACCGCTTTGCTTACTCTATGAGTAAAGGGGCGATCTACGCAATGACACTCTCTGTAGCCAAGGATTATATGGCTGATGGCATCCGTTGCAACAGCATATCACCAGCAAGAGTACATACTCCATTTGTAGATGGTTTTATTGCTAAGAATTATGCCGGTCAAGAAGCCGAAATATTTGAAAAATTATCTAAAAGTCAGCCAATTGGTCGTATGGGTAAACCTGAAGAGGTAGCTTCTCTGGCACTCTACCTGTGTTCTGATGAAGCTGGGTTTGTAACGGGGAATGATTATCCATTGGATGGAGGCTTTATAAAACTCAATAACTAAAAAACCTACACTATGAAAAATCTCTTTATCTTATTTATTTTTATCAGTTTCTCATTAGGTGTGAGTGCTCAGCACTACACTCCAACAGCTGTAAACCTTGCTTCAAGGAAAGATTTTCAGGATATGAAATTCGGTATGTTTATCCATTGGGGCGTTTTTAGTATTCTGGGTGATGGAGAGTGGGTAATGAACAATAAAAATATTAAGGTAGAGGACTATAAACGATTGCAGGATTTTTTTAATCCTACAGCATTTGATGCTAAAAAGTGGGTTTCCACAGCAAAGAATGCAGGGATGAAATACATCACATTCGTATCCCGTCACCATGATGGATTTAGTAATTGGGATACTAAGCAGTCGGACTGGAAAATAACCAATACCCCTTATGGGAAAGATGTGCTTGCAGAATTGGCTAAAGAGTGTAAAGCGCAGGGTATAAAATTATTCCTGTATTATTCCTTACTGGATTGGTCACGTAACGATTACCATTATTCAACGGGAAAAACAGGCAAAGGAACTGGTCGTACAGAAAAAGGGAACTGGGAAGATTATATTGCATTTATGAAAGCTCAGCTTACAGAATTGCTAACCAATTATGGAGAAATAGGTGGAATCTGGTTTGATGGACATTGGGATCAGTTGGATAACGACAAAGACAAGTCGCTAAAATCAAAAGTAGATTGGCATTACGATGAAATCTATAGTCTTATTCATAAACTACAACCGCAATGTATGGTTGGAAATAACCACCATTTAAGCCCAATCGAAGGCGAAGATTTTCAGATGTTCGAGAAAGATCTTCCAGGGAAGAATACTACAGGATTTGGCGGAGCCAGTATCTCTAATCTTCCATTAGAAACCTGTGAAACGATGAACGATTCCTGGGGTTTTAATATTAACGATAGAAAGTATAAAACGGTAAAGCAATTGATTCATTATTTGATTAATGATGCAGGTAGGGATGCCAATTTATTATTAAATGTAGGGCCAATGCCAAATGGGGTAATCCAGCCAGAAAACATTGATACCTTGGCTAAGGTAGGAGATTGGATGAAAAAACATGGGAACACTATTTATGGAACCCGTGGAAATACGATAGATGTGCAGGATTGGGGACTGGTAACTGCAAAAGATAAAAGCTTATATGTACATGTTATTCATAAAATATCACAGCCTTTTATTATTTTACCCAAGCTTAAAGAAAAAGTGGTTTCTGCGGTTGTAATGGAAAGTGGGACCAAGTTGAAATTTAAGCAAACAAAAGACCAAACCATAATATACTTAGACAAGGTAACAATGGACGACATTGATACCATAATTGAATTGAAAATTAAATAGACACAAAAAATGAAATTAATTAGATGGGGCGCTGCCGATCAGGAGAAAATCGGTGTAATTGTAAATGATACATGGTATGATACTTCCGCTTTTGGCGGAGATTACAACGAACAGTTTTTTAATGATAATGGACTGGAAAGACTGGCTGTGTTTGTGAAAGCTAATGAGGGTAAATTAAATGTTATTCCTGCCGGAACAAGACTAGGCTCACCAATAGCCCGCCCTTCTAAAATCGTATGTATTGGTTTAAATTATGCCGATCATGCAAAAGAAACAGGTGCTGCTATTCCATCAGAACCGATTATTTTTATGAAATCGACTACCTCAATGGTTGGCCCTTTTGATGATATCGTAATCCCTAAGAACTCTGTTAAAACAGACTGGGAAGTAGAACTTGCCGTAGTAATTGGTAAAAAAGCTTCTTATGTTGATGAAGCTGATGCACTGGATTATGTAGCAGGCTATGTTTTACATAATGACGTGTCAGAACGTGAGTTTCAATTGGAAAGAAATGGTACCTGGGATAAAGGAAAAGGATGCGATACATTCGCTCCGCTTGGCCCATTCCTTGCAACAAAAGAAGAAATTGCAGATGTAGATAATCTTCGAGTGTGGTTGACCGTAAATGGCCAGAAAATGCAGGATGGTAATACCTCTAACTTTATATTCAATGTTCCTTTTGTAGTGGCTTATCTAAGTCAATTCATGACTTTGCTTCCGGGTGATGTGATCTCTACAGGTACGCCAGCAGGTGTAGGTTTAGGATTTAATCCACCGATTTACCTTAAAGAGGGTGATGTTGTTGAGCTGGGTATTGACGGACTAGGCACATCTAAGCAAAAGGTGAAAAACTATGTTAAAAATTGATTCCCATCAACATTTCTGGATTTTTGATGAGGTAAGAGATAGCTGGATCACAGATGATATGGCTGTGATACAAAGTGATTTTATGCCGAATCAATTGCTGACCGAACTTCAGCAGCATAATTTTGATGGAAGTGTTGTGGTACAGTCGGATCAAACACCGGCTGAAAATATATTTCAACTCGAAAATGCTGCCAACAACGCCTTTATAAAGGGGGTTGTTGGTTGGGTTGATTTTAGGGCAAAAGATATTGAAGAACAGTTATCGGAATTATCTGGCTATAAAAAACTAAAAGGATTCCGTCATATTCTACAAGGTGAAGCCGATCGCGCTTTAATGTTAAAGCCTGAATTTATAAATGGCATTGGTAAACTAAAACAGTTCGGCTACACTTACGATCTACTCATCTTTCCTGATCAGTTAAAATATGCAGCGCAATTTGCAGCCATGTTCCCTGATCAACCATTGGTTCTAGACCATATTGCTAAGCCGGATATCAAAAACAGAACCCTGGATCAGTGGGCGCAAGATATAACTGAGCTGGCAAAACACGAAAATGTTTACTGTAAGGTGTCAGGTATGGTTACAGAAGCGGATTGGAAGCAATGGAAGCCAGAAGACTTTAATCCATATCTGGATGTCGTTTTTGAGGCTTTTGGAGCTGAAAGGCTCATGTACGGATCTGACTGGCCTGTTTGTCTCGTTGCAGCTTCTTATCATCAGGTAGTAGGCCTGATGGAACAATATACTTTAAAGTTATCAGCTCATGAACAGGCAATGTTCTGGGGTGAAAATGCTACAAAATTCTATAACTTATAATTATTCAACTGATATGGATTTGCAATTAAAAGATAAGGTGGTCATTGTTACCGGTGGGGCAAAGGGTATCGGAGAGGGAATTGTTAGAGTTTTAGCAAAGGAGGGTGCAATTCCCGTTATTATTGGGCGAAATGAGGAAGATAATCTGAAATTGGCGAATGATATCATTTCTGTTGGTGGACAGGTTTTTCAAGTTGTTGCAGAGCTAACGAAGCCTGAGGATGTAGCAAAAGCTATTGAATCGGTTATTGAAAAGTTTGGCCGGATTGATGGCTTGGTAAATAATGCAGGCGTAAATGATGGTGTAGGGCTGGAGAGTGGGAATTACGAACGCTTTGTAGATAGTTTACATAAGAATGTGATCCATTATTATTTAATGGCACATCATGCATTGCCGGCTTTAAAGGCATCTAAAGGTGCTATTGTAAATATTGGCTCTAAGGTAGCAGATACAGGGCAGGGTGGAACTTCGGCTTATGCCGCATCTAATGGTGCCAGGAATGCTTTAACGCGCGAATGGGCGGTAGAATTATTGCCTTACGAGATCCGTGTAAATGCGGTTATTGTTGCGGAATGTTACACGCCATTATATCAAACATGGATTAATTCTATTCCAGATTCTGAAGAAAAGTTAGCGTCCATAAAAGCTAAAATACCATTTGGACAAAGAATGACAACTGCCGAAGAGATTGCAAATGCAACGGTGTTTTTGTTGTCTAATGCGTCAAGTCATACTACAGGCCAACTAGTTTATGTTGATGGTGGGTATGTGCATTTGGACAGGTCTGTTAGTCCGGTTTAAGGGGGGATCCTTAACAGATTTTCCATTGTAGGATACTTTTTGGAGCTGAATTTCTATTGCTTGATTTTTCTTTCAGGATTTTCTTGTGATGCTTAGTTTTTTCTTGACTTGGTTTTGCTTGCTGGAATTCTTTTTTTATAAAAAAATCCTGAGATACTGTTCTAAGACTGCTGAACTTAGGCTCCCTGAAAAAGGAGCAAAGCTCAGAATATCTTCTCACAGCACATCAGGATTTTTTGTGAATACTACTCAGTCCTGTCTCGTTTGAAAGGCATAGTGTAATATTAATAAAAAGGAATGTGGCTATGAAAAGGCCTAGTTTTCGATGCTTCTTCAGCGCGAATTATACAGCCTTAAATTAGTTGAATTCCTTTTTTCTGTAGTATTTTAATTAAATCGCTTTGGTCTCTGCTTTCAACCAGGCAGCTTCATCAGCAGTCAATAGCGGACTCAGCTTTTCGAATACCAAAGCATTATAACTGTTTAACCAATCGATTTGTGATTTGTCTAACAAATCTTTCTTTACAATTTTAGTACTGATTGGCGCGATGGTTAATGCTTCAAACGCATAAAACTCATTGAATTCGTTGCTGATGTCAGCAATGGTATTCACAAGGTTCTCAATACGGATACCATGTTTTCCGGGGCGATAAACACCTGGTTCAACCGAAGTAATCATTCCCAATTCAATCGCCACTGGGGTAGCACTTGCGTTAAACACTTGTGGTCCTTCATGTACATTTAGGAAGTAACCAACACCATGACCTGTACCATGACCGTAGTTTATGGCATAATCCCAAAGTGGTTTTCTTGTAATAGCATCAATCTGATAGCCACAAGTCCCCTTAGGGAAACGAAGCTTACAGCCGTCAATCATACCCTTTAAAACCAAGGTATAATCCATACACTCTTCTTCCGTATTGTTACCCATAGGGATGGTACGGGTAATATCTGTGGTGCCATAAAAATACTGACCCCCTGAATCTACCAAAAACAAGCCCTCAGCCTTAATTTCCACATTACTTTCTTCAGAAGCGCTGTAATGTGGTAATGCTCCATGTGCTTTGTATGCACTGATGGTTGTAAAGCTATCGCCAACAAAACCCTCTTGTGCAGCTCTGAACTTACGTAACTCGGCAGCAGCAGAAAGTTCAGTAATAGTAATCTTACCGATGTTTTCTGTCAACCATTTCAAGAACTGAGTAATGGCAATACCGTCTTTAAGCATCGCAGTGCGGGTATTTGCTAGCTCTGTCTCATTTTTTACAGCCTTTAAATTGGTTGTTGGGTTAGTATGTTTAATAATTTTAACCGATGCCGGGATCAGCTTATAGAATGCAAAGCAGTTACGTTTTGGATCAATAAATATAGAGCTGTTGGCAGGAATATTTGTTATGGCCTTTTCAATGTTTTCGTAAGGTAATACCTCTACACCATTACTCAATAGATTCTCTTTTTCTACCTCACTAAGCTTATCAATATCCATAAAAAGGGTAGCATGATCCTGGTTAATAAGCGCGAAGCTTAATACCACAGGGTTGTAACTTACATCTTTTCCGCGGATGTTAAACAACCAGGCCAGGTCATCTAATGAAGAAATCAGGTGATGTGTTGCACCTTGCTTTTCTAAGCTGGTTCTTACTTGATTAAGTTTAGATTTTACCGATTGTCCGATGTGTTTATCCTCAATAAGGAAAGCTTTTTCTGTCGGCAATGCAGGGCGGTTTTCCCAGATAGAACTTAAGTAGTCTTTGCTGCTTAGACTCATGTCTTTCGCCGTAAACTGCTGCGTAATAAGGTCTCCCAATAAAACAGAAACTAGTCTGTCATCAGCAGCAACAGTACTTCCTTTCTCTAATTTTTCAATTAACCATTGGATGTATTCCGGTGCATGTTGAACTTTCTGTTTCATCAACTCAAAGCCGCTATCTTTCAATTCATCAGCCGCCTGCTCAAAATAACGGAAGTCGGTCCACAAACCAGCATGATCATGTGTAATAACCAGTGTCCCTGCAGATCCCGTAAAGCCTGAAACAAAAGGGATACATTTAAAATGTTTCGGTAAGTATTCACTAATATGAGGATCAGCAGATGGAATAATGTATGCTTGTACATTATCGGCTTTCATTTGATTGCGTATTTCTTTTAGTTTTTCCGGAAAGGTCATAGTCAGTTCTTTTATGTCTGTTGCAAATTTATGGAAAATATAAAGAATGACGATTATCTTGTTTTTTATTAACTTGCACATATAATTATCCTTATTGTTAAGTATGTTGGAAGTTGACGCTATTCAAAAAAGACCAAGTACAAAGAATCTGAATTTTTTTTTCGAGCGCTTAGATACATTTCATGTGGTGAGTGATGAGCTTAAAGATGAACTTGCTTTAGGATTTTTGAGATTGAATTTAAAGCAGGAAGTTACCTTTTAAAGAGAGGTAACTACTGCAAATCCGCATACCCTTTCTCGCCTTCTTAATTTATATTTCAACCAAAACTTCAGTCACTTTATAAATGGGTATCGCGTAAATTTTGTACTTAACAAGTTTACAGATCAGAAGAGCTGTAAACAGTATAGCCTTGATGGTTTGGGTACCGAAGCCGGTTTTTCTTCAAGAAGCACATTTTTTAATGAATTTAAAAAACATACAGGCGTAACTCCATTATTATATTTAAAAGAAATGGCTGTTTAAAATGCCAGTTACTAAGAAGTTGCGAAGCAAATAATATGCTTCACAGCTTTAAGTAGAGAGCTTAGAGAGTAATCTTGCTTAGAGTGTAATATTATAACCTTAGACGTATTTTTAACTAAAAAAGCAACTTATACCGAATTAAATTATTTCGTAAGTTTGCAGCCATGTCAGCAGCAAAAAAGCCACACATCGCAATCATCGGACTAGGCTATGTCGGATTACCACTAGCCATCGAGTTTGCCAAACAATATCAGGTCCTTGGCTTTGATATTAATGAAACGAGGATAAAGGAACTTTCTGCAAATGAAGATATTACAAGAGAGGCTGACTTAAGTGCTCTGCAAGGAGTATTGGGTAAAGGACTTGCACTTTCTGCGAATGCTGAATCTTTAAAAGAATGTAATGTCTATATCGTAACTGTCCCAACTCCTATAGATGAATTTAAGGCACCAGATTTAAGACCCTTATTGAGCGCTACAAAAATGATTGCACCATTCTTATTAAAAGGAGATATTGTAATCTATGAATCTACCGTTTATCCTGGTTGTACAGAAGAGGATTGTGTGCCGGTTTTAGAGCAGTATTCGGGATTAAAATATAATGTAGACTTCTACTGTGGCTACTCACCAGAAAGGATCAATCCTGGGGATAAAGTAAATACATTAACCAAAATCATGAAAGTTACGTCGGGTTCTACACCTGAAGTGGCCGACTGGATTGACGCATTATATTCAAGCATAATTACCGCAGGAACACATAAAGCACCAAGTATAAAAGTTGCAGAGGCATCAAAAGCAATAGAAAATGCACAACGTGATGTCAATATATCTTTCGTCAACGAATTGGCTTTGATCTTCGATAAAATGGGAATTGATACCTCTGACGTAATTGCTGCTGCGGGAACGAAATGGAACTTTTTAAAATATAAACCAGGATTAGTAGGAGGACATTGTATTGGTGTAGATCCTTATTACCTGGCTTATAAAGCGAAAGCATTAGGCTATACACCTGAAGTTATCCTATCCGGACGTCTGGTAAATGAAAATATGGGCATTTTTGTAGCTAGCAAGGTGGTGAAAATGCTGATCGCTAATGGATCACCGGTTAAAGATCAAAAGGCACTGATTTTAGGTGTAGCTTTTAAAGAAAACTGCCCCGATGTAAGAAATACAAAAGTAGTAGATATTTATACTGAACTGCGTCAGTATGGAATGGATGTTCATGTATATGATCCATGGGCTAATGCCGGCGAAGTTAAAGAAGAGTATGGTATTACCTTAGAAGAGACTTTACAGGATACGGATTATAAGGCTATTATCATCGCTGTAGCACATGATCAGTTTCTAAATCTGGACTATGCTAAATATAAAGAAAATGGGGCAATCATCTTTGATACCAAGTCATTTATCGATCGTAGCTTTGCAGATGCAAGACTCTAGGAAAAAATAAATAAATCCGTATGTTTACGGCAACAAATTAACGGGATAAATAAAATATAATATTGATGAAAGTAGCTTTAATAACAGGTGTTACAGGACAAGACGGCGCATATTTAGCAGAGTTTTTGCTGAAAAAGGGATATTTTGTACATGGCTTAAAAAGAAGAGCTTCATCATTTAATACCGATAGGATAGATCATTTGTATCAGGATCAACATGAAAAAGGTGTAAACTTTAAATTACATTATGGTGATCTCACTGATTCAACCAACCTAATCCGCATTATCCAGGAAACACAGCCCGACGAAATTTATAACCTTGCGGCAATGAGCCACGTACATGTAAGTTTTGAAATGCCGGAATACACTGCAAATGCAGATGGTATTGGTACTTTAAGGTTATTGGAAGCAATCCGTATTTTAGGAATGGAGAATAAAACCAGAATTTATCAGGCTTCTACATCAGAATTATACGGATTGGTACAGGCAGTTCCACAAAGTGAAACTACACCATTTTATCCACGCTCACCTTATGCAGCAGCAAAAATGTATGCCTACTGGATTACTGTAAATTACAGAGAGGCTTATAAAATGTATGCTTGTAACGGGATATTGTTTAACCACGAAAGTCCGCTAAGAGGAGAAACATTCGTAACACGTAAAATTACACGTGCAGCTTGTAAAATAGCCTTAGGATTACAGAATTGCTTATACTTGGGTAACCTTTCTGCACAAAGAGACTGGGGACATGCCAAAGATTATATTGAGGCCATGTGGTTAATTCTTCAGCAGGAAAAAGCAGAAGATTATGTTATTGCAACCGGTATTACTACAACGGTAAGAGATTTTGTGAAAATGAGTTTTGCAGAGTTGGGTATAGAAGTAGAATTTAGTGGCAAAGACGAGCACGAACGTGGTGTAATCATTGATGTAGATCAGGAAATGATTGCCAAACTTGGTCTGAAAGATACCTACCTAAAACCAGGTACTATAGTTGTACAAGTCGATGAGAAATATTTCCGCCCTACCGAAGTTGATCTTTTATTAGGTGATCCTACAAAAGCTAAAACTAAATTGGGCTGGAAACCTAAATATAACCTACAGTTATTGGTTGAAGATATGATTCAATCAGATCTACATCTGATGAAAAAAGATGAATATCTAAAAGATGGAGGCTTCAAGACCCTTAATTATTTCGAATAGGGAGTAAATATGATCGTTATCATTCAATGTACAGACCGGGTAGGTCTGGTTGCCGATATTTCAAGAATCTTATCAGAAGCACAATTGAATATTGTTTCTATGCGTGAGCATGTAGACAAAGCCGAAAGCCGCTTTTTTATGCGTTTGGAAGTAGATGGTACAGCAGAAGAGTTGCAGTTGAAAGAACAAATGCAACAAATTCTGCCACAGGGCGCCATTATTCATGTGAATCCGGTGCCCGATAAAAAGATCGTGGTCATGGTCACAAAAGAATACCATTGCCTGGCAGATATTCTGGTGCGTAATAACTTTGGAACGCTCGGGGCTACCGTACTTTGTGTAATTGGTAACCACTCTGTTCTACAGCAAATCTGCGATCGCTTTGATATTCCTTTCTTCCTCATTCCTTATCATGAAGATAAAAAAGTATCTGAGCAGGAAATCATCAGCAGGATCAATTCTTATAACCCCGATTATGTAGTTCTGGCTAAGTTTATGCGCATTTTATCGCCAACTTTTGTAAAGAACTTTCCCAATAAAATTATCAATATTCACCATTCCTTTTTACCGGCATTTGCTGGTGCAAGCCCTTATAAACAAGCTTTTGAAAGGGGAGTAAAACTAATCGGTGCCACTGCGCATTTCGTAACGGATGACCTGGATGAAGGGCCAATCATAGCTCAGCAGATTATTCCTGTAAATCATTCTTATACAGCTGCAGACATGGTGAAATCTGGAAAGGAAATTGAAACTGCGGTACTGGCAAAGGCATTAAGATTGGTGCTTAGCGACAGGGTTTTTGTTTATAAAAACAAAACGGTGGTATTCGAGTAATTTGCCAATAATTTGTTAATTAACTGAAACAGAGGGGGCTGTATTTTAGTTCTGTTGTAAAGATCTTGATACTTATTAAAGTATTTTAAAAGATTAGCTAAGTGTTGCATTAACTTATTAAGTTTGTTAAATAAAAAACCTTAAAAAGGATGACAATTAACAAGGGCCAGCTGCTGAGAGTAGATATTATTAAAAATCTCTATTATAAAAATCTGCTATCTCTTACTGAATTAAGTCAGCTAACTCATAAAAGTTTACCATTAGTAACTAAGTTTGTTAACGGTTTGGTTGCCGAGGGCTATGTTAACGAACAAGGTCTTGCTGCATCAACAGGAGGCCGAAGAGCATCATTATATCTATTAAATCCAGAAAAGCCACAATATCTCATTTCAGTTGCAATGGATCAGTTTACAACACGATTGATCATATATGATATGAACAAGAATATTGTTTATCCAGTCCAAACACTGGAATTGGTGCTCCCAGGAGATGCGGATACAGTAGATGAGCTAATTTCTTTCATAGCTCTTCATATTAATGCTTCAGGTCTAGATGTCAATAAGATGCTTGGGATAGGCATTGGTATACCAGGATTTATAGATGTTGAAAATGGGGTTGATCATTCTCATTTAAAAGCAAAAGGTGGTCAGCACTTAGAGAAGTATTTATCTAAAAGCCTTGGCCTCCCTGTGTTTATGGATAATGATTCGAGCCTGATTGCCTTGGCTGAATTGAATTTTGGTGCCGCACGCGGTAAACGCGATGTTATGGTCGCAAACATTGGTTGGGGTACCGGCCTGGGCATGATTGTTAACGGGAAACTTTACCGTGGTAGCAGTGGTTACGCTGGTGAGTTTAGTCATATCCCTCTTTCAAATACAAATAACCTTTGTTCATGTGGTAAGCGTGGGTGTCTGGAAGTTGAGACTTCCTTATTGGTCATGACTCAGAAAGCAAAAATAGAGATTGAAAATGGTGCGGCAACTATTCTGACTGAGCTTTTTAAAGATGAAAATAGGAATGTTGGCGAATTGTTTTTAGAGGCAGCCAAAAATGGTGATCCTTTAGCTGTTTCTATTTTATCTGATGCCGCATTTATGATTGGGAAAGGATTAGCAACACTCATTCATATAATGAATCCCGAATCCATTATTTTAAGTGGTAGAGGCGCAATTGCAGGAAAAATATTATTGCCACCTATTCAACAAGCTGTAAATGAGTTTTGTATTCCAAGGATAGCTGATCAGACAAAGATCTTACTTTCAGACCTTGCTGCTGATGCCGAATTATTGGCTGCTGCAAGCCTGGTGGTAGAGAACTGTAACTTTAATAAACACTAAAGGGTTTCAAATCTTCCAACACTTAATAATTGTTATCTTCGCTCCATAAATATTAAATGGGTGAGCCAAGCGATATTTAACTATAGATTATAATTCATAAAACGATGCAGATAGCAGAACAGAAAGAAAATTTACGCCCAGAACAAAGCTATACTACGCCCCTCATTTCTCTAACTTTCCTATTCTTTATGTGGGGTTTTATTACCTGCATGAATGATATTCTAATTCCACATTTAAAGGAATTGTTTGTATTAAATTATCTGGAAGCAATGCTGGTACAGTTTTGTTTTTTCAGTGCCTATTTTATTGGATCACTCATCTATTTCCTAATCTCTTATTTTAAAGGTGATCCGATTAATAAAATCGGCTATAAGAATGGTTTGCTGCTTGGGTTGATTATATCAGCTCTAGGGTGCCTAATGTTCTATCCCGCAGCTACATTGTCTGTTTATGGATTGTTCCTGGCTGCATTTTTTATTCTTGGCCTTGGTTTTACACTATTGCAAATCTCAGCCAATCCTTATGTATCACTATTAGGAAAAGAAAGCACAGCTTCTGGCAGACTTAACCTGGTACAGGCTTTTAACTCATTCGGTACCACGATCGCACCTATATTGGGCGGTTACCTTATCTTTCATTTTTTTGCCTCTAACGGACATTTGTCTGCACAGGCTACAAAAATGCCTTATTTGATATTTGCAGGTATATTTTTATTACTTACCATATTCATTTATAAAGTAAAGTTACCTGATTTTAAAAACGAGGATTCCGGCATGGATGGCCTTGGTGCTTTGCGCTTTCCACAACTTAAAGGTGGAATATTTGCCATTTTCTTTTATGTAGGTGCCGAAGTGACCATAGGTAGCTTCATGATCAGTTTCCTGGAGCATGGGGAAATCATGGGATTAAAAGAAACAGTAGCTAAAAACTACCTTTCTCTATATTGGGGGGGTGCCATGATCGGTAGATTTCTGGGAGCTATTAGTATGAACGATGTACTGAGCAATGGCAAGAAAATGCTATATATGGTGTTGGTTTGTATCGGATTATTCGGGCTGCTTTATAGCATTGTAGATCTCAATTTTGAGCAGATGCAATGGTTCATCATCTTTATTGTAATTAACCTTGCAGGGTTTAGCATTGGTAAATCAGCTCCTGCATTAATGTTATCTGTGTTTTCAGTCATCAGTATTGCATTGTTGTTAATTACAGTATTTACAGGTGGTGCCCTTGCAATGTGGTGTCTTTTAGGTATAGGCTTATTCAACTCCATCATGTGGTCTAATATCTTTACCCTGTCCATTTCAGGATTAGGTGAATATAAAAGCCAGGGATCTTCCCTCTTAGTGATGGCCATATTGGGAGGTGCAGTGATTCCTTTGGTACAAGGTAGTCTTGCGGATGCAATTGGAATTCAGTATTCTTTCCTGTTACCAGCGGTATGTTATGTTTATGTAGCCTGGTTCGGATTGTTTTGCCTAAAGAAATTTAAAAATTCGAACCTGGAAAAACCTGCCAGAAGTGGCCATTAATCCAGATTCGATAAGAACATATTTTTTATAACTATTCCTGATCTCCGATCAATAGTCCGGAAACGTTCCATGCGCTAAAGCTTGTCCCCTCGGACTTGCCCAATGGTATGGCGACTTGTAATTTGTGCTTGCCAGGCTTTAAGTCTGGCAAGGGCACTTCAACAGGAAGTGTAATTGTACCAGGGCACCAGTTAGATCTGCTTAAGTCGGATGAGGACAGGCCATTGCCAAAGTTCCCGGACGAAGGGTTCAGGTAACGATACGTCGCACAATCTTCTCGCCATGGGATAAAGTGGTAAACTCGTTTGCCATCCACAAATATCTCATTCATTTTAGGCACAAACTCATCACCGCCACCCCAGCCACCATGGCCAGTGGTCAGATACCGCATTCTCAAGTTTTTAATACCTTCTGGTACGTCTATTGTGACCGTGAGCGAATCATTATCAAACATAGTCCCATATTCCTGTCCCGACATTTCCATCACGTTGGTGGTGTTAAATACAGGCATCAGCCATTGTTTTTTCGGAGCTTTCTTTTCTTCGCTATAGGAAGGGTAATAATTCAACTTAAGGCTAGCTTTATGTCCGCCTTTATCATAATTGCCAATAAACACACCTATCCATACTTCACCTTGTAAGCGAGGCAATAGAGGCGTTATATCCTGCTTGTAAATTACAGAATCTGCCCAATCATAGCCTTTTATTTTAATCTGTTTGTTAAAGTGTTTTACACCAAATGGGGTGAAAAACCGCATCAGTTCTAAGGGGGGTAGGTAATCATCGGTAGCGGTTACACCTTGATATTTTTTGCCATTTGCTGCGGTATATACAGGTAAGGTTTTTAGACCGTTTTGCAAAGCGTCAAGGAATGAAATGGATTTATCTTGAGGAATCATAAACACAGAGCCAGTCCTGTCATAGGCATCACCATTAGAATATTGAACCAATTCTACAAATAAGGATTGTCCTGACTTGGCTTCGGGAAGTTTTACCTTTTTTAAAATGATGGTACCACCAGAAAAATGATAAGTAGCATTCATTTGTTCGTCTGTAGGATTCTCAATTTTATTACCCCAGCTGATTTGTTCGTTATTAAATATGTTTATAGTTTGATAACGACTATCAATAATCAGGCGCTGGTAAGCAGCTTCATCAACGGTCGTTCCCCAGTTTTTAGGCCATGCCAATTCTTCCCTTTTAACACTTCGGTAGCTAATGTTCTTAGTATAAGTCTCTGAATTTCCGTTTCTAATAGTTTTTAAGATCAGTCCTATGCCCGGAGCTATTCCCAGATCCGGAGAACCTTTAATTTTTAATTCATCAGTATACCAGATTTCAATAGTGTTAGAGCGGATCATCACCTTTGCTTTTTTACAAGGGATACCAAGAATAGTGTCTATGCCCGTTACAGGTTCGGCTATAGCATAATCAGTAAAAGATTTTTTAAGCGTATAAGCTTGATCGTTTTGTTGTAAAACCTGATAAGTTTCAGCATCGGTATATTGCAAAAACTCCTGCTGTTTGGCCTTTGTATTTTGTCCTGCAATACGTACCTGAGGGCCTTTAATAAAGAGCTTCTTTTCTCCACCGACATCTTTACCATTGCTGCGGAAAGCATATGTAATTACAGCCTCTGTGGCTTTGGTGTTTTTTTGTGCAAATAGAGGTAGTGTGTAAAGGAGAAGTACGTAACTAAATAGGAGGTATTTTTTCATAATCTAAGCTAAGTATAAAAGACCGCCCCATAGAAAATGAGGCGGTCTTTGTAAAGTTACACGTTAATATAAACTTTGGATATTCTTACTGCATATCCCACCAGATACGGCCTTTGGTATCAACTGCGTCTTTACCATAAGCTGCATCTTTTGATATCATGGCCTGTATAGCTTTATAATAATTGTCAGAGTTCGGGTTGGATCCTGTACTCAATTGTAAAGCGCTCCTTCTAGGAATCAATAGATTTCTTGAGCCATCCCATAAGTTTTCCAGATAAGCAATACCAGATCCATCGCCAATTTTATTTGGCACCCCTGCTCTTACATTTTCAAATTGAGGATAACCAGTACGTTTCCACATGGCCCAGGCTTCATCCGGTTGAAGTAGGAAATTAACCCATGCTTGCGAATATATGCTAGGTAAACCGTTATAAGGGAGAGTAGAAGTAAACGTTCCTATGTTTATATCTATTGCATTAGGAACGTTTGAATTAATTGCCATGGCTTTATATTCATCGAAAGATGCGTTTACACCATCAGTGTACCATTGCGATGCGGTTTTGCCTAAACCATTACCGCCTTTTTCAGCTATCTCAGCCATCATAAAGCAGGTTTCGGCATAACTTACGTATAAAGTTCTCATTTTAATACTATTCCCGTCTTTAAACGTTTCATCATCGTGCATACGACTTTGAGCTGATCTGGCATCAAAACCTCCAAAACCCCCATTTTTTAAGAATAAGCGAGTTTGGATAGCAGAAAGGATACCTAAAACCTGTGTTTTAGAACCGTTAAGAGCAAAACTGATATCTTTTACACCGGCGGTAGCATCAAAGCCACCTTCAACAGAGGCAGGAAATGCATGTTTACCATAATAGCGTATTTTATTTGCCGGTTGATCTAGTATTGCTTTTGATGCTGCAGTACCATTTTCTTGAACATTTACATAGCCTTTATAATTAGTGCCCATATCGTTTTCGCGAACCATAAATTTAATCCTTGGATCATTGGTCGATTTTAGGAACTCTACAAAAGCATAACCGGCATTGAAATTCATTAGTAAATTATTGATGTCATCTACGTTGTTGTTCCAGTCCTGTGTGTGTTTATATCCAAAGGTTTCTGCAACAGAAGATATGATTTTGCCCGAAAAATTAGTGGAGATATCAGCCAAAACACTATTGAGTTGGGCCGCATCACGCTTTTGATATCTTTGGGCAATTTTGATCCTTAAAGTATTGGCTAGCGCTTGCCATTTTGCATAATTACCCTCATAGAAGAAGTCTTGTGATTTTATGTCAGCCTGACCTACTGTATTGTTCTTTAATAAAGTTGCAGCCTCCTTTAATTGGTTGTCAAAGGTTTTATAAAGCGTGTAATCGTAATCATATTCAGGTAATAGATATGCATCACTTTGAAATGCCTGCGTATATGGAAGTGCTCCAAAGACATCAGCAACTCTCCATGCATGGTAAGTATCAACAATTATTGCCATTGCTTTGAGCGATTGGAAAGATGTTTTTTGTTCTGCCGGTAAGCCATCAATCTTTGCAATCAAACGATGCATATCTCTGCCTATTCCTGTGAAATAATCATTGTAGAAATTAAAACCAGGGTTCGGACCTGTGGTCTTCGAGTCATTCCAATAGTTGCCGGCTAAACCGTCCGGTGTAGATACATCTGGAGTAACGTATTGCATATAGGTCATGCTTCTATTGTATTTCTGCATGGCCTGTCCTCTTCCGGTCAAATTGACGTTTTTAGTTGCCCCTGCAAATAAATATTCAGGACTTGCATCATCGAGCAAATAGGGGTTGGTGTTTATTTCAACTAAATCTTTTTTGCATGATTGTCCGAACATCGCAGCAGCGACTAGTAACAATAAGCCTTTATTTATCTTTTTCATTGTCTTTCGTATTAAAAATTAGAACCTCACGTTTAAGGAAACTGAATAGTTTCTATAGAATGGAACCCCACCGGTTATATATGGTCTGAAAGGGTCATTACTTTGCAATGACTCAGGGTTTTGCCCGGCACTAAGTGTTCTGTACAGATATCCTATATTTCTTGCAGTAAAACTTAATCTAGCATTGTTTATTTTTATTTTACTTAATAATTCAGATGGTAGGTTATATCCTAATGTAATTTCGCGTAACATGATCCATGAGTTTTCACTAACTGAACCTCCAGTGTTTAAGTTTGTGCCCCAGTTGTTAGTATAAGCATGGTAATAAGATGCTTTCCATGGTTCTACTAAACCTTGATCATAAGCCTGACGGAAGGTCATACCTGCTATAGATGTTCCTGGTTTTAATGGACTTGTTTCTCCTGCAGTGAAAACTACATTGGGTATTACGCCATCATAGCGTGTTTGTCCATTGTATGAGTCTGTTCTAGCTACACCACCATGTTCTTGGTCACGACCGTATAAGGATGCTTCAAGCGTTCCCTGACTCATTCCATAGCTATAAGCTTGTGAATAAACATCACCACCGAAACGTCCGTCTAACTGAGCAAATAAATTAAATCTTTTGTAACGTAAGCTTGCATTGATACCGCCTACAAGATTTGGTTCAACTTTACCAAGGGCTATTCTTTTTTGTTCAGAGGTTGCCTCATTAACTTCATAGTCATAAGTTTGAACGTTAAACTTTGTTGCTGGAGCTGTGTTCACTGCTCTATCACTAACATAAACTAAAGGCCATCCAGTACCTGGATCAATTTTAACCGTTGATGATGGATCAGCCGTTAATACACCAAAATCTCCTCCTTCATAAGCCCAAACGTTGGCTCCATCATATCCACCACTCAATTCCCATTCTTTTATGCCATGGCCAAACTCTATAATTTTACTTTTATTATGAGCAATGTTCACTGCAAAATCCAATCCCCAGTCTTTTGATTTGATTGGCGTAACATTTACCAATAATTCGTAACCTTTATTTTGGATATTACCAGCATTTAAAAATTGTTTATCAAAGCCGGTTTCCATCACCCAAGGGAGTGTTAAAAGCTGATTGATGGTGTTGGTTTTATACCATGCAAAATCAACGTTTATCAACTCATTAAATATGCCGAAGTTGGTTCCAAACTCCCATGATCTTTGTCGTTGAGGTTTTAAATTTAAATTAGGTTTAATATTAGCTTGATATTGGGTCGCACTACCAATTGAGCCTCCATCTTGGTTGATTATTGGATCTGGTAAATATCCCTGGCCAGTAGTGTAAGGACCTGCAACCCCCGCGTTACCAACATAAGCCAATGATGCTCTTAAGCGTGCAGAAGATAACCATGAAGGAGTTTTACCAGCTAAGTGATCATAAATAGAGTATGAAAGGTTTACAGATGGATAAAATACAGAATAGTTATCTGCACCATTTATTCTAGCTGGATAAAGCAATGTAGAAAGCCAGTCGTTACGTCCGGTAATTTCTAAGTTCAGATAATTCTTATAATTTAAGTTTAGTATTCCTCCCAAACCAATGGTACGCATTGATGGGTATTGCGGACCTTTATAATCTCCGTTGCTATACTTAATGTTATTTTGGATGCTATTCAAAGAGTTACCCAAAAAAAACTGATTAGGTACTGTTAAACCTCCATTGGTGTTTGCACTATAACTCTCACCCAATCTATTTCCATAAATTTCATTAATAATACGGAAGTCTAGGTTTAAATCTTCATTAATTTTTTTAGTGGCATGCCCCATAAATAACAAGTTGTAATCGGTAGTATAACTACCACCTACTCCATAATATCCACCCTTGTTATTCTTGTCATTTCCATAATTTTTTTCCTCATAGTTTATTTTGTAAAAATTCACATTCAGTTTTCCCGAAAAGTCTAGCCAGGGGTTTACCTGAGCTTTTATTTGCGTGTAACCTAATAGAGAATTCTCCTGTTTATCGTAATTATTTTTATCGAAACGTGCAAAAGCACTAACAATCCTGTCTAAGCCAGAATTTCCTGGACTTTTAGTAGAATTGTCAGCATTACGATAATTGGCATACCAGTCGTTAAAGTCAATATTTCTTGGTAAATAATAAGTGTTAAAACCTAAGTTCTGTCCACCACTATGATAGTAGCGACCCTGTCCGTAAAAGTTCTTAGCATTTGTATTTGCATAGGATATGCCTAACTCTGTTGAAAATACTTTATTTAATTCAGCTCCAACTTTAAGATCAACTGAATTACGTTTTAATCCATTATTACGTAACATCCCTTTACTAGAGTTGTTAGAGTAAGACAGTCTGTAATTGAATTTTTCGCCAGCTCCACTTAATGCAATGTTGTTATTTACGTAATTTCCATTTTGATAAAAGATCATCCAAGCATCAGGTTGCGGCGAAAAAGGAACCATTTTAGTGGCATCATATGGGGCAGGGTGTAAGCTGCCATCCATTTTAGGACCCCAGCTATAGCCTGTAGCTACTTGACTTCCGTCAGGTGCAAAGTTTCCTTCTCTAGAGCTGAAACTTCCCTGTCCATAAATATTTTGCATAGCCATAGGGCTTTTGTAAATATCCTGGGTTTGGTATGTCGTATTAAATTCAATACCTAATCCTTGGCCAGCTTTTCCTTTTTTGGTAGTAATTACTACTGCTCCATTTAAGCCTCTTGATCCGTAAAGTGAAGTCGCTGCAGCTCCTTTTAAAACGGTGATGGATTCATAGTCATCAGGATTTAAGTTCTTTAGTTGAGAACCTCCATCAACATCATCAGCATTCATTAAGTTGTTTTGTAAAACGTTTCCGTCAACAACAAATATTGGCTGGTTGTTTGCCTGGCCAGGCTGATTACCCAATACTTTCGAACCCCTGATTTGGATACTAGGTGAGGTTTGAACACCTGATGATGACATTACGTTAATGTTTACACCGGCAACTTTACCTTGTAAAGCCGCAATGGGGTTTACCGTATTGGTGCGGGTTAATTCCTCGCCTTTAACTGTAGTTACTGCATAACCCAATTTTTTGTTATCCTTCTGGATACCCAAAGCCACAACACTTACTTCTGCAAGTTCATTGTCACTTGGTGACATTTTAACGTCAATGGTACTAGACGAGCCAACAATAATTTCCTTGGTTAAATACCCAATGTATCTAAATTGTAGTGCATTACCTTCGCTAGCTTCAATCGTAAACTGTCCGGTTGCATTTGTACTCACAGCTTTTTTAGTCTCTTTTACAGTAACACTAACAGCGGGCATTGGTGTCCCACTTTCATCTTTTACAGTACCTTTTATGGTACGGCTAGTCTGGGCGTACAGTCCGGCGCTCCAGAATAACACTGCCAGAAATGACAGGGTTAGTTTTAGTAATTTTGTTGTCATGGTTCCAATTTTTAGTTTTAGTTAATAATTATATTTAATGGCTAATGATTCTAATGGAGTACGCTATATTCAATAACCAGATTCGCTGCTCCTAACAAATCGGCTTCATCCGCTATTTCCGATATCTCTATGGTTGTAGCATCTGCTATTCTTGGTATACAGAATTCATTAATAGCTTGTTGTATTGCTGGTAAAAACATTTTTCCAGCAATAGCCCCTCTTCCGCTGAGGATAATTTTTTCAGGATTTATAATGTGAATTAGTGTTGCAATACCTTTACCCAGATAAAAGGCGGATTCCGATAAAATAGAGATAGCAAGTGGATCTCCTGCGCGTGCAGCTTCTAAAAAATGATCACTTGGGTGTTTGCTTTCATCTTCAAATAGCCGTCGTAAGCTTGATTCAGAACCCGAATTTACTGCAGCAATTGCTTTTGAAGTCATAACTAATAAAGAGGTTTCTACTTCGAGACAACCCCTCTTGCCGCAGGAACATAGATTGTTGCTAGATGATAAAGGGATGTGGCTGAACTCACCGGCAAAGCCGCTATGGCCCCTAAATATTTGGCCATTAACAATCATACCCAGACCAGTACCCCAGCCAATATTAATCACCATGGCATCCATTGTGCTTTTTGCTTTACCAAGCTTTAACTCTGCTAGTGCAATTAAACAAGAGTCATTATCTATAAATACAGGCAAAGACAGTTGCTTAGCTAAATGACTACGGAGATTGGTGCCTTTGTTTGTTAAAAAAAGAGAGTGGTTTACTCCAGTTTCAACATCCACAAAACCCGGCATACCTATGCCTACACCAAGAATTTCCTGGTTTGATAAACCAGAGCTTGCAATGGTCTTTTTAATAAAGGCAATAAGTTTAGCAAGGGCATCCTTATCGGTTAATACTTCCAGGTCAATAGATTCAATAATAGAAGAGCTTTTTTGGTTGAATTGATAAATGGTCATTCGTGTAACCGCTTGATCTACAGCTACTGCTATGATGTATCTTTTCTTTTCTGGATTAAGTAAAAACATTAAAGGCCTTCTGCCGCCACTTGAAGGGGCCAGACCATCATTGATAACGAAACCCTCAGTAACCAAATCGGAAATTACAGCCGATATCATAGGGACACTTTTTTGGGTCAGTTTGCCCAAACTGCTTAATGAAAGCGGTGCATTGAAATACAGCTGCTTCAAGATTTCTTTACGAAGTAATTCGTTTTTTTTTAAGACGGCCGACATGTTTGGTTATAAACTTTACATAAAATTAGTATTTATTTTATTTATAATCCAAACTTTATAATTTATTTTTTAAGTTTTGTATTGTTTGAAATAAAATATATATCTATATATGGCTTATTGCTCGTTTTTCAATTGTATTTAATTTTACTTTTTAAGCGAGTTCAAGCTGTTGTAATTAAATCCGACTGGATATTCCTAAAAATCTCAGTACCTTAACAGCTATGATTGAAGAAAATCTATTGATTCAGTTTGGAGCTAAGCTTGCCAGTTTTGACAAAGCTGAAACCTTATTTAATCAAGGTGATACACCACGGTATTACTTTCAAATCCTGACTGGAGAAGTGAAAATGAACAACTTCAACGATGAAGGAAAGGAATTTGTTCAAGGATTTTTCACAACAGGGGAAAGCTTTGGTGAACCTCCTCTTTTTCTTAAAGACACCTATCCTGCAAATGCAATAGCCATTATATCCTCAAAAATATACCTGTTACCAAGAGAGAAGTTCATGGGCCTGTTAATGGCTAATCCGGAAATTCACCTCCGTATGACTACCAATCTAGCTCGCAGACTGTATTATAAATCGATCATGGCATCAGAGATCTCTTCCCAAGAACCAGAGCATCGGGTTTTAAAGCTGATAGATTATTTTAAAACCAAAATCAGTAAAACACCAATAAGTAATAAGTATAAAGTCGAAATTACCAGACAGCAAATAGCCGACCTGACCGGGTTAAGAGTTGAAACCGTAATCCGTGCTATAAAAGCATTGGAGAAGAAAGGTGAATTGACAATTATCGACAGAAAAGTTTTCAGATAAGCGGTAGGTAAAGGTCTCCCTAATAATTCCTGTTCTTTATGATCGTAGTCATAAGAAAGATACTTATTGGCCCATAACTTTGATATTAATTAACAAAATCAATTATCATTAAAAGAATCAACAATGGATAATTTAATTAATACGACTGAAGAAACTATAGGCGAAATTGTAACCAGAGATTATAGAAAAGCACAAGTGTTTAAAAGCTTCGGCATTGACTTCTGTTGCGGAGGAAAAAAGACTATTAAGGAAGTTTGTGAAAGTAAAGGAATTGATGAGATGGCAGTGAAGAAAGCACTAGAACAAGTCGCCGGAGAAACAACAACAAGCGAAAATGATTATCAAAAATGGGAAATAGGTTTTTTAACCGATTATATCATCAATACCCATCACCAATACGTAAAAGAAAATACTCAGTTTATCATGGAACTGGCCAATAAAGTAGCCAGAGTACATGGCAACCAACACCCCGAACTCATCAAAGTGGCACAGATTTTTACTCAGGTAGCTTTGGATCTGACCTCACATATGAATAAAGAAGAGAAAATGCTTTTTCCTTTCATAAAAGAATTGTCTACTGTTCAGCGTAATGGAGGCTCAGTGCCTGCTAGTGCATTTGGAAAGGTGTCCAATCCAATTAGAATGATGGAAGCAGAACATGAAGAAGCTGGCGAAGCACTAGAAACTATTAGACTGATTACCGATAATTTCACTTTACCAGCCGACGCCTGCAACTCCTACACTATACTCTTTAAAAAATTAGATGAATATGAGAATGACTTGCATAAACACGTACACCTGGAAAATAACATATTATTTCCAAAATCAATTCAGGTCGAAACAGAATTACAGAAATAGCCTATCCTTTTAACCATCCTTCTTTTACCAATGATTGGTACAGATTTTTTCCATTGTCAAACCCTGTAAATAAGGTTGTGCCGGGCTTATTAAGCATTCCTGTATATTGATAAATGAAGATTTTATCTACATATTCTGAAACTGCTTCTAATTGCGGGATTACCCTTTCTGCTGGCGCAGGCAATAATGGTGAATTATAGACTTTACTTTCAAATTCAAAAATTTCTACATCTGCCCAGAGTTTGCTTTTACCTGACTTTTTATGGAACTTGTTTAATTTTTGATAGAACCCGGCTGTTTGATCTGCCGTTGTCTTTTGCACACCAACTTCATCCTGATAAGCGATAAAGTCAATGTCCAGTGCATCGAGTTGCGATAAATATTTATCATCAAATTTTATGTCTTTGGTGCCGTATGGTGCAATAAGGTTTTTTGCATTCGGCGTCAGGCGGTTCGCTTCTTTGGTACAGGCATTTACATAGTTGATGAAAAAATCATCATAATGGCCATTGATGCCTGTTTCATTAGGATAATACCAGCCGTAAAAACTTTTATGATGGCTATATTTTTCCGTTAATTCTTCCATGCCTTTTACCCGAAGCTCATGTATTTTTTGATCTTTCATTAATAGCGCGGGATTTCTCCAGTCGCCAAAAAAACCATTGCTAATAAAAAACTTGAGACCATATTTGTTTGCCGCAGTAAGCGCGGCTTCCAAAGGGTCTACGCAGCCTAGAGCATGTTGGGGCAATAATTTGGACGGATAGAAGCTTTTTCCATATATAGCAACATCTAAAAGTACCAGATATTTTATACCACTTGAAGCAATCTCTTTAATCTTAATCTCCCAGTCATTTGCAGTAAAGCCTTGTAGCGTATTATTCCAATATTTGCCCTCTATTTCACTATGATGTTGGAACTCAAACCATGTCCCTGTAATGGGTTTGATCTTTTTGTATTTATTGATTTGAGCGAATAGCGTTTGACTATTGGTCGCAGTTAAAGCCGTTGCCGCTGTCATTAAACTTAAAAAACTTCTTCTTTTCATATCTGATATCAATAGTTGCTCATAGTGTTTATGATACCAATGTTAAGAAATATAATAACAAATGATACTATCATTGTAAATAAACTAATCAAAAATATACACCTTAACCCCGACGAATTCTTTGGAACGGATATGGCTCTCCCTGGTAAATAGAATAGTTTTTTTTACGAAAAATTTTATTTGCCTAAAGGAATCGTATTATTGTTTAAAAAAAACATGAAACCTGTAATCTTTACAAGCTTCGTAACCATTAAAAAATCATATTATATACTAATGAAAAAAATACAAATTAAACACCCCGATCGTAACCTCGATTTTGTAACCGGAGCCTATTCTGATGGAGTAGTTATCAATGGTTTCTTATTTGTTAGCGGACAGGCAGCGGTCGACTTTAAAACTTCAAAATTCGTACTCGGTACTATTGAAGAAGAGACTGTTTTAACGCTAAATAACATTAAAGCGATTGTTGAAGCCGCAGGTGGTACGATGGATGATGTAGTGAAAAGTACAGTACATCTGGCAGATATAAATGAGTTTGACCGCTATAATGAAGTGTATAGCCAGTATTTTACAGGAATTAAACCCGCCAGAACCACAGTGCAATCGGTATTGGGAAAAGGAATAAAAGTAGAAATTGATGTTATTGTAAAACTGCCGGAATAATAACGGAGTTATGAAACCCGAAAAAGAAATAATGCTATGCAATAAATAATATTTATATATTTATGAATATTAACGGGTACGTACACGAGCTTGAGAGGCCGACTTGTAATCCGCAATAAATATGGTTATGATAGGTTCATAATTGTTATAAAACCAGATATATAATGATGAAACAAAGTAATGATTCTTTTAAGGGGCAGGTAGCAATAGTGACCGGAGCATGTTCAGGTTTGGGATTAGCCATGTCTAAAACTCTTTTTGCACTAGGTGTTAAACTAGCTTTATTTGATTTAAACAGAGAGAAACTTGCAGAGATTAAAATGCAGTTCTTTAATAATGAAGTTGAAATATACCATCTTGATATTTCTAATGAAGGTAATGTTAAGGAGAGTGTTGAACAGGTTATAAAGCATTTTGGTAGAATTGATATTTTGATCAATAGTGCAGGGATTACTGGTCAAACAGCTTTAAAAAGTCATGAGGTAGATACAGAGAATCTTCTTTCTGTTTTTGGTGTTAATTTTATGGGTGCATGGTTTACTTCTAAATATGTTATTCCATATATGCTGGAAAAAAATTACGGACGGGTGTTAAATATTGCTTCAATAGCCGGTAAAGAGGGCAATGCCGGAATGCTTGCTTATTCTTCATCTAAAGCTGCTGTTATTGGTATGACAAAAGTTCAAGGCAAGGAATATGCAGAAACAGGTGTCGTTGTAAATGCACTGGCACCTGCAGTCATTCGAACAGCATTGGTAGATGCAATGCCTGAACAGCAGGTTAAATACATGACAGATAAAATTCCTATGAAACGCTGCGGAACTTTAGAAGAAGCAACCGCTCTGGCGACTTTTATTGTCTCTGAAGCCAATAGTTTCACTACCGGTTTTACTTTTGATCTGTCGGGTGGCAGAGCTACTTATTAAATAAAATATACTAATGAATACAAATGATTTTCCCGTTGCCGTTGTTGGACTAGGTTTGATGGGCTGTAGTATTACTGCTTGCCTTTTAATGGCCGGTCATCCGGTCATAGCCTTAGCTCCACTTTCCAGTGATCTTAAAAATGCTGGTCGACAAATAAATGAACATCTCCGGAAATCTAAAGAACAGGGGCTGATTGATCTTGACCCTGATTTATTACTGCAAAATCTTACTATTACAGAAGATTATGATAAGCTGATCGCTTGTAAACTTGTTATAGAATGTACAATCGAAAATCTGGAAATCAAGAAAACAGTTTACGAAAGGATTGAATCTGTAATAGATAAGACTGCCTTGTTGGCTAGCAATACTTCGGCAATCCCTATCAGTACATTGCAAAAGCTAACTCAACATCCGGAACGTTTTTTTGGTTTACATTGGGCAGAGCCTTCTCATACCACCCGCTTTCTGGAAATTATATGTGGTGATTTAAGCGATGTTTCCAGAGGTGAATATTTATATGAACTGGCACATAACTGGGGCAAAGAACCTACCTTGGTACGTAAGGATATTAGAGGTTTTATTACCAATAGGCTGATGTATGCGATGTATAGAGAAGCCTTTTCACTGGTAGAAAATGGTTATGCAACTGTTGAAGACGTTGACCGTGCTTGTCGAAATAATCCGGGGTACTGGATGACTTTAGTAGGTGTTTTTCGTTGGATGGATTTGACAGGCGTACAAGCTTATCAAGCCGTAATGAAAGATTTGTTGCCAACTTTAAATAATAGCACCGAAGTTCCTGCACTGATTAACGATATTGTTGCAGCCGGAGGAAGAGGTGTTTCCAATGGAAAGGGATTTTATGATTATACCCCTGAAGAATCTAAGGAATGGGAAGAAACATTTTCCGCTTTTAGCTATGAGATCAGAGAACTTGCCTTAAAATACCCTGCCGATGTTGTTGAGAAGAAACTTGCAGAAAAAAATAAAGAACAATCATTAAAAAAATAACCTTATGCTCATCATAGATGCCCACCTTGACCTTGCCATGAATGCTTTAGAATGGAACCGTGATTTGCGGAAACCAGTCTTAGACATTCGTGATCGTGAATTAGGTTTAACAGATAAATTAGATCGTGCTAAAGGCGTTGTCTCCTTCCCTGAATTAAGAAAAGGTAATATTGGGATCGTTGTGGCTACTCAAATCGCAAGGTATGTGGAACAAGGTAGTAATTTGCCGGGTTGGCATTCTCCAGAGCAGGCCTGGGCACAAACACAAGGACAATTGGCCTGGTATAGGGCAATGGAAGAAGTGGGGGAGATGGTTCAAATCACTTCACTGGATCATCTGGAGAAACAGGTGAAGCTTTGGGAAGATGAGACGATTAAAAAGGAAGATAAACCCATAGGCTACATATTGAGCCTAGAGGGAGCTGATTCTCTCATAAATGTATCCTATTTAGAAAAGGCTTATGCGAATGGTCTAAGAATTGTTGGTCCGGCACACTATGGCGCAGGCAGATATGCACCCGGAACAGGGATGGAGGGGCCATTAACCTCAATGGGATTAGACCTGATCAAGGAAATGGATCATTTAAACATGATACTTGATGTAACGCATTTAACAGATATGGGCTTTTGGCAGGTTATGGACCTTTACAAAGGGCCAATATGGGCGAGCCATCATAATTGTCGTGCTTTAGTTAACCACCAGCGACAACTTACCGACGATCAGATTAAGGAGCTTATTAACAGGGGTGCAGTTATAGGTGGGGTTCTTGACGCCTGGATGTTAACCAATAATTGGGAAAGAGGCGTTTCTGATGCTAAGTCGCTAAATGTAGATATAGAGAAATTGGTAGACCATTACGATCATATATGTCAAATTGCAGGAAATAGCCATCATATTGCCATCGGAAGTGACCTCGATGGAGGGTATGGTAAAGAGCAATCTCCTTACGATTTGGAAACTATTGCAGATCTGCAGTCATTAACGGATATCTTGACTAAACGAGGATATACACCTGCCGATATTAAAAATATATTTCATGGGAACTGGTTAAGGTTTATAAGAGAGGCATGGAATTAGCTTGATATAAATTTCAATATATTATCTTAATAAAGCCAAATATATGATGCTTTTAAAGAATAGCCTGTTTTTATTATTTCTTACAGTTTTGTCGCTAAAGAACTGTTATGCACAAGAGAAGTTTGAAGGTACGAACGTAATCGGGTCTAAAGAGAAATCCAACTACTCGAATTCCAGACATCAGCTCAAGAAAGAACACCGCAATAAAGCACTTAAGATATTATTGATTTCTGATCTGAACGATAGCTATGGTTCTGTAACTTATAGTGATGAGGTGCATGATATAATCAAGAAAGTTGAAACCATTAAGCCCGATATTGTGTTGTGTGCTGGTGATATGGTAGCTGGGCAAAAAGCCTCTCTCTCTGTCCAGCAATTGGAAAACATGTGGAATGGCTTTCAATCGACTGTATTAAATCCTCTTCAAAAACGGGGCGTACCATTTGGATTTACCATGGGTAACCACGACGCTTCACCTAATTATATCAATGATCGTAATGCTGCTTCTAAATTTTGGTCGCAAAACAAAGAAAAGGTTAACCTTACCTTTGTCGATGATCGTCATTTCCCATATTACTTTTCGTATATAAAAAACAACATATTCTTTATAAGTTGGGATGCTTCCTCTGCTGTTATACCCGAAAAGGTGAAAACCTGGATGCAGGGTCAACTTTTATCTTCGGTAGCTCGGAAAACACGCGGACAGATTGTATTAGGCCATCTTCCCTTGTATGCAATTGTGCAAGCTAAAAACAAAGCTGGAGAAGTCTTGGAAGAGTCCGATAAGACACTTTCTTTCTTAAAATCCCTTGGGGTAGATATGTATATATCAGGACATCAACATGTTTATTACCCAGCCTCAAAGCAACAAGTAAGACTCTTGCATTCGGGTTGTTTGGGAGGGGGGCCACGTAGTTTGATTGGTCATAATGGACCAGCATACAAATCTTATGCAGTTATCGAAATAGGTCGAAAATCGAGTATCAAGGAAGCGGATATTCAAGGATATATTGCGAGTGATCACAGTCAAATTCTCATAGAAAGCTTACCCAGCAGTGTAACAGGATTTAATGGAACAGTAAATAGGCTTGAATAAACAGTTAATAACAAGAGGGCTTTAAACTTAATTATAGCCCTCTTGTTATGATTTGACTGCTATTTAATAATTTGAATTTTGAACCAACACTCCATTTGAGCGGTCTATCTCTGATTGCGGAATTGGGAATGGCCAACTATTATCACCAGCATTAATTCCTTTATCTGCGAAGCCATACTTCGTATAAAAGGCTTTCATAGTAGAACTGTATTCATTCCACCTTACTAAGTCATATAACCGAAATCCTTCCAAGGCTAACTCTACTCTTCTCTCATGTTTTATAGCTTTCAAAAGATCATCCGAGGGCTTCACCGCATAATTCAAAGTAAATTCTGCATCACTAATAACACCAAGACCTGCTCCAAACTTTCTAAGTACTGCGGGTTGGTCTACTTTTGAAGTCGTTACAAAAGCTCTTCTCCTTACTTCATTAATATATTGTACTACATCAGTGGTACTAGAGTTTGTTTTTAACAATGCTTCAGCATACACCAATAAAACTTCTGAATAACGTATCCAATATGGTCCCCAGTTGCTTCTTAGTAGATCATTTTGAATTCTGTATTGTTGAGGAACAAATGCTTTTCTGCTATGCTGCAAATTATAATCATTGTAATAACCACGATAATTATGTATTTCCTGTCCTCCTGATGATGTTAGAAAAATATCACCATCGCTGATGATTGTGAACATTTTTCTTGGATCTTGTACTTCGAATTCATTAGCCAAATCTCTTGTAGGTGTATTTCCACCATATCCACCAACATTATTTCTACCAACATTCATGATCGCAAAAGCATCACCACCAAAACCGATTGCTGGCAAATAAGATCTCAATACAGAAAAAATTGATTCTCCAGAATATGGTCCGGTTTTATAATCACCTCTATAAAGGTCTTGAAAATCAGGTAACAACGTTAAGCCTCCGTTTTTAACCACCTGTTCGGCAGAAGCTTTTGCAATTTGATATTCTTCAAGTGCCGTACCCATCATTTTTGAGTTTTCCATCATTCCTGCGAAAAACATAGCGGCCCTGGCTTTTAACGCATAAGCAGCATCCTTATTAGCTCTCCCTTTTTCTTCTCTTGGAAGTGCAGAACTCTTCGGAAAAGAAGCCACATTAATAGCTTCGTCGAGATCTTTATAAATTTGTGCTCTTAATTCTTCAATTGTATTTTTTGGTAAGCGAATATCAGGTTTCTGAGTCTTTATTATTAAAGGAACCTCCTTAAACACCCAGATCAAATCAAAGTAATACCAGGCTCTTAAAAACTTGAGCTCAGCAATATATCTTGTTTTTGATTCCTCAGAAACAGGCTTACCCGCTGCAATTAAATTTGCCCAATTATTTTCGATGTTTTCAATTGCCAAATTACACTTCCCAATTCCTAAATAACGGTTGTTCCACATCTCCTGTAATAAGGGGTTTGAAGCCAATGGACGCCCTCTACCCACTTCAATTGTTTGAGGTCTATCTCCAGGATCCGAACCTCCTCCATCTGCATTATCAACAGATTCATCACCTAAAGCCACTTTATTTATAGTATACCCCCATCCATCTAACATTGGACCATAGCAGTCTGTAACTAGCTTCATGGCCGCATTATCTGTCTGAAAATATTCAGTTTCACTTAAACTACCTTTTGGCTCTCTCTCAAGAAAAGATTTGCTACATGCACTCAATGAAACGATTAGAATGCTTACCGGTAATAAATATTTATAATTCTTCATCTTAATATCTTTAATCGTTTAAAAAGTCGCGTTAATACCTAACATATAAGATTTTGCCACTGGATAATATCCCTGATCTACACCACTACTTAAAGGTGATGTACTTCCTATTTCAGGGTCCAGACCCGAATATTTAGTGATCGTAAGCAAATTATATGCACCTACCCATAGTCTAACTTTTTTAATTCCCGCTTTCATTAAGACCGGAGATGGCAAAGAGTATCCCACCTGAATGTTTTTTAACCGCAAATAACTGCCATCTTCAACTAACCAATCAGATATTTGAAGATTATTAGTATTAGTTGCATTGATTGCAAACTGATCATTACTAGGGTTTGTCGGAGACCAAGCCTTCTCCATTAAGTCTTTAGGAGCATTGTACCATCCCACTCCAGAGTTCATGTCAATTTTCTTGATATTCATAATATCATTTCCAACAGTACCCTGGATGGACACAAGGAAATCGAAGTTCTTAAATGAAGAATTAAAGTTCAAGCCATATGAGAAATCTGGAAATGGATCTCCAATTTTTGTTCTATCCTGATTATTAATTTTTTTATCTCCATTTACATCCACAAACCTCAAATCTCCCGGTCTTGCTCCTTCCTGGAAATAATTATCTACTTCTGCCTGGTTCTGAAAAATACCATTTGTTTTTAAGCCATAGAAATAACCAATTGGCATTCCTTCTTCAGTTTTAGTAGTCGTATAATTTATCCAACCTCCACCTAAAATAGGTTCACCACCACCTAAACTGAGTACTTTATTTTTAAATGTAGATATGTTACCAGCTATAGAGTATTTAAATTCCCCTTTATTATTATTGTAAGCAACTTCTAACTCAAGACCTTTATTCTCAACAATTCCAGCGTTCGACCATGGATAATTAGGAAACCCTAAATAATTAGGTAATGGTACATTTAATAACATTCCATTGGTTGTTTTTTTGAACCAATCGGCTACTATATCAATTTTTCCATCAAATAAAGATAATTCAAGTCCAATATCTGTTTGTTCTGTTGTTTCCCAACGAACATTTGAATTACCCATATAATTACTTCCACCTCTTAAGTAAGGGGTGTAATCACCAAATAAGTAATATCCTAAGTTTCCTGAATAGGTGTTTCTGTAAGCACCGCCGCCGATTGCCTGATTACCAATCTGGCCCCAGCTTGCTCTCAACTTACCTTTAGATAGCCATGTCGAATTTTTGAGAAAATCTTCTTCCGAAAATAACCATCCGGCAGAGAAAGATGGGAAATTACCCCATTTTTGGCCGTTGCCAAAGTTTGAAGAACCATCTCTTCTAAAATTAGCAGTAAAAAGGTATCTATCTTTATAAGAATAAAATACCCTGCTAAAATATGAAGCCAATGCACTTTCTGATTTATATCCTGAAGCGCCTGGATTTATTGTACCTGCATCAATTATACGTTGGCTTTCATCATTTGTAACCAGGCCTTGTTTTGAAGCACCTGTCTGTTCGTATTTAGTCTCCTCAGCAGAGGTTCCAATCATAGCGCTTAAATTATGGTCACCAAACCTTTTCTCAAAGGTTAATGTGTTCTCAAATACCCAATAATCGTTTTGAGTAAGCAGTTTACTTACCGTTGCATCTGTAGCATATTGATCATTATCTAACCGATATTTTGGAGTAAAGCCATTGGAATTTCCCCGACTCAAATCCAGGCCAAAGCTTCCTCTATATTTTAAAAAATCTGTGATCTTAATATTTGCTGCTAAGCCTCCTTTTAATTGAATGCCTTTCCAGGAATTATCTTTATAAATGTTTACCTGAGAAACAGGGTTCTCTTTATTGGTCATTAAGATCGGGCTGTAAAATGAGTAGGGGTTGTTTTGATCAATCTGATCCAGGAAAAATGAATTCTCTAAAAATGCAGGAATGTTTTTCAATCCGGTACGATATACGGGAGATATAGGGTCGGCTACAAATGCGATAAAAGCAGTATTAAAGCCAGGGCTACTTTCCTGAACATTTCGTCTGCCTTCATGAATTATTCCAAAGTCTCCAGAAAGTTTAAACCACTTTTTTACATTGTGATCAAAGTTTGTACGCCAGGTCAACCGATTATAATCAGAACCATCTATTATACCTTTTTGATCCATATAACCAACACTTGAGTTATAAGCCAAATCTTTCATCCCTCCTGAAATCGTTAGGTTATGATTTTGAACAGGCGCATTTTTTAAATTGATTTCTTTCCACCAATTGGTTCCTTCATCACTTCCAAAATTAGTTTTCAAGAAACCCAATACCTCTGATTTTTGCGAATCAGAAAAATAAGCAGGTAAGCCAGCATTGGTATTAGCCAGGTTCTTATAATCCATGAATTCCGAGGCATTCATCATTTCATAAGTCTTAATAGGATTCTGAAAGCCATAATAAGAATCAAGTGAAATAGTGCTTTGTAAAACATCTCCTGCTTGCTTACCACGCTTTGTAGTAACCATAACAACTCCATTTGCAGCTCTCGTACCATAAATGGCTGATGCAGAAGCATCTTTTAAAACTTCTATGGATTGAATATCATTCGGATTTAACCAGCCGATATCAGATTGAGGCAAGCCATCAACTACATACAATGGATTATTGTTGTTAACTGTTCCAATTCCCCTTATCCTTACAGAAGGAGCAGCGCCTGGACTCCCTCCAGTTGAAGTTACCATTACTCCTGGAGTTTTACCCTGTAAAGCTTCAGTCGCATTTCTTACAGGCATATTTTTTAAATCGTCACCTTTTATTTGACTAACGGCGCCAGTAACATCACGTTTTTTCATTGTGCCGTAGCCCACTACCACTACCTCTCCAAGCTGGGCATCTGCACTCTTCAATGTAATAACAACATTTGCAGAATTTTCGTCCAATATTATTTCTTTCGTTACATAACCAATAAATGATACCTGGAGCACGTCATTATTATTTACCATTATTGAAAAGTTTCCATTATTATCGGTCATCACACCTGTACCTGTTTTATTTTTAACAGATACCGTTGCTCCGGGTAATGGCAGACCACCTTCATCCACAACACTTCCTTTTAACTGCTTTTGCATCGCCCTAATTGGTTCACTTAATTTTGAACGCCCGGCTTTTTGACTTATAGCAACTGTTCCAGAAATAATTTCAAAACTGAAAGGCGTATTGTTTAATGCCTGGCTCAACACCTCGACAATTGTTTTGTTTTTTGCTTGTATTGAAATTTTAGGGAACTTAGAGATCAGTTCATCATCATAGATAAGCTTGTAATTAGTTTGTTTACAGATTTTGGCTAATACAGCTTCCAGACTCTCATTTTTTGCAGAGAGTGTAATATGTTGAGCTTTACTATCTGCGTAGGCAGACATTGTTAAAAGCAGCATAAAAAGTATATTTAACTTCATAATGCGATATAAAAGGTTCATATGTTGGTTATTAGTTGTGAATAGGTTGTTTGCTAAATTCTTGACATTCGTTTTTTTTATTTTTCCATATTTTAATTTTAAAGCTTTAAGAAATACTAGTTATTTTTTATGATTAGTTCTTTTCCATCAAAGTGAAAGTGATAGCCACTTAAAAAATTCAGAATTTTTAATACTTCGGATAATTTCAAATCTTTGCTAATAACCCCTGAAAATCGCTTGTTATCAGTTAATCCTTTATCATTAATTTTAAAGTCATACCACCTTGATATCTCTACCAAAATCTCGTGCATCGACTCATTCTTGAAATAGAATTCATTGTTCCTCCAGGCAAGAACTTTCTTTAAATTTCCCTTTTTAACAATAATTTCATTTTCATTAATGTTGGCCTCCTGACCAGGAATCAACAATTTAGAGCCTCGCTTATTTATTACTTTTACGCTTCCTTCTAATAATGTTGCTTTCCAATTTGAACTATATGAGTTTACATTGAAATGCGTCCCTAATACTTCAATGGTGTTATTGTTTACTTCTACAATGAATGGCTTTGTCTTATCTTCTGAAACTTCAAAGTAAGCCTCACCTGATAATTGAACTTTTCTATTGGGACCTCCAAATTGTATAGGGTATTTAAGTTCAGATAATGAATTTAGCCAGACTTTTGTTCCGTCTGATAAAACGAGCTTATAGGTACCTGTCTTAGGTACAAACAGTGTATTGTATGCAAGGAGATCATCATTTGCTTTTAAATCTGAATAATCAAGTTCGCCGCTTTTGCTAATGATTTCGGAACCTTTTTGTTCCGTAATGGAGGTGGGATTTTTATCAAGGTCGATAATCTTGCCATTCGATAGCTTTAAATAGGCTTTTTCTTCACCTGGTAAGAGATCATTAATGAGGGTAATATGTGTTTCTTGTTTTAATGCAGGTTTTTTTTCAGTCTTAGGGAGAAAAAGGAATAAAGAAAATAAAATCCCTGCAATAGTTGCAGCATATGCAATCTGTGGCATAAAGGATTTTATTCTTTTAATTCTCCTATTTCTTTTCGCTTTTTCCCATCCGGCATCAATATCTAATGAATTAAAATAATCAAAGCTTTTTTTTATGCTTTCTGCCTGAATTAAGCGATCGAACAATTGTTTATTATCGTCGCTTTTATCCAGCCATTCTTTCAATAGTAAGTTTTCACTATCAGATAATTTCTGTTGTATATATTTTGAAACTAATTCGGATAATTCGTAGAGGCTTAAATTCATTTTTTGCTTATTTCCCTATTAAGAAAACTTAAAGGAAAAAAAAGACTATATACCATGGGAATATATATTTCTCTTATGTTATGTTATCGTGAATTACTAGTAATAAGGCTAAGAAAGTTTCAGCACTAAGCTGAGAACGTAATAGCTTTAAACCATATTGTTTATGGTTTCTTACGGTATTTATACTGATATTTAATTGCTTTGCGATTTCTGGATTGCTGAGACCGTCAAAATAAGCCAATAAAAAAACGCTTCTACACATTTGGGGCAACTGAGCTATTGCATGATGTAAATGTGCCATCACTTCAGCTTCAATTATTGATTCTAAAACTTTTTCATTCTCAAAATTCTCTTCATTTCTCAATAAAAAATATCGCTCCTGAACTTTTTGTCTCTTCAAATAATTAAGAGCAGCATTTCTTACAGTTGTGTATAAGAAATCTTTAATAGCACTGGGATGCTCAGATATATTTTTTTTACAATCCCAATATTTCATAAATGCATCCTGTACTAAATCTTCAGCTATACCATTGTTTTTAACATATTGGAATGCAAAATAACTCAAACGCCCATAATATTCCCTGAAAATATTTTCTGGTTTACTTTTAGAAATATCTTGAAGAGATTGGTTGTGGTTCATTTCAAAAAGCAATGTTCTTAATAAAGTAATATTACAAATATTATTAGCATTTAAGAGATAGTTGGTCTATTTATTACACACCTTTCTATTCACGTGGGCAGTTACGAAAGGATTATGGATATTCTTAGAAATTGCCCGCGAGCTTAAAAAAGAGGGTTTAACTATTAAGTTCATTGCGAAAACCACAAAACTTTCTGTCGAAGAGATCGAAGCATTAGTATAACATTAGGTTTTCTCCAGGAAAATAAATCTAACGCTCGTTCTAGCTCTTATTTTATAGGTGTTTGGCGGGTATTAGAAAAAGTTGATCAAGCCCATAAAGATGTTTGGATAGGGCATTAAGAATACAAATAAAGTGGTATTTACAGAGGTAAATAGGAAGTATACCATTCGGGCAATGTGGCTGAATTTTCATACATTAGTGATACTATTACTGGGAAAATTTTTTAATCGTTGTTGTTGCAAGTTGTATGAGCCATAAGAAAAAACCTTTCGATATGTTGGCGACGGTTTTTAGTCGACCAAAAATCGCCGGGGTATCCGTTTTTTTATTTCTATTCCTCATTATAGGCTTTATTGCAAATCAGAAATATAGGATGATTAAGAATGCCGAAAGGCAGGAGATGTTGAATATAATTAACGTTGTCAAACAAAATATAGAGCAATCTTTAAAGAACAGTTATATGGCAACATTATCACTTGCTTTAACACTTAACGACAATGGAATACCAGTAGATTTTGAAAAAGTTGGAGCAAAATTAGTGGATTCAAACTCCATGATCCAGACGGTACAGCTAGTACCAAATGGCATCATAAAGTATACATATCCGTTAAGAGGGAACGAAAAGGCAATAGGACTAAATGTTCTTGAAGGTTCAAGCCAGGTTGCAATTGATGCATTAAAAACTATAAATACCAGGAAAATATATTTTTCAGGCCCGGTACCATTGGCACAAGGCGGATACGGAATTATTGGTCGCCTTCCATTATTTGAGAATGGTAAATTCTGGGGATTTTCTGCGGTTGTTCTAAAGTTAGATAGATTTTTAGAACAGGCCGGAGTTTATAATAATAAAAGTGGGAAGTTCTTTTTTCAATTTTCACATGTAGGTGAACAGAATGGCAAGGAAGTATTTTTTTTACCTACAAAAAGGAATTTTAAAAATTCAAGGTATGAAAGTATTTATATTCCAGATGGCGATTGGAAACTATATATCGTAGGTTCTGAAGGAAATAAATTATGGATGCAACTTATTTATCCTTTCTTGCTGGGGCTTGCATTGGCAATAATATTTGGAATACAAACCTTTAAGTTATTTCGGAAACCGGAAAAACTAAGACAGCTGGTAAATAAACAAGCTGCTGAACTTATGGAAAGCGAACTACGTTTTAAAACTATATTCGAAAAAGCACCTATTGGTATTGCGGAAGTAGAGACAAAAACCGGTAATTTCATCCGTGTCAATCATAAATTTTGCTCTATTTTAGGCTATGAAGAAGAGGAGCTTTATCAAACAGATTTCCAGTCTATAACTTTTCAGGACGATCTGGCCGATGATCTTAAAAAAATGCAAAAAATAAAATCTGGAGAAATTGATGAGTTTTCTATGTTAAAGCGTTATCATCATAAAGATGGACACTTAATATGGGCTAATTTAACTGTCAAATCTCTATGGAGCGAAAGAGGGTTTCAAACAAGTCACATCGGCATAGTTGAAGATGTGACGGAAAGGATGACTGCGGAGCAGGAAGCGAAAAATTCGCAGTTAAGAATAACCTCTTTGATCAATACCATAGATGGCATTGTCTGGGAGGCTAGCCCTAATAACTTCGAATTCACTTTCATTAGCAAAAAAGTTGAACAAATTTTAGGTTATACACCCGATGAATGGCTAGCATCACCTACTTTTTGGGCAGATCATATCTATGCAGATGATAGAAGTAGGGTTGTTGATTATTGTGTAATGTGTACAAAAGAGCTTAGGTCACACGAATTCGAATATCGGATGTTAAATAAGGATGGTACTTTGGTTTGGCTAAGAGATATTGTTAATGTCATTTCTGATGGATATAAACCCACTTTATTGCGTGGAATTATGATTGATATAACTGTGCATAAAGATGCAGAGAAGATATTGAATGATTCTATTACATTGGTGACTGAACAAAATAAGAGATTGGTCGATTTCTCCTACATAGTTTCTCATAATTTGCGGTCCCATGCTAGTAATATAGATGGTATAATAAATTTAATAGACTTATCCAGTACTGAAGAGGAAAGAAATGAATTGAACAGTATTTTGAAAAAAGCTTCAACGTCACTCAATGAAACATTGATGAACCTTAACCAGATCGTTAATATAAATAACAATGTTCATATAAATATTGAGCAATTAAACCTTAAGTATTATATTAATAAAACCATTAATGCTCTCCAACAGGAAATCGTTGCGAAAGATGCTTTCATTAAACTAACACTAAATTGTGACGCACAGATAAATTATAACCCTGCCTATCTGGAAAGCATCTTACATAATTTTATATTTAATGCTATAAGGTATAGTCATCCCGATAGAAGACCGGAAGTAGAAATTGATTGTTTTAAAGAAAATGAGCAATTGGTTTTGCAGATTTCAGATAATGGAGTTGGGATTGATTTAGAAAAATATGGTGAACAGCTGTTTGGTATGAATAAAACATTTAATGGAAATCCCGATGCCAAAGGCATTGGTCTTTTTATAGCTAAAAACCAAATTGAAGCTATGGGGGGCAAAGTTCATGTGAGTAGTGTAGTAAATGTAGGGACCACTTTTAAAATATACTTTAAGTAAAATCAGTCATCAGGAGAAAATCTGTGATATGGACGTGTTTTATTCCTGTCACGATAGCCCATAACAGCATAAATTAGAGAGGTGTCAATCACAAAGGATTTTTCCTGGGTTTTTAGTGTTTTCTTGCCTTTAACATCATAAGTGGAATGCGGTAAACAATAAAAGCTCTTTCAAGGTAATTCAAGTTGTATACCGTATTAATATCCACTAAAATATTCTGTTTAATGATGGAGTTGTTAAAAATCACATTCTCTTTGTAATTATTCTTAAAAATTATCACGCTGATAATTAGATCGTTGTGTTTATTGATGCTAATATTTAGTCTGTTCTGTATTGTTCTGTACTGATTTATGTGTAATGTTATTATATTTGTTTAGCGGTGATTCAAATACTATATCTGAATGTTGATTACATTGATATAGAAAGGTCATTCTAAACTTTACTAACCAAATAAAACTGTATTATGAAATTATTATTTTGTTTTGTTACGTTTTCATTCTATTTCTCTCAGGTAGTATTTGCGCAACAACAATCTGTTTTTACTATTCCAAAAACAAAAGTTACCCAAATGATTGCCTCCCACTTAGAAAGTGGCGCGAAAAATTATCTGGCTTTTCCAACTGTAATGCGACTTAATGAAGAAGAAGTACTAATAACGTTCAAAAGAGGGTATAAACATGGAGGGGATCATGAGGCAGATAGTGAGATGATCACATTTAATACTGTTAGAAACAAGGTGCTAAACCAACAAACTATTGGTTCTTCACCCAATCTTATTTATCAATTAGCAGTTCCTGTTAAGATGGCACCAAAAGATATTCGATATTATGTAGATATGCAAAATCTCGGTATAGATGGTAAAAATTATCGTACTGGAATGTATTTTACTAAGGCGGGAATTGATGGGAAATCCATTGAGGGCTGGAAGAAACTTGATAAAATTGATGGTATTGAATACGGTTATCCATTTGATTTCATTGTAGAGGGTAAGACAGTTTATATGTTGGCAATGTCTTTCGGTTATCGCCCTGGAGACACCTGGTCTGTAGCAGTACTGAAATCACAAGATGGTGGCAATACATGGAATCGTGCAATAAATGTAACGGAAGCTATTGGTGGCGGAGCTTATAATGAAAGTAGTTTCGTTCGTGTAGGAAAAGAATTCTTTATCGTATTACGTGGATATGGTACACAAAGTACACGTGTGGCGCGCTTTTCTGCAGATTTTAAACTATTAGGTGTTGAGGATTTGACCGGAGAAGATAAAGACTTAGGTAATTATATAGGATGGCCAAGAATCTTTTATAAAGATGATAACCTTTATGTACTTGGAAGAATTTGGATGAATAACAAATTCATCAAAGGACAAACAATAAATCCATACCATATTAAAAATAGCACTTTGGGATTAGTTCGTTTGGATAAGAATACGATGAAAGTTAATAAAGTATCAATGTTAGATAATCCTCCCGGAGAGATGACATTGAAGGATGGCTATTATGCAGGCTTTTATTGGCAACGTTCTGGAAATAAAAATTGGTTTAATACAATTACCTATAGGGCGGAAGAAAATGCTCAAGCTCCAGATATTATAAGATTGGGCTTTAATTGGGATGAAGTAAAATAACCATTTGATCGATCATCTATTTCAATCAATATAAAACAACCTTAAGGATTTTAAATTATGAAAAGAAAAAGCCTTTTTCAAAGAAAGTTGATGTGGGGAATTTTATTATTCTCAATTCCCAACTTAACTCATGCTGAGGTGAAAAAAAGCACTTCGACAACTAAAATAACCTATCAAGCACAATACGAATTAAAAGGAGTGGTAAAGGATAGTGATGGGCGTGTTTTACCTGGAGCGACAGTAAAAGTACTTAAAACCAATCTCGTAACTGTAACGGATGCTAATGGTAACTTTGTTTTTAAATTAAACATCCCAAATCCATCCCTGGAAATAAGTCTTTTAGGTTACCAAAGTAAAACCGTGCAGACTACTAGCGAAAGAAATGTTACTGTAGTTTTAGTGGAGGACAATAGAACTTTAGATGAAATTGTTGTTGTCGGCTATGGTACACAAAAAAGTAAAAGTATTTCTAGTGCAATATCAAAAATTAAGTCAGAGACATTAAACGACCGTCCTGCCACTCGTATCGATAATGCAATGGCAGGGAAATTAGCCGGTGTTCAAGTTCAGGAAATCAGCGGGCAGCCAGGTAAAGGTTTAACAGTAAAGGTGAGGGGGTCAAATTCAGTGAATTTTTCAAGTAGTCCTTTATATGTTGTAGATGGTTTTCCAATATCAGGGGGACTAGATAATATAAATCCAAATGATATAGAATCTATAGAAGTTTTGAAAGATGCTGCTTCAGCAGCTATCTATGGATCTAGAGGTGCAAATGGAGTTGTTTTAGTCACCACCAAATCTGGTAAGTCCGGTGATCCGGTTTTCTCTTTTGATACTTACGTAGGCTTCCAAAAGAGATTGAGTAAAATAGATCTATTGAATAGAGATGAATACATTGATTTTGCTATAGAAGAAAGAAACAATACTTGGGCACTCCAGGGTGGCAATGCCTCGGATCCAAATAGCAAAAGATCTAATGCTGCTTTCTGGATAGATCCTGCATGGTCAAACCCTTCACTGTTACCAGATAATGATTGGCAAAAGTTAATCGAACAATCTGCACCCATTCAAAATTATCAATTGTCAGCTTTAGGAGGCACTGAAAATTTGAAGTATTATTTTTCCGGTAACTATATGAATCAGAAAGGAATTATTATTGGTTCAGATTATAGCAGGTTTTCTTTCCTTACGAATATAGAATCAGGATTGACGAAACCAATTAGCTTTGGGTTGAATTTATCCGTTTCTGGAACCCTTAAAAACGACGGAGATAGCGATGGTGATGGCGGCCCTGTTAGTCGTTCGCAATACATGCTCCCGCTATTTGGGCTCAATTCCCAAACCGAGGAATATGGCTATAACCAATACTATGCAGCTTTCATCGTAAATCCCCGATCTTTAGCAGGAGAACTTACAAATGAAACCGATATTAAAAATATTCGGGTTACACCATTTGTCAATATCAAGTTTTTGAAGAACTTAAAGTTGAGATCATCACTTGGGATTGAATATACAACCAATATAAATCAATTCTTTAAACCTAATAACATCAATAGAGGAGCAGGAGCTACAGGGACAACAGCAACTGAAAATAACACAAACTATCTGACAGAGCATATATTATCTTATGACCTGGAATTTAATAAAACGCATATCAATGCAATTGGTGGGTTTACTTATCAGAAAGAAAAAACATTTAATTCCAATTTGAGTAAAGGAGGTTTTCCCGATGATCTCATTTACACCTTAAATGCTGGGAGCATACTAAATTCAGGTGGTTCTGGTATAACCGAATGGGGACTTATGTCATTCTTATCGCGTGTGAATTTTGAACATGATAATAAGTATTTTCTTTCAGGGAGTATTAGGAGAGATGGAAGCTCCCGGTTTGGTATTGACAATAGATGGGGATGGTTTCCCGCAATATCGGGTGCATGGATGTTATCGGAAGAGAGTTTTTTTACAAACAAGAATGTTGTTAATAACCTCAAGTTACGGGCTAGTTATGGCTTAACGGGAAATAATAATATTGCTGATTATGCATCTATAGCGAGGCTAAGTAATGCCAATTATCCACTGGGACCAGGAGGAGCTCAAAACATGATAAACGGATATGTTCCAAACAGTTTTAGTAACAGAAATCTTGGTTGGGAGACAACCAGTACAATGGATTTTGGTATGGATCTGGGCTTCCTTAAAAATAGAATAACATTAGGGTTGGATTACTATCGGTCTGATACCAAAGATCTATTGTTAAATGTTCCAATCCCTGCTGAGGTCGGGTTTTCTACAAGCTTAATGAATATCGGACAAGTAAGAAATACAGGATATGAATTAGAACTTAACACCATAAATTTTAATAAGAAATTTAAATGGAACACCTCCTTTAATATCTCACATAATAAAAACGAGGTTATAAAACTTGGGCCAACAGGAGCACCAATATATGGAAGTGCAGTTATCTCAAACATAACTATTACAGAGATTGGACAACCAATTGGAAGTTATTATTTATTCGTTCAAGATGGTGTGTTCAGAAATCAGGCAGAATTCGACAGTAGCCCACATTATAAAACACAAAATGTAGGTGATATACGCTACAAAGACGTGAATCAAGATGGGGTGATAAATGAATCTGATAAACAAATTGTAGGAAACAATGCACCAAAATTTATTTGGGGAATGCAAAATAATTTCTCTTACCAGAATTTCGATTTATTGGTTTCTTTAGATGGGCAATGGGGTAATAAACTACTTACTGTTTCCGGATCCAGTGACGGACAGTCGCGGGCAAATGATGAAGGGTATTGGAGAGATAGATGGAGATCGGAAGAAAATCCTGGAAATGGCACTGTACCACGTGCTGTGATCAGTTCAAATATGACTACCCCATCTACATTTTGGTTAAGAAATGCTTCCTATTTTAGAGTAAGGACAGTGGGCTTGGGATACAATTTTAGTGAAGATTTTGTCCAAAAGTTACATAAAATTAAATCTTTAAGATTGTCGTTGAATGTTGATAATGTATTTATGCATGATCACAATTCCGGTAGTCCGCAAACTGGAAATAAATCCAACTCCAATCTGGTACCTGGAATAGATTATGGCGCTTCCTATCCATTAGTAAGGACCTTTACATTTAATTTGAATTTGAAGTTTTAAAATTAGGGTTATGAAATATACAATCATATTATTACTGTCAGTACTATTTATTAGTTGTAATAAAATAGATCTGCTTCCCGTATCGGAAAAAAGTGTAGATGGCTTTTATAAAAATGAAAAGGATATCAATCAAGGGATAATTGGTGCTTATAATAAATTACAAACCTTATATGTTAACAGCCAATTTTCTTATGGTTTATATGAGTCCAGAAGCGATAATACCTGGCAAATTACTTTAGCCTACCCTGATGGAGAAGTATCGCAATTTAATGTTCGGCCGTCTAATAGCCATATAATAAGTGCATGGAATGGTTTTTATAATCAAATAATGAATGCCAATAGAGTATTGGAGGCATTACAAACTGTACCGATTGCTGATGATTTAAAAACAAAATATGAGGCCGAAGCGAAATTTTTAAGGGCACTCTGTTATTTTGATTTAGTGCGGTTATTTGGTGGAGTTCCTAAAGTAGTAAGTACGCTGACAATAGAGCAAGGTTACGAACTTACCAGAGCTTCCGACAAAGAAATATATGATCTTATTGTCGAAGATTTACAATTTGCCAAAAGCCATTTACCTGATGAACAAACAAATCCTAATAAAGGTAGAGCAACAAAATGGGCTGCAACTGGTTTTTTGGGCAAAGTGTATATGTTCCGCTCTGGATATCCCTTGAAATTAAACGAGTATTCGAAAGCGAGGGATGAATTTGATGCGGTAATAAATTCTGGAAAATTTGAATTCTTTACAAAGTACGAAGACATATATAATCAATCCAAGGAGGGAGGGAAGCAACAGCTGTTTTCTGTATCCTTTGTTTCATCACAAAATGGAAATCAATTTCCAGGACGGAATGCTCCAAATACAATTTCTAAAATACCTATTGCTCAAGGTGGTTTTCCATTTGTAGGTTCACCATATCAATTATTTGTTTCTAAAGAATTGGTTAACAATTTTGAACCAGGTGATATTAGAAAGAATGTAGCTATCAGGACCTCTTGGGTAAACAATGGTAATGCAACAATTACCAATGACCCCTTTTGTCAAAAATACCAGAATGGACCAGTTTTGCCAGGAAGTAATAGTTGGGAAGTTGATTGGATTATGCTCTCTTATACTGATGTATTGCTGATGTATGCAGAAGCATTAAACGAGATACAATATGTAGCAGATGGAAAAGCTTTTCAAGTTTTAAATGATATCAGAGGAAGGGCTGGACTTCTGCCAAAAAATGGAGTTGAGATTTCTTCACAGGAAAAATTTAGACTTTGGGTAGAAACTGAAAGGAGACTAGAATTATGTTTTGAAAACCTAAGATGGTTTGACCTGGTACGTACAGATAGAGCCTTTGATGTTATGAAAGAATTCCTTGGTAAATACAATATGGCAGCGAACTTAAAATCAAGAGATCAATATTTATATCCGATACCACAAACAGTTATTGATGTCAATAAAAAAATAACACAAAATCCCGGGTATAAAACAGGGCCATAGTGTTGAAAAAGATTAAAGATTTCTATCTAAAAGGACTATTAACGAATTTATATAATTAACACTAATAATGAAAGACACGATTTTTGTTGAAACTTGCCAGTTTGATGAATTTGGAGGATGGGTACTGGACCAACAATTTATTACAGAGATGTTTAACCCTTATTTGTTGGCACATGGGATGGGAATTCCCGTAGAAGATGCCAGGACCAATATAGAAGTAGATGAATTGGGTGAATATCATTTATGGGCTAGAACAAAAAACTGGGCTGGAGTTTGGAACCAACAAATAGAACCAACAATTTGCCCTGGTAGATTTCAAATCTCCTTTGATAATCAGCTTGTTCCTTATGTATTTGGAACACAAGATCATCACTGGGCCTGGGAGTATGCCGGAAAAATTGAGATCACAACACATCAGGTTAATTTAAAATTACATGACCTTACAGGTTTTAATGGACGTTGTGATGGTATTGTACTGAGCAAAAATGCTAAGTTAACATTGCCCGATACACTTATTTCTTTTAATACATTTCGGGATTTATATGGCAAGAAAAGTATAGTCTCTTTAAAGGAATATGATTTTGTAGTGGTTGGAGGAGGGGTTGCAGGTATTTGTGCAGCAGTGGCCTCGGCCAGAAAGGGACTTAAAGTAGCCCTGATACATGATCGCAATATCTTAGGTGGAAACAACAGTTCTGAAGTCCGTGTTCAGCTGGGAGGTAAAGTTAACCTCCCTCCATTTGAAGCAATCGGAGCAGTAGTTAACGAAATAGACCATCATACCAATAGAAATGCCAGACCTGCAGAAGAATACAGAGATGATCTAAAAATGAAAATCATTGAAGAAGAGGAGAACGTAGACTTATATTTAAATACCTACGTGGATGAAGTAGTGCTAAATAATAGTGAAATCAAGTCAGTTAAAGCCCGCAACCTTCGTACTGGAGAAAAGTTTGAATTTTCTGCTCCACTGTTTGCTGATTGTTCGGGAGATGCGGTGCTGGGATTCCTGGCTGGAGCTGATTTTAAAGTTGGTAGAGAGTCGTTTGCTGAAACGAATGAGTCTATTGCTCCAGAAAGTGCAGATAATATGACATTAGGTACCTCTGTTATGTGGTATTCTGACGAAGAAGAAACTGAACAGGCTTTTCCAATAACACCCTGGGCATTACAATTTAATGATGATACCTGTCAGAAAGCCAAAAAAGGGGATTGGGACTGGGAAACAGGTATTGGTAGAGATCATATTGATGAATTTGAATACATTAGAGATTATAGTCTAATGGCAATTTTTGGAAATTGGGCTTACCTTAAAAACTTTAGTTTTTTGAAAGAGGAATATAAGAAGAGGAAGCTTTCTTGGGTAGCTTATATAGGAGGAAAGCGAGAGTCTCGACGACTAGTGGGTGGTAAAATGGTAAACCAGAATGATATTGATCATAAAATTAAATATGAAGATGGATGTGTAACGACAAGCTGGTCTATCGATTTACATGAACCAAAGATCATCGAAGGGTTTGAACATGAACCATTCCGTGCCAGGGCGAAAAAGGCCAGGATCGAGCCTTTTACCATACCCTACAGGGCTTTTTATTCCAAGAATATTGATAACTTATTTATGGCAGGCCGAAATATTAGTGTAACCCATGTAGCATTAGGTGCAGTTCGGGTAATGAAAACGACCGGAATGATGGGAGAAGTGGTTGGTATTGCAGCAAGTTTATGTAAGGAAAGAAAAGCATCCCCGAGTGGACTTTATAAATCACATCTTGAGGAGTTGATGCATCAGCTGTCAATAGGAGTGCCGCCAAAAGGAATTTAAAGAATAGTAAGTTTTTTATTAATAATAGTTTATGAAACCAATAGCAGATGAAGGTTTCATCACCAATAAAACAATTATATCATGATGAAAATCAATAAAATTAAAGGCCTTATTGCACCGGTCTTTACCCCTATGTATGACAATGGAGAAGTAGCTTTAGAAAAAATTGCTGATTACGGAGAGTATATTATTGAAAAGGATTTGGCAGGTGTATTTATCGCAGGATCCAGTGGAGAAGGAATGTTGTTGACTTCAAAAGAACGTAAAGCGATAGTAGAAGAATGGGCACCATATGATAGTGAAGAATTTAAATTAATAGTTCATGTTGGACACACCTCATATAAAGAGGCGCAAGAACTGGCGCGACATGCTCAAGACAATAATGCATTTGCCATTTCGACAATGGGGCCTGTCTTCTTGCAGTCGGATGATGTACATAGTCTGGTTGACTACTGTGCAAAAATAGCTGAAGCAGTACCCGATACGCCATTCTATTATTACCATATTCCTCTGCGGACAAGCCTTAATGTGAATATGGTACAATTCTTAAAGCTGGCAACGCAAAGGATCCCCAACTTTGCCGGAATTAAGTTTACCCATAATAACCTTATGGAGATGCAGCAATGCATGATGTTTGAAGATGGAAAATACGATATTCTGCATGGCTCTGACGTAACATTATTAACCGGTCTGGTTTTAGGATTGGAGGGAGCAATCGGCACAACCTACAATTTTGCCAGCGATTGGTATAAACAGTTAATAAAAGCTGTGGAGGCTTCCGACTTAGCAGAGGCCCGTAAAATACAAATACGTATAGTGAAATTAAATGAACTGTTATCTAAATATGGAGGTGGTATTGTTGCCGGAAAAGCGATGTTAAAAATTGCGGGATTGGACTGTGGACCATGCCGTACGCCTCTAAAGAAGTTAGACAATGAGGGATTGAAAAATTTGACTAACGATCTTACTAGTATCGGTTTTTTTGATCATTGATAAATAATTAGCCATAGATCCTTTTTTATGAGAAAACTTATTTTACCACTTCTAGTGCTTATTGGATCATTAACCTTAATATCCTGTCAGGATAAGGTTGCTGATCGTCAAAAAGAGTATAAAGAAATAGCCTATAATAACCTTCAGAATATACTATCCAATGGAAAGGGATGGGAAAAAATACATGCTGCTGAATATCTTTTAGATTTGGGATATAAGGAAAATATTTCGCCAATTTTTCTCCAGGAAAATAAATCTAATGATCGTTCTAGCCCTTATTTTATAGGTGTTTGGCGGGTATTAGCAAAAGTTGATGAAGCCCATAAGGATGTCTGGATAGGGCATATACATGCTATATTTAAAGATAAGACCTCTTTATATAGAGAACATGCGTTAGAATCTTTAGCTAAGTTAAAACTCAACAGTAATACCTATTACGAAGAGTTTTTGAATGACACTACGCTCCAGAATAATGTAGGCTTAAGGATATTTGGTTTATGGACTGCCGGGCATAATTCACAAAATGCCAATAAATTGTATCAATATGCATCGGATGATCAACTGGATATTAAGAATAGAAAAAGAGCATTGTATGTCTTACGCCATTTAAAATCTTTAACGGCTGTCCAATGGACTTCACTTAGTAATTCCGCGATCAAAGAGAGCGATACTGCAGCCTTAAAAGCTGATCTTTTAATGGCTGCTTATGTTAATACGCCAAAAGACCTAAGAACTTCGGATCTGTTTAATAAAGTTGAAAGCAGCCTGTTAAAGCTTCTTGATGGTAAAAAGCCTGCCAGTAGTGATGTTTTCCAAACATTAGCCGAATTCGGATCGTCCTCAATTCTTGAAAAAATAGAAGATGCTAAAGAAGAGAATCCAGGTATAAACTATGCCATACTAAAAGTTAATTCTATACATGGCAAAACCTTAGGGGTTATTGACTGGACCATCATTGCACTTTACCTTGGGTCTATGCTATTGATTGGGTGGTATTATTCAACGAAAAATAAAAATTCAGAGGATTATACCTTAGGCGGGCGTACTATGAACCCTATAGCAGTGGGTATTTCGTTATTTGCAACCCTGTTAAGTACATTAAGTTATCTTTCGTACCCTGGGGAAATGGTTAAGTATGGCCCAGTTATATTTACGGGTATGTTTGCATTTCCATTAGTTTATTGGGCTGTTGGTTGGTGGATAATCCCTAAGATCATGAAGCTCAATGTGACCAGTGCCTATGAAATATTAGAATTGAAACTGGGATTGAAGGTGCGTATGTTAGCGGTGTTCTTTTTTCTCTTCCTACGTATTTTATGGATGGCAACAATTATGTATGTGACCATTGATGTAGCGCTATTTTCCATCGTTCCATTAGATAAAAGTTTAGCGCCAGTTTTTGGTTTAGTTATGCTTATTATCACCATAATTTATACTAGTATGGGGGGGATAAAAGCGGTAGTCATTACTGATGTTGTTCAATCCCTAATTTTGATTTTTGGAACTGTTTTATGCGTAGGTTATGTAATGTATGACTTCGGATCTGTTACTAGTTGGCTTCCTAAAGAGTGGTTTGGCCATTGGAGTAGTTTTAAAATTGGCTTTGACACCAGAGAACGTCTAACAGTTGGCAATGCGGTTCTGACTTTATTCTTATGGTATATTTGTACAGCAGGAGGCGATCAAACGGCTATACAAAGATATTTATCTACAAAAGATGTTAAGGCGGCCAGGAAGACGCTCGGAGTGTCATTAATAACCAATCTGGCAGCCAAAATATTATTGGCTTTAGTAGGCCTTGCATTATTAGCCTACTTTACCAAGAATACCCATATGTTAAAATATGGACAAACCTTACAAGAACAGGCTGATGTTTTGTTTCCACATTTCATTCTGGTTAGTTTACCTCAGGGCTTGTCGGGTTTATTGATTGCAGCCTTGCTTGCTGCGGCAATGTCCAGTTTGTCTTCCGGACTCAACTCAGTTGCTACAGTCGTATCAGAAGATTTGCTGAAACGCTTTAAGGTCGTATTTTTTGAAAGTAGGAGCGATTTAAGTAAGATAAAGCTTTTGTCCTACCTCATAGGAATAGTCGTAATGATTCTCAGTCTTTATATAGGTCATGTAGATGGAAATTTGATTGACATTTCGAATAAAATTGTAAACCTGTTTGTGGCGCCAATATTTGTATTGTTCTTTATGGCATTTTTTATACCATTTGCCCGACCTCTATCTACTTTCATTGCCGGCATAGTTTCAATTTCTACCGGTGTTGCTATAGCTTTCTTTGGTTTTATGAACATTACAGTACTGTGGATTTTACCGATGTCTTTATTTACAGGAGTATTGGCAGGAGTCTTCTTAAGTTGGGTTGAAAAGTATACTTTTTCATCAAAGGAATGAAAAGAATAATAACTATGCTCGTTTTTATGCTTGGTGTGCCTTGTGTTTTACAAGCCGCTGTAAAATCTGTTTCAAAAAATGGAGGCGCAGTCGCTGTAGATATATTGATGAATATTGCAGGCAGAGAGGTTTACATTGCATTTCCTAATTTAGATAGAACAGGAGGGAAAGTCTTATTTGCCTTTCATGGAAGTGGCAGAGAGGTACGTAGTTATGTTCCTGGAGATCCCAAATCGAATGAGTTTTATATATACCAAAGAAATCTGGCGCTTCGCTGTGGATATATATTTGTTGTTGCCTCCTTTGGGAAAGATATTTGGGGTAAAGAAGATGCAATTAAGGATTTTCAAACCATCTATACTTGCATAGTTGATCTTTATAAAGTAGATAAGGATTGGGTTGGCTGGTCAACTTCAGCAGGTGGTGTTTTACTGGCAAATGTTTTAAAATACAATTCAGGAATCATTAAAAAAGCTATTGGCACTTTTCCGGTTTATGATCTTGAAGATACGTATGTTCATTTAGCCTCTGCCAAGCAGGCTTGGACTGATAAGAAAGGTTTAAAAGAGCATAATCCAGCTAAGTTCCCGGAAGTTTTTATCAATATTCCTTATCTTATCTTTCATGGGCTGGCAGATAAAGCTGTGCCAATTGAAAGGCATAGCTTAAAGCTTTACAAAGATCTAAAAAAGATGGGCTGGGAAATTGAAGTTCAGCCTGTCAACGGGGGGCATAGCGTCACTAATTGGAATATGTATAATGAGAAGTTATTATTCAATTTTTTGAACTCTCATTAATATGATCTATTTTTATTCACATTTTAGAATACTGAATTTTCCAGTAAAATAGAATAGGTTAATATAATTTATGGAAAACAAAGATCCTAGCAAACATAAGTACCTTCAACTTGCAAATTATATCATTAAAGAGATACATGATAGAAATTTAAAAATAGGCGACCAGCTTCCTTCTGTAAACCAATTTTCGGAATCACTTAAGATTAGCAAGAGTACAGTTATGGCTGGGCTCATTTATCTTAGTGAAAAAGGGATTATTGAGTCTGTTTATCGTAAAGGATATTTTATAAAAAGTGATCATATTGAAAACTCTTTTAAGGTTTTCTTTCTGATGGATCAGTTAACGGTTTTTAAAGAAGAAATTTATTCATCGTTCTATAATACAGTAAAGAGTAAGGCTCTGGTGGATGTGTTTTTCCATAATTATAATGACATCTTGTTTGATAAATTAATATTAGAAAACATTAATAATTATACTCATTTTGTTATTATTCCTAATCTTAAGTCCGATAAATCGGAAATATTGAATCAAATTCCAGCAAAAAAACGAATAGTACTGGATTTCAATTATGATAAATTAGAAGGAGATTACGGTTTAGTATATCAGGATTTTCAGGTTGATATTTTTCAGGCGCTAAGTCAATTACAAGAACAGGTCGCTAAATACAAAAGGATAATATTGGTGTCGCCTAAAAATGCATTCTATGGTAAATTTGTTAAATCTGGTGTAGTTAAATTTTGTAAAAAATTTGATTATGAATTTGACTTTATTGATGGTATTAAAGGCTATGATATTCAAGTTGGAGATTGCTTTGTTACACTCAATCGTAACGACAAGGACGATGTAGACCTTATTAAATTTGCACAATCTGAGCGTTTAGAATTGGGCAGAGATTTGGGCTTGCTTTCCTATAATGATTACTATTATAAGGAAGTCCTTGGTGGAGGCATATCGGTTATTAGTACAGATTTTCACGAGATGGGAAAATTGGCTGCCGAGATGATTTTAACGAACAATTTTCATAAGATTAGGAATAAAAATATTTTGCGGATTAGAAACTCTCT
>JBEBUV010000009.1:0-93976 GCA_040393085.1 Pedobacter hiemivivus | reverse complement strand
ATAAAGGCAGACCAGATTCTACTTAATGCCATTAAACATGATTTAGTTAAGGCCTAAATTTAAAGTTTTGATTCTAATATCAATGCTTTATATTAAGGTTTTTCATCAGTCAGCTCAAAACCCCAGGTCTTTCCTTTTTCAGTAGCAGGAATGCCGTTTACCATCCATACAGGCGCTTTTGCACCCTTTAAATAATAGTCGAAAAATTGTTGCTCCCTGATTTGGATATCTTTTCTATTCTGACGCTGCATTAAATTATGCGCTTCATTGTTATAATTTAACATCCATACTGGCTTACCTAATCTTCTTAAACCACTATACATTTCAATTCCCTGATACCATGGTACCGCTCCATCAGCATCATTCGCCATAATTACTACAGGGGTATTCACATTAGGTAATTTAAATAAAGGCGAGTTTTCTATATACAATTCAGGCTTTTCCCATAATGTAGCTCCAATTCTACTCTGCGTTTTTTCATACTGAAATTGTCTATTCATGCCGCTTTCCCAACGCATACCACCATAAGCTGAAGTCATGTTTACTACCGGAGCTCCAGACCAGGCTGCAGCATACATATTGGTTCTGGTGATTAGATGAGCAACCTGGTAGCCACCCCAACTTTGACCCTGAATACCTATTTTAGTCGCATCAACCCAAGCATTTTTCTTTAACGATTCTACTCCTGAATTGATGTATTCTTCTGCTGATCTACCCGGATAACCATCTTCATAACTAATGTTTGGTGCAAAAACTATATAGCCGTTGCTTACAAAATAAGGGATGTTTAACCTTGACGGAGTAGGTGCAGGTGCCTGATAATTGTATAAACCATCAGAAAGCTTCTCATAAAAATAAGCAATCATCGGGTACTTTTTTGCAGGATCAAAATCCTCCGGTTTATATAATATGCCCTCGGCACTAAAACCTTTAGGTGTAGTCCATTTTACAAGCTCGGCAGTACCCCAATTATAATTCTTTTGCTGCGGATTGGTATGGCTAAGCTGTATTTGTGTCTTCATATCAGTTGATACATAGACATTAGGTGAGCTGATATAGTTTGCTTTGTCGAAGATATAACGTTCAGCATCTTTAGCTTTCACAAGGCTGGAATAAGACATCTTCTCCATAATTACCAATTCAGGATTGCTCTTATTGTTGATGTTCTTTTTATACCAGCCAGATTCTTTAGTGCTATTATTAAAGGCTTTTAACCAAATCACTTGCTTTTTATCTAAGAATTTACTGTCGGAGTCTGTTTTTTCATATCTGAAAGTAATTTTGTTTTGTCTGCCATAACCATTAGTGATATTCTGACCTGCATTTTTCCCATCCGGAGCAAATTCCCAGATATCATAACGATCATAAATCAGTACTGCCTTATCATCTGCTGTCCAGGCCGCAAGACCATAGGCAGATGGCTCATTAGGCATATCATGTTCTTCATCTACAAATTTAACATCGCTTCCAGTGTTTAAATGGGTGACTTTAGCTGTTGTAATGTTATATGTATACCATCCAGCGGTTTTCTTATCAAAATATATAATGTATTTTCCAGCCGGAGATGCCATCGCATAACCTGATAGGTTTTCAATAATCTTCTTTTTATCTCCTGTTTTCGTATTTACAAGATAATAATCTCTAATGGAGTTAACTGTCCACTGCATTTGGATTCTGTTCCCAAAATCTGTAGAAGCAAGCACATAGTCGGCATTTCCTTCACTTACCTGGGAAGCATCAGGTAGTTTTTCATTTGTTAATGGTGTGACTTTAGGATTGCTGCTAAATACATCTATGGCAGATAGGTAGGATTTTTTAAGGTCCTTTTCTAAATTCTTTAATTGCATGGGTTGCAGATAATCATCTTTATAACTCCATATATCTAGTTTGGCATTTTCAAAATCAACTAACGTAGTGTCTTTTGGGGTCTTTACCGGCGCAATACCGAAGTATAAGGTATGACTATCTTTGCTGAAATTCAATGCACCATCACCACTAACAGCCCATTTTGCTGGTATACCAGGGATTTCATTATCTACGAGTATCTGAGCTGTGTCGAGCGTAGGAGAGTGGTAATAGATGTTGAAATCTTTGATTTCTTTTTTCTCAGGACTACGTTCTCCTAAAAATACAAGGTATTCACCATCATCATTAAAAGTAAAGCCATTGAAGTTCCCCTTTCCTGTTACAAGGGTTTTAAAGCTTCCTTTCTCTATATTATACAGAAAGACACCCATTGGGGCCGATTTGTCTTTTTTTGAACCAGTGCTGCTAAAAACAAGCTGTTTTCCATTTTTATTGAAGCTGTATTCGTTAACATATTTAAATGTACGTTCTGTACCAGTGGTTAGATTTCTAACAATAAGATCTGTTCCTTCTTCTTTAGCTTTTGGATCAACCGCTTTACTCTTTTTTGCTGTATCTATTGCTTTTTCCAATAAATAGGCAATAAAGCCAGAACCTTTTTCAGGTATTTTATATGACTTTACCCTCGGTATTTTTATAACCTCCATGTTACTCAGGTTTGCTATTCCTAAGGTGTCTTTGGTCAGCTCTTCAGGTTTTTTCTTTTTGATTTTTGCTTCCCGGATGTCTTTATATAGAGGCTTAATAGCAAAAGCTGCATATTTTGAATCAGCACTGAAATTTAACATGGTTCCTCTGGCTATATTTAATGTTGAATTAGCCATTAGGTTATTCAAATGTAAAAAAGCATCCCCCTCTTGCTTGTTGATGATATAGCCAGCCCAAAATCCATTGTTAGATAATTGTTTTGTGCCCACAGATTCCCAGTTGTCGTAAACGCTATGGTCTAAAGGTTTTTTTTGAGCAAAGGATAGACTGGTAAGAAATACCAATACAAGAGGAATCAGTTTTTTTAACATGTTTAATGATTTGAATTATTAAGTTTTTAGCTTTAAATCTTAAAAATTGTAATTTTTAAGCAGATATCAGTATTGTACGCCAAATTTTACATTGTATAGAGGTAGGTACGTTCACCTTATTGCATAAAAAAAGCAGGCTGTATTTAATACAGCCTGCTTTTTAAACATTATTAAAAATAATTACTTATTTTTTTTCTGTTGCGCAGCAGCTTGTTGTTGCTGGCGCATATAATCTTCTAACTTGGCACTGAACCCTGATTTCTTTTTCTTATCTGCAGGTTTAATTTTGTTTTCCTGTAGTGTTCTATGAATCTTTTCATCATCAACCATCATTTTGATCAGGAACTGTTGAGCAAATGTCAACATATTTGCAAGGAAATAATAATAGTTCAATCCTGAAGGATAGCTATTAAGTACTCCTAAGAAGATTATTGGCATGATATAACCAATATATTTCATTTGTCCTGTTGCTCCCGAGATCTGGTTGTTGAAATAAGTATAGATCAGTGTAGATATAGTCATCAACACACACATCAAACTTAAGTGATCGCCAATAAGTGGAATATTGAAGCCAAACTTGATGAAATCATCATAAGTAGATAGATCTTTCATCCAAAGGAATGATTCACCTCTTAACTCAAATAAGTTAGGGAAGAAGAAGAAGAAAGCCATTACAAAAGGTAATTGCAGCAACATCGGCAAACACCCCCCCAGCGGGTTTACACCCACCTGTTTATAAAGTTTCAGATATTCCTGCTGCAATAATGTTGGGTTATCTTCACCAACTTTAGCTTTTACCTCATCCATTTCCGGTTTCAAAATTCTCATTTTGGCCATTGAAATGTATGATTTGTAGGTTAATGGCGACATGGCCACTTTTAACAGGATAGTCAGGATTAAAATAATCAGACCGTAGCCCCATCCAAAACCTTCAAGGAAGTTAAATACAGGTAATACAATGAATCTGTTGATATATTTTAATGGCCAGTAACCCATATCTACTTGCTTTTCAAGTTCATGTCCTTGAGCTTTTAAAGTAGAGAACTTGTTAGTTCCATAGTAGATATTCATCGCATAGCTTTGTGATGCAAGCTGATTAAATGGCATTTGCATAGTTGCACCGTACCATTTTATTTCTCCTGGTTCAATGCTAACTTTCACAGAAAGGTTACCTTTTTCGAAAGGAATTGCAGGGATCATAACCGCAGAGAAGAAGTGTTGTTTAAAAGAGAACCATTCGATTTTTCCCTCTTTTAATTCCTCTTCTTCATCTTTCATCACATTTAGATGATCTGGAGCTTTGTCTACATATTTGTAATAAGGAGCAGAATGTTCTTGCTCTTTTTTAACTGATTTCTCTTGCTCAAGTAAAGTAGCTTCCCAGTTTAAGGCAATGCTATTACCTTGAATAACCTGATTTAAACCATTTAGGTTGATATTAAAACCTAGCTGATTACTGTTTGGTTTCAGGTCATAGATATATTCAATGTATTTATCTGCCGAGTAGTTGGCCCGCATACTGATGCTACCTGCATTTTGAGTAGCAGTAAAATATAAATCATTAGTACTTACAATTTTACCATCAATATTTAGGTTTAAGCCAAATTTATTTTTATCGCCATCAAATAAAATAACTGGCTTTCCATTATATGTTGTCTGACCTTTAACCTGAACTGATAAAACTTTACCACCTTTATTACTGAAGGTAATTTTTAAGTTTTCATTTTCAAGAACACTGGTTTGTACTGTTCCAGTGATATTATTGCCGAATGGACCTTTTAAAGCTACAGAATCTGGAGCAGGTAAGGCTGTTATTGCAGCAGTTGCAGTAGGGGTAGGAGTAGTAACAACCCCGGCTTTTTTTAGTGAGTCAGCAACGTTCCTTGCTTCTATTGATTTCATTTCAGCCTCTGTAGGCTTAAAGAAATAGAAAGAACCTGCTAAAACGATCATGATCAGGAACAACCCTGTAAACGTATTTCTATCCATTATTGTTAATTAAACGCGTATTATTTTGTTTTCTTTTTCGCAAACTCCATCGCAGCGGCGACAAATTTAACAAAAAGTGGGTGAGGATTAGCAACTGTTGATTTTAATTCAGGATGAAATTGTCCGCCAACAAAGAATGGATGGTTTTTAAGCTCAATAATTTCAACCAAATTTGTCTCTGGATTAGTACCAGAAGCAATCATTCCTGCTTCTTCGAATTGATTCAAATAAGCACTGTTAAATTCATAACGATGTCTGTGACGTTCAGTAATATGTGCTTTTCCATAAGCTGCAAAAGCTCTTGTGCCTTTTTTTAGATCACAAGGGTAAGAACCTAAACGCATTGTACCGCCTTTTGCAGTAATGCCTTTCTGATCTTCCATAATATTAATTACTGGATGTGGAGTTTCTTCATCAATCTCCATTGTATTTGCACTATTCAGACCTAATACATTACGTCCGAACTCAATTACAGCACATTGCATGCCTAAGCAAATTCCGAAAAATGGAACATTGTTTTCTCTTACATATTGAATTGTATCGATTTTCCCATCAATACCACGACTCCCAAAACCTGGAGCAACCAATACCCCATCAAGATGAGCTAGTCTTTCTTTCGCATTTTCAGGATAGATACTTTCAGAATGGATATATTCTACTTTTACCTTACACTCATTTTTTGAACCGGCGTGTACAAAAGATTCAATAATTGATTTATAGGCATCTGGAAGTTCAACATATTTACCAACTAATCCGATTTTCACCTCAGATGTAGGGTTTTTTAAACGGCCAAGGAATTCTTTCCATTTTTCCATGTCTGGTTCATTGCGTTGGGCAAGCTTAAGTTTGCTCAATACAGTTTTATCCAGTTGCTCTTTCATCATCAACAATGGTACATCATAAATGGTAGATGCATCAAGTGACTCAATTACAGCATTCACATTTACGTTACAGAAAAGTGCAATTTTCTTTTTAATATCTAAAGAAATGTGACGTTCTGAACGACAAACCAAAATATCTGGTTGAATACCATATTCCAATAATGCTTTTACAGAGTGTTGTGTAGGCTTAGTTTTTAATTCACCAGCAGCAGCAAGATAAGGGATCAGGGTTAAGTGGATTACGATTGCGTTGTGTGCGCCTTCTTCCCATTTAAACTGACGTACAGCTTCTATAAATGGTAAAGACTCAATGTCGCCTACAGTACCGCCAAGCTCAGTAATTACGATATCGTATTTACCAGTTTCGCCCAATAAACGCATGTTTCTTTTAATTTCATCTGTAATATGCGGAACTACCTGAACAGTTTTACCAAGGTATTCACCTTGTCTTTCTTTGTTGATAACATTTTGGTAAATACGTCCTGTAGTAATGTTATTGGCCTGTGAGGTGGCAACATTTAAAAAACGTTCATAGTGACCAAGGTCAAGATCTGTTTCCGCACCGTCTTCGGTAACATAGCATTCTCCATGTTCGTAAGGGTTTAATGTTCCTGGATCAATATTGATGTAAGGATCGAACTTTTGAATGGTAACACTATAGCCGCGTGCTTGTAATAATTTGGCTAAAGAAGCGGAAATGATGCCCTTACCTAGTGAGGAAGTAACACCGCCCGTAACAAAAATATACTTAGTCATGTTTGTGATTTTCTGAAAACAATGATGCAATTCTACTACAGCATTGTTGCTTTTGTACGGGATACAAAGTTAGTAATTAAAACCAAAGCGGGGAGAGCCTTTTTGTAAAAAATATACAATGTTAAAAACTAAGGGTAATATGTTCTCGCTTAAAAAGTTACAATGTAAAGCCATACAGTTTTCTTTTCACTTCTTCAGCTTTCTCCTTTTTATCCTGGTCGTACCGGGTAAATAATTCAATCAGTTTGCTCAAATCCTTATCGGTTTCTATATTTTTTCCGCTAACAGCAGGTACAATTTTTGAAACATTATTTTCAAATCCATTGACCTTTGTTGCAAACCAGGTTGTGTTATATCTGGGAATTGCCAAGCCAAGAATGGTACCCGGTAAACCACTAAATCCTTCAGGTCCGCCACGAAATAATAGCTCATCTGTATAAAAAGCTACTACATATATAGTATCATAAATAACTCCGATTGCTTTACGACATTCATACCCTGCAATGTTTCTTACGTCGTGCATAATTTTCCAGTTAACCTTCGGTATGGTGTCATTTAGCAGATAATCGTCATCCATAACACTGCGTTTTATAACCCTTTTGTTATTAGTGTAGTCTGTATATATTTCATTACTTTGCTTATTGTTAGAGAAAGGGAAAAATGATGAACTGTTATTTTCAACCTCCTTTTTTCCAGGTTTATACAGTGATTTGTTTTGATAAAAATATAATTCCCAGGTACTCAGAGCATACTTTTGCATTTTCTCCATGGCTTCCGACGGTATATTTGAATTTTCATAAGATCGGATCAGGTTCACTTTCTTTTCGTAAGTGATTTTGCCATAAGGAATGAAAGTTTCCTGAGCTTTACTGTTTAAGCACACCGTGAATAGAAAGACAGATACTATGACTACTTGTTTCATCAGGTATATTTAATGTGTCGCCGTTTTTTTAATAAAATTACCACTAAAATTCCAGTTTAAACCAATTAATACATAGCGCGGGATATAACTGAAAGTATCTTCACTTTTAACGTTTCCACCCACATATCTATTATAACCTATTTTTTGGTTTAAAATATCGGTAACCGAAATCTTAAGTTCCAGTGTTTCGTTCTTAAGCAGCTTGGTGGCTAAATAGCTATTCCATATTGCAGTATTCAAATCTTGTCCAAATGAAGCATTTGCAGGCCTAAAAGAAAGGGAGAAAGAGGTGTTAAATTCTGATTTAAAAGGAAGTTGAACGGTGCCCGAAATTTCGTGATTATGGGTAACACTCCGGCCATCGTTGATCTCGCCAATGGATGATTTTCCCGTCATTAAGGTAGCGGATGGAATGTAATTGAATTCTATTTTTTTTGTATAATAATTAAATGAACCTCTTAAATTATACTGCATATTATCAGCTTTATTCTGTGTAGCATTAATTAATGCAATAGTTTTAGAACTATTGAAACCCAGATCTATACCCATTCTTATATGAAGCTTTGAAATACCCTTGGAATAACTGATATTACCACTTAAAGAGTTGTTTCCATTGCTATTGATAAAGCTGGTTATTCTCTTGTTAAACTCATCAACCAGTTCTGTACTTACTATGGCATTATTGGTAAATCCATAATTGAAGTTTGCTGAGATATATTGATCTGATTTAAATTGAAAGCTGTTGTAAGATATTCCAAAATTATTAGAGAAAGATGGACGTAAAGCTGAGTTCCCTATCACTTGGTATAAAGGGGTGTTAATTTGACGAACAGGTTGTAATTGGTCGATGCTAGGTTGCTGCATATAGCCATTGTAATTTACAGACAACGTAGTAGAGTTGTTTACCTTGTAAAATATATTGGTGCGTGGTGACAAATTAAGATACTTTCGACTGAAATCAGAATGTAAATCAAGGTCATTCAATTCAAAGGTAGTTTGTGTAGCTTCAAGACCGCTTGATATAGAAAAATACTCGTTATTATATTGCAGAATCAACTTACCTACATTAGAGAAATTGATGAATTTAAAATTGTTACTTAAGGAATCTATCTTTGTAGCATCCTGACTGATGTTGTCAAATACAAGCCTGTTACTTCCAGAAGAAATAGTTTTAAAGCTATATCCAGCCTCTAATGTCCAGTTTTTAGATAATGGATTGGTATAGTTGATTCTGGTAGCTATAGAATTTTGGGTCCCAGAATTCTTCTTTTTAAGGTCTGTATCTTCAAATCGATCGATTAATCCGTTACTGTTAAAGTAGGAGGTTCTGTTTAAGCTGTTCTCCATACTATTGCTGCTCTGACTTTCTGGCTGAAGATCAATAGATAAAGTACGACCTCTTTTTTTGAATCTTTTTGACCAGTTGATATTTCCGTTATAAGTTTCACTATTGCCATTACCATTATTTTCCTGGTAGTTTTGACTGATGAAAAAACCATTATCGCCTTTCGTTTCACTTATACTGATAGAATTGTTCAGATTGCGACTTTTACTCAAACCAAATGATACCTTTAAAGTAGAACCTGGGCCTGTATTGTAGGTGTAGGTACCCTTTAATGATTCTCCTGATACATTGGCAGTATTATCCGTTTGGCCTGCACTGGTATATTTTTTTTCATTAGGTAAAAGCTCTTCGGAATTGGCGGTAGTTATATTAATATTTTCATTGTTAAAGCTTTTGAAATTAAGTTTAATACCCATTTTATTGTCTTTAAACTTATCTGCATAATAAGCACCTAAACTCAAGTTATTAGGTAATCCACCCGCTGCAGCAATATAATCTTCATCATCGGCATCAGAAACATACATAATGGAGCTTCCATCATCGCCTACCTCAATTAGGTCATATTCTTCACCTTTTAATTTCCTCATTGAGGTGTTGATTTTCGATTCGTTATTCAAATTTGAATATGTACCAAACGCGGCTGCTTTAAGTTTGTTTTTAAAGATCCCGATCATACCTCCATAATCTCCAAGATCAGTAGCATTGGTATTAAAATCTAGCGTAGAAAGATAGCCGTTTTTTGCATTCTCCTTTAATTTAATATTTATTGTTTTATTTTTTATACCGTCGTCTATCCCAGTTAGTTCAGCACTTTTACTTTTTTTGTCGAACACCTGGATCTCTTCAACGGCATTAGCTTTAAGATATCTGGTAGCCAATAGGGGATCATCTCCAAAAAATTCATCTCCATCAACCAGAACTGTCTTTACAATTTTTCCTTCAGCCTTAATCGTTCCATTTTTATCAACTTCAATTCCGGGCAGCCTTTTTAGTAATTCCTGGACATTTGCATTTTTACGTACAGCAAAACTATCAGCTTGAAAAAAAACAGTATCACCTTTCATGCGTACGGCACTCTTAGCCTGAATCATAATTTCGTTTAAGAGCTTAGATTTTAGGTCCATTTTGATGTTACCTAAATCAATTTTAGAGGTGTCTGTTAATCTGAGATTGCTAATGAAATCACCCATTTTTGGGTAAGAAATCAATATTTTATAATCACCTTTTTTGAAGTTAGTCAGCATAAAGGCTCCTTGTTGATCTGCCCGCGTTACATTTACCAGGACTGAGTCTGCATTTCTAATCAGCAGAATGCTACTGTTTACTAATTTTCTCTTTTCAACAGAATCTGTAACTACACCTTTAATGTATGCTTTTTGCCCTAATGCTGCAAAAACTGGAAACAGAAAGAGAATAATAACAAAACTATTTTTCAGCATATATGACCAGGTAAGGAGCTAGCGCGATTCTTAAAGCTAACAACTATTTTTTTTTTCGTATCAACTTTTAGAAATAATATTACTTTTTAAACGTTAAATATGAAAAAGGCGTATAATAAAAAAGGCCCGAAAAAATTTCGGGCTCTTTGTAAAAGTATATTTGGTTAGAATATGCTGTTGTTTAACTAATCAAATAGTTTATAGGCTTATTTGATTATATAAACATAATATAAAATTTATAAGTATCATAATTTTATTTTTATTTTTTTTTAATTAGATATACAAAGTATTGCCTATTTAGTTTGACACATACCTCTAGCTATTGGTAGGGGCATTTTTTAACAATAAAATTAAAGGGAATTATTTACAACAATTGTAATACGGCTTTACTTTATTTTCCTTTTCCGACCATGCGATGTACACATTATTCTCTTTATCTGTACGAAATTTGAACCCATTTAAGGAAGACTTCTTAAGTTCATTATAAAAGTCTTTGTCTGGTGTATATTGATCCGGGTTTTCATTTTCAGTAACAGCTGGTTCCAAAAAGTTTTCATCATCTAAAAATAATTTATACTCACTAAGTATAAAGTTCATCTGACTGCGTTCTTTTTTTAGATCAACAGTAGCTTTGTAATTGTCAATCAAGTCGGTAGCCTTAAAATCTTTAGTGTAGATCACTTTCCCATTAAAAGCAGTAATACTGAAGTGAATGATCATGTCTTTCAATACAGTGCCATTAAGTACTACTTTGAAAGTGTCAATCTTAACAGAATCACTAAATGGTTTTAAAACAACATGACTTTCAATATTACCTTTTAACTCTCCATTGCCAGAGTTACAGGCAGAAAAAAAGCAAAATGGGAGCAAGAGGAGAAATAGATAGTTTTTCATAGTACACCCAATATAAGAAATAATCAGCTTATGATCTTATTCAGATCTTCAGGGGTATCTATGGCGAGTGTTTCCAGATTAGTAACACGGGTTTGGATAGTATAGCCGTTTTCTATCCAACGTAATTGTTCTAAACTTTCTGCAATCTCCAATGTCGATGGCTGAAGCTTAGTAATCTGATGTAAAACTGGTGTAGTATAACCGTAAATGCCAATGTGTTTATAAAATTGATGCGCATTTAACCATTGTTCTTTGTCAGCATTCCTAATATAGGGTATGGTATGTCTGCTAAAGTAAATGGCTTCATGCCTGCTATTGGTCACCACTTTAGGGATATTGTTATTAAACAATTCTTCCTCAGTATGAATTTCTTTAATTAGTGTCGCCAACTGAACATCGGCTTGATCAAAACAGGAAACTAAAAGATCAATTTGCTTAGGATTGATGAAAGGTTCATCACCTTGTATATTAATAACAATATCGAATTCGGGCAATTGCACTGAAACTTCTGCACAGCGATCTGTACCACTCTGGTGTGTTGAGCCAGTCATGACAAACTCGCCACCAAAACCTTGTACAGCTTCAGCAATACGTTCATCATCAGTAGCAATAACAACTTTATCTAATGAATCTGCCTTTAAAGCTTGTTCATAAACCCGCTGGATCATGCTTTTACCCTGAATGTCAATTAGAGGCTTACCCGGAAAGCGGGTAGAGGCATATCGGGCTGGTATAATGCCAAGTACTTTCATCCTAAAATAATCCGTTAATCTCTGCCTCTATCGATTGAATGATGGTTCCCAGATCTTCAGGGTTATTGCCGAAATCAAGCTTATCTTTATCTAATATGAGTAGTTTACCCAGGTTGTAACCTTTAATCCAGGTTTCATATTTCTCATTCAGCTTAGATAAATAATCAATACGGATACTAGTTTCATATTCACGACCACGACGTTGTATATTGTTTACCAATGTAGGTACTGATGCACGTAAGTAAACCAATAAATCAGGTGGCTTTATAAAGGAAGTTACATTCTCAAATATAGCTTTGTAGTTTTGATGATCACGAGTGGTCATCAATCCCATTTCGTGTAGGTTGTCGGCGAAAATATACGCATCTTCATAGATTGTTCTATCCTGAATTACATTTCTGTTAAAATTCTGAATATCTACAAGCTGCTGAAAACGGCTATTTAGGAAATAAATCTGAAGGTTAAAACTCCAGCGTTTCATATCGCTATAGAAATCTTCAAGATAAGGGTTGTTATCTACTGCTTCATATAAGGCTTCCCAACCATAATTTTTGGCAAGTAAACCTGTTAAAGTAGTTTTACCTGCACCAATATTTCCAACGATCGCTATATGCATATTTTATTTTTGAAAAGGAGAAAGGTACTGAATTTACCCTAAATGTTAAAATGATTTGAAACCGATGATCTCTCTAACCTCGCGGATGGTTTTTTGAGCACTTTCCCTCGCTTTTAAAGCACCATGTTTAGCTACCTGACGTAAATATGAGCTGTCTTTAGATAATTCTTCAATACGCTCTCTGATAGGTGTATTGAATACAATCATATCTTCAGCTAGCTGTTTCTTTAGATCTCCATAACGAATAGCCATTTTGTTATATGACTCATCAAAATGAGCAATTGTATCAGGCGTTGAAACAATTTTCATCAGATCAAACAAATTTTGGACAGCTTCTGGTTTTACTTGATTTTCTATTGTTGGTCCGGCATCAGTCACCGCTCGCGATACTTTTTTGCGAATTTCATCCGGACTATCTGATAAATAAATACAGGTGTTTTCACCATTTGATTTACTCATTTTGCCATTTCCATCTAAACCAGGTATTTTAACGAGGTTTTGAGCATAATTAAATGCAAATGATTCAGGGAAATATTCTGTGTTATAAAGTCTGTTAAAGCGATTCCCGAAAGTACGTGTAAATTCAAGATGTTGCTCCTGATCCTTTCCTACTGGTACTTTTGTAGCCTTATGAATGAGGATATCGGCAGCCATAAGACTGGGATAAGTTAATAAACCAGCATTCACGTTATCAGGCTGTGTTCTTACTTTATCTTTAAATGAAGTGCTTCTTTCCAGCTCACCCATATATGCATTCATATTCAGGTACAGATAAAGCTCAGTTACTTCTGGAACATCTGATTGTACATAAATGGTAGTTTCCTCTGGGTTTATTCCACATGCAAGGTATTCTACTAGTACACGCTTCACATTTCCATGAAGATCCTGTGGGGTAGGATGGGTGGTTAAAGAGTGAAAATCGGCAATAAAAAAATAGCAGTTATAGTCGTATTGCATTTTTACGAAATTGGTTACTGCGCCAAAATAATTTCCCAAGTGTAATTTTCCTGTCGGACGAATACCACTAACTACCGTTTCTTTCATCTTATTTTATATGTCGTTTTTATTTATCGTTAAATTTGCTGAACTCTTCCTGAGTTTTAGAATTTTGGTGCTATTTACGCAGAAAGAATTCAAGATGCCGAAATTAATAAAAAACCCTGTCTCTGTCTGCTTATAATTTCTTTTTTTATTCTGCCTGTAAATCTAAGCCTAATTGTTTTTATTTAGCATTTGCCTATTTTTATTAATTTTGAATTTAATGGTCAGAATTTTCAAACAAGCACATCGTATTTATTCTGTATTTATAATATCTACATTCTCTTTACTTTTTTATCCGTTTTATTATCTGGCAGCACAGAATCCAAAGACTTATGGCCTGTTAAACAGGTTAAGGAAATTGAAAAGTAATCTATGTGCTTTTTTTATTGGAGTAGTGCCTCGTTTTACATTTGAAGAGCCATTATTAGATGGGCAGACATATATTTATTGCGCCAATCATACTTCGAATCACGATATCATGCTAATCTGTATGTTTGCCAAAGGACGATTCCATTTTATGGGAAAAGACGAACTGTTGAAAAACCCTGTGTTGGGAATCTTCTTTAAAACCATTGATATTCCTGTAAACAGACATAGTAAAATGTCTTCTTTCAGAGCTTTTAAAAGGGCGAGTGATAATCTTGAAAATGGAATGAGTCTGATTATTTTTCCAGAAGGTGGAATTTCAAATGATCATTATCCGCCTAGATTGATGTCTTTTAAGAATGGACCTTTTAGATTGGCGATAGAAAAAGGAATTCCTATTGTAGCAGTAAGCTTTATAAATGTTTGGGAAAGGATGTGGGATGATGGGAAAAGACATGGCTCAAGTCCGGGTAGAGCTGAAGTTTATATACATAAACCGGTTTTGACAAGCAATTTGACAATAAATGATTCAGATGAGTTAAAAGACCGTATTTTTGACCTGATAAATAGTAAACTTATTGATAGATGATTATAGATAAGCAAACAATACATAAAGTTGCAGATTTAGCAAGAATAGCCATAAAGGATGAGGAAATTGATGCCTTAATACCAGATATGAACAAGATTCTTACTTTTATGGAGAAACTTAATGAACTGGATACTACAGGTGTTGAACCTTTGGTATATATGAATACAGAAGAGAATGTATGGCGTGAAGATGTGGCAAAACGGGAAATGAGTGTAAAAGATGGGTTGAAGAATGCAGCACGTCATAATGAAGACTTTTTTCTTGTTCCCAAGATCATAGAAAAATAATACATATTGTAACATTAGCACCTTTGGTGTGATCTAATATCAAAAAAAAGCAATGGAGAAAGCCCCGAGCAGGTCATCAGCATCAAATGCATTAATACATATAAAAGATATTGGTCGTAAATATGTGATAGGTACTGAGGTGATTCATGCACTGAAATCAGTAACACTGGATATTCATAAGGGAGAATTTGTCGCATTAATGGGACCCTCAGGATCAGGGAAATCTACCCTAATGAATATTCTAGGTTGTTTGGATACCCCAAGTAAGGGTACTTACATTTTAAATGGAACCAATGTAAGTCAGATGTCTGATAATGATCTTGCTGAGGTACGTAATCAGGAGATTGGTTTCGTATTCCAGACCTTTAACTTATTGCCACGGTCTACTTCCTTGGATAATGTCGCTTTGCCTCTGATTTATGCAGGTGCTAATAAAAAGGAACGTGATGAACGTGCGCAGAAAGCGTTGGAGAATGTGGGATTGGGAAATAGAGTTACGCATAAACCGAATGAGTTGTCGGGTGGACAGCGCCAACGTGTGGCTGTTGCAAGAGCATTAATCAATAACCCCTCTATTATTCTTGCCGATGAGCCAACAGGAAACCTGGATACCAAAACCTCTATTGAGATTATGGGCTTATTAGAAGAGATCCATAGTAAAGGAAATACCATTATCCTGGTAACTCACGAAGAAGATATTGCACAACATGCTCACCGTATTGTTAGGATGCGTGACGGGCTGATTGAAAATGATTATCTTAATACAGATATTAAAACTGTATCACCAAGACTTGTTAAATTAGAAGAAAAGGGTGATGATTTTGAGACTATCGGCTAATAGATCATGAAGATATATACTAAAACTGGCGACAAAGGCTTAACCTCCTTAATTGGGGGAACACGTGTCCCTAAATTCCACTTGCGCATAGAGTGTTATGGAACTGTTGATGAACTGAATTCTTATATAGGACTCATCATGTGCCAGAATATTGATGTACATCATCAAAGGATGTTGAAGGAAATACAGGATCGACTTTTTACAGTTGGCGCAGCACTTGCCGCTGATCCTGAAAAATCGAAAATGAAGATTCCAGACCTGCATGATAGCGATATTAGTCAATTAGAGAAAGAAATGGATGATATGAATGAGGTTTTGCCGGAGCTGAAACATTTCGTGCTTCCTGGCGGGAATACTGTTGTATCTTATTGTCACTTAGCTAGATGTGTATGTCGCAGGGCAGAGCGTTTAACAGTTCATCTGGCTACTGAGAGCTTTGTTGACGAAAAAATGACTATTTATTTGAACCGATTAAGCGATTATTTATTTGTTTTGGCACGAAAACTGAATTCAGATGCCAAAACAGAAGAAAATATCTGGATTCCGAGATTGTAAAAAGTATGAAATAGATTTGTTTTACTCATAGATTTTATTATATTTTTGCAAAAAAATAAATTTGAATAATTAATTGGATAAGTAATATGTATTGGACTTTAGAACTCGCATCGCATCTGGAAGACGCTCCATGGCCTGCAACAAAAGATGAATTGATTGATTATGGTATAAGATCAGGTGCCCCTGTTGAGGTAATCGAAAATTTACAAGCTTTGGAAGACGATGGTGAACCGTATGAAACCATTGAAGAAATTTGGCCAGATTACCCAACAAAGGACGATTTCTTCTTTAATGAAGACGAATATTAATCAGTAATGAATAGCAGAGGCCCCCAAAAGGGGCCTTTTTTATTTTTGGAACGATGATTGTTTATGAAATGTCATGGATTGTAAAACGCAATCAGGTTCATTTACTTATCACTAAAAATAAAAGTTATGGGAAATCTACTTTACCTCGTTGCCGTAGTATTAATTATACTATGGATTATTGGCTTTTTCTTTCAGGGTTTCGGACCCAATGTAGGTGGCCTGATCCATATTTTATTGGTAATCGCTATTATTGCTATTCTACTTAAAGTAATAAATAGAGCTGCATAATGTTTTGATAAAGAGAAAGTTCAATTTCTATACCTGGGCTTTCTCTTTATTCTTTCTAATTAGAATTGATGCAATCTCTAAATCCTCAGGATAGGTGATCTTTATGTTTTCTCTTTCACCAGCGATCAGATTGATCGTATATCCCGCATATTCAACCACAGAAGCATCGTCAGTGAATTCATTTCTGTAAGGATTTTGATATGCTTTTTTAAGCAATACTACATCAAATGTCTGCGGTGTTTGTATCAATGCTAGTTTATCTCTGCTTAATGACTCACTTTTGCCGTCTTCGTGCACACTTCTGACAGAGTCGGTAGGTGCAACGCCAATAATACAGTTGCCTGTCTCCTGGGTCATCTGGTAAGATTTGGAGATTAGTCGGGCCGAGACCAAAGGTCGTACCGCATCGTGTACCGCTACGATCCCTTTTCCTTTAATTGCTTTTAATCCGTTTTTTACAGAATGATACCTTTGTGTGCCACCTTTTATAACCTGATGTGAAATGGTGAAGTTATACTTTAGACAGAGTTCTTCCCAGTATTTATGTTGATCAATGTTTAGTACCAGTAAAATTTGAGGTTTGTATTCACATGCGTCAAATGCTGCTATAGTGTGCATGAGTACTGGCTTCTCATTTAACAATAAGAATTGTTTGGGTACAGTATTTTGCATTCTGCTGCCAGATCCTCCAGCTACTATAATCGCATAATAGTTCATGTTGTATTTGTTTTAAAACAAAAATAGGAGATTTAAAACGTATAGTTTAAAATCTCCTATTAATATGTTAAAGGATTTAATTTTTGTTAGATGATTAGCATAGCATCACCGTAGCTATAGAAACGGTATTTTTCTTTTAAAGCTACCTCGTAAGCATGTCTTACATAATCATAACCACCAAAAGCACTTACCATCATCAATAAAGTCGATTCTGGAGTATGGAAGTTGGTAATCATTGAATTCGCAATACTGAAATCATAAGGAGGGAAGATGAACTTACTTGTCCAGTCATTCGCTGGTTTAAGCAAGCCGCCAGAAGAAACTGCAGACTCTATAGCACGCATAGATGTTGTACCAACAGCACAGATTCTTTTTTTACGTTCCAGAGCCTCGTTTACAATGTTCGCATCTTTCTGCTCAATAATAAATTGTTCAGAGTCCATTTTATGCTTGGTAAGATCTTCAACTTCAACAGATCTGAACGTACCTAAGCCAACGTGAAGGGTTACTTCTGCGAAGTTAATTCCTTTTAGTTCAAGACGCTTCATCAGTTCTCTACTAAAGTGCAAGCCAGCAGTTGGAGCCGCAACAGCGCCTTCATGCTTTGCAAATATAGTCTGGTAACGTTCTTTGTCCTGTGCAGTAGCTTTACGTTTGATATATTTTGGTAAAGGTGTCTCACCTAAAATTTCAATATTTTTTCTGAACTCTTCGTCTGTTCCGTCAAATAAGAAACGGATAGTACGGCCACGAGATGTTGTATTGTCAACCACTTCAGCAACTAAAAGATCATCATCGCCGAAATATAATTTATTACCAACGCGGATTTTACGTGCGGGATCCACTAAAACATCCCAAAGGCGAAGTTCTTTGTTAAGTTCCCTTAATAGGAATACTTCAATGGTAGCACCAGTTTTTTCTTTATTCCCATATAAACGGGCAGGAAAAACTTTAGTGTTATTCAAGATCATTACATCCTGATCATCGAAATAATCTAAAACATCTTTAAATATTTTATGTTCAATTTTACCACTATCCTTATGTAAAACCATTAAACGGGCTTCATCTCTGTGTTCAGCAGGGTTATTGGCAAGCAATGAATCGGGTAAATTAAACTTAAATTGAGATAACTTCATATGTTTTAATGTAATATTTAAGGCCGCAAATTTACGAAATATTATCCTTAATAAAGTAAAATTCTTTTATAGGTGACAAACTGTATCGAATATTATTTTCTATTGACTTTTTTTTAGATGATAATTAATGATTGCTGTAACCTTTTTAGCTAGTTTTGATCTAAACATTAATTATGATTATTTTCAGACTAATAGGAGAGAGTTTTAGGTTCGCAGCAGATGCATTGCGACAAAACAAACTGAGGACTATGCTTTCCTTATTGGGAATCACCATTGGTATTTTTGCAATTATTTTTGTTTTTACAGCAACAGATACTTTTAGAAGCAAACTTCAGGAAAGCATTGATAAACTTGGGTCTAAAACAATTTTTGTTCAGAAATGGCCTTGGGGTGGTTTCGGTAGTTATCCGTGGTGGAAGTATGTAAATAGACCTGAGCCTACTTTGAGGGATTATATAGCCTTAAAGGAACGATTGGAATATGCCGAGGGCGTTTCTTATGAGATATATGCAGATAGCAGAACCGTGAAATATCGGAGTAATTCTGTTGAAGGTGTAGGGCTAAAGGCTGCTTCTCAGGATTTTAATAAAACATGGTTGATAGATTTTCAGGAGGGACGATATTTTACTGAAAATGAGGGCCGATCAGGTAGCCCGGTTATTATTCTGGGCGCCGACATAGCCGATGGTTTGTTTAATGGTGATCCGGCAGTAGGAAAGAAAATCGTAGTAATGGGACGCAGAATGACTGTCGTAGGCGTGTTTAAGAAAGAAGGTGATGATATGATGGGGATGTCGCAAGACAAAAATATTCTCATTCCACTAAATTTTGCTAAGGGATTGTTTGATGTAGAAAATGGACGCTATGATCCTACCATTACAGTACGGGGGAAAGAAAATATTGATCTTGATGAAATAGAAAGTGAAATCAGAGGGGCAATGCGTGGAGTACATAAAATTAAACCCGGCGCAGAAGACGATTTCGCCTTAAATAAAAGTACAATCGCCTCCAATCAGCTAGACCAAATGTTTAGGGTAGTAAATATTGCTGGTTGGGTAATTGGTGGCTTTTCTATTCTGGTAGGTGGTTTTGGAATTGCAAATATCATGTTTGTATCTGTAAAGGAACGAACCAATATTATAGGTATTCAGAAATCTTTGGGCGCCAAGAATTATTTTATTCTCCTGCAGTTTTTATTCGAAGCTGTAGCTTTATGTTTACTTGGTGGTGGATTGGGGATCTTGCTGGTGTATCTGGGGACACTCATCTCAGGAGCTTTAGGCTTTACAATGATTCTGTTCCTGGATAATATTATACTTGGAGTAGGGGTGTCGTTTGCAATTGGAACGATATCGGGATTCTGGCCAGCATATTCGGCGTCGAAGTTGGATCCTGTTGAAGCGATTCGCTCGTAAATGACTGCTACTTCTCTTAAAAAATAAACATGAAACTCGAAAGCTGGAACATTTTACGCTGAAGAAGCGTAAAAATTCCTATGCTTTTTCGTTGCATGTTTATTTTTTAAGTATGTCGGCACAGCATAAACTCGCTAACTTTATTGAAAGTGTATATTCGTTTGTATGCTATTACCTTTGTGTTATATAGTTGGTTAATTGCAGATGTGTTATTCGCTTGTATGCTATTACCTTGGTGTTATATAGTCAGAGTTAATTGCAGAAGCGTTATTTGCCTGTATTGTATATATGAGTGTTATATGTAGAAGTTGTAACACTGTGAGTTATATATTAGTGTGCTATATAGTTAGTGTGTTAATTGCAGTTGCTTTATTTGAAAAGATTGCCGTCTGGTATATCTGAGTTTTCTCTTTCAAATTTTAATAACCATTTTTTCTTGTCGACGCCGGCTGCATATCCAGTCATGCTTCCGTTACTGCCGATTACGCGGTGACAAGGAATGATGATAGCGAGTCTGTTACGGCCGTTAGTTGTAGCGATGGCACGGATAGCTTTAGGATTGTTCATTTTATCAGCCTGCTCTTTGTAGGAGCAAGTGGTACCATAGGGAATTTCTTGAAGTATTTGCCAAACGGATTGAGTGAAGTCATTACCGGGTGTGTGGAGAAGGACTTCAAATTCCTTTCTGCTGCCATCGAAGTATTCTTTCAGTTCAACCTCCAGTTGATCAAGGTGTTGATTACGACCTTGTGCTGTTGTTGCATTTAATAGGTTTTGTAGTTCGGTAATTTCTTTTTCTAGTTTAATACGGTTGGTAAATTCAAGAATGCATACACCTTCGGAAGTAGCACCAGCAAGCATAGGCCCTAAAGGAGTAGAGAATTCTGTCATAGTAATTACTTTTTTGGTATTGCTATTGATTTCCATAGGGCCTCTTTTTTATATGTAAAAATACAAATTTACATAGGTATAAAAAGAGCCTGATCATAAATGCAGGCTCCTTTTTGTGATTTATACTATTGTGTTTTATATGATACTTAGCTTAATTTAGCCAGAGCATCTTTGATTCTTGAAACCGCTTTTTTTAATTGATCTTCAGAAGCAGCATAAGAAAGACGGATACAATCTGCGTTACCAAAAGCTTCGCCAGTTACTGTCGAAACATGTGCTTCATTCAATAAGTATAAAGAAAGATCTTCAGCTGAATTGATTGTGGCGTCGCCATTCTTTTTACCGAAATAAGATTTTACTTCGGGGAAGAAATAGAAAGCACCATCAGGTAGGTTTACTTTTACACCTGGGATTTCTGATAACAATGCATAAACAATGTCTCTGCGTTTTTTAAACTCAGCAACCATTTCATTTACAGAATTTAAACCACCTTGGTAAGCTACCAGTGATGCACGTTGTGCAATAGAGCAGGTGCCTGAAGTGATTTGTCCCTGTAATTTATCACACGCATTTGCAATTTCTTTATTAGCAGCCATATAGCCAGATCTCCATCCAGTCATCGCATATGATTTAGAGAATCCGTTAATCAGAATTACTCTATCTTTAATAGAATCGAATTCTGCTATTGAAGCATGCTTTCCAACAAAATTGATATGCTCATAAATCTCGTCAGAAATAATATAGATATTAGGATGCTTTTCAAAAACAGCAACTAAATCAGCAAGTTCTTCTTTACTATACACGGAACCTGTAGGGTTACATGGAGAAGAGAACATGAATAATTTAGTTTTAGGTGTAATTGCAGCCTCAAGCTCTGCACCAGTTATTTTAAAGTTATTCTCAACAGTTGCATTGATAAATACAGATTCACCCTCAGCAAGCTTAATCATCTCAGAGTAAGATACCCAATAAGGTGTAGGAACAATAACCTCATCACCCGGGTCAACAAGACACATTACAGCGTTAGCCAACGATTGTTTAGCACCTGTAGAAACAACAATCTGGTCGAAACTGTAGGTTAATCCATTTTCTCTCAATAGCTTTTCTGCAATCGCCTTACGTAGTTCAGGATATCCTGAAACCGGACTGTAGTATGAAAAGTTGTCGTCAATAGCTTTCTTCGCACCGTCCTTAACAAAATCAGGTGTAAAAAAGTCTGGTTCCCCAAAACTGAGGTTAATAACGTCTATCCCTTTTGCAGATAGCTCTCTCCCTAACTTAGCCATTTTAATGGTTTGTGACTCAGATAGGTTGTTGATTCTTTTGGATAAAAATGTCATAATGATTAATGCGCAAGCAAGTGTTATTTTGTGAAATAGCAAATATAGAAACCTAACTGAATTATAAACTAAAAAAAATACTTTTTATCATAATTTGACAAGTAAACAGTATTTTTGATTGCTAAACACAGCGATTTGCAACCTCAAAAAAAAGCCATACTTATTGCGATGTGTGTCAGCATATTGATCATGCTGGCTAAATTCGTCGCCTATTTTCTAACGAATTCCAATGCTATACTTACCGATGCAGCAGAGAGTATAGTGAATGTATTGGCCAGTAGCTTTGCCTTTTATAGTATTTACCTCGCTACTTTACCGAAAGATGAAAATCATCCTTATGGTCATGGTAAAGTAGAGTTCTTTTCTGCCTTTATTGAAGGCGTTCTAATCGCTATTGCTGGAATAATTATAGTTTTTAAATCGGGATACGACCTGGTTTATCCTAAGCAAATCGGACAACTTTTTGAAGGTGCAGCTATTATTGGGGTAACCGGTGTGCTAAATTTAATATTGGGATATTATTTAATTAATACCGGAAAGCATCATAAGTCAATTACCCTGGAGGCAGATGGGAAGCATTTACTTACAGATGCCATTACCAGTGCCGGGCTCGTTATAGGGGTGATTCTGATTAAGCTTACGGGAATTTTCGTGCTGGATAGTATCATTTCAATTTTATTGGGTATATATATCATATATAATGGTTACAAGTTAACGAGAAGATCAGTAGGGGGATTGATGGATGAAAGTAACGTTGAGCTGGTGGAGAGTATTATCAAGATACTACAAACCAATAGAAAAGATCCATGGATAGATGTTCATAATTTAAGGGCACAACAATATGGTGCTGATTTACACATCGATTGCCACTTTACACTACCATACTATTTCGACCTGAATCGTGTACATCAGGAGATTTCTGAAATAGATAAAATGATCAATGGCAATGCTGATCGTAAAACAGAACTATTTATTCATGCAGACCCTTGTTTGCCTGCATGCTGTAATTATTGTAGAATGAAAGAATGCCCGGTAAGACAAGAGCCATTTAAAGGGGAAATAGAATGGACAATTGAAAATGCTACCAAAAACCAAAAACACTTTGATCAATAGGGTTTGATCAAATATTTATAGGTGTCTAAATCTGCTTCTTTGTTCTTTTACTTGGTTTTCCGGCAATGTCAGGGGCCGATTGTAGACCTAGTATAGTTTCAATAGTCGTTCTGTTTTTATTGTAATCGGCTAAGATCACCTGGGCCTGTTGCAATTCCTTTTCTAATTTCTCAATTTCATTTTTGATAGAAGTGATTTTATTGTTTAATAAATCTTCAATCGATTTTTTATTATTTACTGACTTTGCCATAGTTGTGTTTTTATAATAATAACCCCAAATAAAACAGATTGTTTGAGTATCAGAAACATAAGAGTTTAGCATTTTATTATAGTGGTTTTATCAAATTGATTATTACCTTTGTCGTGAGAGCGTTAATTTAAGGGGTGTAAGTCTGATGATTTATGCCCCTTTCTTGTTTATATACTTAACCTCTTGTAATTTCTTATATATTAAAACTTATAATGAGCTATTTTAATGTAAGGGTATATGGTTTATTAATCAACAATAGAAACGAAGTGTTGATTAGTGACGAACTGTCGGGCGGGCGTATGTTCAGTAAATTTCCTGGTGGTGGACTTGAACTTGGTGAAGGCCTTATTGATGCACTGAAAAGGGAATTTATGGAAGAATGCAATGCCGAGGTAGAGGTGCTCGGCCACCTGTATACAACCGATTTTTATGAGCAGTCTTCTTTCAATGATAGTCAAATACTGAGCATTTATTATATGGTTAGGGAAGTACATCCATTATTACTTAATTTTAAGACTAAACCCTTTGATTTTGATGAAGGTGCTTTACAGGCTTTTAGGTGGATCGCATTAGATGAGCTTAAAACAGATGATGTAACTTTCAAAACGGATAAAAATGCTATAGAACTTTTATTGAAACAATACGATCTATGAGTTTGGCCGATCGAGATGCGCAGGTCATCTGGCATCCTTATACACAAATGAAAAATCCATTGCCTCATATTCCTATTGTAAGGGGCGAGGGAGTCTATTTATATGATGAACAGGGTAACAAATATATCGATGCAGTTTCTAGCTGGTGGGTAAATATTCATGGTCACGCTCATCCATATATCGCAGCTAAAGTTGCAGAGCAGTTAAATACATTGGAACATGTTATTTTTGCAGGCTTTACACATGAGCCAGCCGTGCAGCTTGCAGAGCGTTTATTACCTTTATTACCAGGAGAGCAAGCTAAAGTCTTTTATAGTGATAACGGTTCAACAGCTGTTGAAGTAGCTTTAAAAATGTGTTTGCAATATTGGGTAAATACAAGTAAACAACCCCGTAAAAAGGTCATTGCTTTTAAAGATGCCTATCATGGCGATACTTTTGGAGCCATGTCTGTTAGCGGACGAAGTATATTTACTGACCCTTTTAATCAATTACTGTTTGATGTTGATTTTATAGATTTGCCAAATGAGCAAAATATAGAAAAGCTTAAATCCAGAATCAATTATCTTTCGAATGAAGTAGCTTGCTTTATCTTTGAGCCAATGGTGCTTGGTGCCAGCGGAATGTTGATGTATGAGCCGCAATATCTTGATCAACTCATTGAAACTTGTCAGAATCACGGGATCTTAACTATTGCTGATGAAGTGATGACTGGCTTTGGCCGTACAGGAAAGTATTTCTCTTGCGAAGCATTAACCGTTAAACCAGATATTTTCTGTCTTTCGAAAGGACTTACAGGTGGTACCATGCCTTTGGGAATTACAACTTGTAACACTAAAATATTCAATGCCTTTTTAAGTGATGATAAACTTAAAACCTTATATCATGGGCATTCATTTACTGCAAATCCGGTTGCTTGTGCGGCATCTTTAGCCAGTTTAGATATTTTATTGAAACCTGAAACTATACAGAATATCCAGAGGATAGAAATGATGCATAAGGAGTTTGCCAAAAGTCTTAAAGAACACCCTAAGTTGAAGACTGTCAGACAGGCAGGGACAATACTGGTGATGGAGTGGGAGACGGGAGTCGATACCAATTATTTAAGTGGGCTCAGAGACAAACTGTATCTTTATTTTTTAGATAGAGGCATTATACTACGTCCCTTAGGGAATATCATATATATATTACCACCATATGTGATCAGTAATGAAGATCTGGAGTATATTTATCAAGTTATTTTACAAGCACTAAAAGACATATAACAAAGAATATTGTAGTGCAATTGGCGATTATTCAGGTTACACATTGGATTAAACCTCGATGATCTTGTCAGGTGTAAGTGCGAAATACCGATCACCTTTCTGTGGTTTCAAAATTCTTAATCCTGTAAAGACACTAAATGCAGGTAAAATAGCTTGATGTTGTCCAAAATAAAAACAAGGGAACTTTAATTGTTGTTTTGCTTTACCGTATAATACAATACCTGGGTGTATATGTCCTGATATATTATAAAGATGATCCGTTTCTTTAGGCAAATCGTGGATAAAGCGGAATGGAGCGCTATGTAACTCTTTAAGGTGGTAATCTATATTTAGGGCTTCATAATCTTCATGTTTCAGCATATCATGATTTCCTTTGATCAGTACTACATTTAGGCCGGAATAGTTTCTTCTCCATTCCATAAAAGCGTTGGCATCACTGTTAATATTGTTATGGAACATGTCGCCCGTAACGAGTAAAGTCTCTGGAGCAAACTCTTTCATTAACGAAGTAAGCCGTTGTAAGTCTGTTAATCCCACTAAATCAGGCACCTGAATTCCTGATTTTCTAAAGTATGCTGATTTTCCAATATGCAGATCACTAACAATAAGCATCCGCTTTGCTGGCCAATAAATCGCCTTTTCTTTACTAAGAATTAACTGTTCACCTCTGCAGTCTATGTTCATCTTCTTTCTTTGTTTTTTCTTCGTGTTATCGCAGATCTTTTTTCTGATTCAGCAGTCATACGTTCAATACGCTGGCTCAACTCTTCAGAACTCATATTGTCCCGTAAACTGTCTACCTTAATGGGAAAGCATAAAGGAGTATAACGTTCTGTTTTAGTAATAATTATTTTACTGGCTTGTATACGGTTTAAAGCACCAGCTAGTCTGGGTTCTTCAACCTGTTGATAAAAGGCTTCATCGTAAGCTTGTCGCAAGAGCAGATTGTGTTTATCATAGTCGCTAAATACGTTAAAAAATAATGCAGCGGATGATTGCAAATGTTTATTCGCTACATATTTCCCTGGGAATCCCTGAAAAACGAGACCTGAAATACAAGCAATGTCTCTGAATTTACGACGTGCCATTTCAGTTGCATTTATGCTGGCAATAATATCATTACTAAGGTTTAGCGGTGTGAAAAGAGCTTTGATATGATCCTCATCCAAAGGAATAGGATATTCGCTAAGCAGTTCAAAACCGTAGTCGTTCATAGCAATAGAGAAAGTAATGGGTTGTATTTTACCTAATCTATAAGCAATCAACGCCGCCATAATTTCATGAACTTGTCTACCTTCAAAAGGGTAGGCAAAGAGATGATAGCCATCTTTGGTATGGATTAATTCAATTAGGAATTCATCACTTTTAGGTACATGAGAAACTTTGGCTTGTTGTTCAAATAAAGGTAAAATGAAATCCAGTTCCACATCATTATGAGTTTTATTCAATGTCTCATTGTATTTTTTTCTGAGTAATGCACCTAGGTTGATGGTTAAGGACATGCGTCCGCCTAACCAACTCGGATTAATGGCATTCTTCAGCTTACTTTTACGAACTAAAACCATCATTTCCTTTACCATTATAAATTCAAGTACCCTGCCAGCCAGGGTAAAACTGCTACCGGGCTTCATTCTCGAAATAAAGGATTCCTCAATCATGCCCACAAAACCGCCGGTTAAATACTTAACTTTTAACATCGCATCGCTCACGATGGTACCAATATGCAATCTGTGACGTATAGCAATTTGTCGACTTCTAACTTTCCAAAGACCGTCAATATCTTTGCTTACTTTACTGAACTCGTTGTAAGCAGTCAAGCTATCACCACCAGTAGTAATAAATCGCATAATCCATTTCCATTCCTGCGGTAACAACTCTTTAAAAGCATGGGTCTGTTTTATCTCAAAGAATATTTTCTCTTCGTCAAAACCATCACCAACGGCCAATGTAACAAGGTATTGGATCAAAGTGTCAATAGCCATTACAACTGGCTCTCTGCTTTCAATATCCTGTGTTTTTGCGGCTTCTTTAATAGCTGCAGCTTCAACCAATTCAAGTGCATGTGTGGGTAAGAAGTAGATTTTTGAAGTCTCATAAGGAGAGTGACCACTTCTGCCGGCCCGCTGTAAAAAGCGGGCTACACCTTTTGGTGATCCAATTTGAACAACGGTATCCACAGGTTTAAAATCTACACCTAAGTCTAATGATGAAGTACAAACAACTGCTTTCAGTATACCTGTATGAATAGCGTCCTCAATCCAGTTTCTTAATTCAGCATCTATAGATCCATGATGAATGGCCAGTCGACCAGCTAAATGTTCATCTTGTGAAAGTAAAGTTTGGTACCAAAGCTCAGCCTGTCCACGGGTATTGGTAAATATAAGTGTTGTTTTGCTTTTATGAATAACTGGTAACAGCTTGTGAGCCAGTTTGTGTCCCAGGTGACCCGCCCAGGGCAGCATATCAATATGATCAGGTAATATAGAATGGATTTCTATTTTTTTCTCCATATCGGCTTTAACAATGGTTTTAAGAACATCATCATATGGTATTAAAACCTCCATTGCCTGCTCTATATTGCCGATAGTGGCCGAAATACTCCAAACTCTTAATAAACGTTCTGGATGTTGATTTATGAGTAAACCTTTTATTCTGGAAATGGCCAGTTCAGTCATTACACCACGTTTACTTCCTAATAGTTCATGCCATTCATCAACAACTATACATTGTAGCTGATCAAAATAATTAAAAGTATTTTTTTGTGCCAATAGGAGATGGATGCTTTCAGGAGTTATAATTAACACTTCAGGCATTTGTTTTTTTTGCTTAAGCTTTTCACTTTGTGGCGTATCTCCATTACGTACTCCTATAATCCATTCTAACTCCAGTTCTGTACAAACTTCACGCATGGCACGTGCAAGGTCTTTAGCTAAGGAGCGTAAAGGTGTAATCCAGATAAGTTTTAGACCATGATTGATCTTTTTTTTGCCTTTTGTACCGGCAAATTTTTTTTCATGTTCTTTATTTAGTTCATCAATTACAACCGCCAGGAAAATAGAAAAGGTTTTACCAAAACCAGTTGGGGCATTAATCAGACCACAATAACCTTCGGCATAATACTGCCAGGTATCTGTCTGGAATTTAAATGGCTTTTTATTGCTAAGTTTTAACCATTTAATTACCTGCTTATATCCTTTACTTTTCTCCAACTGCATTAATTAGCCTCTTTTAGATATTCCTTTTAAGTATAAATCATGACAGTATTTATATCATATAAGGACTAACATCAATTAAGTAACTATAGTTTTAGAATTATAAAGCGGTGGCTATGTGTGCTTTTAGAAATTAATTTTATTAAGTGTGGATGATCAGTTGAAATATGTGTAACTTATACGGAATAAATAATTTTAAGAACAATAAAAATTGTATGAATTGTAAAAGTGTTAAGAGGAATTTCATAGCTTATTTATGTAGCTATTCGGGGTTCAGTGTTAAGATTTATGACTTGATTTTACCAATATCTCAAGTCATGAAATTAAGTAAAGATTATGTAATGGTCAATGAAAAAGAAAGATGTAGAAAAAACAGCCTTTTTGATAATTCAGCAAGTGGATATAGATTTGAATTTTCTGCAACTGCAATCATCGCTCTTTTTTCAAACCATATTGCTGTTAAGTCCTTTCCAAATGATATTAGTTTGCAATTTCCCTTTCTAAGTAGGCTTAGAGAGGTATTCCGTAAAAAGAGATCGGGATTAAGAAAATACCTATTGATAGTTTTTATTACATTATACTTCATTTAACTTCCTCTCAAAACAAACAAATTAGATGTCTTTCGAATTAGATCATATAGATCGAAATATTTTAACGCAATTACAAATTAACGCTCGTATGAGCGACAGAGAAATCTCTCGTATCATTCATTTGTCCCCTAATGCTGTCACTAAAAGAATTAAACGTCTCGAAGATGAAAATTATATTCTGCAATATACCACTGTCTTGAACAAATCTATGGTGAATAGAAAGCTTGAGTGTTTAACAGGGATTAATTTAACACGTAATAACTTCTTTATAGTAAATTCTTTTATAGAATACACAAGAAGTATTCCTGAAGTTTACTGCACCTATTACATCAATGGTATATTTGATTTTTTGATTCATATAGTTGCAATAGACATTCAGGATTACCACAGTCTTGTTGTTAACAAGTTCCACAACTTAAATTGTGTAGGTGATGTAACGACATTAGTGATATTAAGTGAAGTAGCAGGTTTTAATAAGCTCGACTTAAGTCATTTAAACAAACGTAATAGCTGAGCCTCGTAAAGGCTTATCTCATTAAAGTCTTATAGCAGACGTATTAACAATAACCAGTGGAATGAATGAAAATCATCCCTGGTTATTGTTAAGCTCGTGTTGTTGATACCGGAATTCTTTCTATTTTTACAAATCACGATTTAACTATGCCAAATATTTATAGAATTGTACTGATTTTCTTCCTTTTATTAGCTCAATTTGGAACTTTATGCGCTCAAAATAAACAAACACTCAATGGAACTGTAAGCGATGCCAAAACCGGTGAAACTTTAATTGGATCAAGTGTTAAATTAATCGGAAGTACCAATGCTTCAACGATGACCAATTCTTATGGTTTTTATTCTTTAAATATCCCTGCGGGGAACTATGAAATGTCTATCAGCTTTATAGGTTATAAAACGATTAAACAGAATATTGCTGTCAGTAAAGATCAGCGAATTAATTTTGTATTAGAAGAAGATAATCAGCTAAATGAGGTAGTTATCTCTGGGGTAAAAAGAAATGAAAATGTGAGTAGTCCGCAAATGGGATTACAGAAAATAAATGTAAAGGAAATAAACAGTGTGCCTGTTTTGTTGGGAGAGCGTGATGTGCTTAAAACACTGCAGTTACTTCCTGGAATTAAATCAGCGGGAGAGGGAAATAGTGGTTTTTATGTGAGGGGAGGATCAACTGATCAAAACCTTATTCTATTGGATGAAGCACCGGTATATAATGCCTCGCATCTAATGGGGTTTTTCTCGACCTTTAATTCGGATGCGATAAAAGATGTGAGTGTTTATAAAGGCGGAATGCCAGCACAATATGGAGGAAGATTATCATCAGTACTGGATATTAAAATGAATGATGGGAATAGGAAATCATATACCGCAGAGGGAGGTATTGGACTGATTTCATCTCGTCTTAAAGTTGAAGGGCCTATAGTTAAAGATAAAGGTTCATTTATGATTAGCGCCAGAAGGACATATATGGATGCTTTTCTGAAATTATCTTCAGATAGTGCTATAAACAGTAACACCTTATATTTTTATGACCTTAATGCAAAAGCAAACTATCAGTTAGATGAAAAAAACACACTGTATCTTTCAGGATACTTTGGACGTGATAAGTTGGGGCTTGCCGATACTTTCGGTTTTAATTGGGGTAATGCAACCGTAACACTTCGTTGGAATCACTTATATAGCAACAGACTTTTCTCCAATACCTCCTTAATATATAGCAATTACAATTATGTAATACAGAATTTTATGGAAGAGAATAATTTTGAAATCAACTCTTCTATAAAGGACTTTAACTTAAAACAAGACTTTGAATATACGGTAAGCAATAGTCATAATTTGAAATTTGGTGTAAACGCAATTCATCATACCATCGCTCCTGGAAAACTTACGGCAACAGAAAGTTCTAGCGTGAATCAAACAGCTTATGAAGATCGGAAAGGACTTGAACTAGCTGCATATTTGTCTGACGAGTGGACTGTTAGTGATCGCATGAACCTGGTTTACGGATTACGTTTAAGTAGCTTTTCGTTAATGGGGCCTGGAAATATTAAATCGTATGATGCAGATGGCAATACCATAAACAACGTTTTTTATAAATCTGGGGAGTTCGTTAAAAGCTATTTTAATCTTGAGCCAAGGCTTTCTACGAGCTATCAACTCAGCAATTCAAGCTCATTAAAGGCGGCCTATACTCGAAATGTTCAAAATATACATCTGATGTCTAACTCTACTTCTACATCGCCTACTGACTTATACATCATGAACAGTAATAATGTAAAACCTGAAATTGCAGATCAGATTGCTGCTGGGTATTTCAGAAACTTTAACGATGATAATTATGAGTTTTCTGCTGAAGTATATTATAAATGGATGCAAAATCAAATAGAGTATCGTAGTGGAACAGATTTAAGAGGTAATGGAAATGTAGAGGCAGATTTGTTGTATGGTGATGGCCGTGCTTACGGACTCGAACTTTTCTTTAAAAAGAGATTTGGTAAATTTAATGGTTGGGTAGGCTATACCTGGTCGCGTACGCAGCGACAATTTGATGCTATTAATAACCAGAAATGGTTTTATGCGAAACAAGACAGGACACATGACCTGTCTCTGGTAGGAATTTATAAAGCCAGTACACGTTGGACTTTCTCTTCCGTATTTGTTTATAATACCGGAAATGCAGTTACTTTTCCAAGTGCTAAGTATCAAATCAACGATCGAACTGTATTCTATTATACAGAAAAAAATGGTTATCGGACCCCTGCTTATCATCGTTTAGATTTCTCGGCAACACTTGAAGGCAAACCTGGTAGGAAAGTTCAATCAAGCTGGTCTTTTGGGATATATAATCTTTATAACAGGAAGAACGCTTTCTCTATTGATTTTAAGGATGATCCGGACGATTCTAGTAAAACACAGGCGGTTCAGACTACCCTTTTTGGGATTATACCATCAGTAACCTGGAATTTTAAGTTTTAGAAGTATGCACGATTTTAAAGTAATGACAAATTTTATAAGAAACAGTAAGTATGTAATTCTTTTTGCGGCGACTATATTCGTCGGTTGTGAAAAAGTAATAGATCTTAAACTAGATAACGTTACGCCACTTGTTGTTATTGATGCAGGTATTAATGATCTAAATGAAAATCAAATTGTTAAGATCTCGAAAACCTACGATTTTACTGAGCCAAACAAATTTAACGGAGTTGCTGGTGCTGTAGTTGTTTTGACAACACCAGAGGGGGGGATTATAAACTATACGGAAAAATCTCCTGGGATATATCAGACCATTAAAATGAAAGGTACCCCTGGTAAGAAATACAGATTGGATGTTACTTTGGAAGGGAAAACTTATACAGCTTATTCAACAATGCCAAAGAAAGTGACACTAGATTCACTTACCTTTAAAAAGTTTAGCTTTTTTGGGAAAGACAATGAATATGTCGCTGTAAACTATAGCGATCCGGCAGGTATAGAAAATCTGTATCGCTATATCTTAACGGTGAAAGGTGTAATTGAAAATGATAAAGTTAATGAAGACCGGTTTAACGATGGTAATGCGGTTTCTGACGTCATATTTTATGAGATTAATGATTTGATAGCCGGAGATAAGCTTGATGTTGAATTTCAATGTATAGATAGAAATGTTTATCGTTATTTTTACAGTTTGGGACAAAATAATGGAGGTGGCGGACCACCAGTATCACCATCAAACCCAGTTTCAAATTTTAGTAATGGCGCATTGGGAATATTCAATGCACATACAACCAGTAAACTTTCTCTAGTCATTAAATAATTTATTAATTTGATTTAACGCAAAAGTGTATTATATTTATAATAACATCCTCATTTAATAATCTCATGGCTATATACACTGATCGTGAACTGATTTCTGTTGAAGAAGATCGGATTCTGGCATTGCGGAAGTATGATATTCTGGATACTCCTCCGGATAATACTTGTGATAAATTAACTAAGCTAGCCGCTAAACTCATGAAAGTACCAGTAGCTATAATCAGCCTTGTTGATAAAAATCGAGTCTGGTTCAAATCTAGATACGGACTTGATACACAGCAAATGGAACGTGAGAATGGCTTATGTGATACAGTTGTTTTTGAGGGTGATTTTTATCAGATAGAAGATGCTGTAAGGGATCCAAGAACAATGGGTCACAAATTAGTTGTTGGAGATTTTGGATTAAGATTTTATGCTGCATATCCTCTTAAAACCAAAGAGGGATTTAATTTAGGGGCTTTTTGTATTATAGATACAAAACCAAGAACCTTAACAGATGAAGAACAAGAAGTTTTAAGAGATTTGAGAGATATTGCAATGGAGCAGATTGAATTAAAACTGATTTCGAAGTTGTCTGTTGCAAGACATAACCAAATTTTAAATACAACGGCCCATGATCTGAAAAACCCATTGACAACTATACCCGTTCGTGCAGACTTGATTAAGTTAAGAAAACATGATCCGACTTCTGTTGACACTATGTGTGACCAAATTAAGATTGCCAGTTTAAATATGGTTCGTATTATAGACGAACTATTACAATCCGGAAGTTTGGAAGCAGGAGAGGTGAGGTTGCTTCTGGTAAAATTAAATATCTCTTACCTGGTAAGTACTGTAGTGGCTATGAACCTACCATTGGCAGAAAGAAAAGGACAAACAATACATTTTACCCCCCAATTAGATGTTTACATTAAGGGAGATGAAGGACGGTTAAATGAAGTTATCGACAATCTGATTAATAATGCCATTAAATATGCCCCCCTAAATACCAACATCTATGTAAAAGTAAGCGTAGTAAAAGATTATGTGCAAATTGTAATTGAAGATGAAGGGCCTGGATTAACAATGGAAGATAAAAAGATGTTGTTTCAGCGTTTTACACGTTTAAGTGCACAGCCTACAGCCAACGAAAGTTCAACAGGTCTTGGTCTCTCCATTGTAAAAGTACTCGTTGAAGCACATGGTGGTAGTATCTTTGCTGAAAGTGATGGAAAGAATAAAGGAGCCAGATTTACTGTTCAATTGCCCCTGTAATTAAAAGCAATTAACCTCCCAACTACGCCGCCAATTTTCCTGAGCAGCTAGTTCTATAATTCCTTCTTTTTTCTGTAGATCTTGATCATGATTAACGCCGTCTGCAATTCCACACCAAGGTTCAAGGCAAACAAAATTCGCATCTTTCGCAGCCCATATACCAAAAAACGGAAAATCATTAAATTTGAAATGAAGACCATGCTTGTCACTATCGCTTCGTAAAGAAATACAATTGCTACTTAAAGACTTAAAAACCAACGCGTCATCATAGAAAAGTTCATGATTCAATGGAAGCTTCCCATCCTCTAATTCAATCTTAATGGTCTCATCTTCAATTAGATCATTGTCAATCTTATGGTAGGATAAACTAGTATCTTTATTAAACGCTAAATAATAATCTGTATACCGTAAATTCTCCTTTAGTGGGACAGAAAAAGCGGGGTGTGCACCTATTGAAAACCATAAAGGCTGATCTTTTGATGGGTTGTTAACCTCATAAGTACAAGATAAATCTAAGCCATGCAGGCGATATCGCAATTGTAATATAAACTGGAAAGGATAGATCTTTAAAGTCTGCTCATTATGACTTAGTTTAAACACTAGTTCTGTATCACTGATACGGAGTGCTTCAAAATCATAGTCCCTTGCAAAACCATGTCTTGGTAAGTGATAAGTATTATTCTCGAAATAATAAGTGTTGTCTTTTAATCCTCCTACAATGGGAAATAAAACAGGACTAAACTTAGCCCAATATGTAGTGTCTCCACTCCATAAGTAGTTGATATTGTTTTGTTTATTGATCAAGGATTGTACTTCTGCTCCTTTATTCACAAAGGAAACCTTTAAATACTCGTTTTCTAGGAAGATCATATATGTAAAAATAAAAAAAACTTTTATTAATGTTAATTGTCTGTTAAAAACTTAGATGGTTTTATTTGTATGAATACGGTTTTTTTTAAAACAATAGCTTTTCAATTGTGCTAGACAATGAGTTATTTACCTTAATATTTTGGGTTGCACTTGGAATGGTGTGTGTAGGTTTAACAGTTAGGTTCTTTATGAAGCCCCAAATGCTTCGGAGATTAGTAAACAAACAAGCAGGTGAACTTATTGAAAGTGAACTTCGTTTTAAAATTTTGTTCGATAAAGCGCCCATCGGAATTGCAGAGTTAGATACACAAAGCGGGGCCTTTATTAGGGTTAATCCTAAATTAAGTGAAGAGATTAAGCAGAGTATGGTAGGTAAGGGCACTACTTTTAATATTTATTTTAAAACGGTAGCACAGGTTCTTGCTAGTTAAAAATAGGTTTATATAAAAACAGCATCAGTTTATTACTGATGCTGTTTTTATATATCGTGTTATTTGCTTTTCCCTCCGGGCGGACAATATTGTTGTAAAAACCGGGTATAGGTAAGTGACAAATGTTCTGAAGTACCCTCACCTTCATTAATACTGTGTGTTCTGTTAGGATAAGACATCATTTGAAACATCTTTTTATTTTTAATCAGTTCATTAATGAGCATTTCTGCATTTTGATAATGAACATTGTCATCCGCAGTTCCATGTATATACAGTAAATTACCATTGAGGTTTTTAGCATAAGTAATAGGAGAACCTTTGATATATGCTTCTTTTGTAACCAATGGAGAGCCCATATAACGTTCCTGGTAAATGTTATCATAAGTCAGTTGATTACCTACGGCAGCAATGGCAATACCGGTTTTATATATCTCAGGGTATTGGAACATCAGGTTTAAAGTTGATGAACCGCCACCACTCCATCCCCAGACTGCAACCCTGTCTTTATCAATAAAAGGCCATTCTATAATCTTTTTAGCAGCCATTGCCTGATCGCGGATATTTAGTATACCGATGTTTTTGTAAATACTTTTTCGCCATTCACGTCCTTTTGGTGCAGGTGTACCTCTGTTTTCAATAGAAATATATACATAACCATCCTTAGGCATATCACCAGCATATAGCCAGTTTCGGCCAGCGCCATAAGTATCAGTAACTGTTTGTGCAGCAGGTTCTCCGTAAACATAAAATACTACAGGGTATTTTTTGGTCTGATCAAAATTGTCAGGTTTTTTCATCCAGCCATCCAGCTCAACACCATCTTCAGTTTTTATTTTAAAGAATTCAACTTTGTTTTTAGGAGGCTTAATCCGGCCAAGTTGATTCGTAATGCTACCAGCCATTGTTAACGGGTTTAATGTCGTTAAACGCATCCATTCTGTAATAGGAGGTACTAGCGCACTTGTATATGTATGGCGAGCAAATACTGCATTAGGTGAAATTTCGTAAGTATGGGTACCTGGTAATATAGATGGAGTTACCATTTCTGGTTTTCCACCACCACTTAATTTAATTTTGAAAAGGTATTTTTGAGTGGCGTTTAATGGCGATGCCATATAGTAAAACAAGTTGTTTTTTTCGTCAATCAAAGCACTTTCGATCACATCAAAATCTCCCTTAGTAACCAGCGTTTGTTTCTTGCCATCTTTGCTGATCCGGTAAGCATGACGCCATCCATCCTTTTCACTTAACCAGATAAATTCTTTACCCTCATTTATCCACTGCCAGTCTTTTGCTGCATCTATCCAAGCTTTATCAGTTTCAGAGTAAATATTAACTACTCCATTTGTTGAGGCATTCGCAACATAAAGTTTGCTTACATTCTGCTCCCTGTTCAATTGTTGTAAAATCACCTCATTGCTATTAGGAATCCAGTCCATCCGGGGAATATAGTTTTGAACCTGATCACCTGGGATATTTAACCATTTAGTTTGAGCATTAGCAATATTTACAATTCCAACCTTACATGATGAAGGGTCCTGGCCTACTTTAGGGTATTCAACCGGAATCGTAAAAGCATAAATAGAATCGGTATTGTTGATCATTAAAAAGTTTCTGATCTTTCTGGCGTCAATTTGCCAGTAGGCGATGGATTGACCATCAGGACTCCATCTGAAACCGTCCCTACAATCAAACTCCTCTTCATAAACCCAGTCAAATGTTCCATTGATGATTCTATCTGTCCCGTCTGTAGTTAGTGCCTTAGAGCTCTTGCTTTGTAGGTCATCAACATAAAGATTATGCTGGCTCACATAAGCTACCTTATTACCATCGGGCGAAAACTTGGCAAACATTAAAGAAGAAACCGGTTTATCTTTACCTACCTGAACAATAGTATTGGTTTTTAAGTCGGCCACAAAGTAATCACCTCGTGTTTCGTAACGCCAAACTTTTTTACTGTTCGTATAGAAAAGCACTTTAGTGCCATCGTCAGAAATTTGGAAGTCTGTGATTCTACCAGGATTAGTTCCGCTATTATAGAGTAAATCGCGACTCACAATGGTTTTACGTTCATTTTCCGGAAGAGAAATAGAAGCTAGTTCTCCATTTATCATCTGGAAATAACTATTCCCATCCTTAGTCCACTTTAGTTCTGGTTTATTTTGTGCGAATACTGTTCCGGTAAAACCGATGAGTACGACTAATACCGATTTAAAAATGATGTTTCTGAAGTTCATTTTATTAAAATTCTATAAATTGACGATATACAGTTTGCAGGTAAGCCTTTGCGTGATCCAGTGTTTTTGATGTCTTCTCAATATCTTTCTCATTGCTGTTATACAGGACCATTTTACCTACATTATCAAATGTAACACATTGTTGGTTGTCTATAAAGCCCATTCCGTTATCCCAGCTAAAAAAAGCAAATGGTTTGCTATAAGGATTAAGCAGGTTTTTACTCCAGGTAAATTGCTTGGTCGGCAGATCAAGTTGACTGAGCAATGTGGCCGCTATATCAGTCTGGCTGCCCACATTTTCAAACTTGCGGCCCCTATATTCATCCTTTATCACATCACCATAAAATAAAAGTGGAATATGATAGCGTTGGGGAGTAGAAATTTCAAAGCTGTTTTTAGGAAGTAAGTGTCCATGGTCAGCCACCAATACAAAAAGCGTGTTTTTATACCAGGGTTCTTTTTTCGCATTATTAATAAATGCATTGATACAAGAGTCTGTATAATAAGCTGTACTCTTAAAACTTGCTACATTATCCGCCTTTCCAAACTTAAAAGTGCCAGGCAGTGAATAAGGCTCATGATTAGTAAGGGTCAATATGGTAGAAAAGAAAGGTTGTTTCTCCTTATTTAGGTCATTAAGTTGTCTCGCAAACACGAGCTCATCAAACTTTCCCCATTTGGACTGCATATCATTACTGTCAAAATTGTTCCTATCTATCAGTTTCTGATAATCATGGCTTAAAATGAAAGCTTTATAATTGTCAAACTCCGATTCTCCTCCATAATAGAAAGACGTTTTATATCCATTGTTGAATAATGATTGAGAAATAGCAGGAAGTTTTTGCATTTTTTCTGGCCATTTAACAATACTTCCGGCAGCAAGGGTTGGGAATCCGGCAAGCGTTGCAATTAAACCTTTGTCGGTGCGGCTTCCTGGTGAGTAGATTTTGCTAAACAATACCCCTTTGTTAATCAGTGTATCAAAGTGAGGGGTAATACCGTCTTCATTACCAAGGGCTTTGGTTAAATCGGCCGTAAAACTTTCTATAATAATCAATACAACATTGGGGCGTTTGGTTGTCAGGATGTTTACTGTTGTATCTTTAGTAGGGACGTATAATTCTTTGACTCTTTTTTCAGCATCCTCGCTATCCAGATAGAGATAGGGATTAACTTTGGTCATTTTGGAGGCCAATACACTTGATATCAGATTCCATTCCGTATTTACAGCTGCATTGTTCAGTAACTGCTCTTTAGAATAATAAGCCATGCTTTGTGTGATGGGTGATCCGCCTAATCCACCACGAATCAGGAGGAAGTTTCCAAATAACAAAGCCATGCAGAGAATTGCTCTTAACCAAATCGGACTTTTAGTAAAGCTAAGTTTCCTTGAAACTACATATCGCTGTAGAAAAAAGCCGATGACTATTAACAGGATTAATAATGATATTGACAAGCCAATGGGGGAAGAAGCACTAGATGCCATAGCTTCTTTTGGAGAGTTAAAAGCAAAGCTCATTGCTTTTGCATTTACTTTGCTACCCCATTCCCGATAAATATTGAAGTTTACTACCGATAATATGCTGCAAATCAATACTAGGATAAGATTGTAAAGGGATACCCACTTTAATTCTACTATTTTCCTGCCGTTCAATAGCCAGAAAATATAGCTTAAAAGAGGAATGACGGCAAAATAGGCCGTCATAGATAAATCTAAAGGAATAGCATGATAAAAAGTAGCTGCAGATTCTGTAAAAGACACAGTAACTACTTTTTGGTAATAAATCAGGACAAAGATTAGGCGGTCAATAAAAAAGAATAACAGCCAGAATAAGAAGAAGCGAAGAAAGAAAAGGAGGCTTTTGAACATTTTAAATTAAGGGTTAGTTGCCGCCCCTCATCGCTTTTAATTCTGCCATAGTTTTTAATTCGTATCCTTTAGGGACCTCAGTAGAAAATGGACCAACTTTTCCTTCTGAAACATTTTTTAAAGTCATTAATGTTTTTACGCCATCTTGAAGATTTACAAATTTAATAGCAGTTGCATTCAAATCTTGAAATCCACGAGGGTTAGCACCTAGAGGAAGTTTGATTTCTTTAGTAGCCCACAATTCATATTCGGCACCGTTATTATCTTTGTATGTATATTTTTCAGTATTATAATCGCCAATTTTTTGCTGTTCTCCAGTAGCCTTAAAATCACTAAATGTTACGGAGTTGTGTTGTTTGTCAATATCTTCTTTCGACATTTTTGCAGCATATTGTTTCTGCATCATAGGAATGTCAACAAGGACTATTGCACTGTTAGCTGAAGCATCACTGATTACCTTTAACATAGCCATGCCCATGTCAACTTGAACTTTAGCTAAGTTGCCGTTAAACTCTACTTTACTTTCAGATGGCAGAATAGATGGGTCAATAACCTTTTTCTGATCATCAGTTAATTGGTATTCAACATTATAGGTTAATGTTCCTGATTCAAAAGCTTTTTGTGCTTTAGCAATAATTGTAGCTCCAATTAAAACAATAGCCAGAACCGCTGTTTTGATAGATTTAAACATGTTTATTTAAAATTTAGTTTACCAGTTAATTTTTTCTTTGTTGATAAAGGCAGCAATCCCTTTTTTAAAATCTTCGGTTTCTCTTACCCTTGCATTGATCATTACAGCCTCAGAAAGGCTCTTATCTAGCTCAGAATTAGTAGTCTGCCCAATCAGTTGCTTCGTAAGCATTAACGAATTACCCGAAGCTTCATTACACAAACTTAATGCAAAATTTTTTACATTAAGACTGATATCTTCTCTCTTTGTTACAAAAGTGATCAATCCATAATCTAATGCTTCCTGAGCGGTAAATAATGCCCCTGTAAGTAGTATCCTCTTGGCGATGGTCTCACTCGTTTTACGCAATAGGAAACAAGAAACAATTGCAGGTACAAAGCCTAGTTTAACTTCCGTATAACCAAAGTTAGCTTCTGGTACAGAAAATATGATATCACAAACAGTTGCTAATCCACATCCTCCTGCAATAGCGTGTCCCTCAACCTGTGCAATTACAACCTTTGATAAATAGTATATAGTTGTAAATAAATTCTTCAGATTTTCGGAATCAGCAAGATTTTCTTCATAAGTATTTTGCTGTAACTGCTGAAGATAGGCCAGATCTGCACCTGCACTAAAAGTTCCACCCTCAGCTCTTAAGATGATTATTTTCACATCTTTATCTTTTTCTGCATTTCTAAATGCAACGGTTAGTTTAGCAACAAGTTCAGGATTTAGAGCATTTCGTTTATCAGCTCTATTAATTGAAATTGTAGCTATACGTTGACTAACAGAGTATAAAACCAGTGGTTCAGTCATACAAATAATTCAGTTGTTTAATCAAAGATAAGATTGTCTTTTAAAACGCTGGTAATATTTGATTTTTGAAAATAATTTGTGTGACCCGATGCTGATCTAATGCTGGCTGGATTGTATAATTGAAAGACCTGCTGTTAGGTTCCAGGTCGGTGTACAAAATAGCTTGTTGAGCAGATATTATAGCAACTGCATAGTTTTTTTGAAGGGTAAAGTGGATGATCTTTTTTTGATGAAAAGCCTGAAGTTTATCAGTGGTGATCAGACATTGAAGCATGAGAAATAAAAGAACCGAATGGAGCAATAGCTGTTTCTTGAACTCAGCTAATGCCATGATGAACAGTAAAAGGGAAAGACAAAGTAAGCAAAGTTGTGTTTGGTTAAGCCATATTGAGGTTATTCCTGAAAATGGTAGGCCCGCAATTTGATCAAGACCAGTGTTTGTGAAATTGATCAGCGACTCAAAGATCGGACCCAGAACGTCTAATCTAAAAACAAGGATGATGATCCCAATGTACATAATTAAAGCTGTAGGGATGGTTATAAATAAGTTACTGAGCAAGAAGTAGACCGGGAACTGGTGAAAATAATAAACACTAAAGGGATAAGTTGCCAATTGAGCGGATAATGACATTGCTATTAAGCCCCATAATTTTGAAAGCAATGGATGCTTTACAGAAAACCATTGTTCAATTTTAGGTTGCAGGTAAATTAATCCTAAAACAGCTAAAAACGATAATTGAAACCCGATATCCCAGATTAGGAATGGATGATATAACAAAATGCAAAAAGCAGCAAAGGCAATGATATTGTAGCTATTTGTATTTTTTCCTAATAATTTAGCAATAATAAACACTGAAATCATAATAGATGCCCTTAGAACCGAGGGGGAAAAGCCTGTAATCAAAGTGTAAAACCAAATGAGGAGGAGAATTAATGTGATTTTTATGACTTTGCTGATTTGATTTCTATTCAAAAACCATAATAAACGACTCAAGATGAGATAGACTAATCCAACATGCATCCCGGATACAGACAATGCATGTATAGTGCCTGTTTTAGAGTAAATCTCTAAGATTTCGGCACTTAAATCAGATCTGTACCCCAATATCAAAGTGGCAGCAACGGCAAATGCATCGTCATTTTTGATCAGGCTGCGGAAAATGTCTACTTGATTTTCTCTTAATTGCAACGCAAAACTTATTAAAGGATTGCCAGTATTGCTGTTGAGCTTGGTCAATTCTGACTGTTTTAGTAATGTCTGGCGGTAGATGTTCTTAGTGGCTAGCCACTTTTTGTAATCGAACTCGGACGGATTTAATGGAGGAGAGATCTCGGTCAACCTAGCGGGGATAATCAGCTCATCTCCGTACTTTAATGTTATAGGAATAGCTATGTTTTTCAATATAGTTACCTTAATTTTTTCAGAGGCAGAATGATTAGGAGTGTTTTTTTTGTATTTGGTTGATTTGTAGTGTTTTGTGCTTATTTGTTTAGCGATTTTAGCAGTGAACAGAATAATATTCTGTCTGATTACAGGTTCATCTGTAATACTTATTTTAATGTATTTTTGTATTTTAAGTATTTTATAATCAGAGTTAATACGTTGTTTATGTAATGTGCAACATAAGCCTCCGATAAAAAAGAACAACAAATGAGCCATGAGTCCATTTACTCCCTTAATGCCAGATTTCCTAGGTTTATTGTTTTCCCTTTTTTGGAAGCTCAGATAAAGGAAAAGAAATAGATTAATAAAGATAAGTTGAAATAGAATCCAGTCGATATAGTAGTTGTAATAACTGATAATACCTAGTACAAAAGGAATCAATAACCTCACAAAAGCTATTTCATGTTTGTGGGTGCTTTCAAGGTTGTTCATTATAGCTGATATCTGAGCTGTAATTTAACTTCAGACTTTTTATTGCCGGCTATTTGATCCAATCCAGTGCCTATTGTGGTTAATGAGGGGTACAGAGATATGGCAAACCTGGTCCAGATATCCATGTTTTTTGAAATCCGGTATCTTGTATTTATGAAAGTTCGGATTCCCTTTCCAGCATAAACAGCAGATCCGGAACCATATAAAACATCGTTTTCATAAGCATAAAGCCTACTGTTGTAAGAGGGCGTATTGAAATATACTAAGCGAAAATTAGCAGATATTTTAGTAGATAAGAAAGCGTAATTGACATCTTGGTAAACCATATGTCCTGTCTCTTTTGTTTTTATACCTTTTTGATAGTAAGTTGTTTCTGATCTTTGATTAAAGCTAAACTTCTTATTTATTTTCCATTTCCATTCTAGTCGGTAGTTCTGTTTGATGACATTCTCCAATTCCTTATGTATGTTGCCCGCATCCGTGTTTTGTTGTTTCTGTTCTGTTTTAAATCTTATTTCAGCCTTAAAGTTTTTTCCACGTGTGTAGCTTAGACGACTAAGGAATTCATATCCTTTTGATGGAGCATCAACCCGGTATTTCAGCCAGGGGAATTTAAAATAATCCCCATATAATGACCAGCTGAGATTTCTAGATAGGGAGTAATTAATGCCCATATACCAGCCGTTTTCATTATTGGTCTCTGACCCTTCTCCTATAGCTTTACTGAAAAAATTATGGTAAGTCTTATCATAACTCCTATGGAGTAGAACTATTGATATTTTAGGAGATAAACTTGCCATAGCACCATGTAAGAGGGCGTAACCTGTCCCTATGCTATGGGCAATTTCTCCATATAAATAGACGTTTTCGAATGTGTAATTATAGTGGATACCGGTATTTTTGAGGTTTTTACCAATAAAACTATACTTGTTGTATGTTTGTGTTCCGGTAATAAATTCATGTTGATAATTAGAGTGGTATCCGATTATGCCAATGTTAAGGTTATTACTAATGTATTGGGCAACAGCCCCATAAACTCGTTGCTCTAGTGTTTTTTGATTATTGAGCTCTGTTTGGGTCCTGTGTAATCCACTAATATTGATATTTGAAAGAGTAAGGTGCTCATCAGTCAATTTTAAACTGGCATCCAGCTTTCTGATTGAAATAAAGGGAGTGATATAAATGTTCTTTCCAAAGTCTACCGTACTTGCTATACCTCGAAAAAAAGCGGATTCATTGGCAGAAGTATAAGCTTTAAGGCCAACATCATTTGCTGCAACACTGGTTACATCAGGCCCTTTGCCATAGGCAAAACCCGACCATAAGGTCAATCCTTGTCCAAATTGCATACTATAATCTCCAATTACAATTTTGTTAAACCTTGCTAGTTTGTAAAAAGCAATATGTGAGGATAGGTAGTCTACACCGGTTTTTTTATTAAAAAGCTGTTCTCCTGCATCTTTTTCCATGACCAATCCTACTGAAATAAGATCCTGGAAATTGAACCTATACTTTAATAACAGCTTTTCAGGGGATCCCAGGTATCTACTGCCTGTTAAATTCTTAAATCCTTTTTGCTGTTGAAGCAGGCGGGTATATCTGAAAGTTAAGTCGTGATTGCTATTGTATAAAAGGTTCTTTGGATTCAGCTTATCGTAATTCCGAAAGTCTGATAAAGTGACAAAGGGCAAGATTCTGTTAATAGTCTCTGTATCAAATGAGGGGATTGCCTGTAATTCTAAAACATCCAGAAGCTTGTTTTTTGAAAGGTAACTAAAGAAATTACTGATTTGCAAAGGGGAAAGGAGTGTGAGGCTTTTAAGCTCGTCCGGATATGTTTTTTGTAGGTTTATGGGGCGATTTCGAAAAGCCATCAAACGCTCCTGTATTTCCGAGATATCAGTGTCTTCAGATATATTTTCAGAAATATATGAAAGAACATCACTGATTTTTTCAGCTTCTTGTGCTATCGCCGGCCAACTAAAAGTCAGCCAAAATAGTAAACATAATACTCTCATGTTGATTTGTTTAAATTGGACAAATCACTGTATGTATTATGAAATAAAAAAAATAATAATGATTATTTAGATTCCTTCGTTAAGCTTTAATAAAAAATCTTTCAATTTTTCAAGCGAAGCAATGATCTTTTGGTTTTCTTTCACTTCGCCACTGTTGTTCTTTAAATGTTCTTTGGCTCCTTTTAAGGTAAATCCTTTATCATTTACAAGATGAAAGATGATTTTTAAGTTTTCAATATCTTCTGGTGTGAATAACCGGTTGCCTTTTTTGTTCTTTTTAGGCTGTAGTACATCGAACTCCTTCTCATAAAAACGGATTTGAGACGCGTTTACACCAAACATCTCCGTCACTTCTCCCATGGTGTAATACATTTTATTGATCTCCCTTTCTTTATAAGGCATAATTTTGTGTTGATTATTAGTTGATTACGGGTTTTATTTAAAGTATTCAAACTTAGGAAAACTTATGCAAGTATCAATGATAGAATAAAAAAATATTTCATTATATGTGAAACTTATGATCATTACCTTTTTAAGGGGATATAAGCTTTAAATAATATAATAATATGCTAATTTTGCTCAAAATAAATCAAGAGAGGATGACAGCTAAGGAAATCAGACAGGCATACTTAAAATTTTTCGAATCGAAGCAGCACCATATTGTGGCATCTGCCCCAATTGTAGTTAAAAATGATCCAACACTGATGTTTACCAATGCGGGGATGAACCAGTTTAAAGATTTGTTTTTAGGCGAAGCACCTATAAAGTATTCAAGAGTTACAGATACACAACGTTGCCTTCGTGTTTCTGGTAAACATAACGATTTAGAAGAAGTAGGTATCGATACCTATCACCATACCATGTTCGAAATGCTGGGTAACTGGAGTTTCGGCGATTATTTTAAGAAAGAAGCCATCGCCTGGAGTTGGGAATTGCTTACAGAGGTTTATAAAATCCCTAAAGATAAATTATATGTATCCATTTTTATGGGTGATGAGAAAGAAGGGCTGCCGAGAGATACGGAAGCTTTTGAACTGTGGAAGCAATATGTGCCAGAGGAACGCATCATTCTAGGTAATAAGAAAGATAACTTCTGGGAAATGGGAGATACTGGTCCATGTGGACCTTGTTCTGAGATTCATGTGGATTGCAGAACTGATGAGGAGCGTAGATCTGTAGAAGGTAAAACACTGGTTAATGCCGATCATCCTCAGGTAATAGAAATCTGGAATAACGTATTTATGCAGTTTAATCGTCTAAAAGATGGTTCATTGCAGCCTTTGCCAGCACAACATGTAGATACTGGAATGGGTTTCGAACGCCTCGTACGTGTGTTACAAGGTAAGTCGTCAAACTACGATACTGATGTTTTTCAGCCATTGATTCAATTTATAGCTGCTAAAGCTGGGATTGAGTATGGTGTCGACGAAAAAACAGATATTGCTATGCGTGTGATGGCAGATCATATCCGCGCTATTTCTTTTGTAATTGCTGATGGACAATTACCTGCTAATAATAAAGCGGGTTATGTGATCCGTCGTATTTTACGTCGCGCAGTACGTTATGCTTATACATTTCTAAATTTAAAAGAACCATTTTTAAATGAACTTGTACCTGTTTTAGCTGGACAGTTTAAAGGTATTTTTGATGAGCTAGATCTACAAAAAGACTTTGTACAGAAAGTGGTTATGGAGGAAGAGATTTCTTTCTTAAGGACCTTAGCTACAGGTATACAACGCTTTGATAACTACACTAAAAAACAAGGTGAATTATTGATGTCGGAAAATGCTATTGAACTGGAAAAGCCTTTTGATGATCAGTGGGTGTATAGCATATTGAAAGATCAAATGGTGATCTCCGGTGAATTTGCTTTTGAATTGCAGGATACTTATGGTTTCCCAATTGACCTTACAGAATTGATGGCCAGAGAACAACGCTGGATTGTTGATATGGAGGGCTATAATAAAGAATTACTGAAACAAAAGGAGCGCTCGCGTGCTGCAACGGCAGTAGATACTGGCGATTGGGTACTTGTTAATCCTGATCTGGAAGTGGAATTCGTAGGCTATGACGACTTTGAAGCCGAAACTCAAATTATTAAATTCAGGAAAGTAATTGCTAAAGGCAAAGAACAATTCCAGATTGTATTGAGCAAAACTCCGTTTTATGCAGAGAGTGGCGGACAGGTAGGTGATACCGGACGTTTGGAAGATCATAGCCGCTTGTTTTTTGTTGACATAACTGATACAAAGAACGAGAATGGTGTAATTGTGCATTATGCGGATTCACTACCTGAAGATGTAGAAAGTCATTTCTGGGCAGTTATAGACACCAACAAACGCTTACTGTCGCAGGACAACCATAGTGCTACGCATTTATTACATGCTGCATTGAAAAAAGTGTTGGGTAGCCATGTTAATCAAAAGGGCTCATTGGTAAATTCAGATTATCTGCGTTTTGATTTTTCTCACTTCGCTAAAGTAACTGAGGAAGAGCTTGCAGAAATTGAGCATCTGGTAAATCAGAAAGTCAGAGAGAATATTCCACTTAAGGAGCAAAGATATGTACCTTATGATCAGGCTATTTCTAGTGGGGTTACTGCATTGTTTGGTGAGAAATATGGCGACCTGGTTCGCATCATTACTTTTGATGATCATTATTCTAAAGAACTTTGTGGGGGTACTCACGTTAAAGCAACTGGTCAGATTGGATATTTCAAAATTACTTCTGAAAGTGCTGTAGCAGCAGGAGTAAGGCGTATTGAAGCAATTACAGCTGATAAAGCTGAAGCTTTCGTGTTGGATCAAAACAGAGAACTTAATGAGTTAAGAAATCTGTTAAAAGGGAATAAAGATTTGAAATTGGCCGTTTCAGCGCTGATTGAAGAAAATAATAAACTTAAAAAGGATGCTGAAAAAGCTGTTTTAGAGCAGTCGGCAAACCTTAAACATGAAATTGTACATCACCTTAAAACTATTAATGGTGTTAATCTGATTGCTACTCATGTTGATCTGCCAAATGCAGATGCAGTTAAAAACCTGGCCTTTGCAGTAAAGGATCTTGTTGATGATCTGTTTCTTGTATTGACTACTTTAATTGATGATAAGCCAGGTATTACGGTGATGATATCAGAAAACCTGGTTAAGGATAAAGGGTTAAATGCTTCGAATATTGTAAGGGAATTGGCTAAAGGTATACAAGGTGGTGGAGGTGGACAGCCTTTCTATGCAACTGCAGGTGGGAAGAATAAGGATGGGTTGAGTGCAGTGCTGGTTAAAGCTGAAGAGCTATTAAAGGGGTAAAGGGGTAAAATAAACCGTTCTATTCAGCGTCTGGCATCTTTTTCCGATGAAGAATCGGGAAAAAGCGCCTAAGGCCGCTTCATAGAAGGTATATTTTACTTCAAGCAGGATGCTTATTACAGAATTTATAAGAGTAATGCTTTATTACAGGTTTTATAGAAGTGCTGTAAAATATGTTTAACAAAAAAGGACCATTATATAAAATAATGGTCCTTTTTTGTTAAAACTTATTGGTTAAAATGACTAGGATGTAGTCTTATTTCGCGTTTTCCAGATAAACCTGAAGAATGTGTTTCAAATAAATTTCAGGTTTTGGCATATTGATTACAGTTCCTGGTTCCTTATCTTGTGATTGTTTGATATAATTTGCCTTAATCTTTCCCCAATCTTTAGAATACAGTTGTATAAACATATCTACGAATTGTTTATCCGTATAATCTTTTGGAAGTTTACTAAGCACAACTTCAATTTTTTCTTCTTTTCTATGTAATACTGCCATGAGGGTTTTTATTATGTGGCTGCAAAGCTACAAACAATTTTTCATGAGTTCATCAACCATCATCGAAACTCCGATTGTTGCGGGTTGTTCAATTTTTTTAGTGTGGTTTCCATCTGATACATAAGGTATGTTTAGGTCGACTATATATTTAATAGCTTTCTGAGGTACATATGAAGTAAGTCCTGCAGCAGGATAGACTTGTAAGCTTGTACCAATTACTGCAAAAATATCTGCTTTTTGACAAAGCTTCATCGCTAATTGCATATTTGGCACAGCCTCACCAAACCATACAACATGTGGCCTTAGTGGCTTGCCATACTCACATAGGTCAATAAAGCTAAGTTCCCATCCTTTTATTGGATAGGTTAAATGTGGGTCAATATCAGACTGTGATCGGGTAATGATTCCATGTAAATGCATTACATTTTTGGAACCAGCACGTTCATGTAAATCATCAATATTCTGTGTAATGATTTGGACATTGTATTTGTCTTCTAGTCTGACTAAAGCTTTATGCGCTTCATTAGGTTGGGCTTCTAATACAGACTTACGGCGTTCATTATAAAATTGTTGAACCAATTGAGGGTTGCGTTCCCAAGCTTCTGGAGTTGCAACATCTTCAATCGCATAATTTTCCCACAGGCCGTCAGCATCTCTAAAAGTCTTCAGACCACTCTCTGCACTAATACCTGCACCTGTTAATATTACTATGTTCATTGTTTGTAGATTAATCCTAATTACGAATATAAGCATGAACTACTGTTTAATAAGGAATAGGCAGAGATATTATATGTTAAAGAAAAAAATCTGTATATTTAATGAGTAAATGTAATTTAACCTCTTAATACCGCTTTCTATTATGAAAAACTCTCTCTCAATCTTATTGTTGTTAACAATAATAAGTTCCTGTGTTTGGATGACAAGACCATCCGATTCTGATGATTATATTGTTCTGGACGATAAAATGTCTTATAACGAATGGCTGGGATTAGCAAAACATGATATACGGCTTTTCCCAATGTATGGTCATGCTTTAAAAACCTCAAAACAATTGGACGAAGATGCTGAATTTTTAGAAACCGCTATTGCTGAGGCTGGAACTCCAGATTCAGCGTCTAACTATTATTTTCTGAAAGCATGTACTTTTATGGAGGAGAAAGATTTGCAAACTGTGATGTACAGGCTTAATCAGGCATGGCTGTTAAATGTTAACAACCCAGATGTTTATCGTGGCTTTGGGTGGGTTTACTTTCAATTGGAACAGTATGATATGGCCATAAAGCTTTTTGATGAGGGATTAGATATTGATCCATATAATGAAGATTTATTAGCTATGAAAACTCTTGTATTAGGGAGAGCGAAAAAAGAAGACAGTTAAAGTTTATCCAGCTTTATGGAATTATCCTAATTCATACATCATTCTTTTAAATTAAAACAAAAGACTATGGCTGAATTAAGCGTTTCTAGAAACAGAAGAGCAGTTCCAAAAGTTGATTTAACTGCGATGGTTGATCTAGCATTTCTGCTGATTACCTTTTTTATGCTCACAACTTCATTGTCGAAACCATTTGCAATGGATGTGTCCAAGCCTGATGAGACTTTGGATGATTTTCAAGAGCCTGTACCTGCGTCAAGATCTATGACTATTTTATTAGGTAAGAATAATAAAGTAGCCTGGTATATGGGGGAACCTGGAAAAAGTCAGCCTGTAGTAGAAGGATTTGAGGCTGTACGCTTGTCTTTACGTACAAATAAAATGAAAGTTCAAGCAGCAAATCCTGATCATCCTAAGAAAGGGTTATTTGTAATTATCAAACCAACAGGAGGAGCTAAGTACAAAAATTTTGTAGATATTATGGATGAATTAAAGCTTGCTGGAATTACTGTTGCACCTGCAATTGATGATGATCATATCACTAAAGAAGAACAGGATTTTATGAAGCAACAACAACTTCTTTAAATCTAATTAAATTTTAATCTAGTTAATTTAATGAGTTGATATAGCAGAAAAGCCGCAATTTGCGGCTTTTGCTTATTTATATTATGGGTTTGTAGACCAAATGCTAACATCTTTAACTAATGCACGTGCTGGTAGTTTTAAATGAGCGACTAATAAATTGGCAAAATCTTCAGGCTGTAATGTTGAATCCGGATTACCATCTGTAAGTTTATTTTCAATTGCAAGGTCAGTAGCTATTGTGCTTGGAGTAAGTGTGAATACACGGATATTAGACTTCCTTGCTTCCTGCATCAATGACTCTGATAAACCTATCAGGCCAAATTTTGAAGCACTGTAAGCACTTGTTAAAGCAGCACCTTTTAATCCTGCACTAGAAGAAATATTTACAATATCACCGCTTTTACGCTCCAACATTTGAGGAAATATTTGCTTAATGAAATAGTATGGGCCTAATAAGTTTGTTTTGATCATGCTTTCCCATTCATTAACTTCCAGATCAAGGAATTTACCAAACTTAGCAATACCTGCATTGTTTACCAGGATGTCTATCTGACCAATTTCTGTTGCGATTTTAGCACAAGCAGCATTTACTTCTTCAATATTCGCAACATCGGCTGTCGCGTATACAACTTTAATAGCAGGATTGATTTGTTTAGCCTGTTCGCTTACTTTTTCAAGATCGCTTGCAGTTCTGGCTAATAATGCCAAATTGACTCCCTCAGCGGCTAAAGCCAGGGCTATTGCTTTTCCTAGTCCTTTACCTGCACCAGTAATTAATGCTGTTTTATGATTTAATGATTCCATATTTATTATAATTATAACAGGCTATATGAGCCTGATAGCTTAATTATTTCAAATTTACAGAATGCAATGCAATAGGAGGGTCAAAAAAAAACATCCACCTGTTGGGGTGGATGTTTTTACAATTTATAAATATTTTGATTAGCTAATCTTAACATTAATTGCGTTCAAGCCTTTTTTACCTTGCTCGATGTCATAGCTTACTGAATCATTCTCACGAATGCTATCAATTAAGCCTGAAGAATGAACAAAAATTTCGGCATCACCATTTGATGGTATAATAAATCCAAAACCTTTAGTTTCATTGAAAAATTTTACTGTTCCTTGTTGCATTATATTATTGTTTAAATATGAAACAAAGGTATTGTAATTTATTGGATATCAAAATATTATTTGTGTTTTTTCTGCTTTTGTAAATTAATTAGCTTTTTGATCAATTCTAATTTACTACCCAATAGCCCACAGCAAGCCATACGAGGCCTTTAATGAGGAAAAATAAAAATCCCCAAACGCCAATTTTTTTTAGCCATTTAAGTAAGGCCGCCTTTTTATCAGATGTTTGATTGGTGTTCATTTTGCAAATGTAGTAGTGTTAAATACAAAAGTATAGACAATATATCTATATATCAACTTATCTAAATAACAACGCCAGTTAAGAGTTTTTAGTCTTTACTCAACTTTTTAATAGGCTTAAGAGCTACTTTTCTGAATTCAACTTCTGATCCTTCGGCTTGTAATGCTATTTGACCACTTTTTGCGGTACAACTTGTTCCATGATTGGCAAGTTTTCCATTAACCCAAACTTTTATCTGGTCGTCAAGGCATTCAACAACCATTTTATTCCATTCCCCAACAGGGTTCTCTAAAGTGTAGCTAGTCAGTTTTTTTATCCGACGTAATTTGTCGCCATTAACTCCCCACTTCGCTTTATCACCCCGTCTTTTTTCCATATCCGGTACAGTAATATCTTCTTCAATACACCAAAAATCACCTGCGTTTTGGTTCATCATCTGCACCTCTATCGACTTTGGAAACATCCCATAAAGTGCTCTTGGAGTCGAAGCATGAACCAATACACCACAGTTTCCTGGTTTACCCGCAAAGCGGTATTGTACTTCAATTCTGTAATTTTTATAAATGGCATCCGTAATCAGATGACCACGAGGATCACCCATGCTTACCAGTAAGCCATTCCGAATAATAAATGATGGCCTGATATTGGGGTCTTTGTCCTTATCCGGTACATCGATATGCCAGCCTGTTAAATCTTTTCCGTTAAATAAACTCTTTGTCTGCGCGAAAGAAATTGTATAGCTAAAGCTCACTATTACAATAAATAAGATATTGGTTAGTTTTGGTTTCATAGGCTAAATATAACATATCCTTATTAAATGGTGATTGATAAAAAAATGAAGTCAACACAATATTCCCCTTAATTAAGCGTCTATATATTTGAGAGCGTTAATTTAGATGAGCGGGGAAGGGTCGGTATGATCAATCCCCGCTTTTTTTCTAAGAAAAAGATCCATTTCCATAAGTTTCATTATTGGTTCTTTGTTATCTCTGAAATTTATTGTATCTTAGACTTCTAATTTCCAGCAGAAGAATTCCAATTTCTTCATAGCTATTTGAGCTGCTAAAAATCGAAAATTTCGGAATGTTGTCGAGCTTAAGAGGTGCCGGTATCGAGCCTAAAGGTAAAGCCGTATTTTACTCGGCTCTCTTTCTACTCTCGCTCTAGTCTGTTCGACTAATTCCAATCAAGAATAAGCCGATTTAAAAACAATTATAAAGCAGTATTAAAGTAAACAATTCGACTCCTTTTAGATCTAATTTAAATTTGACTTTTTGTCAAGGTTGATACTATCTTTGCCATTCGAAATTAAACTAGAATGTATTTAAAACGTGTTACTAAGGCTATAGGCCGGGATTCCTTTCCACGGATATCATTGCTCTCAATTTTTTTACTGGGGTCGATTGGCTTAGTGGCTGCTCAACAACCCTTTCTTAAAATAAAAGGAGACACTACTACCAACTTGAATGAAGTAGTGGTAAAGGAAAACAGATTACAACTGCCTTTCTCTAAACAAAATAGAAATATCTGGATTATAGATAAGGAAAAGATTAAAAACCTTCCCGCCAGATCTATAAGTGAATTGTTAAGTTATGTATCGGGTGTAGATGTTCGTCAGCGTGGACCAGGTGGTTTGCAAGCAGATATTAGTATTGATGGTGGGACTTTTGATCAATCACTCGTATTAATCAATGGAATTAAGGTTTCTGATCCGCAAACAGGACATAACATGATGAATTTACCCATAAATATGGATGATATAGATCATATTGAAGTTTTGAGGGGTTCAGCATCAAGAGTGTATGGAATCAATGCATTAACTGGGGCAATTAATATTGTAACTCGAAACCCTACACAAACAAATGTTTCGGCTGATGTTTATGCTGGAAGCAGTTTTAAAGATAATGAATCAGGTAGTAAATACTACAATTATGGAATGAGGGCAGGAGCTAACCTGATATTAGATAAATCCAGTCATTTATTCTCTGCCGGACAAGAAGCAGGTAATGGATATCGCTACAATACAGCTTTTAACAATCAGAAAGTATATTATCAAGGTAAATATGCAGTTGGGAAAACTGATATGATTGATGTTATGGCAGGGTATGTGCATAATAATTTTGGAGCCAATGGTTTTTATTCGGCGCCAGGAGATATAGAGTCCGAAGAAACTGTTAAAACAACATTAGCTACAATTTCATATACGACCAAAATAACTGATAACTGGATAATAGTGCCAAGAATCAGTTATCGTAATAACGTAGATGATTATCTATACATAAAGCAAACGCCTGATAAATTTCACAACCATCATGTCACAAATGTATTTGATGCAGAGCTGAATAGTACTATACAGACCAACATTGGGACTTTTGGTATAGGACTTGAAGCTAGAACTGAGCATATTGAAAGCACAAATCTTGGAAAACGTAATCGCCATAATGCAGGGCTATTTGGAGAATATAAATTTGAACCTATAGAACGTTTATTAGTTAATGCCGGAATTTATACAAATTATAACTCTGATTACGGCTGGCAGGCATTTCCAGGTTTAGATATAGGCTATAATTTTTATGGTAACTGGCGTGTATTTGCAAATGCGGGTACTGGACAACGCTTACCTACTTACACTGATTTATATTATAAAGGGCCAACTAATATTGGTAATGATCAGTTAAAGACTGAGAAATCCAGATATATAGAAGGAGGATTTAAATATAATAATGATCGATTAGCATTTAATGCCAGCTATTTTATACGTAGAATAGATCACTTTATTGATTGGGTAAAAACATTGCAGACAGATCCTTGGCAACCACATAACTTTAGCCAGGTAAATACTAATGGTATGACCTTGAGTGGTGATTATGCTCTGATACCTGCTATAGAAAGTAATTTAAGCAATGTAAGGTTTGGACTTTCCTATACTCACCTAGATCCAGGTTTCAAAAAAACTATGGCTAGCGCCGTGTTTTCACGTTACGCTTTGGAGAGTTTAAGAAATCAATTGAGTAGCACCTTAAGTGCTGATTTATTTAATCAGTTTTCTTTAACACTAACTACACGTTATTGTGAGCGCATTAGCTATAAAGATTATATGGTGATGGATGCTAGACTTGCATTTAAACAAAAGAAATATAGTATATATGCTGATGGGGCAAATCTGTTTAATGTTCAATACATTGAAGCAGGAGCGGTGCCAATGCCAGGATCATGGTTTACATTAGGCATTAAAACTTCATTTTAATCTATAATAAGCTAACGCTAGTAATGCATTTTGAAATATTTCATGGAGCAAATAAAACGGGGGTACAGATTTTTTCTGAACCCCCGTTTCGTATCTAACCAATTTTACTATTTCAGCATATTGAAGAAGTTGAATTCTACACGTGCCATATACATATTTTTATTGAACCTGTTTTCCAGGTTCCCTGCAATCTCAAATCTGTAGCCCAGGTCTATCCTTGTACGACTATTGATAATAACTTGAACAGCAGGAGCAAAGTCGACATATGATTTGCCATACTCCGGATTTGTTTTTCCCAAAACCTCAAAATATAAATTCAGATTGGGTTGATTATAATTCTTATAAACAAATGGTAAAAGTAAATAGCCTGAAGATAGGCTATATCCCAGCATTTGATTCGGCTGAGGCATTCCTGTAATCGCTTTATCACCCACATTATCAAAGGCTTTACTATAGCTTAATGTACTTGATAAAGCCAGTTTATGGAGCAATTGCGTAAATATTAATCCAGCTTGCATTCCGGTATTATCGCCCTCAAGGTTAATATCTTCAGAATAAGTAGGTCTATTACTGGTACTTGCTCTGGCAAAAGCAGCAGCTCTGAAATGGCTCTGCGCCTCATCTATCGATAAGAACCTGTATTTTGCATATAATCCCACACCTTCTGCTCTATATTTACCATCCATATCAGAGAAATATCCCTGACCATGTAGCATAAAGTTTTTATTGAAACCAACCATCAATTCTGGGATTAGCCGGCTAGAAAATTTCGGACTAAAAACACCTTCGTTGGTCAGTCTAAAACCTATAGATTTAGCTGCCATGTTACTTGCCGGTTCAGAAAATACATATAGTTCCTGTGCCTGAGTTGTAATGGTGCCCATAGCTACTGTCATAGGTACTAATAATAATTTAAGAAATCTCATATAAATACTAGATACTTAAATGATAAATACGAGTCTTTTTACCATTTATTGTACCAGTACCACTTTTGTATGAACTCAAACTAACCTGTGCTGATTTCTTCTTAAAAGCTGATCCAGACATGAAATCTTTGTCGACCACAGTAGCTTTTACCGGGCCATTCAGTGTTTTATCTTTAGCGTTTATGAACTGATAAACATTTGTTCCAGTTATAGCTAAGCCTTTATCATCAACTTTAGTATTGTTGAAATTAAATACAGCATCCAAGGTTCCTACAGAGAATCCCGCATCTTGTACTTTCTTTTTTATCTGATCAATATTTACAGATTTATCCTGCTTAAAAGTCAAGACAAAAATATTACGGTTCAAGTCCGGTTCAACATTGCCGATAAAATCAAGTGTTCTTAATGATTTTTCAGTGGCTTGAGAGCACATAGAGCAGGTTAATCCGGTAACTTGTAACTCTGCAGAAGAAATTTGTTGTGCAGAAACTTTACCTGCAAATAGAAAAGTGGAAAGTATAATTAGACTTTTAATCGTTTTCATGGGATATAATTTAATTTATTAATGAAAAATACGTGGCCCTTACGGACAGGACGTATAAAATAAATGATGTATAAAAGAATACGTCAAATCACCACAGAAATAATCTGCGACAATTTCAATAAATTATTCCTGGTCTAAATTATGAAAACGCAATTGTACAAATGAAGAGATAGTTTTGTAGAGAGCGGCGGCGCCTTATTTACAGGATGACTGGATAAGTTGGATGATGCATAACCAGATGCCGGTGTAAACAAAGGACTTAAAAATAATTCAGTGCTAAAAAGCTGAGCCAGTTTTAAATTTACTTCGGCTTTGTGGCTGTCTTTTATTTTTGCGTCTATAGAAGTATTCTTGCAGCAATCACTTTCCTGACCTTTTTGTTCTGCTTTTTTACAGGAGTTACATTTAACTGTTTCTGTAAAGCTGACCTTAGAAAGTGTTCCTCCACAAAAGTGCATATTCAATGCAATCCCGATAATACTCATCAGGTAAAATGCACATAAGCCGATTGTAAGTCTTTTCCGCAGTTTCATACTTGGTCAAACCTATAGATATTATTTTATATAGCAAAATGAATCGTAGCTAACTCAGTCCAAATACTGAACTTGTTACATTAGAAAGATATTGGGAAGCTATTTATGATCCCAATTGCTCTATCTCGTCAGAGTCATAAGTAAAAATACCTTTCACAGGTTTTAAGGATTGTTTTAGCATTGCCGTAGCTACTTTTTCTATTCTGATACTGCGATATTTTTTTAGTCCTCCAATAAGTAATGGATTTAAAATTCGCATCAGGCTAGTCATAAAACCCTCAGCACTGCGATGCTCTTTACGATTGCCAACTAGTAATGATGGCCTGTAAATATGTACTGCTGTAAAAGGAATGCTCTTTAAATCACGCTCTACTTCGCCTTTTAGTTTAGTGTAAAAGACTGCAGAATTAGCATTTGCTCCTAAAGAAGACACCAAATGATATTGAGAAGCACCATTTTGTTGAGCAATAAAAGCAATATCCAATGGGTATTGATAATCAATTTTGCGGTATTGTTCCTGATCTGGTGTTTTACTTTTTGTGGTGCCTAAAGCACAAAATACCACATCACCTTTTATATGATCCTGATGATTTTCAAGAAGATCAAAATCAACAACCAACTGTGCTAGTTTAGGGTGTTGCAATGGGATTTCTCTTCGAACTATAGCCGTTACTTTTGTATAAGAGGGATGGTCTAATAGCTGATGTAATAAATCGTTCCCTATAAGCCCTGTAGCTCCTGTAATTATTGCTTCCATTAATATTATAAATATAATGTTTAACAATTCGCTTGAGTATAAGTTTTGTCAGTTAACATTAATATTCTTGTAAAAATTTCATATTATTGGTGAGTATATCTATTATATTTATTAAAAAGTATGGTTGTGTTGTTAAGGAAATATAATTGTTGTTTTAAATGATTGTTCTTAAAAATTTGATAGTTATAGATATGTTAGTTTTGCTAATATTTCAGCTACAGGTTTAACAAGGGTACAAATGCATAAAAATATGTTCCAGTATAATTTAGAAAGCGTTACAGATGAGCAATTGATTCAATTGATTCGTGATTATGATCATCGGGAAGCATTTGATGAGCTTTATAGCAGACATTGGAATTATTTGTTTACTGCAACTTTTAATAATTTAAGAGATAGAGACGATAGCTTGGATATATGTCAATCGGTATTTTTATGGTTATGGGAACATCGTAAAACTTTAAATATAAAAACAAATATAAGAGGGTACTTGTATAGCTCTATTAAATATAAAATAGCCAATTTTATTAGAAGTGGTAAAATACGTAGCAGTTATTTTGACGAATTACAGCGTGTAGATACAGAATCTTTTCATGAAAATGAATTAGAAATTAAAGAGCTTAAAAACCTAATTAATCAATTGGTAAATGAACTTCCAGAGAAGTGTAAAGAGGTCTTTCAATTGAGTAGGAATGAAAACTTAACACATAAACAAATTGCCGACAAGCTTGGTATATCAGAAAAAACAGTTGACGACCACATTCTTAGAGCCATTAAAAAACTTAGAGCTCCACTTAATAGATTGGCATCCTTATTTTTAATGATGTAAGATTATCTGTAATAGTGATTTTTTTTATCTGTATATCAGTACTTTATAAAATATTTTAATTATTTCTAATTATAGAGCAGGTGTTCATAAGCTTTTAAGTGCCATATATATAAAGGCACAATAAATAATGATGGATAAAGCAGCATTTTTGCAATTAGTTGATAAGGTAGTTGATGGTTCTGCAACAGATCAGGAATTATCTTTATATAACAACTATATTAATCACTTTAATCACGATCATGATTGGAATGAAAAAGATATGGGAAGTAAGGAAGCTGTAAAGACTGAATTATTTGATATGATTAATCAGGCTATCGAAGCTAAGGTTATCCCTTTTTATAAACGTAAACCATTCCGGTACCTGTCTGTTGCTTGTATTGGCCTAATCATTACAGCTATAGCTGCATTTTTATATAAAGGCAATTCTAGTATTTTAAATAATGGAAATAAAACAGTCTTAAAAAATGATGTAGCTCCAGGTGGCGATAATGCTGTGTTAACTTTGGCCGACGGTTCACAAGTAGTACTTAATGATACTGAAAATGGCAAGATCATAGAAGAGCAGGGGATCAGTATCACAAAAACTAAAGATGGGCAGTTGATATACAAGATAAAAGATCCTGAACTTAACGCTGCAGTTAAGACTGCGACAATCGCAACTTACAATACCATTACAACTCCCCGGGGCGGTCAGTATCAGATTATGTTACCTGATGGTACAAAGGTTTGGTTAAATGCCTCATCTTCTTTAAAATTTCCAACTTCGTTTGTCGCCAATTATAGAGATGTAGAATTGATGGGTGAGGCTTATTTTGAGGTAGCTAAAAATAAAGAAAAGCCTTTTGTTGTAAATGTGGATAAAATGAAAGTTGAGGTGTTGGGGACACATTTTGATGTAATGGCATATCCTGATGAGAAAACAATCAACACTACTTTAATTGAAGGTTCTGTTAAAGTGGTTCAAAATAATGAAAGCCGGGTTTTAGTGCCTGGACAACAGGCTGTTGTAGGCGATGGTATTCAGGTTGTTAAGGCTAGTGATGATGTGATTGCCTGGAAAAATGGTTTAACCTCTTTTAATGATGCTGATATAAGAACGATTATGCGTCAGGTAGCCAGATGGTATGATATAGAGGTGGTTTATAAGGGCGAAATACCAAGACGACTATTTACAGGGCAAATATCTAGAAAAGCGAATCTTTCTGAATTAATAAGAATAATTGAATTGAGTGACATTCACCTTAAATTACAAGGGAATGTGATTGTAGTGACTCCGTAACAAGTCATTTTAAGATGAAACACATGAATTGAAAATATAACAATTAACAAAGATTCTAACCAAACCAAAACCAATAAACGTATGAAAGAATAACTACGAGATCCACACCTTAGAGTTAATACGAAAAAACCGGTAATGCGCTAACAATACCGGCTGCACTGTCTATTCAACAGTTGTAGGGATTAACTAATTTCAAAAATCTAACGACAGATTATCAAACACTTAAAACCCTAACAAAACAAAAGTATGGATTTTTATTCTCTTTGTGGGCCCCCCTATGAAAAAAACAGGGGCCTTATCAAATTCCTTTTGGTTATGAAACTAACAATATTTATAGTAATTGTTATTGGTTGCTTACAAGTTAGTGCTTCCGGTTATGCCCAAAAAATTACGATTTCAGTAAAAAATGCCACTTTGGAAAAAGTTTTTCAGGAAGTGAAAAGACAAAGTGGCTATTTATTTTGGTATGAAAACTCAGTTCTGAATAAAACCAAAAAAATAGATCTTGATCTGAAAGATGTTACGCTAGTACAAGTACTTAATGAGTGCTTAAAAGAACAGCCCCTGGCTTATCATATAGTAGGAAATACTATTGTGATAAAAGGTCATGAATATGCTGTAAACAGAAACCTGGAAAGAGAAATCAGAGGAGTTGTGAGCGATTCAGTGGGTCCAATACCTGGGGTATCAGTCAAGTTAAAAAATAAAACCTCTGTTGGAACTACTACCGATTCATTTGGTAGGTTTAGTCTGAAAATACCAGATGACAATGCTGTATTGGTATTTAGTATGGTAGGATATGATACGCAGGAGGTACCTGTAAAGAGCCTGAGCCTTTTAAATGTTTTACTTAAAGCTACACGAAATACACTTGATGATGTAGTTGTTGTTGCTTTTGGTACACAAAAGAAAACAGATATGGTTGGCTCTGTTACTTCTATAAAGCCTGCTGATTTAAGGGTTCCATCAAGCAACCTGACCACTTCATTAGCTGGTAGAGCTGCTGGTATAATTGCTTATCAACGCAGTGGGGAACCGGGCGAAGATAATGCCGATTTCTTTATTCGTGGTGTAACATCATTTGGTACTGGAAAGGTAAATCCACTAATTTTAATTGATGGTGTAGAATTGAGTGTAACTGAGCTTGCACGTTTACGTCCGGATGATATTGAAAGCTTTTCTATCATGAAAGATGCAACATCTACAGCATTGTACGGCGCAAGAGGAGCAAATGGGGTTATTTATGTGACTACTAAACAAGGTAAATCCGGAGCTGCAACAATTTCACTAAGAGCTGAAGGTAGTATGTCTTCCGCTACCCAAAATGTTGAATTGGCCGATCCGGTAACTTTTATGAAGTTGTACAATGAAGCCCAATATGCAAGACATCCTTTTGAGAATCCTTTTTATCCACAAGAAAAAATTGATGGAACAGCAGATGGTATTAGTCCTATAATTTATCCGGGTGTAGACTGGAGAAAATCAATGTTTAAAGATCAGGCCTATAATCATCGCTATAATTTGAATGTGAGTGGTGGTGGACAAGTTGCCAGATATTATGTTGCTGGTTCTTTTGCCCAGGATAATGGTGTAGTTCGCATGGATAGAGTGAACAACTTTAACAATGGAATTGACCTTAAAAGTTATACCCTTCGTGCCAATGTGAATATTGACCTTACCAAATCTACAGAGTTAATTGTGCGCTTAAATGGAAATTTTGATGATTATACCGGACCTATTTATACGGGAGGAGATTTGTATAATATGGTTATTAGAAGTAATCCAGTTACATTTCTACCATCTTATCCTAGAACTGGTGATCAAAGTTATGTACAGCATATTATGTTTGGAGGTACTTCTGAAAGAGGATTTTTGAACCCTTATGCTGAGATGACAAAAGGCTATAAAGATTATAATCGCTCTTTGATGTTGGCTCAACTAGAATTGAAACAAAACCTATCGTTCTTGACAGAAGGTTTGAATTTTAGATCTATGATGAATACCAATCGGACATCCAGATATGATATTGCCAGATCATACAGCCCTTACTTTTATGAGATTAGTAATTATGATAAAAGAACACTTGAATATGATCTGAATCTATTTAATGAGAATTCAGGTACAGAGTTTCTTGATTTTAATCTACTTGATAATTTAAGAGAGCAGAGTACTGTATTTTATATGGAGTCGGCGTTGAACTATAACAGAACATTTTCTGATAAACATTCTGTAAGTGGATTATTGGTTTATATTATGAGATCGGGAACGAATGCCAGAGCAGGAAATTTACAACTTTCTTTACCTAGCAGGAACCTGGGCTTATCAGGAAGGACTACTTATGGATATGACAATAGGTACTTCGCGGAGTTTAACTTCGGTTATAACGGATCTGAAAGATTTCATGAAAGTAAAAGGTTTGGATTTTTTCCATCTGCTGGTTTAGCCTGGACTATTTCAAATGAGAAATTCTGGGCACCATTTAAAAATAAAGTAAATAATCTAAGGTTACGTGCTACCTACGGATTGGTGGGTAATGATGCGATTGGTACAGAAAGCGATCGGTTTTTCTATCTTTCAAATGTAGATATGAGAAATGCAAATAGAGGGTTTACTTTTGGAAGAGAGGGGAGCAATTATAAACCTGGTATAAACGTTGATCGTTATGCAAATGCTGACATCACTTGGGAGACTGCCTATAAGACCAATCTGGCATTAGAGGTAGGATTGTTTAATAAAGTGAATATTCAAGCAGATTTTTTCTCAGAAAAACGTAAAAGTATTTTGATGGAACGTGCAAGTATTCCAAACACCATGGGACTAACCGCAAATGTTAGTGCCAATGTTGGTGAGGCTACCGCAAGAGGTATGGACATCTCAGTGGATTATTCACACAATTTTGCAAATAGTATGTGGTTGCAGGCTCGTGGTAATTTTACTTACGCTACCAATAAAAGAAGTATTTATGAAGAACCGACCTACGAAAAGGAATGGTGGAAATCAAGGGTAGGCTATCCTATAAATCAACAATGGGGATATATTGCTGAACGTTTATTCGTAGATGATAACGAAGTAGCAAATTCACCTGAGCAGAACTTTGGTACACCGAATGTTGCGGGCGACATCAAATACAAAGACATAAATGGAGATGGACAAATTACACAATTGGATATGGTTCCAATTGGTCTGCCAACAGTTCCAGAAGTTGTATATGGTATGGGATTCTCGTTAGGATTTAAGAATTTCGACATTTCGACATTCTTCCAAGGTTCGTTCAATAGTTCATTTTGGATAGATCCACTGAAAGTTGAGCCTTTTGTTGGAGGAAAGCAGATCATGAAAGTATTTGCCGATAATCACTTTTCACCAGAAAATCCTAACTCTTATGCTTTATGGCCTCGGTTGAGCACGGAGACACATAGAAATAATACGCAATTAAGTACCTGGTGGTTGAATAATGGAAGCTTCCTTCGTTTAAAACAAGCTGAAATTGGATATTCTCTTCCTCAAAAAACAGCTGAGCGACTTAAAATGAAAGCAATGCGCTTTTATGTGAGTGGAACCAATTTATTATTGCTTAGTCATTTTAAACTGTGGGATATAGAGATGGGGAATAATGGATTGGGATATCCATTGCAGAAAGTATACAATTTGGGCTTAAGCGTGACATTTTAAAATATACAAAAGATGAAATTTACTAGAATTATAATTTTGTTATTCTTTTTTGCAAGTCTGGGTTCCTGTAAGAAGTACATAGATGTTGTGCCGGATAACGTCGCAACATTGGATTATGCTTTCCGGATGAGATCAACTGCAGAAAGATATCTATTTACCTGTTACTCATTTTTACCAAAAATGGGTGATATGTACCTAAGTCCCGGTATGATGGGGGCTGATGACATTTGGTTATCCACAGATAAATCATGGTGGAGTAATTGGTCAATAGCGTTAGGCGCTCAAAACATCAATATTCCAGTTCTTGATTATTGGACTGTGAAAAAGTCTAATGGTAATCATGAACCTGGAATATATCCTCAATCATTGTGGACTGCAATTAGTCAATGCAATATATTTTTGGAATATATAGGTAAAGTGCCTGATATGGAAGAATATGAGCGTGAACAATGGATTGCAGAGGTTAAATTTCTAAAAGCTTATTATCATTTCTTTTTATTGAGAATGTATGGACCTATTCCAATTTTGGATAAGAATATACCTGTTTCGGCTTCAGTTGATGAGGTGAGAATTTCACGTAAACCTGCTGATGAGGTTTTTGAGTATATAGTTTCATTGATGGATGAAGCAGCTCAAACACTTCCGCCAACAATTAAGGACGAAAGTTCTGAACTTGGAAGGGCTACTAAAGCAATTGCTTTAGGAATGAAAGCTAAAGTACTGGTTTATATGGCTAGTCCACTTTTTAATGGGAATTCTGATTATTCAAATTATACCAATAGGGATGGCACCAAGTTGTTTAGTGCTACAGCTAGTAAAGAAAAGTGGGATAGAGCTGCAAAAGCTTGTTTAGAGGCTATTGAACTATGTCATAGTTTAGGTAATGAACTCTATAAATACCCAGGAAATACGCAGGCTCCAAATCTTTCAATGGATACTAAACTGGCTATGAATGCTCGCGGAGCCATTACGGAAAGATGGAACAAGGAAATTATTTGGGCACATACAGGTAGTACTACTCGTGGTTTACAGGAATGGTCAACTCCTCGTGGATTTGATAACTCACAAGCTTATTATACTGGATCAAATGGAAGTTTGGGTGTTCCTTTAAAGATTGCAGCTCTTTATTATAGTAAAAATGGAGTTCCGATAGAAGAAGATACACAATGGGATTATACCAATCGCTTTGGCTTAAGAAAAGGTACTGCAGCTGAGAAGTATATGATTAAGGATGGGTACACCACTGCTAATTTTAATTTCGACAGAGAATCTAGATTTTATGGCTCTTTGGGATTTGATGGCGGAATGTGGTATGGTTTAGGTAGGGCGGATGATAACCTTTCTTATTGGCTGGAAGTAAAAAAAGGCCAATTTGGAGGGAAGACAGGTAGTGGATGGCATTCTGTTACGGGGTATTATATTAAAAAATATATAAATTATACCAATTCTATAACCAGCAGCACTAATTATTCGACCACGAACTGGCCTTGGGTAATGCTTAGACTTGGAGATCTTTATTTATTGTATGCTGAGGCTACAAATGAAGCCAGCGGACCTGGACCTGAGGTTTATAAATATCTGGATTTGATAAGAGAAAAGGCTGGATTAAAAGGGGTTGTAGAATCATGGACCAATTTTTCAAGACTACCAGCTAAATATACTACTAAAGAAGGGCTTAGGAATATTATCCAAAGAGAACGTGATATAGAACTTGCATTTGAAGCAGAACGTTTCTGGGATTTGCGTAGATGGAAAAGTGCACCTGATATTTTAAACAGACAAATTACTGGTTGGGATGTTGATCGTGAAACAGATCAGGCATATTACCGCGAAAAAGTTTTGTATAGCCAAAAGTTCAGCTTAAGAGATTATTTCTGGCCTATAAGTGAAAACGAATTAATAATTAATAAAAACCTGGTTCAAAGTCCAGGATGGTAATCTATTAATTGCATAAATTATGAAATCAATATTGTCAATATGCGGATTATTTCTTTTGTTTTTGCTTGGATGCAAAGAGAAAGAAATTGAGCCTCTGGTTAAAACTAATAATATACCTGGGGTAGTTACCAATGTAAAAGTGGAGAATGGTAAAGGATTTGCCAAGTTGAGTTATACTTTACCGGAAGACCTGGATTTATTATATGTACAAGCAGTATATAGGCCTAATGGTAGGGAGGAACATACAGTTAAATCTTCTATTTATTCAAACAATTTGCTTCTGGAGGGTTTTGCGGATACTGAAGACCATGAAGTAACCTTATATGCTGTAAATCGTTCAGAAAACCGTTCTGCACCCATTAAAGTTATTGTTAAGCCTTTAATTGCTGATGTACACACTACCAGAGCTACTTTGAAAGTTGAGGAAACTTTTGGTGGAGTTAATATTCAGTTTAAAAATGAAGAAGAGAAAGAGTTCGTTGTTTACACACTTATAAAAGATGAAAAAGGTGATTGGTTAACATACGATCGACTTTATACGAATGCTAAAGAAAAGGAATATGCAGTAAGAGGATTGCCAGCTAAACAGACAGATTTTGCTTTTTTCTTTGTAGATAAGTGGAAAAATCACTCGGATACTTTAAAAGCAACATTTACACCACTGTTTGAGGAATATCTTAATAAAGGCTTATTCAGAGCCATGGCATTGCCTACAGATAGTAGTGAGCCAGAATTTTCAAGCTGGCAGATGAGTAATTTATGGGATAATGGTCCTCCGAATTCAATTTTTTATCAAAAGTCGTCTCTGGCAAAAATGCCTAATTGGTTTACGTTTGATCTAGGTAAACGATATAAGCTTAGCCGGATAAAAGTAAATCAGCTTGCTTATGATAATGCATGGATGTTTGCAGCAGGAGCACCTAAATTATTTGAGATTTATGGTAGTAATAGTCCAAATGCTGATGGAAGTTGGGGTAATTGGACCCTATTGTCAACCTTTGAGTCTAAGAAACCATCTGGTTCTGGTAGTCAGCTTACCAATGAAGATATTGCAGTAGCCAAGGCTGGAGAAGACTTTCCTTTCCCTCCATCTGCTTTGCCATATAGATATATTCGTTTTAAAACGCTAACAACTTGGGGGGGCTCAAAGATTACAATGATGTCGGAATTGACCTTCTGGGGTCAGGAGATGTAATATTTAAAGGATTAAGTATATGAAAAGAAATATTCAAATAGCATTTTTTTTGAGTCTGATAACTTTTAGTTTAAGTTATATGGGGTGTAAAAAAATGGATGATAGTTATAAGCAGTTTATTGAAAATGGCGAAACTATTTACATCGCCAAGGCTGATTCCATAAAAATAAATGGTGGAAGAAACCGTGCCGAAGTTACTTGGTTACTGTTATCTGACCCTAAAGTGAGCAGGTATAAGATACTTTGGAATAATGGAAGAGATTCTGTAACTGGTGAATTACAGAAAACGCAGGATATTGATCTTGTAACAAGAATGGTCGATAATGTACAGGAAGGTAACTACTTCTTCGATATTTATCTATATGACAAGTATGGTAATTCATCTATTAAGTCAAGTAAGTTGGGTAGGGTTTATGGTGATATGTATGAAGCATCACTACTTACTCGTGCTTATAGAAGCTTAACCCGATCTGGGAATGACATATCTATTGAATGGATGGAAGGCGATGAAAGTACTGAGCTTGTTCAGTTGGAGTATGTAAATACGAATGGAGATACAATTACTGTGGAGATAGATGAAAATGAAATTGTAACTACTATAATTAAGGACATTGCTGTCAAAGGAAGTTTCAAGTACAGGACTGCTTTTAGACCTGAAGCAAATAGCTTAGATCTGTTTTATACTCCTTATACCACAATTCAACTTACTTTTTAATGTGTAATTACCTGAAAATGAATTTGAGTTTTTTTAATTTTTTAATTGGCAATTTACTTTTTGTATTCACTGTTTCAGCTTGTGGACGTAAGAATCATCCCAAAATTGAAGCGGATATGAATACGGAAAAGCAAGTAAAGGATACTTTAAGTGGATTGTCAATTCAGGTAGATGCTAATTTTGCTTACTACAAAAATAGAAGTAATGAAAGTATTGCTGATGAGATCGCATTGGCAGGTTATAAAACAGTTCGTTATCTGGTACTGAATGAATCGAATGTAAATGCGGATTTGATTCATGCTTTTCATAAAAGGGGTATGAAAGTTTGGTTACAAGCTTCAGGTAGCGTGACATATGAGACTAATGGCTACCCGGCAGATTGGCCATCCTGGAAAATGGAATTGAATAATTCTGTAAATGGGAATAATGGTTATATCTTTTTGTCTCCATTTAATAAATCATTTGTGAAATGGAAAAAGGAAAGTCTTGCCCGATTAATGGTTACTTACCCCTTTGATGGTGTAGAACTTACTGAACCTTATTTCCCAGAATGGGACGCTATCAGAAAAGGCACCTACGGAGACGTAGGGCCTAACGCTCTGTCCGCTTTTAAAAGTGAGTATGGCTTAGATATGCCTGATTTTAATAATCCCGATGCTGCTAATTACTATAAAAAGAATCCAGAGGTGTATAAAAAATGGATGGATTTAAGAGTAAATGCAGTTAATGATTATCTGAATGAAGTAACCAATGGTAAAGGGGGGATCCGTGAGGTAAGGCCTGATGCATTGGTCGCTACCTGGAGTTTGGGGATTGATGCTGGTGTAAACTCTGTTAGTTTACTTCGTGAATATCAAGGCCTAGACGGTGGGGCTATGGTGAAATTGGTGAAGCCAGATATACATTTTATTCAGACACATTGGCCGGACTGGGTAAAATCCTCTGCTCAATTGCCCCCTGATTATATGAAGCATTACAAAAGTTTTGTTGATGAGATCAAGGCAGCTGCACCTCATGTAAAGATAGGTTTACAGGGAGATATAGGTTCTGGAAAGGAGATGATCAAATCAGGTCAATGGGTGAAAGATTGCGAAAAGGCTGCTCGCAAGTATGGGTTTAGTACCACAACTTTTTATGAATATCATATTGGTGGCTATATGTATACTGAACGTCCGGTTTTGAAAAAAGTAGTAAGAAAAGGGAATGATAGTATCGTACTTTCTTTTAGCAAAAGAATAGATGCTAATTCTGCCGAACAAAAAAGTAATTATCAGTTTCTTAAAGACGGGAAAGGGATATCATTAAATATTGCTCGTGTAACAGTTGATGGTAACCAGGTGATTCTGGAGCTGTCGAACCTACCAACGGCTAAGCTTGAAGTAATGGTTAGTAAACTAAAAGATACGCCCGAATTATGGCTTTTTAAAGGTTATCCTGCCTTGGAAATTGCCAATCAAACTAAAATGACAATAGACTAAACCAACACACAAATGAGACAAAGTTTAAAAATGGGACTGATGTTATGCCTCGGTTTGGGGTTTGCCATCCCTTTACTGGCTCAACAAATACCGGTTAAAGGAAAGGTTAGTATCAGTAAAGAACGATTGAAAGATAAAATTAAAGGAGGGTGGGCCGGACAGAATATAGGTGTAACCTTTGGAGGGCCTACAGAATTTCACTATTGTGGTAGAAATATGCCAGATTCAATACCTATAGTATGGTATGATGGTTATATGAAAAAGACCATGATTGATGTTCCTGGTTTATATGATGATCTGTATATGGATCTTGCATTTGTAGAAGTATACGATCGTTTGGGATTAGACGCTCCTGTTGATTCTTTTGCTAAGGCATTTGCTCATGCAGCATTTCCTTTGGATCAGGCTAATCAGGCTGCTCGTTATAATATTTTACAGGGAATACCAGCCCCTAAATCTGGACATTGGAAAAATAATCCTCATGCTGATGATATCGATTATCAGATAGAAGCAGATTTTGCAGGACTGATGAGTCCGGGAATGCCAAATGCTGCGTCATCGATTAGCGACAAAGTTGGTCATATTATGAATTATGGTGATGGTTGGTATGGAGGTGTATATGTGGGTGCTATGTATACACAGGCTTTTCTGTATGACGATGTCCAAACGGTGGTGAATGAAGCTTTAAAAACAGTACCTGCTAAGAGTGATTTTTATAAATGTATTGCTGATGTGATTGCCTGGCACAAACAATATCCTGATGACTGGCGTAAAACATGGGAACTGTTAGAAAGGAAATGGTCTAATGATGCTTGTCCGGACGGTGCTTTATTTGCATTTAATATTGATGCAAAGATGAATTCTGCCTATGTGGTATTAGGCTTGTTATATGGCAGTGGTGATTATGGGAAAACGCTGGATATCTCTACCCGTGCAGGACAGGATTCGGATTGTAATCCATCTACGGCCGGAGGTATATTGGGTGCGATATTGGGTTACGATAAGATACCTGCATACTGGAAATTAGGCTTACATGAGGCCGAAGATCTAGATTTTAAGTATACCAAGATATCATTAAACAAGGTTTATGACATTAGTTATAAGCTAGCTTTGGATATGATTCTTAAATATGGTGGAAAAGTGAGTGATAAATATGTGGAGATAGCTGTACAACAGCCAAAAGCTGTGAAGTATGAAAAGAGCTTTCCGGGTATGTATCCCACAGCGCGCGTAGAACTTTGGGGTAAAGTAAAAGATACGGCTAGTATCAAATTTAAAGGAACTGGTTTTGTATGGAAAGGTACTGCTGTTGCCTTAAAGGCTGGTTCACCAAATTATGACTTTTTGGTAGATGTTTATCTGGACGATAAAAAAATAGAAACAGTTACGCTGCCTACAAGTATTACTACCCGTAGAAGAGATATATATTGGAAATATCAGTTAAAGGATAAGGCACATGAAGTTAAAATTGTGCTTACCAATCCACACCCTGATTACGAGTTGGCCTCACATACCTATGTTGCTTACGGTAAATCTCCAATTGAACACAAAAATCATTAAAGATTATTAATTCTAAACGCTAAAAATAAGAATGACTTATATTAAAACATTAATTCTGTCGGCAGTAATGATTACTGCAACAGAAATATCGCAAACTTATGCTCAAAAAACTATAAAGCCAACTACTACATCTAAAAAAATTGTGCTATCAAAAAGTAGCTTAAAAGACAAGATAAAAGGGGGCTGGGCAGGGCAAACCATTGGTGTGACTTTTGGATGGCCATCAGAGTTCGTTTATCAGGGAACATTTATTCAGGATTATGAAGCAATTAGATGGCATGATGATTATGTAAACGAAGCGATGACAGTTTTCCCAGGGTTATACGATGATGTTTATGTAGATCTAACATTTGTGGAAGTGTTTGATAAGTTAGGTTTGGATGCACCTGCGTCGGCATTTGGTAAAGCCTTTTCAACATCCGAGTATCAGCTATGGCATGCAAATCAGGCTGGTCGCTATAATCTTCAGCAGGGAATACCCGCTGAGAAATCAGGACATTGGCTAAATAATCCACATGCAGACGATATAGACTTCCAGATTGAGTCTGACTTTATAGGGCTAATGAGTCCGGGTATGCCAAATGTGGCTTCAAAGATAAGTGATAAGATTGGCCATATCATGAATTCAGGAGATGGTTATTATGGAGGTGTATATATGGCTAATATGTATTCGCTGGCTTTTACCAGCAATGATATTTCTTATATTGTTACAGAAGGATTAAAGTCTATTCCTACTCAAAGTAAATTTTATCAATGTGTTGCTGATGTCATTAAATGGCATAAACTATATCCTAACGATTGGAAAAGAAACTGGTTTGAAATTCAAAGGAAATGGGCAGAGGATATAGGCTGTCCAAGTATGGTTTTTCATCCTTTAAATATTGATGCGAAATTAAATGCAGCTTATGTAGTATTGGGTTTATTATATGGAAAGGGTGATTTCAATAAGACATTAGAGATTTCAACACGTGCTGGTCAGGATTCAGATTGTAATCCTGCGAGCGCTGCAGGAATATTAGGGGTTGTGATCGGTTACGATAAAATTCCGCAAAAATGGATAGATCCAGTTAAAAAGGCCGAACACAGAAATTTCAGTTATACTAATATATCTTTAAATAAGGTATATGAAATGGGTTATGCTCATGCTTTAAAGAATATAGAAAAAAACAATGGTACAATTAAAGCTGATCATGTAGAAATTGCATTTACAGCACCGAAAGCTGTAAAATTTGAGGAAAACTTTACTGGGCATTATCCGATATCACGCATACCATTTCCTAATAAATTTCAAGATAAACTGGAGCTTAAATTCAAAGGTATTGGGTTTGTAATGCGTGGATATGCACATAAGAAAAAATCAGATGCTGCAGAGCATGTTTTACAGGCCGCTTTATATGTAGATGGTAAGGAGGTAGAGAGAGCCAATTTCCCTACAGGAGGAAATCAGGCAAGAGCAGATTTGTTTTGGCGTTATCAATTGCCAAAGGGTGAACATAAAATTGAAATTAAAGTTCTGAATCCACATGCTGATTATGAGCTGGTCACCATAGATTATTTAGTTTATGATACTAAGCCTGCAAAGTTGCCAGGTGAAATTTAATGATCTAAGCCATAGAGTAAATACTAAACAACTAGTAATGCGCTAACAATACTTGTTGCCCTGTTTATTTAACAGTTATAGTAATTAACTCATTTAAATGAAACTAACGACAGATTATCAGACACTTTAACCCTTACAAAATAGAAATATGGATTTTTATTCTCTCTATGGGCCTCCATTTGAAAAAAATAGAGGCCTTATCAAACTCCTCTTGGTTATGAAACTAACAATATTTATGATTATTGTTATTGGCTGCTTACAGGTAAGTGCTTCCGGTTATGCCCAAAAAATTACAATTTCCGTAAAGAATGCCACTTTGGAAAAGGTTTTTCAAGAAGTTAAAAAACAAAGTGGTTATCTATTTTGGTATGAAAACTCATTATTGACTAATACTAAAAAGGTAGACCTTAACCTTAATGAGGTTACCTTAATACAGGCTCTTGATGAATGCTTTAAAGATCAGCTATTAGCCTACCATATTGTAGGTAATACTGTGGTCATCAGAAGTCGGCAGCCGATCGATAATAGTAATGTAGAGCGGGAGATTCAAGGAGTTGTTACAGATTCTATTGGTGTGCTTCCCGGTGTATCTGTTAAGTTAAAGAACAACACATCTGTTGGTACGATTACGGATAAATACGGACGGTTTAAGCTACGAGTACTTGATGACAATGCGGTACTGATCTTCAGTATGGTAGGTTATGATACGCAGGAAGTTTCAATAAAAGGGCTAAGTGCTTTAAATGTCCGTATGAAAATATCCAGTGAAACATTGAATGAGGTAGTAGCCATAGGGTATGGTACTGTTAAAAAAAGAGATTTGACAGGAGCTGTCACTTCGCTTAATGCTAACGAGTTATTAAAGACAAACCCAAGCAGTATTAACCAGGCCTTGCAGGGTAAGGTTGCCGGGGTCAATGTTAGTCAGGCCGATGGGGCGCCGGGTGCTGGAATTAGTATTCAGATTCGCGGGTCAAATTCATTTTCGACTAGTACAGAACCTTTATATGTCATCGATGGAGTTCCTTTTAATGTGGGCGAAGCACCTAGTACTGACTTTGCAACTAAACAGACCAATAATCCTTTAAATTTAATTAATCCACGTGATGTAATTTCAATTGAGGTGCTTAAAGACGCTTCTGCCACGGCAATTTATGGTTCCAGGGCTGCCAATGGGGTAATTTTAATTACCACTAAATCTGGTAAAGAGGGGCAAACCAAAGTAGAGTTTAGTACCAACCTAAGTGCGGCCAGGGCTGTGAAGTTGATGAGTGTTTTGGATGCCGCAGGCTATGCCGAATACCGTAATGAGCAAACCAGGTATGGATACCTATATGATGGAAAGGCTTTTGTAGAAGAATCTAATTTGCCTTTTCCAATACCCGGCAGATATAGTTATGTTACAGCTATTAATCCAATTACAGGACTTCCTGTAAATATTGATAGTACGTATATGCCTAGCCCTGATGATTATAGAGGTGGGTATATGAATAATGGAACAAACTGGCAGGATCAGATTTTTCAAACAGCTTTGTCTCAGGATTATAATTTAGGTATCTCTGGAGGCGACTCCAAGGGTCAGTATATGTTTTCTTTGGGCAAATTGGATCAGCAGGGAATCATCTACAATTCTTATTTTAAAAGATATAACATCAGATCTAACATCAATAGAAAGATAAAAGAATGGTTTGAGTTTGGCAACAACCTAACGGCCTCTAAATCTGAGAACCGTTTGGCCAGAACCAATAGCGAAACTTATGGTATTATCCCTTCGGCATTGTCTTTTAATCCTACAAGGGAGGTTTTTGATCCTGATCAGCCATCAGGTGTTTCTGAAGATTTCGGTAATGGTTTATCAAACCCGTATTTATATGTTAGAAATGCTAAAAATTTAGTGGGCTCTCTCAATATTTATAATTCCACTTTTGTTCAGGCAAAGCTAACAGATTATCTGAAGTTTAGACAGAATTTGGGCTATGGCTATAGTCAAAATAAACGCAATCAGTATTACAATAGATATATCAGCGGAGGAGTTGCACCTACAAATGGATACGCTCAACAATCAGACAATTATTATGAAAGTCTTAGTGCTGAGTCTATGTTGATGTTTAATAAGGATTTTAAAGGTATTCATCATTTCGATGGTACTATAGGCTGGACCTACGAGCAGGTAAACTGGGGCGGTAAATCTATGAGTGGTAGTGGTTTCCCTAACGATATTAGTGAAGAAAACGATATGGGAGGTGCCTTGGTTCAGGATAAAAACTCATCCAGTAAAGGTAGAAGTTCATTGATGTCTTATTTGGGACGTTTAAATTATATCTTGATGGATAAGTACCTAATCACGGCTACTTTCAGAAGAGATGGCTCTAGTCGCCTTGCTCCAATTAATCGCTGGTCAAATTTCTCTTCTGCAGCACTAGCATGGCGTATGTCTGATGAGGAATTTATCAAGAAATTAAATTTGTTTAGTACTTTGAAGTTACGGTTGAGTTATGGGCAAACCGGAAACCAGGGGATTAGTGCATATGCTACACGTTCGCGTATGACCAATCAACAATATCCTAATGATGGATCATTGTCTGCTGGTTATGCGGAAGATCGTTGGGGTGGCCCTGCTAGTCCAAATTTAAAATGGGAAACAACTACTCAATATAATGCAGGGTTAGATATTTCCTTTTTAAACAACCGCATTAATTTTGTGATAGATGCCTATAAGAAAAAAACATCTGACCTGTTGCAGCTTGCTTTTATCCCATTGAGTACGGGTTTTAGCGAGATGGCCACTAACTATGGAAATGTTTACAATAGCGGATTGGAAATCGCCGGAAACTTCTCCATTCTGAATGGCACTGAACTGACCTGGAAAATAGATGCAAATATTGCCTTTAATCGTAATAAAATAGCAGGATTAAGTGCTGATCAGTTTTCTGATGTTGCCTGGGGAATTGAAAGTATGTTCTTGCGTAGGAATGGTCATGCCATTGGTACCCTATATGCTTATCAGGAAGATGGATTTTTTGATAACGAAGCTGAAGTAAGAGCCAATCCAGCATATAGAGATGCGACTGACGCGAAGATAAAGAGTATGGTAGGTCAGGTGAAGTATAAAGACAACTCTAATGATGGTGTAATTGATGATAGGGATAAGGTAATCATTGGCAGCACCAATCCAGATTTTACATACGGAATTACCAATAATTTTGGTTATAAAAATTTCTCACTAAGCTTTTTCCTGCAAGGTACACAAGGCAATGATATTTTGAATGTTAACCTGAGCGAATACGATATGGCTGGCACAATGAATATGCCATCGTTTGTATGGAATAATCGCTGGACGGAAGAAAATATAGACAATGCTCAGTTTCCAAGGTCTGACGGTACTTTTACCCGTAGTTTAAAAGCTTCAGACAGGTTGGTTGAGAACGGATCTTATGCCAGATTAAAAAACATTAGTCTTGGTTATCGTTTGTTAAACCCAATTAAACAAATTGAGGCGGTAAACATTACGTTTGGAGTAAACAATCTATTTACCATTACTAAATATCGTTGGTTCGATCCAGATGTAAATGCTTTTGGTGGAGATGCTAGACGTCGAGGAGTAGATATGGCATCCTATCCAACGGCCAGAACTTTTAATCTTGGTGTTCAGGTGTCCTTTTAAATTTTATTGGTTCAAATATTATACGAATTGAAATGAAAATATTATCAAAGTTGATTTTGGTCTGTTTAACACTTTGTTTAAGCATGTCCTGTAAAAAGATGCTGGATGAGGAGGTATACACATTTGTGTCAGCCGATGAGTTAGTAGCAAAAGGAAGTTATAAAGAACTGGTTACTGGTGCTTACAATGTCTTGAATTACCCTTTTGAGTGGGGGAACTATCATGATGTTGTTAATTTTGATACTGATTATCAAAGTGGACCTACCTGGGCTTTCGGTGCTTTAGGTGCAGGTAATTTTTACGAAAATGGATCTAACAGAAGTTTTTATCAGTTCTCTTACCAGGCTATCCATAGATCAAATTACCATATTTCCCTAATCAGTAAAATGAATATTCCACAAAATGAAAAGGATAATGCCATTGGTGAACTTAATTTCTTAAGGGCCTGGTCTTATTTTAATCTGGTGCAATTTTATGGAGATATACCTTTATATAAGGTATCTGTTTCTGAGGGGGCACCTTTAAGTTTACCGAGGGCACCGATTAAGGAGGTTTATGAATTTATTATTGAAACGCTGAAATCTGCCGAGACAGAAATGTACTCGACGCGTGATGCAGGTTATATAAAAGGACACCCTTCCAGAGGTGCTGCAAAAGCTTTATTGGCTAAAGTGTATTGTACCATCGGTTCAGCCTCAATGCCAACTAGTAAAATCTCTGTGATGGGCGGAAAGCCTTTTAACCTTGGTGACGATGGAGAAAAGGTACGTGTTTCTTATCCAAGCAAACAGACTTTTAATAAGGATTTGGTGGCAGGTTACGAGGGCTTTGATTCTAAAGCTTATTACAGATTGGGGATGGAAAAAGCTAAGGAACTGATTGATTTGGGAGATTTTTCACTTTATGATTCTCAACAGGAGTTGTGGAGCCCAGCTAGCAAAAATGGAAAGGAGTTTATTTTTAGCCTGCAAACATTAGCAGGTAATGAGTCTATGAGCAATTTTGTTACAGATAATTACTTAGGCTATTATGACAAAGATGGAGCTGTATCTGGAGGTTATTATGTGCAACGGGATCATTGGTATCAGTTGTTTGATGATACAGATACTAGAATTACCTGGGGGGTAATGCATAGGGTTCCATTTTCTTTTAATGAGACAACCAAACAGTTGTTGTATAGTTATTACCCAGCCAAGGATAGCGTTAAAGTTAGACTGGGACAAGATGGCTATTTGCCTACCGATCTGTTGCGGTATGATGCGCATCTGTATGGTTCAAAATTGTTGAAATTCACTCAGATTTCTGTTCCCCGTGATGGAAAAAGAACTGATTTTAACTTTCCTTTTCTGAGGTTTGCTGAAGTTTTGTTGTTATATGCAGAGGCAGATAATGAAGTAAATGGCGGTCCTTCCGCACTAGCAATAGCTGAAGTTGAAAAATTGAATACCAGAAACCACAGCAAAAAAGTATCAGCGCTTGGTGCTATAACACCATGGACGCAAGAATCATTCCGCTCTTATATTTTGGAGGAAAGAGCCAAAGAATTTGCTGTTGAAGGTATGAGACGTTTTGATTTGATCAGGTGGGGTATATATCTTCAAACGATGAACTCATTAGGAGGAACGGATGAAAATGATGTGATAAAAAGACGCGAAAGTAAACATCTTTTATTGCCACTTCCAGCAGATGAAGTGAATACCAACGAATATATTCATATAAACAATCCGGGATGGTAGTCTCCTTAATTATAGTCTAATGAACAGAAAATATATAGCAGAATTTTTTAAACTTATTTTGGTGGCATTCTTCTGCATGTCAATCAGCTCATGTAAGAAAGATGAGGATAAGTTTGAGGCCCCTACAGGTACAAGGATTTCGACAATTAAAAATTTGAAAGAGCCTATTAATGGGGGGGATATGGGTGATTGGATAGCAATTCATGGCTCCAATCTGAAATCAACTGAGATGATTTTATTTAATGATGTGGAAGCTGATATCAAACAGATGTACTTCGAAAATGATATTATGTATCTTCAGGTTCCGGTAAAAATGCCAGTAGATATTTCTAACAAATTAGTGGTAAAAACAAAGGGAGGTGAGGTGAGCTATGATTTTTTAGTGAGCATACCTAATCTTGAAATGACAAGTATGTTTAACGAATATACTTTGCCTGGTGACACCATCAAATTGTATGGTAAATTTTTGAGGCTTTATGAAGTGGATAGTTTAAATACGGTGGTTTCTTTTGGTGGAGTGGAATCGAAAGTAATTGAAGTAGGCGAAACCTATCTTACAGCAAAAGTTCCGGACAATGTGCAGTCAGATGTAAAAGTTAAAGTAATCAATAGTAAGTTTAATGCTACGGCAGTTTGTCCTGGTTATTACCAGGATAAACACAACGTAATTACCACTTTTGACGCTGATTTTCCTTACAAAGGTACAACGGGTGCACAATGGGTAGGAGCATGGCCAAACCCTAAGCCTACCTCTAATAAATACCTTCGGTTTGAAGTAGATCAAGCCAGTTATCCTAATGGCATAGGTTGGTTTTATTTATTTGAAAGTGACATGGAATATACATTGGACATGGTTCAGCATCCTGAAAAGTACTTGTTGAAGTTTGAGTTGAACATGGCATTTCCAATTCAACGGACCAGTTTCTTTCTTTACTACTATTGGGCTGTTGCAGCTAGTCCTTTGGGAAGCGAATCGTTTACTGTTCAGACTCCAGGTTTATGGCAAACAGTGGCCATCCCATTGGAAAAAATTATCCCAATGGGAAATACAGGAACATCAACCAGTTATTCTTTAAATATGCGGATAGAGAATAATGCTCCTGTAGAGCGAGTAGCGATGTTTTTTGATAATTTCCGAGTTTACAAAAAGGGAGAATAAAGAATATGTTTAGACGATTTGCTTTTTGTTTTTTTGTTTTTTTAGCGCTAATAGCCAATAAGGTTTGGTCACAAGAACTGAAATTGAAATTTAACAAAGGAACATTTAAAATAGTTCAGTTTACTGATTTACATTGGATAAGTGGAAGTCAGTTTGCAAAAAAGAATGACAGTACCTCCCATTTAATGGAGACTGTTATACAGCATGAGAAACCTGACTTAGTTGTGCTAACAGGTGATGTGGTCGTTTCAGGTAACGCACTTGCTGAATGGACTAAGTTAGTTCAACCAATGGTAAGAAATAAGGTTCCTTTTGCCATCAATTTTGGAAACCATGATGTGGAAGCTGATGCAACAAAGGCTGAGGTTTTACTACACTTACAAAAAATCCCTTATCATCTGACTTATAATGCCGATTCAAAAATTGATGGTGTTGGGAATTGTACATTACCGATTTTATCATCAGATGGTGTGCAAAATAAATGGATGTTATATTTTTTTGATTCTCACGCTTATCCGGTTGATAAAGCGATGGGCAGCTATGATTGGATCAAGCAAAGTCAGGTCAATTGGTATAGGGCACAAAGCGATAAATTTGCAAGTGAAAATGGCAAGATACTACCTGCTTTAGCTTTTTTTCATATTCCTACACCAGAGTTTTCTGATGTTAAAAACAATCCATTGTCAATAGGTACAAAAGGCGAGGAGGTTTGTTCACCAAGAATAAATTCGGGACTTATTGCTTCATTTTTGGAGAAGAAAGATGTATTGGGGGTGTTTGTTGGACATGATCATAATAACGATTTCATTGGGGAGTATCAAGATAGAATTTGTCTTGCCTATGGTCGTAAAACGGGATACGCTTCTGCCTACAAGGAAATTTTGGAAAGGGGGGCAAGGGTGATTACATTTTATGAAAATGAAAAGCATTTTGATACGCATATCAGAACATTAGACAGCTCTACTTTACAATTTACTTTTGAGCAAAAGGTAGATCGTGAAGCTTACCCTATTGCAGCAGGTACATTTATCCAAGATTATTTGGTTGCTAATTGGGATGATGCACGCTGGCAGGAAGAGTTCAGACTGCTTAAGAGTGCTGGTATGGAATATCTGATATTTGCTCCTGCAGTACATACGGATAAAGAGGGCTTAAGTCGCTCTATCTACCCAAGTAAAATAAAAAATGTACAGCAAAAAGGGAAAAAGGATTTGATAGATATGTGTTTGAGGAATGCCGAAAGAGCTGGATTCAAAGTGTTTATTGGACTTAATTTTAATGAAAGTTGGTGGAAAAGTGACTATAGTAATACTGATTGGCTGAAAGGGCAGATGGAAATTGGAAATCTTGTGGCCGATGAATTGGCTGAACGTTACATGAAGCGATATCCTAAATCTTTCTTTGGTTGGTATTGGGTTTGGGAAGTGGCAAATATTCAGCCACTCTCTCAACCTGCGAACCAGTTAGCACTTGCCAAAGCTATTAACATTAATTTAGCGCATAGAAATAAAAAGTATCCTAATATGCCTTTCATGATTGCTCCTTATATGAATTATCGTATTGGTAATGCAAAGGATTATGGGAGAATTTGGGAAAATATTTTTGCCAAAGCAGATTTTAAAGCTGGGGATATTTTTGCACCTCAGGATTGTGTGGGAGCTGGAGGGCTTGAGATGGAGCATATTCCAGAGTGGTTTGCTGAACTTGGAAAAGCTGTTAAAACTAAACCTGGATTGAGGTTCTGGTCGGATGCTGAGACTTTTGATCAGCGGTTCTGGACAAGTGCTCCTATTAATCGGTTTGTTAAACAAATGCAGCTAGTAAGTCCTTATGTTAGTAGAATTATTACGTTTGCTTATAGTCATTATTATAGCCCGCTAAATGGAGATAAGTTATTTCACAATAGCTACCTGGATTATGTGAAAACAGGAAAATTACCTGAGATCAAAAACTTACTTCCACCTATTAATATTCGAAAGACAAAATTAAATGATAAAATTGTTTTGGAATGGGATGAGGCAAAGAATAACAATCCGATAAGTGGGTATTATATTTACAAAAACGGGAAACTTACAGCCAATATTCAATATCGAAAATTTAAGAACTTGAAGAGAGAATTTATTGATGATCAGCTTAGTGTTAATGATTTTTTATATGAAATCTCCGCATATAATGCTGCGGGGGATGAGTCCAGTCGTATTCAATTTAGATAGAGGTTAAGTTTAATATTCTTGAAAAAAAAATGAGGTTTATGATCAAAATAGGTGTAACAATTTTAATAAAAACAAAAAAATAATATATGAAATCTTTAATTTTTAGATACTTCATTTGTGCTTCAATAACTGTCTTTAGCTTAAGTAGTTTTGCACAGAAATCGACTAATAAAGTCGATAAAAATAAATCTATTAAGGTAATGAGCTATAATATACGTATTGCTAGTCCACCATCTAAAGGTTGGGGTTTTACGGATTTGCAGGCTGTTGCTAATGCGATCAATAGAATGAAACCAGATTTGGTTGCTTTACAAGAGGTTGATGTTCATACAGAACGTTCAGGTAAGCAGTCTCATCAGGCAAAAGAATTAGCTGAAAAAACTGGTATGTATTATCATTTCGCTAAAGCTGTTGATCGCAGTGGAGGTGATTATGGTGTGGCAGTATTGTCTCGTTTCCCAATCATTAAAGGAGAGAGCTTCAGATTACCACTTACCGAGGGCTCAAAAGGAGAAATCCGTGCAGCAGCACTAATACGTATTAAAATATTTGGAGAAGAAACTGTTTTTATGTCTGCACACCTGGATCATTTGACTGATGCTGACCGAAAATTACAGGTAGAAGAACTAAATAAAATCATAAGTAGCAATTCAAAGTATCCTTTAATTTTTGGAGCAGATTTGAACATGACACCCGATAATTCAGTGATTAAAATTCTTGAAAAAGAAGTGGTTTTTAATTGTGTGAATTGTGAACCTACTTTTCCATCAGATAAACCTAAAGAAGTTATTGACTATTTGATGCTGAATAAGAAAGCACTTAAAAAGTTTAAAGTTTCCAATTACCATGTAGGAGATGAAACTTATGCTTCAGATCATTTACCATTAATGATGGATATCATCAAGAAAAGATAAATTCAGTAAATTATTTGGTCAAGTTGTTGAAAAAAAACCTATTTATTGGTTATTTACTTCGTAAATAAAAAAAAATATTTAATTTAACGAGGTAATTATTAATAAAATTATCAAACTAACAATAAACACACAAAAATTAATAATATGAAATCTTTTAATCGTAGATCCTTTATCAAAACCACAGCCCTCGCCGGGGCAGGTATAGGATTCTTTAATTCAGCCAGTGCTTTAGATCTTTCGACATCCTCAGCATCTGATAAGCGGATCGGAATTATCGGTCTTGACACTTCTCATAGTGAAGTATTTACAAGGCTTATTAATAATGGCGGACCTGAAATGGCAGGCTATAAAGTTGTTGCAGCTTACGCACAAGGATCCAAAGATATTCCTCAGGCTTTAAAAGAAAGACCAAAGATTACGGCTGCAGTACAGGGAATGGGTGTTGAATTAGTAGATTCTATAGAGGAATTGATTAGAAAGGTGGATGTTGTATTGCTTGAAACTATTGATGGCAGACCACATTTTGAACAGGCTTTACCGGTAATGCAGGCGGGTAAAAGGATGTTTATAGATAAGCCTATTGCGGCTACATTGGAGGATACGAAGAAAATATATGCAGCGTCAAAAAAATACAATGCACCAATTTTTAGTTCTTCAGCATTGCGTTACGATACAAATGTAATGAAAGTAAAAGCAGGTTCTATTGGCAAGGTGTTAGGTGCAGATGTATATACACCAGGTGAAATTGAACCTAATCACATGGATATGGCATGGTATGCCATTCATGGAATTGAAATGTTATTTACAGTAATGGGGCCTGGTTGTAAAACAGTAACCAGAATTCATAAAGATGGAGCAGATTTTATCACAGGAGTGTGGAATGATGGTCGCATTGGTAGTGTTAGAGCAATCAGAACCGGTGCTGCAAATATTGCAGGTACCGCCTTTGGTGAAAAAGGAATTGCCCCACTAGGCCCATTCAATTCTTACGCACCTTTGATTAGCGAAATTATTGGATTTTTTGAAACAGGAAAACCGCCTGTATCAGAAGCAGAAACTATGGAGATCTTTACATTTATACGCGCAGCTGATATGAGCCGTAAACGTAATGGTGCTACAATTACTATGGCAAGTGTATAAGCTTGCAAATAAACAAACACACACACATTGAACCAAATATAAATGAAACTGAAATATTTATCAATATTTGCTGCAGTTGCTTTTATAGCCTCTTGTGCTATAAAAAAACAAACAGATAATGTTGAGAAAACCACTAAGACTTCCGCTGTAAAAGAGGATAGTCAGTTAGCAAATACTGCAATAAATACATCTTCATCAGAAGATAAAAAAGCTAAAGTTGCAGTAATGCCAGATAGCAGTCGTTACACCAGAATTGTATTGGCTGAAGGCTTAGATGAGCCCATGGAAATGGCTATAATGCCAAATTTGAATATCCTTTTTATTGAAAGGAAAGGTGGTGTTAAATTGTATAACAACGAAACTAAGGAAGTAAAAACTATTGCTAATATCGGTGTTTTCTCTGGTATTGAAGATGGTTTGTTAGGCGTTGTACTAGATCCTAAATTTACAGATAACCATTGGGTTTATTTCTATTATGCCGTTGCAGGTGAAGAGTCAATTAGCCGCTTGTCGAGATTTGAATTGAAAGGCGAAACCCTGAATTTGAAATCAGAACAGGTTTTATTAGAGATCCCTACACAACGTAAATACTGCTGCCATTCTGCTGGATATCTTGCTTTTGATGCTAAAGGAATACTTTACCTTTCCACAGGTGATAATACCAATGCAGAGGAAACTGAAGGACATACACCGGTTGATGAAAGACCTGGACGTGAACTGGCAGATGATCAGGCAACCTCAGCAAATACCAATGATATGAGAGGTAAAATTTTAAGGATTAAACCAGAAGATGACGGTAGTTATTCTATACCTGAGGGGAATCTTTTTCCGGCCGATGGCTCTAAAGGACTTCCCGAAATTTATACAATGGGTTCACGTAATCCTTATCGTTTCAGTATAGACCAAAAAAATGGTTATGTGTATTGGGGTGATGTAGGTCCAGATACCAAGGTTATTGGAGAAGGTGGTGAATTCATGAGTTTTGATGAGATCAATCAGGCTAAAGGACCTGGTTTCTTTGGTTGGCCTTATTTCCTTGGTAATAATCAAGCATTCCCGAAGTTTGATTTTGCTACCAAAATACCTGGAGAAAAAAAGGATCCTGCCAAGCCAATTAACAATTCTCCGAATAATACGGGAGAGAAAGAGTTGCCAGCAGCACAGGCTGCGATGATCTGGTACGGTAAAATTCCATCAAAGAATTTTCCACTGGTAGGTAGTGGTGGTGCAACAGCTGCTGCGGGGCCTGTTTATTATAGTGACTTGTTTCCTAATGCACCTTATAAATTATCAGAATATTATAATGGTAAGCTGTTTATTTATGAGTGGATAAGGGGTTGGATTATGGCGGTTTCATTTGATGAAAACGGTAATTATAAAGGAATGGAACCTTTCTTAAAACACCTTAAGTTTTCTGCACCTACAGATATGCAGTTTGCTCCAGATGGTGCAATATATATGTTGGAATATGGAACAAACTGGTTCTCTAAAAATACAGATGCTAAGCTGGTTCGTATTGAATACCAAGAGGGTAACAGAAGACCTGTAGCAGAGATAGAAATTGATAAAGCATATGGTGGAGCACCACATACTATTTCGCTATCTGGCAGTAAATCGAAAGATTATGATAAGGATGATCAGCTTAGCTATAGCTGGAAAATAAACGGAGAAACGATTCAAGGCGCCGTTACGAAATACACGTTTGAAAAAACAGGTATATATAATGTTGAACTTATGGTTAAAGATGATAAAGGAAGTGTAGGAACTGCCAAAACCAAAGTTCATGTTGGAAATACACCGCCAGAAGTTAAGATTCAAACCTCTATAAATCGTAGCTTCTATTGGGACAATCAGGTTCTTGATTATAATATAAAAGTTAGTGATGCAGAAGACAAAGTGATAGATCCGAATAAGGTAAAGGTTGCATTTGGATATATTCCTCAAGGGAAAGATGTTGCAGTAATTTTGGCTGGCAATCAGGATCCAAGTGCATATCGCTATCTAAAAGGAGCACAGATGTTGGCTAATTTAGATTGTAGAGCCTGTCATTCTATGGATCAGGAATCTGTAGGGCCTACTTACAAGGCTATTTCTGCTCGTTATTTAGGTAAAAAAGATGCTGTTAAACACTTGTCAGGAAAAATTATTGAAGGTGGAAGTGGTAGCTGGGGCGAAAGAGCCATGTCTGCTCACCCGGCACTTTCTAAAGATGATGCTGCAGAGATGGTTAATTATATTCTCTCACTTTCTGCCAAACCTAAAAAACTACCATTAAAGAATGCTATTCCATTAAAAGATCATATCGGTAAAGGTATTGAAGGAAGTTACCTTTTAAATGCCAGCTATCGTGACCTTGGTGCAAACGGAATAGAGCCTTTAGATGGGAGAGCAAATATTTCTTTACGTAATCCACTAATTCAAGCTGATGATTTTGATGGTGGAAATGTTAGAATTGTAACGCTTACCACACAGTTTATGGCATATATTAGTGGCTTAACTGACCAAAAATTTATTAGCTTTAATGATATTGACCTAACTGGTATTAAACATATTAAATATAGAGTGCAACAAAGTGGTACAGGTGGCAATATTGAATTGAGATTAGGAAGTAAGGATGGCCCTTTGGTGAGTACAATGACTGTACCTGCGGCGGGTGCCCCTGAACAAAAATCAGTATGGAAAGAGCTTGTTGCACCTGTTACTGCTACTAAAGGAATGCATAAGCTGTATTTTGTATTTACTGCTCCAGGATTGAAAGGGAATATGTTTAACCTGGACTGGATTTATTTTTCAAACAAATAACCCGAGAATAAAGATCAAAAAACCAAACCAACTTTATGCAAAAATCGAACAGATTGCGGCTGTCATCTCTGATGTTTCTGGAGTACTTTATCTGGGGGTCATGGTATGTAACCATGGGAACCTATCTTTTTACAAATTTCAAAGCAGATGCTATACAAGTAGGCTCCTCTTATGCTAATTTATCTATTGCTGCAATTATATCTCCATTTTTTGTGGGATTAATTGCTGATAGATTTTTTGCAGCACAAAAAGTTCTAGGAGTATTGCACCTCATGGGGGGAATCACGCTTTATTACATCAGTACATTAGGTGATTTCGGTAGCTTTTGGTGGCTCATTTTATTGTATACACTTTTGTATATGCCAACTATGGCTCTGGCTAATTCTATTTCTTTTGGTCAACTTAAGGACCCTGGTAAAGAATTTCCTGCCATACGTGTTTTTGGTACTGTCGGCTGGATTGCTGCCGGTTTGATGATCAGTTTTTTTGGATTAGAAAACTCAGTGCTTACTTTTCGTATCGCAGCATTTTCATCAATATTATTAGGCGTTTTTAGTTTCTTTTTGCCTAAAACGCCTCCGAAAACCAATAAAGATAGTAGCTTAACAGCTATACTTGGACTAGATGCTCTTGTTTTATTTAAAGACAGATCCTTCCTGGTATTCTTCATTTCATCCATTGCAATATGTATTCCTTTGTCTTTTTATTACAGTTTTACCAATTCGTTTTTAAATGATATTGGTGTAAGTAATACCGCTGGAAAAATGACTTTAGGACAAGCATCAGAATTCTTTTTTATGTTAGCCATTCCTTTTCTGTTCCGTAGACTAGGGGTTAAAAAGATGTTGCTTATCGGTATTTTTGCATGGGTAATTCGTTATCTGCTTTTTGCTTATGGAAATGTTGGTCCAAATATGTGGATGTTATATGCCGGAATTATTTTACATGGTATTTGTTACGACTTTTTCTTTGTCACCGGACAAATCTATACAGATGCTAAAGCTGGTCCGGCTATAAGGAATGCTGCCCAGGGACTAATCACTTTTGCCACTTATGGTGTAGGAATGATGATTGGTTCTTATGTTTCAGGGTTTATTACTGAAAGCTATTCCACTACCATTGATGAGATAACAAGTTACCAATGGGAGCAAGTATGGCTTGTGCCTGCTGGTATCGCAGCGATTGTATTGCTTACCTTTGCAATTCTCTTTAATGATAAAATTAAATTTAAAGATTCAACCAATTAAAGATTCAAACCAATTAAAATATAAAATATTATGACTGAAGTGATTAAACCCGTACGTGTTTTAGTAGTAGGATGTGGAAATATGGGAGCATCTCATGCTACTGCCTATCACAACATGGACGGATTTGAAATATGTGGTATAGTATCAACAGGAAATAGTAAAGTACTATTGAATGAAAAGCTGGGTGGGGCTTATCCATTGTTCAACGATTATTATGAAGCTCTTGCAGCAACTAAACCTGATGCTGTTTGTATCTCTACTTATCCTGATACACATGAGTCATTTGCAATTAAAGCAATGGAAAATGGTGCTCATGTTTTTATTGAAAAACCACTTGCAGATTCTGTTGAGGGATCTCAACGTGTTGCTGATGCAGCAAAAAAATATAATAGAAAATTGCTTGTTGGATATATCTTACGTTACCATCCATCATGGGAGAAGTTTATAGAACTTTCAACCGAAATGGGAAAACCACTGGTAATGAGAATGAACTTGAACCAGCAAAGTCAGGGTAAAATGTGGACAGTACATCGCAACCTGATGAAAAGTCTGAGTCCGATTGTAGATTGTGGTGTGCACTATATTGATGTAATGTGTCAGATGACACGCTCTAAGCCTGTACAGGTAAGTGCAATAGGTGCAAGGTTGACAAATGATATTCCTGAAGATAATTATAACTACGGACAGCTTCAAATTCGTTTTGAGGATGGTTCTGTAGGTTGGTACGAAGCAGGTTGGGGACCTATGATGAGTGAGACTGCCTTTTTTGTTAAAGATGTAATCGGACCTAAAGGATCTGTTTCTATTGTTGCTAAAGAAGCCGGGGCTTCCGGCCAATCAGACAATGTGGATGCCCATACCAAAACAGAGTCTATAAAAGTTCATTACGCTGATCTGAATGCAGAAGATAAATTCAGTAAACCAGATACCTGGGTTGATCTAACAGACGAGCCAGATCATCAGGAGTTATGCAATCGCGAACAAAGTTATTTCTTAAGGACAATTCTAGAAGATATAGATTTAACAGATCCTACAGATGATGCAATAAACAGCTTGAAAATAGCATTCGCTTGTGATGAATCTGTTAAAACGGGACAAATAGTTCAACTTTAACCGTTTTATTATGACGTGTTTTAAGTTTTTTGTTGTACCAATTACAGCTAATGTAATTGGTACAACAAAAAACTTCATGATATCTTCTTTGTTATAGATGTCTGCATTTATAGCGTCTTGACTACACCTAACATTGTAATAATTTTTAAAATAAAGCATATTGAGGAAAGACCTATTCAAGGTTTGATTACAAAAATCCTTACTCGAGGGTAATTTATTCAAAGCTTGAGCAGTCTGGAGTCAATATGCTTTATTTTTATAATGTAAATATGAGGTAGAATTATAGCGACATAACCTCCATTATAAAGGATAAATAGTTATGTTTGTATGTCAAATACATCAATAATTAAGAAAAATACTGCCCATAAATGAGTACGAAAACTGCAGTTTCTCCATCAGAATTCGAATTGGTATCTGGTTTAGAGATCCACGTACAATTAAATACACAATCAAAAATATTTTCATCAGATAGTGCTGCTTTTGGTGCAAAACCTAACGAACATATATCTCCTGTTTCTGTTGCCTTACCTGGTGCTTTACCAAAGCTAAATAAAGAGGTAGTAGCAAAAGCAGTAAGAATGGGTTTAGCGTTAAACTGCACCATTAATCAGCTTAATTATTTCGATAGAAAGAATTATTTCTATGCTGATTTACCTAAAGGCTACCAGATCACACAAGATAATAAACCTATCTGTCAGAATGGCTTTATCAATGTTACCTTAAGTAATGGAGAAGAAAAGCGTATTGGCATAAATAGGATCCATCTTGAAGAAGATGCCGGTAAAAGCATTCACGATCAGAACGAGAAATATTCGTATGTAGATCTCAACAGAGCTGGTGTCCCACTTATAGAAATCGTTACAGAACCTGATATCAGAAGTGCTGAAGAAGCATCATTATTATTAACTGAAATCAGGAAGCTGGTCCGCCACCTTAATGTGAGCGATGGAAATATGGAAGAGGGTAGCTTACGTTGCGATGCGAATATCTCTATCCGTAAATTTGGTGAGACTGAATTTGGTACACGTTGTGAAGTGAAAAACTTAAACTCCATCAGAAATGTACGCAGGGCTATGGATTTTGAATTTGGTCGTCAGAAAGAAGTGATCTCAGCCGGTGGAAGCATTGTACAGAGTACGCTTAACTTTGATGCCGATCAGGGCACTACATCGCCAATGAGAAGTAAGGAAGAAGCAAATGATTATCGGTATTTTCCAGATCCTGATTTAGCACCAATACATATTTCTGATGAATGGTTAGCCCAATTGAAATTTGATATGCCTGCTTTACCACAGGAAATTGCTAAACAATTGGTTTCAGATTACGGTGTAAATGCTTCTGAAGCAACAATGTTATCAGAAGATCATGATTTATTAAAATACTTTAATGAGGCACTTCCTTATGTAAATAATAAGAAGAGTGTTGTGAACTGGCTTACAGGTTCTATCAGAGCATTATTAAATGAACAGGAAATAGGAATAGCTGATTTTAAAGTGATACCTGAACAGCTTGCTGATGTGATCAATATGGTTGATGACAAAAAGATCAGTCAGCAGGTGGCTTTGCAACAATTGTTACCTGAGCTGCTTAAAGCTTCGGTAGATAATGTATTGGATCTTGCAAAACAGTTAAACTTATTGATCGAAGAAAATGGAGATGAGCTCTCTGGCTTTGTCAATGAAGTGCTTACCAAGTATCAGCCACAGGTTGATGCTTATAAAAAAGGGAAAAAGGGTGTGTTAGGATTATTTGTTGGTGAAGTAATGAAGCTGGCAAAGGGCAAAGCCGACCCTCAGAAAATTAATGAATTATTACAAGAAAAGTTAAAATAACGAAGATATGATTAAGAGAATTGGATATATATTGCTGGTTTGCATTGCATTTGCAGCATGTAAGGATAAAAGTAATTTTGTAATAGAAGGACAATTTAAAAATGCTTCTGCTGGAAGCAAAGTATATTTATATGGTATCCAAAAAGAGCAGGTTCTACCATTAGATTCAACTGTTTTTTCTGAAAAGGGAGAGTTTAAATTTCAGCATAGTACACCTGGAGTTGATTTTTTCAGAATTGCATCTGGTAACAATGAATATATGATTATCGCACAAAATGGGGATCATATTAAAATTGATGCTGATTTAACAGATAAATCACTTGGTTATAATGTTTCCGGAGCAATGGAAGCTGATAAATTGGAAGAACTGAATAAAGTTAAAAATCAATATATCGCGAAGATTGCTGATATACAAAGTCAGTTTGATGAAGCTGTAAGTGCAAATCCTGATCAGAGAGATGTGATTATGGAGAAAATGAGACCTGCATATACTCAGGAAATTGATGGCTTAAATAAAGCTGTATTGAAATTTGTGCAAGAGAATACTACTTCATTGGCTGGTTTTTATGCTGCTAATCTTTTAAATCCATCTGAGTTTGAAAAAGAATTGGTAGAATATTCAGACAAGATTAAAAGTAACTTTAATGAGAATAAAGCTGTAACTGAATTTCTGGTAAAAATGGCAAAACTTAAGTCTGTACAAATCGGACAAGCAGCACCTGAATTTACTATTAATGGGATAGATGGTAAACCAATCAAATTAAGTGATTTTAAAGGTAAGTATGTGATGCTGGATTTCTGGGCTTCATGGTGTATGCCATGCAGACAAGAGAATCCTAATATTGTTAAAGCTTACCATGCTTATAAGGATAAGAACTTCACCATCCTTGGTATTTCTCTTGATAAAGACGCTGTAGCCTGGAAAAATGCTGTTGCAGCAGACAAACTAGATTGGGCACAGGCTGGAGATCTAAAGGATTTTGATAGTCCAACCGCTGTTTTGTATTCTATCGAAGCTATTCCTAGTTCATTTATTGTAGACCCTGCTGGCAAAATTATCGCTAAGAATCTTCGTGGAGACGAGTTAGAAGCATTTTTAAGTAAGACTTTACGCTAATCCTAAATTCATGTTAATACTTTGGTGTTATTAACAATTTGTTAACTTGGGTTTAACGCTATGTTATAATTGATTGACTAATTTCGTAACAAATAATTAAAACTATGAGCACCGTAAAACAGAAGATACTTATTGTAGATGACGAACCAGATATATTAGAACTGATTGAGTATAACTTGAAAAAAGAAGGTTATCAGGTTTATCTGGCAAGTAATGGATTAGAAGGTATTAATATTGCAAAAAAGGTGCATCCGGATTTGATTATTCTGGATATTATGATGCCTAAAATGGATGGGATAGAGGCTTGCAGATTAATGCGTGCTATCCCTGAATTTAAAAATACATTCATGGTTTTCCTTACTGCACGTAGCGAAGAGTATTCAGAGATCGCAGGCTTTAACGTTGGTGCAGATGATTATATCGCTAAACCAATTAAACCTCGTGCCCTTGTAAGCCGTATTAATGCCATATTAAGACGAAATTCAAGTGCAGATGAGGTTTCTGAGAATAAAGTTGAAATTGGTGATCTGATTATTGATAGAGAGGCTTATTTGGTATATCAAGGTGGACAAAAGGTTGTATTGGCAAAAAAAGAGTTTGAGCTTTTATACCTACTTGCCTCAAAACCAGGTAAAGTATACACCAGAGAGTCTATTTTAAAGAACATTTGGGAAGACTCCGTAGTGGTGACTAACCGGACAATTGATGTGCATATTCGTAAACTTCGTGAGAAATTAGGTGAAACTTATGTGGCAACGGTAAAAGGAGTGGGCTATAAATTCGAACTTTCTTAGTACTTTTGCAGCTAAGAAATTCTTATTATATTGAAATATCCGTCCTTTAAAGATCTCATACTATTCGAAAACGATGATTATATCGTTGTTAATAAACCACCATTTGTAGCATCATTAGATGAACGTGGTGGTTCAGGTGAAGTAAATATTCTTCGTCTGGCTAAAAAATATTCTTCAGACGCACAAGTATGTCATCGTTTGGATAAGGAAACTTCGGGTGCGATTATTATTGCAAAAACACCCGAAGCTTACCGTTCCGTATCTATACAGTTTGAAAAGCGTAAAGTTGATAAAACTTACCATGCAGTAGTTGATGGACAGTTTACTTTTAAGGAACTGTTTATAGATCTTCCTATTTTAAATGATGGAAATAAAAGCGTAACGATAGATCGCAAAGAGGGGAAGCGTGCTGAAACCATTTTTAATACCTTAAAACATTACAGACATTATACTTTAGTTGAATGTAAGCCTATTACAGGCCGTATGCACCAAATTAGGATACATCTTGCTACCCAGCGTGCGGCAATTGCCGGAGATGATATGTATAAAGGTAAGCCTGTCTTCCTTTCCAGCATAAAAAAAGGTTATCGATTAACCAAGGATGAAGTAGAACAACCTATTATGAAGCGTTTTGCGTTACATGCAAAACATGTGGTATTTAAAGGTATGGATGGTAAGGATATTGTAATTGAAGCTCCGTATCCTAAAGACTTTGCTACACTTATTAAACTTCTTGATAAGTTTGATGCTTAAGAATAAAATAGCACAAAAAAAGTCTCATAATTTTATTTATGAGACTTTTTTATTATAAACTGTTTTCTTTATTCTACAGCTCTCTTCAAGCCAAACTTCTCTATCTTACTGTATAAATGACTCCGTTGAATTTCAATGTCATCTGCAGTTTTCGATACATTCCAGTTGTTTTTTTCCAACTTAAATTTTATGAACTCTTTTTCTGCATGATCTTTATAATCCTGGAAGTTATTGAATTTCTCATAATCAACTCCAACAGCTGAATGGACTCCCGCTTGTCCATTACTTGAAACTGCAGCGCCTATATTGGTGCCGCCACCTGGATTAGCAAAAGATATTACATCATTTTCCGTAATCGTTTTATCACTTAAAATGATCAAACGTTCAATCATGTTGTGTAATTCCCTTACGTTACCTGTCCACGGTAAAGTCTGTAATGCAGACATTGCAGCATCACTGATCTTTTTAACAGGCATACCATAATCACGGCAAATCTCTTCAAGGAAGTTCATTGCAATTTCAGGAATATCTTCAATACGTTCTGTTAAGTGTGGTACATGGATATTAATCACGTTTAATCGATGGTATAAATCCATACGGAAGTTACCCGCTTCAATTTCTTTTAGCAAATCTTTATTGGTTGCAGCAAGTACTCTAACATTCACTTCCTGTTCCTTTTCGCCACCTACACGGGTAATTTTATGCTCTTGTAAGGCGCGTAATACTTTTGCCTGAGCAGATAAGCTCATGTCACCAATTTCATCCAAAAATAAGGTGCCACCATTAGCCAGTTCGAACTTTCCGATACGTTGCTTTACAGCAGAAGTAAAGGACCCTTTCTCATGACCAAATAATTCACTTTCAATTAATTCAGATGGGATTGCTGCACAGTTTACCTCAA
>JBEBUV010000008.1:0-94337 GCA_040393085.1 Pedobacter hiemivivus | reverse complement strand
TACAATCAACTTGCAAAATAACACTTTTTCAACATTATTTGTTGGTCAAAATTTGGTTAGATTATCCGAGGTTGATTCTACCAATAACTTTTTAAAGGATATGGTGTCAAATTCCGAGCCATTACCCGAAGGCACTGTTATTATGGCAGACTACCAGTTTGCGGGCAGAGGTCAACAGGAAAATACATGGTATACCGAACCGGGAATGAACCTTACATTTAGTGTTTATCTATGCCCCTCCTTTTTGTCTATAAGAGACCAATTTATGCTTAACATGGCTGTCAGCGTAGGTATTAGAGATGCATTGCGTGTTTTTTTGGGCCCATTACTTAAAGTGAAATGGCCAAACGACCTCTATTATAATCAGCAGAAATTAGGCGGAATTTTAATAGAAAATATATTGTCGGGAAGTAGTTATAGGGCGTGTATTATTGGTGTGGGGATCAATGTAAATCAGTTAAATTTCGATCCGGCTCTGTTAAATAGAGCAACTTCAATTAGCAAAATTTTACAACGGGATGTTAATTTAATTGAGCTCCTAAGAGAAATATCTAGCCATATTGAAAGTCAGTACCTGAAATTAAAATCTGGAAGTTTTAATATTTTGCAGGAAAATTATCTTGGAGGGCTGTATCTGTACAATGAAAAAGGACTTTACAGACATGGTGATAAGGTCTTTGAGGGAGTAATTACATCTATTGCTTCTGGGGGCTTATTAGTGATTAGAAGCAATGGCATTGAAAAGCAATATAATTTTAAAGAAGTGGAATTTTTAAACAACATTTAAAGATTATAACTATTTTCACGCCCTTGTATTGCAAAAGCTTAAATCGTCTTTAAAATAAATGAACAAAATTAAAAATATTGGAGTATTAACTTCAGGGGGTGATGCTCCCGGAATGAATGCTGCCATTAGGGCAGTTGTTAGAGCGGCAATTTACTATGACCTAAAGGTTACAGGAGTTTTAAGAGGGTTCGAAGGACTGGTGCATGGTGATTTCATTGAGATGGACCGTAAGTCTGTCGCGAATATTATTCAACGTGGCGGAACAATTTTAAAAACTGCACGCAGTGATGCTTTCCGAACGCCGGAAGGAAGAGAACAAGCTTATCAGCAATTGCTGAAACATAATATAGATGGATTGGTTGTGATTGGTGGTGATGGTACTTTTACTGGCGCAAACCTATTTGCATCTGAGTTTAACTTTCCAATTGTTGGTTTACCTGGTACTATTGATAACGATTTGCAAGGAACAGACTTTACAATTGGTTATGATACTGCTATCAATACGGTTGTGAATGCGGTTGATAAAATCAGAGATACAGCAGAATCCCATGACCGCGTATTTATCGTTGAGGTAATGGGTAGAGACTCAGGACTTATTGCATTGAGAAGCGGAATTGGTGTAGGTGCTGAAGCAATTCTTATTCCTGAAGCGAATATGGGTGTAGATGGTTTGATTACCAGACTGGAGACTGGGCGTAAAGATAAAGCGTCGAAAATTGTTGTTGTTGCTGAGGGGGATGAAATGGGTGGTGCATTTAATGTAGGAGAGGTCTTGAAGAAGAAGTTTCCTAATTATGACATCCGGGTTTCAGTTCTTGGACATATTCAGCGCGGAGGAAAGCCAAGTTGTATGGATAGGGTGTTGGCCAGTCGTTTTGGCGTTGCTGCTGTTGAAGGACTTGTGAGTGGGCATTCAGGTGTGATGGTTGGCCAAGTAAACAGGGAATTGGTGTTTACGCCTTTCGATCATGCAATAAAACATATAGATGCACAAGAGGTTAGCCCAGCCTGGTTAAAACTGGTTGAGATATTGTCATTATAAGTAAAATAAAAAAGAGCCCGACGGCTCTTTTTTATTCATGTTCTTTTGCTTAATCTTCTAAGATGACGGCGGTTCCGGTTGCAGCTACCATTAACATACTTCCGCCACTACCTACAGTTTCATAATCCAGGTCTACTCCAATTATAGCATTGGCTCCAAGTGCAGCTGCGTGTTGTTGCATTTCATTGACAGCGGTTTGTTTACCTTCTCTTAATACTTGTTCGTAAGATCCAGATCTTCCGCCCACTATATCCCTAATGCCAGCAAACAGGTCTTTGAATATGTTTGCGCCTATTATGGTTTCTCCACTAACAAGGCCGATATATTTAACTACTTTTCTACCTTCAATAGTATTGGTTGTTGTAACTAGCATATTAATTCGTTTTTGATTTTGACGTGTATGGTGATTATATGTTACACTAAATTTATGCAAAAAGATTTTTAAATTATTGCATCTTGTTAATCATTAGTATTTTACTTACTTTTGCATCCCCGCAAGCACGAAGCTCCGGGAACTATGTTGAATACATAAACAAAAAGAAGAAATGGCAACTAAAATCAGATTGCAAAGATTCGGTAAAAAAGGGAAACCTTTTTTCCACGTAGTGGTAGCGGATTCCCGTTCACCAAGAGATGGTAAATTTATTGAGCGTTTAGGTTCTTATAACCCAAACACCAATCCTGCAACTATCGAAATCAATTTTGACAAAACTTTAGACTGGGTAAACAAAGGTGCTGAACCTACGGATACTTGTCGCGCTATCCTTTCTTACAAAGGTGTTTTATACAAAAAACACTTAGAAGGTGGTGTTAAAAAAGGAGCATTAACTGCTGAACAAGCTGAAGTTAAATTCGCTGAGTGGTTAGCTGCAAAAGAAAGTCGTATCGATGGCAAAAAAGACGGCTTAACTAAATCGAAAGAAGAAGTTAAAAAAGCGGCTTTAGCTGCTGAAGCTAAGAAAAATGCTGATCGTGCTGCTGCTCTTGCAATTAAAAATGCACCTGTAGTAGAAGAAGTTGTTGCTGAAGAAGAAGTAGCTGTTGAGGCTACTACTGAAGAGGCTCCTGTTGCTGAAGTTGCTGCTGAAGAAGCTCCGGCTACTGAAGAAGCTGCTCCTGCTGCTGAAGAAAACAAAGAAGAAGCATAGTAATTTTTTTATGCTGATAGATAGCGAAGAAATTTCATGAGAATGAATTCTTCGCTATTTTTATTTAAAGGATATGACAAAAGAAGAAGCATTTTACATAGGGTACATTACCAAGACAAAGGGGTTAAAGGGAGAGGTTCAGTTATTTTTTGAATATGATGAACCAGATTTGTTGGATTTGGACGTGGTTTTTGCGGAGATTAATGGTAAAATGGTTCCGTTTTTTGTGTCGTCCTGTAAGTTGCAAACAAATAATACAGGGAATTTTTATTTCGATGACATTGATCATATAGACAAAGCTCAGGCCTTGGTCAAAAAGAAAATCTATCTGCCTTTAACTAAAATGCCTGACCGTTCTGATGAGGAATTCCATTATAATGACTTGAAGGGCTTTACTGTTACGGACGAAACACAAGGAGAGCTTGGAGAAATTATTGAAGTGAATGAATATCCTCAGCAATTTGTAGCAACGGTATTATTTAAAGGAACTGAAGTTTTGTTTCCATTAAATGATGATATGATTGTTGAGATCGATGAAGACGAAGAAACTTTGCTGGTAGATTTGCCTGAAGGTCTATTGGATATATATCTGTCAAATTAATTTAACTTTGCACAATGCGTTTTGACATTATATCTGTTTTACCTGATTTGCTAATTAGTCCTTTTGCTCATTCTATTCTACAGCGTGCGCAAAAAAAAGAAATTGCTGAAATTGTAGTTCATAATTTAAGAGATTATGCCACAAATAAGCAGAAAAGCGTGGACGACTATCCTTACGGTGGGGGAAGTGGCATGGTGATGTCTATTGATCCTTTTGCACGTTGTATTGAGGCGCTTAAGGCGGAACGTACATACGATGAAGTGATCTTTATGAGTCCTGATGGGGAGACGTTTAATCAGACAATTGCAAATGAGCTTTCTGGTAAAGGTAATATTATGATCCTTTGTGGTCATTATAAGGGTATTGATCAACGAATTCGTGACCTGTTTGTTACCCGCGAGATTTCTATAGGGGATTACGTTCTTTCGGGCGGGGAGCTTCCTGCAGCGGTGCTTGTTGATGCTATCATCCGATTGATTCCAGGAGTTCTTAATGATGAGACCTCTGCATTATCCGATAGTTTTCAGGGAGAGTTATTGGATGCGCCGGTTTATACCAGGCCTGCTGATTGGAGAGGGCATAAGGTTCCGGATGTATTATTGAGTGGTCATGAAGCTAAGATTAATGAATGGCGACATGAACAGGCATTAATCCGTACGCAAACGCGCAGACCGGATTTATTAGAAGATTAAAATCACCGAACGCATATATTACTATTTGATTTTTACGAAGTATTTTATGTGTTTCTTTTCTTTTTACATAAAATTATTTGGTTGTTTTCGTTTATTTTCAGTAAATTCACGCTAAAAATATAGCAAAGCTAAACCAGATTATTTTATGCAAAATAAAGCCAGAAAGTATAAAATCAACGATTTTTTGTTACGGTTGCCTGTGCCCCAATATAGGGACGCGGTAAAAATCATACCTAATGTTTTAGGGGTGTCAATAAATACCTTTCATAATTACAGAAATATTCTGATGGGTGATATTCAGGATATTCCTCACGAAAAGGTAATTTTATTTGAAAAGTTATTTGACTTGAAAGAAGGGGGCTTACTTAATAAAGAGCTAAAGTGCAGGACATTAAATGAACTTTTAAGGCAAGAAGGATGGAACACCTAAAATTAGATAGATATAAATATAAAATTAATGAGTATTTGTATAATTTGAATGTTAACGAGTATTCATCTGCAAGGAAGCTCATCCCAGCGGAGCTAGATATCTCACCAAATACTTTTCATAATTATAGAAGTCTCAAACGGGATTCTCCTTCTGATATCCCTTATGAGTTAGTAAGGAAAATGGAAATTATTTTTGGCATGAAAAGAGGAGGATTAGAGAATTCGGTGATTACTGGAAAAAAATTAAAAACATTAATTTTTGAAGATCAGTCTGGATCATAACGTCAATAGGCCTTTTTTGGGGCCTATGTTATGTTTTTTATTGTTTTTGTGGATCAAGCCTTTTATTTTTGAATTGTGGAAAGGTCAAAGAATGTGGAAAAAAATAAAAAAGCCTTTTATTATTAAAAAATATTCCCTAATATTGCAGTCCGATTTTCAAACAACAAAAAGTCGGCTTAATAGCTTAAAATCATGGATTTAGTAAAATTTGTTGAAGAGCAGGTAATCGCAAAAAATGAGTTTCCTGCCTTCAAATCAGGAGATACAGTGAGTGTTCACTATAAAATTCGCGAAGGTAATAAAGAACGTATTCAAATTTACCAAGGCGTAGTATTACAACGTAATAGCGTTGGTGCAAGCGAAACTTTTACCGTTCGTAAAATGTCTAACGGGATAGGTGTAGAGCGTATATTCCCAATTAACTCGCCTAATATCGCGAAAATCGAAGTGAATAGCCACGGTAAGGTTCGTAGAGCAAAATTATTCTATTTGCGCGAATTAACTGGTAAAGCAGCTCGTATCAAATCTAGAAGAATTTAGTTTTTTTAAAAAAAGATATATTAACCTCACCGATCATATCGGTGAGGTTTTTTTGTTTGTATATATTTGCGCCAACTAACTAAATATATATAATGAAAGAACTGTTAAAAAAATTCGAGGAGAAGCGCCCCGAAATTGTTTTTGAATGGAAGGATAAAGACTCTGAGGCTGAAGGTTGGGTAGTTATCAATTCTCTTCGTGGTGGCGCAGCTGGTGGCGGAACCAGGATGCGTAAGGGATTGGATAAAAGAGAAGTGGAGTCTTTAGCAAAAACAATGGAGGTTAAGTTTACTGTATCCGGCCCGCCAATAGGGGGTGCGAAATCAGGAATAAACTTTGACCCTGCTGATCCTAGAAAAAAAGAAGTACTTGAACGTTGGTACAAAGCTGTGATGCCTTTGCTAAAGAGCTATTACGGCACGGGTGGAGACCTAAATATCGATGAGATCCATGAAGTGATTCCTATCACAGAGAACTATGGCTTATGGCATCCGCAGGAGGGTGTAATTAATGGTCATTACCATGCCAGAGAAAACGAACGTATTCATCAAATCGGACAATTGCGCTATGGCGTCTCTAAAGTGTTGGAAGATTTATCCTATACTCCTGATATCAAAAGAAAATATAAAGTTGCTGATATGATTACTGGCTTTGGAGTTGCGGCTTCAATAGGTCATTATTATGGTATCTGGGGAGGCGAGCTGTCTGGCAAAAAAGCAGTTATCCAGGGATGGGGAAATGTTGCTGCTGCTGCTGGCTATTATCTGGCACAAAATGGTGTGAAGATTGTTGGGATAATAGATCGCGTTGGAGGTTTAATTAAAACAGATGGATTTAGCAAAGAAGAGATCGTTGATTTATTTAACAACAGGGTTGGTAATACTCTGGTTTCTCCAGATCTTATTTCATTTGAAGAAGCCAGTAGACAAATTTGGAATATAGGCGCTGAGATATTTGTTCCTGCAGCTGCTTCAAGGCTTGTACAGCAAGCAGAAGTAGATCAGTTGATTGCTGGTGGTTTGGAAGTGATTGCTTGCGGTGCTAACGTTCCTTTTGCTGATAAAGAGATTTTCTTTGGAAGCATCATGGAGCATGCGGATCAGCATGTTGCTGTAATTCCAGATTTTATTGCCAATTGCGGAATGGCAAGAGTTTTTGCATATTTAATGCAGAGAAATGTTGAAATGAGTGATGACGCCATATTTACAGATGCTTCTAAGGTGATTTATACAGCGATGAAAGCAGTACATAATGAATCTGAAGCAAAAACGTTACTTTCAAAAACAGCATTTGAAATTGCATTGAAACAATTAATTTAATCATATCGTGGGGAATCAATTTTTTGAACAAGTTTTCTGGGGCAATACAGTTCAGCAATATTGCATTTTTGTTGCAGTTATTTTACTTGGACTGCTGTTCAAAAGATTGGTATCCAGATTTTTTAGTCTTGCACTTTTTAAGATTTTTAAGAAGTTTGCTGAAGAGATAAGGGGTGAGACATTTGTCTCACTGCTTATAAGACCCATAGAGTCGTTCATTACCTTTTGTACGATATACATTGCGATTAATATTTTAACGCACCCGTTGAATCACATATTGTGGTATAAGTCTAAAACAAAGGCCGCAGTAAATATCGGCGATTTTTTAGATAAGATCTTTCTGTTCCTGATTATTCTTTCCATATTCTGGATCTTCTTAAGGATAGTTGATTTTATAGCCTTTGTTCTTAAGCATAAAGCTGCAATCACGAATAATAAGGCTGATGATCAATTGGTTCCATTTTTAAAAGAGCTGACTAAAACAATGATTTGTTTTATAGGTTTTTTTGTATTGTTGGGTTATGTTTTCGAGGTGAACGTACTGACTCTTATTACAGGATTAGGGATAGGAGGTATTGCCATCGCTCTTGCTGCAAAGGAAAGTCTGGAGAATCTAATTGGTTCGTTTACGATATTTTTAGATAAACCCTTTACTGTTGGGGATGTGGTAAAGGTAGATGGGATAGAAGGAACGATTGAAAAGGTAGGTTTTAGAAGTACATGGTTGATTAGTCCAGATAAAACTACTATCGTTATTCCCAACAAGGCGATGATTGATGGAGTGCTTGAAAATGTTACTTTAAGGAATTATAGACGAGTTAATTTCACTATTGGAATTGTTTACGAAACAGATAGTGCAGATATTAAATCGATTGTTAAAGCAATAGGTGACTTTCTGTCGGCGCACCCAGATACAAAAGATGGCTATGCTACATTTGACAGTTTTGGAGATTCTGCTTTAAATATACAGGTAGTTTATTTGGTGAACAATATGGACTTTAGTAAGTACGTAATGGTAAAAGAGGAGATTAACTTTAAACTGATTGAGATTGTTAAAACGTATAGGTCTGATTTCGCCTACCCTACACAAAGGTCAATTACTGATCATGTTCCGGATGAGGCTGCGAGAAAGGATTGAGGAAGCGGTGATAAAGCAGCAAAGGGCTGTTAAGAATAAAAATTGGAGCATTAAAAAAGCCGGAATACAACATGTAGATGTATTCCGGCTTTTTTAATGTCGATTTCTATTAAGAAAGTTCCGCTAACACGGTAATTCCGCCTTTTACGACCTGATTTAGTTCTAGGTTAACCTTGGTGCCCAAAGGTAAAAAGATGTCGACTCTGGAGCCGAATTTGATAAATCCAAACTCTTTTGTCTGCTCTACCTGATCGCCCTCTTTTACGTACCAAACAATTCTTCTTGCCAAAGCTCCGGCAATTTGTCTGAATAATACAGGAGTTCCATTCTTATGTTCAACAACTACTGTTGTTCTTTCATTTTCTGTTGAAGATTTTGGGTTCCATGCGGCTAAGTATTTTCCGGGATGGTATTTGAAAAATTTAACTATTCCTGAAATTGGGTTTCTATTGATGTGCACATTTACGGGCGACATGAATATAGACACCTGCAATCTTTTGTCTTTGAAATATTCTCCTTCTTCAGTTTCTTCGATAACGACAACTTTACCATCTGCTGGGCAGATCACAAGATTTTCTCCGTTTGTAAATGTACGTGAGGGATTTCTAAAAAACTGGAGTACAGTGATAAAAAGAGCGAAAGAGAGGATATAGATAAACCACCTTAACCAGGTTATGTCTGCATATCTGTAATCAATAAAAGCGTTCAGAACAAAAATAAAAAGGACTGATAATGCGATGGTGGTGTAACCTTCTTTGTGTATGGTCATTGGTATTGCTTAAATGTTTATTTGGGACAAAATTGTGAAAAAAAAACTACATTTATGGTAAATGAGTGGGAACAGTTTTTTCGCGATAGATATCTTTGAGGTTTCTGCCGAGCCCACCATAGTCTAAACCATAGCCAACTACAAACTCATTGGGGATTTCAAAAGCAGTGTATTCCAATTCTTTTATTGGCGTTTTTAAGGCCTCTGGTTTTAATAAAAGGGTGCAGGCTTTTACAGATGCTGGGTCTTGCTTACGTACTTCATCAAGCACATAATTAAGGGTAAGTCCCGAGTCTACAATGTCTTCTACAATAATAACATCTCGGTTTTTCAGGTTGTCTGGTAACCCAAACGCTTCTTTAATAGTTCCTTTACTCTCGGCACCTTCGTAAGAAGATACTCTTATAAAGCCGATTTCACAGGGGATTTCTATCTCCCGCAGAAGATCTGCCATAAAAAGAAAGCTGCCGTTTAGCACACCAATAAATATCGGGCATTTGTTTTCGTAATCGACATTGATTTGTATGCCGATTAATCGCGTACGTTTACTGATATTGTGTTTTTCTAAAAGGATCTCGAATGTTTTATCCGCTATTTGAACTTGATTGATCATACTGTATACTTAAAAACCTGAACGATTTTCCATTTCCTTTTCTTTTTTTCGCTGTTCCCTACGTTCCTGTCTTAGTTCTTTCTTCGTTTTAATAGTATCAACCTTTATTGGTTGTATGATGGTTGTGTCTTTTTTATGGCGGCCAAATAATCGGTCGAATAGGTTCTTTGAAGCGTCCTGAGTTTCAATGGCAGGCAATAGAGGGTCGTCATTGTCCAGATCATTGGTATCAATACTTAGAGAGTCAGGGAGTATGTATCTCCTTAACCCCTCACGCAAATGAACATTATAAAATCCATAACCACTGGTATCTACAGGTGTAAGGCCTCTGCCAGCCATAATTTTTCCTATAAATTTAAAATACGGGTATAGATAGTCTTTCAAGCCGCCATCATCTTTAAACTTATATAATGCGATTTTGGGTCTCGGAACAATATTAGCCAGAAAAATTCCCTCACCGATATTAATGTCTGAAGGTCGTTTGCCAAAGTAATATCTTGTTGCTTCGCCTATACCATAGATATTTTGGCCCATTTCAATAATATTAAAATAAACTTCCAGCATTCGATTTTTACTGATCAGGTTGTTGTTTTCTATTAACCAGACGATCAGAATCTCTTCAGCCTTTCGGGAAAGGGTTTTTTGGCGGCTAAGAAATACATTTTTTACCAGCTGCATAGAGATAGTACTTCCGCCTCTAACAAACTTCTTTTCTTTAAAGTTTACCGCAATAGATTTCCGGATCGATTCCTGTACAAATCCTTTGTGACTAAAGAATGAGGGATCTTCAGAGGTGAGTATGGCGTTCTTAAAGTTATTCGAAACTTCTGAAAGTGGAGTGTAATTTGGATTTGAAGGCCCAATTAATATATCTCGCATTGGCTTTCCGCGCTCATAAGGAGTGTATATAAAATCCTTGTTTATTTTTTGCAAGTCTGTTTTGCCCCATTTCAGGATTTTGAAATTATTTGGAGTCAAGGCTGATGTAAACTTTACACTATCAGGTAAAGAGCTGTCCAAATAGAAATTTAGGTCATAGCGGATTTTTCCCTTTACCTGCATACCATCTAAGGATTCAAATAATCCCTGCGGAAAAGCACTTAAAACCTCCTGTGCATCTTGTTCTGGTGCATGGAGCTTTACTTCATAAATCTTATTTGGAGAAAGGGTGTATTTTAAATAGGGGTGAATGGCCGCTTTCTTTAGGAAAACTGTTGACGAGCTGTCGAGGGCTATATAGTTTTTCCCAATCAGCATATCTGCATCAATTTTAGCATCAGCAATTACAATATCATTAGAGGCGATTTTAGGGTGGTTAATCAATAAGTTTTTAATTGACCAGGATCCCGATATTTTAAAATCATTGCCACTATAATCTGCATTCTTCATTTCCGTGCGTACAGTGTCAAAACTAAATTTTGCACGTAGCTTTCTTTCAAGATATGGAAGTTCCACTTTCTTGTTATCAGCAAATAACATGATATCCATTTGCTTTTTTCCAGGTTTAACGACTCCATTGATATGCCAGGTGGATTCTCGATCGTTCACTATAATGGTTGAATTAAGTTCGCCATCATCTATTGTAGCCCGACTGGTTAAGAATGTAAGTTTGGCGGTGTCATTATCATTCACGTTCAGTGAAAAATCTTTGATGGTCATATTATCAGGAATCTTATACAATACCTGATTAAGCAGATCGTGTGCAAGATTGGATAGGTCGGTTTTGGTTTTCTTCTCTGTATCGTCTTTCTTTTTCTTTTTTAGGAAGAAATCAAGGTTACTCAGGGTATCGCGGAATACGATATTCAGTTTTCCGGTATGTAAATCGATTTCGGAGAGTTTCACATCTCCAAAAATTAAGGGAAATAGCTTAACGCCGATAGTGATGTCAGATATTGTACTGAGTGTGTCTCTGTCTTTTGGTACGACCGAGATGTTTTTCATGTGAACAGTGCTGAGTCCATTAAAACCATACTCCGCAATTTTTACATCGAGTCCGTAGTCTTTATCTGCTTTATCTATGGCTTTAGCCATCATTTTCTTAAGGAGGGCTTCTCTTTTATTATAGGCGATAGTACCTATAATGATTAATAAAAGAAAAAATATCCCCAATACCCATGCTCCGGCTTTGATGTACTTTTTAGGGATGTTTAGTTTAGGAAGATGCATGCTGTAAAACAGATTTTATTGCTAACGTTAAACTCAAATGTTTATTTCGTGTTAAAATTACAATAAAAAGGGGCATTTGAAACTTATTGTGGTCCTCTTTCGTTAAATTTGGCTAATGATTATTAGCCCAGAACAAGTTTTAGCTGCTTTGCGTAATGTTGAGGATCCTGATCTTAAAAAAGATCTGGTTACCTTAAACATGATCAAAGATTTAAAAATATCCGGTAAACAAGTAAGTTTTACCTTGGAATTGACGACCCCAGCCTGTCCGATGAAAGATATGTTGAAAAATGCATGTCTGAATGCCGTTAAGCATTTTGTTAGTCAGGAGGCCGAAATAGAGATTAATATTACTTCAAGAGTGACTAAACCGATGGATACAACACAACTGAAAGCGATCAAAAATATAGTTTTGGTTTCTTCAGGTAAAGGTGGTGTCGGTAAATCTACTGTTGCCAGTAACCTGGCGATTACACTTGCCGCTGATGGTGCTAAAGTAGGATTGATTGATGCCGATATTTATGGTCCGTCGGTGCCAATCATGTTTGACTTGGTTGGTGCTAAGCCGTCAGCAAGGGAAACAGAAGACGGGAAGACTTTGATTATGCCGATTGAAAAGTACGGTATAAAATTACTTTCACTAGGTTTTTTTGCTGATCCTGATCAGGCAGTACCATGGCGCGGGCCAATGGCTTCAAATGCTATAAAGCAGCTTTTTAATGATGCTGATTGGGGCGAGTTGGATTATTTAATTGTTGATCTTCCACCGGGTACTGGAGATATTCATATCACAATTACACAAAGTTTCCCGATTGCAGGAGCGGTGATTGTAACAACTCCGCAACAAGTTGCTTTGGCTGACACTCGTAAAGGGCTGTCGATGTTTAGGATGCCAGGTATCAATATTCCTGTTTTAGGGGTGATCGAAAACATGGCTTACTTTACACCAGAGGAGCTGCCGGATAATAAGTATTATATTTTCGGGAAAGATGGAGGAAAAGAGCTTGCATCATCATTCTCTGTACCTTTTCTTGGTGAAATTCCAATTGTACAAAGCATTGGTGAAGGAGGAGATAAAGGGGTGCCTGTGGTCATGAATCGTGAACATAAAATTGCTATTTCTTTTGCTGAAATTGCCGGTAAGGTAGCCCAGCAAATTGCTATAAATAACGCTCAAACAACCGGAGATCTTTCTTTGACGGTTTAATAAGGTGTTAAATGAGGAAAAAATTCACTATTTTTATATTTTAATTTACCGAAAATGAATTTAACAGAACAAGTAGAGCAGGCATTAGAAACTATCCGTCCTTATTTAAAGGCCGACGGTGGAGATGTAGCTATTGAAGAGATTACGGCGGAAAATGTAGTTAGATTGAAATTATTGGGTAACTGCGGGTCCTGCAAAATGAGCTTTATGACTATGAAAGCAGGGATTGAACAGGCAATTCTTAAAGCTGTTCCACAAATAACCGCTGTTGAAGCAATTAATCTGGCAGAACCGGTTTAATTTGATTTAACACAATTTAACTAGCCGTTTTATTTATAACAGCTATTTTTGTAATATGAAATACGCGATAACCATTATATTGTCTCTTTTTGTTTCATCTGTATTTGCACAAAATACTAAGGAGAAACAATTAATTCAATTTACGGGGATCATTACGGATGTGGATAGCAATACGGTGGTACCTTATGTTACTGTAACGAACTTAACTAATAAGGAGCAGCGTTATGCTGCCAATTATAAAGGTTATTTCTCTTTTATTGCTCATCCCGGAGATACGATATTATATACAGCAATTGGTTATAGAGACCTTTTGCTGCCTATTCCTTTAGGTATTAATGATAGTAAATACACGGCTATGATTAAAATGAAATCAGAAATCGTAAACCTTCCGACTGTTCGTGTATATCCATGGGCAACTGTTGAAGAGTTTACCAAGGACTTTATGTCGATGAAAATTGCTGATGATGATTATGTAATAGCAGCTAGAAACCTCTCTCCATCAAGTCTTAGTGGCTTAATTATGACCCTGCCAAGGGATGGTGGTGAAATACAGAGTATCAATAATAGGTTAAACCATGATCGTGCTTTAAACAAGAACATGGTTCAAACTAATCCATTATTAAATCCTTTTGCATGGGGTAAATTGATGCAGTCTATCTTTAAAGGAGATAAAGCAAGAAGCGAAGGCAATTAACGCTTTCTATTCTGATGAGGGAAACGCATCTTATAATCTGCTTTTACATTTCCTTTAGAAATTGCGTCCAATTTGCTTTTCAGCATCCTTTTGCGTAGTAAGCTAAGTGTATCTGTAAACAGTTTCCCTTCGATATGGTCATACTCATGTTGGATTACTCGTGCAGGCATTCCTGTAACTTCATCTTCATGTTGCACCCAATTTTCATCATAATATCTGATACGGATATTTGGTTTACGCATCACATCTTCCCTAATATCTGGAATACTTAAGCAGCCTTCATTGAAAGCCCAGGCTTCTCCCGTTTCTTCAATGATCTCTGCATTGATAAATACTTTTTTGAATTCGTCCTTTTCGTCTTCATCGGCGCCCGTATCGACTATAAACAAACGAATTGGTAAACCCACCTGTGGAGCCGCGAGGCCAACGCCATGTGCATTATACATGGTGTCGAACATATTGCTGATCAATTGTTTTAGATCTGGATAGTTCTCCTCAATAGGTGCACACACTTTTTTAAGGACCGGATCTCCGTAGGCTATAATGGGTAGTTTCATGATGCAAAAATACAAACTTTACCCTAAAGGATAAAAAGTTAGAGACGTAAGATTACTTTCATCTAATATTTCGTTCGCAATATTTGCCATATCTGTGGTGCTAACCGCTTGGATCTTTTTAAATACAACGTCTAATGAATCGATATTATCGTAGTCAATCAGGCTTTTAGCCATGGCAACAATCAATCCAATACGGTTCTCTTCGCCTAGTGCAATTTGTCCGATGAATTTGTTTTTTGCTTTTTGAAGTTGCACTTCTGTTAATGGCTTATCTTTTATTTTCTTAAATTCTTTAAGAATCAGGGACCATGCCTTGGCTACTTTTTCTTTATCAGTGCCAAAATATAGACTGAAAATCCCAGTATCGCTCAGCGGACTATAGCCTGATTCAATAGTATAGGCAATGCCATATTTTTCTCTGATTTGTAAGTTTAGTATAGAGCTCATTCCGGTACCACCAAGCAGGTTATTTAAAAGTAATAAGCCTGTTTTATATGGGTGATGTAGGGAATATGCCTGTGCTCCCATCATTGCATGAGCCTGCTGAATCGGCTTTTGAAATGTTTGGGTAACTGCAGGAACGATAGCAGGTGCAGTTCGAGTTTGGATATGCAGGTTTGCCGGGATGTCTGCATAATGCTTTGACCCGATTTTTACTACCTTATTTAAAGGGTAGTTGCCTAGAACTGCGACTACAATTTTATCTGTATGATAGTTATCTTTAATAAATTGCCTGATGTCTTTTTTGCTAAGCTTATTTACACTTTCTGTGGTGCCTAAGATGTTTCTTCCAAGCGGGTGACCAGCAAATACAAGGTCTTCAAAATCATCATATATGGCTTCCTCGGGTTGATCTAAATAAGAAGCTATTTCATCAAGGATTACACTCTTTTCCTTATCCAATTCATCTTCAGGAAAGGTAGAGTGAAATATAATATCATTAAATAATTCTAATGTTCTATCCAGATATGGATTTAGAAAAGAAGCATGGATACAGGTATACTCTTTAGTTGTATAGGCATTTAAATCGGCCCCAACACTTTCCAGTCTGTTTAAAATCTGATTGGTATTGCGTTTTTCTGTACGTTTAAACACCAGGTGCTCAATAAAGTGAGCCAAGCCAGATTGATCTGCTTTTTCATCCCTGGAACCACTGTTAATAATGATACAGGCATGCGATATTGCAGATGCAGAAGGTACATGAAGTAAGCGTATGCCATTTGGCAAGGTATGAACATTGTATTCCATTAATGGGCAAAGGTACAGAAGAAATAAGCTTTTTAGGGATAATATTTTACTCAAATATTTTTCTATTCTTGTAAAAGGTTTCATTAAATTTGATTAGGGAATACGGACAAGGGTATAATCTAATGGAAAGGATTAAAAGGGGGACCGATGATATAAATAAGATGGTAATGCCGGGCTATCTTGAGAATATGCAACATAATCTATTTCCAAAAAATGAAGTAGGCCCTCTTCGTTTACGATTTAATTTAATTTATTTATTATTAGAGGGAAGCGATGATATCCGTCTTGGATCGGAATGTATCTGTTTAAAGTCGAATGACCTGGTTGTGGTGCCTGAAAACTTTGTATATTCCTCTTTTAATCTAAATAATCTAAAAAAATGTAAAGGGTATTATATCCATTTCAAAACGGAATTTGTACAGCCTTTGCTTGGTAGAACTATTTCTGATGACTTCTCTTTTTTCGACCTTGAGTCCGAGCATACTATTAATATAACTAAACAACAAAGTATATTATTTCAAAGGTGTTTTAAAGATCTTATTCGTGAATATAATCGTATCTCTCCTGAACAAGAACAGCTTTTGCGTAATTTAATTCATATTTTATTGCTACGGATTCGGGCTATTTATCACCCATTTACAATAAAAAGGAATGAAAATGCAAGGGGTTTGAGCTTGGCTAACCGCTTTAAGCATTTAGTGGAGAAGAATTTTATCGAGATCAGATCTGTTAATGAATATGCAGCAATGCTCAATATCACATCAAAGTATTTGTCAGAAGTTGTAAAAGGAATTATTGGGAAATCGCCTCGAGAGATTATAAAGGATATGTTATTATTAGAATCAAAGATGTTGTTAAGCTCTACTGATAAGACCATTACAGAGATTGCTTATATCCTTAATTTCTCTGATCAATCTCATTTTAGTCACTTTATCAAACAACATACAGGACATACACCATTTGAGCTTCGAAATAAGCGCTGATCTATACATGTAATACCGACTTATATACAAGGTATTGGTGATCATTCATGATAACTTTATGGACTTATTGATTGTAAATCTAATATTTAAAGGTCATGAATAATACAATGGTATCAAGCGAAATTAACGTTCAGAAAGTTGAGGGTTTTCTAGGGAAAGTAATTACTGATTTTGGTGGTGCATTAGGTGTTTCTCTTGCTTATATAGGAGATCAATTAGGCCTTTATAAAGCCATGGCATATGCTGGCCCCTTAAGCAGTGAAGAACTAGCAGAACGCTCAGGAACAAGTGAGCGGTATGTACGTGAGTGGTTAATTAACCAGGCGGCAGGTGGATATATTGAATATGATGAAAAAGCTAAAAAGTATACACTGCCAGATGAACATGCCGTTGCTCTTACAGAAGAGGAAAGTCCTTATTATGTAGCCGGGGGCTTTCAAATTATAAATGGGCTTATAAAAGCAGAGGATCGGATTAAGAAAAGCTTTCTTAAAGGTGGAGGCATGAAATGGGGAGAACATCACCATGACTTGTTTGACGGAACAGAGCGGTTTTTTAAACCTTCATATTTAGGTAATTTACTAAGTTCTTGGTTGCCTGCGATTAATGGTGTTGTCAGTAAATTGGAGTCCGGTATAGCGGTTGCTGATCTTGGATGTGGTCATGGTGTTTCTACTATACTTATGGCAAAAGCTTTCCCTTTATCCCACTTCTTTGGATTTGATAATCATGAGCCATCTATTAAAAAAGCCAGATCTCATGCTAAAGAGCAAAAATTGAAAAATATTACATTTCAGGTTTCAGGAGCAGCAGACTTTAATAGCCAGCAGTTCGACTTTATTACTTTCTTTGATTGTTTACACGATATGGGCGATCCAATAGGGGTGTTGAAACACTGCAAAAAAATGCTTAGAAAAGATGGTGTAATAATGGCTATAGAACCAATGGCGGGAAGAACAGCAGAAGAAAACTTCAATCCTGTTGGCAGAATTTATTCTGGAGCATCAGTTTTATGTTGTACTCCAAATGCATTGGCTACGGGAGGATATGCCCTTGGTACTGTGGCAGCGGATGATGAGTTGGAAAAAGTTGTCAAAAATGGAGGCTTTAAACATTTTAAAAGAGTTGCCGAAACACCGTTTAATCGTGTTTTTGAAATAAGAGATTAGTAATCACGATTAAAATAAAATGGATAGGGATATGTATTAAGGGTTGCATAAAGAGATGCAGCCCTTTTTTCGTCTTTGCTCATAATTTATTAAAACACTGTCAATTTGACAACAGATTGTGTTTGGAATGGCCATTGATAAGGCTGTTATGTACTTAAAAATGAGTTAATATATGAGCATAGAAGAAAAAGGAAGTATTTCCATTCATACGGAGAATATTTTCCCGATTATTAAGAAATTCCTGTATTCAGATAACGAGATCTTTTTAAGAGAGCTTGTATCAAATGCCGTTGATGCGGTACAAAAAATTAAACGTTTAGCTGCCCTCGGTCAATATAATGGAGAGCTGGGCAATCCTTTAGTAGAGGTTGCGGTAGACGAGGAAAAAAAGACCATTACCATTACTGACAATGGTTTGGGGATGACTGCTGAAGAGATCAAAAAATACATCAATCAGGTTGCTTTTTCTGGAGCAAGTGAGTTTGTTGAGAAATTTAAAGATGCTAAAGACGCTAACGAAATCATCGGTAAATTTGGTTTAGGCTTCTATTCTGCATTTATGGTTGCTGATTTAGTTGAGATTCAAACGCTTTCTTACCAGGATGGTGCAGAAGCTGCCCGTTGGGTATGTGATGGGAGTACTTCATATGAAATTACTGCCGGTAATAGAACGACAAGAGGTACGGAAATCACTTTACATGTAAATACTGAATCTGAAGAGTTTTTAAGTAAACATAAACTGGAAGAGATTCTGGATAAATATGGTAAGTTTTTACCTGTTCCAATTAAGTTCGGTACTAAAACAGAGCAAGAGCCTGATGGTGAAGATGAGGAAGGAAAGCCTAAAACTAAAAGTGTAGAGGTTGACAATATCATCAATACGACTAACCCAATCTGGACTAAGGCTCCTGCAGATTTGTCAGACGAGGATTATCTTTCTTTTTATAAAGAATTGTATCCATATTCGGAAGATCCTTTATTCTGGATTCACCTAAATGTTGATTATCCTTTCAACTTAACAGGAGTATTATACTTCCCTAAAGTGAAGAACGATTTTGAAATGCAACGCAATAAAATCAAGTTGTACTCACGTCAGGTGTTCATCACTGATGAGGTTAAAGATATCGTTCCTGAGTTCCTGATGTTATTACATGGGGTAATTGACTCACCAGATATTCCTTTAAACGTTTCAAGAAGCTTTTTACAGGCAGATAGTAACGTGAAAAAGATCAATAGCTATATCACGAAAAAAGTAGCTGATAAATTACAGGAATTGTATAATAAAGACCGTAAATCTTACGAAGAAAAATGGGATGATATAGGCCTGTTTGTGAAGTATGGAATGGTTAGCGAAGAGAAATTCAATGAGAAAGCGAAAGACTTTGCTTTGTTAACGAATACTAAAAAGGAGTACTTTACTTTCGAGGAATACCATGCAAAAGTAAAAGATATCCAGACAGATAAAAATGGTCAGGTAGTTTACATTTATGCAAATGATCCGGCTAAACAGGATAGTTTTATCCAGTCGGCCAATAAAAAGGATTATGATGTATTATTAATGGACTCTCCGATTGATAACCACTTTGTACAACACTTAGAGCAGAAACTTGAAAAAACGTCTTTAAAACGCGTGGATTCGAGTGTGGCTAGTAAGCTGATTGATAAAGACGAGAATGTAGAGTCTGTATTGACGGAAGATCAGTCTAAAAAGGTTGCTGAAATTTTTGATAAAGCAATCAATAAACCAGGTTATCAGGTGGAGATTGTTGGACTTAATCCGGAAGAATTGCCAGTTACGGTTACGATGGATGAGTTTATGCGTCGTATGAAAGATATGGCTGCAATGGGCGGCGGAATGGGCTTTTATGGCAATATGCCGGATAGCTATAAAGTAGCGATCAATGGAAACCATAAGCTGATCGGAAAAATCATTGCTACGGATAATGAAGATGAACAACGTGTGTTGGCTAAACAAGCTGTAGATTTGGCTTTGCTTGCACAGGGGATGTTGACAGGAGCTGATTTGACGGCTTTTGTTAGTAGGAGTGTAGAATTGATTTAAAGGTAAAAAATAACCATTCTCTTCGATGACTGGAATCTTTTGCCCTGAAGAAGGACAAAAGTTCCTAGGTCCTCTCTGAGAAGGTGATTTTTTCTTCATAAAAAAAGCGTGCTGCATTATTTGCAGCACGCTTTTTTTGTTGCTAGTGTTGCTTTACATTAGCGAAGAAAAGGGATAGCCGGTTTATAGAAAACATCCATGTTTTTATATATTTTAAATGTGTTAAAAAGGATGAAGATGATATTTACTACATAGAATATTGGGATCAGCAGGAGTATTAATTCGCCACTACCAAGGTTAAACACAGTAAAGGAAGAGCGAGGGATGCTTATGCGGAATATCATTCCTACGATAAAAAAGATATAAATGGAAAAGATACCTATGCACCAGGAGATTTGAAAGTTTAATAGTCTTTTTCCGGTTGTATTAAGTTTTTTGACTTTGTCTTTTTTAGATACCCATAAAACAAGAGGAATAATTACTCCTAATATTGGGAAAACTATAAAGCTCAAGGCAGACATATTTAAGAGTATAAGCATTGTTTTATCATCTTCTTCTGCCCAGTCTATTAATTCATCTGGGGTAACTTGTAGTGCTGCTGCCAGTCGTTTTAGGGTATCACCTCTTGGTTCTGTTTCGCCGCTTTCTATTCTTTGTATGGTTCTTAAATTAAGCTGGGAGGTAATTGCAAGCTCGTCTTGGCTAAGTCCTTTACGGGAGCGGAGGTCCTTAATTTTTTTGGCTAATTCGGCATTCTTCATTGTATCGTGTTTATTTAGTTCGGAACCAAAACTAAAGGCTTTATTAGTTATTTCTCTACGACTTGTTTACGGCATATTTACGGCAGGGCTGCCTGCTCATGCTTAAAGGGTGTTTTTATAGCTGCAAGTCTATTTGATTAGAAGTGGTTGAAGGTCCCACTTCTAATATTTTCCTTCTAAAGGATACTTTGAAGATCAGCGGGAGAGTAGTTGATGGATTTTAAAGTTTTATTGTCGTTACTTCTATATACCAGAAATAAGGAGTTCTCTTCTTTATGGTAAGCATCGCACTGTTGAGTTGTTCTGTAGTGTTGGATGGTTTGATTGGCTTCTTCTTCTGATTTGCAGGCTTTACTCATATTGGAACGATGTACTTCATCAAAAAGAGATTTGAATTTATCAGCAAGGCCAAATTCAAGGATTGCGCCGGCAAGTACATATTGTAGATCACATAGGGCGTCTGCAACTTCAACAAAGTCGTTAGTTTCGATGGCGTGTTTCAATTCATTAAGCTCTTCGGCCAATAGAGAAACTCTTAGGTTTGCTCTTTCAATAGCCGGAATTCCAGGAGTTTCTTTTATAGGGTGCTTAAATGTTTTATGAAATTCTGCTACCTGATTTAATGAATTTGCTTCTTGCATTTTTTAAGGATTATGTTGTTGGTTAAAATTACAATATTATTCTGGGTCAAATTAAAGGATTAATTAGAGCATTTAAAAAAATATAGATGGGTTGTAGCGTTTTTAAAGCGCGTCTCGTTTTATAAGTAAAAGAGTTAATGGCCATTGACCTATAAAAAAATTATACTGAATAAGAAACTGGTACTTCTGTAATGAAGTATTCTTTAAAAAGAAATGAAGATGAAAAAAGTAAATTTAAAAACAATATTAAAAACCTTTGTAGCTGTTCTTGCTATATCAACAGTTTTTGCAGCTTGCTCAAAAGATAAATATGAGCCTCAGCAAGTAGCAGGCCTTTCTGTTATTTATGCTTTCCCGGATACAACCTCATTAGACTTTTATGTTGATGATATTAGAGTGAACAATAAAACAGCATTGAAATACAATGATAAGATTGATTATTTAAATCTTTTTCCTGGAACAAGAACTTTAAGTGTAGCACATAGAGATGGTCGTAAAGCTTTAGCGCAAGAAAGATTTAATATGGCTCCTGGTGTAGGATATTCATTATTTATCCTGGATACCTTACAAACAAATGAAAAAAGATTCTTGAGAACGGAAGACGATTTAAGTGCGCCAGCTGCTGATAAAGCAAAACTTCGTTTTGTAAACTTAGGTAATGCATCTACTGATGGTACTACCCCTCCTGCATTGGGCCTTGGAATTGAAGGTAAGGATGATTTGTTTACTGCTAAAGCATTTTATGAATACACGGACTTTACAGCAGTTGACCCTGGAGAGAGTATTACTTTCAATATTAAAGAGGGTACAACGTCTGTAGCTACTTTGACAAATGTTAAAATTGAGAAAGGTAAAATCTATACTATTTATGCTAAAGGAAACTCTGCATCTGCAATAGATAGCTTAAAATTAGGGGCAGCAATTTACACACACAAATAATATCTCCCTATATTTGAGGATGTTCTGTTCATGGAATAGGATATCCTCATCTTAAATGAGTGTAATATGTCAATAGATTATTTATAACCTAACCCTTAATTGCTGGAACAAAGAATGCTCAATTTTGAGAACGCGATAGCGGGGTGTTTAAAGAACGACAATAAAAGTAAAGAAATGGTGTATAAATCATTTTATGGCTATTTAATGGGCGTTACTTTACGTTATGTGGATGACAGGAATGATGCAGAAGAGTTGGTTAATGATAGTTTTATTAAGGTTTTTAAAAGTATTGGCCAGTTTAATGCCCCAAAATCCGGCGATCAAATGTTAAAGGCTTTCAAAGGCTGGATTGCCAGAATTTCGTCTCGCACTGCTATTGATTTTTTAAGAAGCAAAAGGACGTTTTTATATGTTGGCGATATAGTTGAAGAGCAGCAACCGCTTACAGAATTAAGTGCAATTTCAACGCTGAATGTGCAAGACATCATGAAGCTTCTTAATCAATTGCCTGTAACACATAAATTGATTTTTAATATGTATGAAATTGAGGGCTTTTCGCATGAGGAGATTTCAAAGACATTGTCAATTCCCGAAAGTTCGAGCCGGGTTTATTTAACAAGAGCAAAGAATAAGTTGAGAGAACTTTATAAAAACTCTCAGATGAATTCATATGATCCGACAACAATTCAAAACTTACGAGGGATATGAAACCGGTAGATGACGAGCTGTTTGCTCAAATAAAAGAACGTTTAGCGGAACATGAGGAAGTTTATACTCCTGGTGCATGGGAGCGTTTTGAAAAAAGGGAAAAGAAGAAAACTGGATGGATCTGGCTTGGCAGCCTGAGTACTGCTGCGGCATTGGTTTTAATTGGCTTCGCATTGTTTTATACAGGAAGTCCGATACAGAACAAAGATTTGCAACAGCAAGTAAAAACTTCACCGTCTAGTCCTGATATAGATATAGTACCGGAAATCACTCCAGATGGAAGGGAGTCGAATAAAGCAATAGACAATTTAAAAAAGGAAACCACAGAGAATAAAAATATAGTTGAGCAAAGAATAAGGAACAACGTTCCAGGGAATGCCCTAATTGTTAAACTTAATCAGCCAGCTGATTCTAAACCGGTATTTATTCCAGAAGTACAGCCTGTAACTGTACCAGTTCAGGGCACAATATTAAATCAGGAAATAACAACTCCAGTCGATAAAATCAATAAGCAAACTGAAGATGTTGTATCCGAAGCAATCGTGACATCAGTGATTAAGGAAAAAGATTCTGTAAAGGGAAATAAACCGAAGAGCTTCCAAGAGTTTTTAGATGCTGAAGTAAGGTCAAATAGTGCTGTGGCGGCACTGAAATCGACCGCTAAAAAGGCTGAAAAATGGGAGTTGGGATTAATGGTAGCACCTTCAATGGGTAATGCGAAAAAACTAAATATGGGTTATGGACTAAGCATGGATTATGCGCTGTCTGACAAAGTTTCTATAAGCTCTGGAATTTCTTATAACGAAGTGGGTGCGACAAAAGAGATAGGTAGAAATGATGGGGCAATGGCTTCTCCGACTAGCACACCAATGGTTAATGAAACTAAGAGCCTGAAGTCTGTAGAAGCCAATCTTGTGGGTATTGATATCCCTATCGGAATTAAATATTCATTGTCTAAAAAGTTCTATACCAATATTGGGATTTCCGCTTTTGCTGTTTTAAACCAAAAGCAGAATAACAATTATGTGAAAGGTTCTGTTGAATATGCTATGGCAGATGATCAGCCTGGATATACTGGTTTCAAAGCCTTATTTCAAACTCGAGAAGTTACTGAAGCTGTTCCATCCGGAGAAATCAGAGGGGATAAATATTTAGGTTTCTACAATTTCTCTTTCGGGTTTAAACAACCAATATCTGGAAGTAAAGCTTTCTCTGTAGAGCCATTTATGAAGTTGCCAATGAAAGAATTTACAAAAGAAAACCTGCACCTAATTGGCACAGGAGTAAAATTGAAGTTCGATTTTTAAAGCTATTCTTCTTTAAGTTCTTTTAGTATATTTTCAACTTCTATAGCGTATTTGGAATAGTAAAACTTTAGCCAGTAAAAGGTAAGGAAGTGCAAAAAGGTAATAGTTGCAATTGTCCCAATTATAAAAAATAAGTAGAAATAGAAGCTGGAAATACCTGTTTGGATCATATTAATAAAGAGCTCGTATTCACTATTGATCACATAAAGGGCATATAGTACGAAAAGAAATGGCGACAACATATAACAGAACATTTTATAAAGTTCCATGTTCAGCTTGATGTCGTAGTTAACCTCGTAAAGCGCGTCTTTTGTGTTTAAGTTAATTTTACCTATTCTTTTATAAAAGAAGTAGAAGCGGACAAAGAAATAGATGGTTGTGATTATAAGCAAAATATACATTGCATAAAAAGGCATATACAAAGTAGATTTAAAATGTAGGATTTGTGGTAAAAAACCGAGTAAAATAACCGAAGGTACCTGTAAAAGAAACTCGTTTCTCATATTTTTTTTAATCTTGTCCAAAGGTAATTCCGCGCGCTTTAGCTCTTCAATTTTACTTGGTACTGTTATATTTGTGCTGGTGTCCTTGTTCCAGGCTGATTTTAAATCATCAAAATTCATATCCTTGCTTTTTAATCAGTTCTTTTAATTTATTTTTTGCTCGGTTTAGCTTTACTCTTGCATTTCCTTCACTAATCCCCAGGTTCGCTCCTATTTCCCTGTGCGAGTAATCTTCAAGGAAATAGAACATCAATGCTTTTTCTATTTTATCAAGTTGTTGCAGCGCTTTATAAAAGTGTGCTAATTGTATCTCTTTTTTCTCTGCGTCGTCTGTCGGGATTTCAATTTCCTGACCAATTGTTGCATAAAGATCTTCTTTGCGCTTTTGCTTTTTAAAGTATACAATAGCTGTATTTAGTGCTACTCGGTACATCCAGGATGAAAACTTGCTTAGATGATTAAAGGAATCATATGATTTCCAAAGTTGGCAGATGATCTCTTGGAACAGGTCTTTTTGATCGTCTTCATCATCCATATACATCTTAGAGATCTTATGTATGATTCCTTTGTGGGTTTCTATGTGCTCAAGAAATTCTTTCTCTCTTGTTTTCAAACCTTAATTCGATATTGGCTTAACAGTGTATCCTTGAGTTTTTAATAGATGTAAGATGCCGTCTTTTCCAGGTAGATGTCCAGCTCCTACAGCAAAGAAACAGCTCTTGGTTGTCATCATTTCGGGCATTTTTTTTACCCATTCTGCATTTCTTATTTGCAACATCCATTTATCACTTTCCTCAGTGCTACCATAGCGTTTGTCTTTTAAGATCATCTCCAATTTATTAAGGTCTTCCACTTTATAGGCATTGATTAATTCAGCGAACACAGATTTGTATTGATCAAAATTAATGATTTGCTCCACCAAAATATCATCTGTGAAAGCTTTTGAAAAGTATTCTATTTGTTGTTTTACTGTTTCCAATGCCCCGGTAGGCTTGTTTTGCGCTTTTGCTAAATTAAGAAACTCAAGTTCATATAATTTAATGTCGGTACATGGTAGTGTTTTTGAAATAGTAAAACTATTTAGAGCGAGTAGGCTGAACTGATCTAATGATTGCAAATTTATACCCGTTTTTAGGGACAGAACAGAATCCAACAACCGAAATTGTTCTGCACTCAATTTTTTACTTAAAGGGATTGGAGATACCATAGATTTTTGAAGTTCAGCAAGTTCTAAAGGGTCAGCTAAGTTTATTTCCATTACCAACTCTTCTGATTTTTCAAATGCTTGTTTGGTTTTATCTTGAATTATAAAATCTGGTTCGCATATCATGTGGATAGTTCCGTAAATGTACGATGGTTTGGACAAACCTTTACCGCTTACTTCCCATAATAGTGAATTTGTCACTTGCTTTTCCTGTGCTTTTAAGTGAACAGTAAGTAGAAATGTTATGATAACTGTAAGTGTGCTGATTAGATTTTTCATAATATAATATTTTGGAGTTTAATTGTTTTCATAGAGTAAGTATGCGAGCCTGCATATTCGTTACAGAAAATTTTAATTAAAAGCACTTGTTTTCCTAATGTGTTGATTATTAGTGCGTATTTTTGTCCGACAGGAAAGGATATGCAATAATATTGGTTAAAGGTATTCGTATAGCTTTAACAATAGAATGTCAAAAGCGGCCTCAAACTCAGGGCTTCAGCATATATTCTTGTAGATTTACAGAAAGCGTTTACAGATAGATGAAATCTGCATAAGCTTACCGCTTACAAAACACAATGAACCGAGCTTTGCGAGCTCTTGAACACAAAAATTAAATAAATACTAGTGAAAAAGATTTTGAATAAAAAGAATGTTATAAACGTCATATTTATCGGCTTCCTGCTGGTGCTTATTTTTGTGCCATCGGCAAAAGCATTAATGATCAGAGGATTGATGGAGATTGGACTATTTAATCCAGGGGTTGATCAAACTGAAAAAACAATAAGTACAACAGAGATAATGGATCTTTCTGGAATTAAGTTTAAAGATGTATCTGGTAATATAGTTGATTTGGGCACGCTCAAGGATAAAGTGGTCTTTTTAAACTTTTGGGCTACCTGGTGTCCACCTTGTTTAGCAGAAATGCCTTCAGTAAATAAGCTTTACAATCAATTTAAAGATGATAAGAATGTTGTTTTTATTATGGTTGATGCAGATGGTGATTTTGCGAAGTCGCAGAAATACATGGATAGAAAAGGATATGAGATGCCGGTGTATCAGATTGCAAGTCATATTCCAGAAGTGATTTTTAAAGGGTCATTACCTACTACAGTTGTCTTTGACAAGAAAGGCCGCATTTCTTATAGCGAAGCAGGAGCGGCTAATTATGCAAGTGATAAGTTTGTCGAATTTATAAAGAAGTTAAAAGCAAGTAGTATTTAACTGTTGAAAATTTATTTCTGTAAAATTTATATTGCAATTAATAAATCATTAAAACTGGTATGGTTCATGTCAGGTTTAATTTAAATGTATTTGGATGAAAAGGAATTTAGTTTTTATAATGAGTTGTGTTGCAGGGCTAAGCTTTACAACAAACGGTTATGCGCAAAAAACAGATCTGTTAAAAGATCAGAATCCCAGATATCAGGAGAGTCGCGCTAAGTATATGAATCTTGCTGATTCTTTAACTCGTGACCAGGGGACAACTGTTCAGAATACCTATAAAGCCTATGATTGGTATGAAGCAAGGGAAGAAAGGAGGAAGTTGAGGAGAGAAAGAAATTTTCAATTGAACCTTAATAGTGGTTATTATTATAACAGTCCGTACTTTTATCCATCTATAAGCTACGGCAATTATGGATTTGGTGGGCGTTTCGGTTATGGGGGGTATGGCAGCCATGGATGGGGGTATAGTCGTCCATGGGGTTGGTAAATAAGACAATAAGAACTTTATATATTCATAAATATGCAGATTAAAAAGATAATGACTATCGCGGCCATCGCCGTTTCGGGAATGATAATATCATCATGCTCACGCCAGGTTACACGTGTAAATACGGATCAGGCAATTGATGTAAGTGGTAATTGGAATAATACCGATTCTAGACTGGTTGCCGAAGAGATGACACAGACCGTTTTAGGTGGTAAATGGTTGTCTACACATCTGGAAGAGACACAAGGGAAAAGACCTGTTGTTGTTGTTGGTGTAGTAAAAAACAAAAGTCATGAGCATATTGATGCAGAAACATTTGTTAAGGATGTGGAACAGGCATTTGTTAAAACCGAACGAGTTAGATTGGTACAGGGAGGAAAGAAAAGAGAAGAATTGCGTGCAGAGAAAGCAGATCAACAAGACAATGCTTCTGTATCAACAATGAAAAAATTTGGATTGGAAAATGGAGCTGATTATATCCTCCAAGGATCTATAAACTCAATCGTAGATTCTCATAAACGTAAAAAAGTAGTTTATTATCAAGTGAATTTAGAGTTAACAAATATCCAAACTAATGAGGTAGTATGGATTGGGGATAAGAAAATAGCTAAGTACGTTAAAAATTAGTCGGCATTTTTCTGACTAAATATAATATGAAGCAAATCCGCAGTAATATTCTTAGAGCATCATTCTTTTTAGGACTGATGCTCTTTCTTTTTGGCTGTTCCAGCTATAATGAGATGATTGCGTCTTATTATAAGCAGATTTCTGCGGGTAATTATGCTGAGGCAGTTAAGGAACTAGATAAGAATAAGCTGTTGCAAAAGCCGCGGAATAAACTCCTTTTTTTAATGGAAAAAGGTAAAACAAGTCATCTTTCAGGAAACTATGAATCCAGTAACCAGTACTTTAATGAGGCCGATCAATTGCTAGAGAATGGCATGGGTGGAGCTATGGATGCAGTTGTTGGCACTTTAGTGAATCCAATGACCCAACGCTACAAAGGGGAGGATTTCGAGAAGTTTATGATCCACTATTATAAAGCTTTAAACTACTTGTATCTTAATAACACAGAGGACGCTATTGTAGAAGCCCGGAGGATTACATTGCAATCTCAGGAACAAGGGGATAAATTCAACGATAAAGACACCAGGTATTCTAAAGACGCTTTCTCTTTAATGCTTCAAGGCTTAATCTATGAGCATGATGGTGATATAAATAATGCTTTTATCGCTTATAGGAATGCTGCAGACGTATACTTGAACAGCAAAGACCATACATACTATGGTATCATGATGCCTGAAACACTGAAGTTAGATGTTTTAAGAATGGCTGATTATAATGGGTTTACATCAGAATTAAGTCGTTATGAAGAGGCTTTTGGGATGAAGTATAACCGTAGTCCCTCAGCTGATGGTGGTGAATTAATCTTCTTCTGGGAGAATGGTATGGCACCGATTAAACAACAAGAGGAGCTTTTCTTCTCACTGATTAAGGGTAGTAATGGTGATTTGTTTTTCACCAATCTTGGAGGGTCAATAGTTATTCCTTTTTATCATGAATACAGCAACAGCAATTTTAGTTTAAATGGTATCGAAAGCCTCAGGGCTACTTATCCAAAGTATGTCGCTCGCAACCCTTATTATAGCTCTGCTACTTTAAGTAATGGGGATCAGACAGTTTCTTTTGAAAGGGCAGAGGATATTAATGAGCTGGCTTTTAAGACTCTTGATCAACGATTTATGAAAGAAATGGGAAAAATTCTGACCCGTTTAGCCGTTAAAAAGAGCGCAGAATATGTGCTTCGGCAAAGCGCAAAAGGAACTGGAAAGGATGGCAAAGATAATGCACTGCTAGAGGGGCTTGGATTTGGTATGCAGCTATATGGATTGCTATCAGAAAAGGCAGATACCAGAAACTGGCAGTCTTTACCAGCCAGTATCAGTTATACACGCATTCCTCTGCAAAAGGGGAGTAATACCATCACGTTGAGCTTAAAGAGCTCTTCTGGGGTAGAAGAAACAAAAACAATAGAAATTACAGGAACAGGGAAGCTTCAGTTTTATAACTATTCTACTTTACGCTAGCTGTTTTAATACAATTAATAAGAATTACCATGGAAGAACCATTTGACATCACCATAGGAACAACAGATTATGCTGTATTTCCGGAGGGCAATGATATTTATGTTATTTATAAAGAGGGGAAAGAATATGTGCAAATCCAAAAAGACACTGAAGAACAATGGCTAAAGTTGGATGATGAAACTGCATTGCCTTTATTTGAGCTTAACGAAGAAATTAATGCTATAGGCAAGGCCATCATGGCTTATGTGCCTGAAGAAGAAGAGGAGGATGATCATGAAGAGGAGGACGAAGATCTGTTAGATTAGCTAGTCCAGCTGTCGCGGTCAAGGCTGCGGTAATGGATGGCTTCTGCCAGATGCTCTAATTTAATTTCTTCACTTTCTGCAAGATCTGCAATGGTTCTGGATACTTTTAAGATCCTGTCGTAAGCTCTTGCAGAAAGCCCTAGTTTCTCCATTGCTGATTTGATTAAATTTTGGCCTGCAGCGCCAATTTTGCAGATATTTCGCACTATATTTGGACTCATTTGAGCATTATAATGCAAATTGTTATTTGCAGAGAACCTCAGATCCTGTATAGCTCGTGCGCCAATTACCCGATCTCTGATCACTGCACTTTTTTCTGCTTCGGTAGCAGATGTCAGTTCGTTAAAATTTACCGGAGTCACTTCTACATGTAAATCTATACGATCCAGTAATGGGCCAGATATTTTACTCAGATATTTTTGAACGATACCTGGCGCACATGTACATTCTTTTTCAGGATGATTAAAGAAGCCACAAGGGCAGGGGTTCATAGAAGCGATGAGCATAAAGCTGGCGGGATAATCCACACTTAAACGGGATCTTGAAATGGTCACACAGCGATCTTCAAGTGGTTGTCGCATCACTTCCAGTACACTACGTTTAAACTCCGGAAGTTCATCTAAAAATAAAACGCCATTATGGGCCAGGGATATTTCTCCTGGCTGCGGATTGAGGCCTCCACCTACCAGAGCCATATCAGAAATGGTGTGATGGGGGCTGCGAAAAGGGCGTTCTGTCATCAATGACTCGGCAGCGTTTAATTTTCCGGCTACGGAGTGAATTTTAGTTGTTTCTAAAGCCTCCCTTATATTTAGAGGCGGTAGAATAGTGGGAAGCCGTTTTGCAAGCATAGTTTTCCCTGCTCCTGGTGGGCCAATAAGGATTAGGTTATGCCCTCCTGCAGCAGCAATTTCTAAAGCTCGTTTTATATTTTCCTGTCCTTTTACGTCAGAAAAATCTTGCTCATAATTACTAATATGATTTGAAAAATCATTCCTGGTATTCACTAAGACAGGTTTTGAGACTTCTATGCCGTTAAAAAAGGAGACCACTTCCAATAGGTTCTGCATACCATATACCTCTAGGTCACTTACAATTGCAGCTTCTCTTGAATTGTCTTTTGGGAGAATAAAACCTTTAAATGCCGCTGCACGTGCTTGTATTGCTATAGGTAAAGCTCCTTTTATGGGCTGTAAGCCTCCGTCTAAAGACAGTTCGCCCATTATGAAGTAATTCTCCACCTCTAAGCTTTCTATCTGCCCAGAAGCTGCTAAAATGCCTACAGCAATAGGAAGATCGTAAGCAGATCCTTCTTTACGAATATCTGCAGGGGCCAGGTTAATTACAATCTTTTGTCTGGGCATTTTAAGTCCGACAGATTGTATTGCACTCTCTACTCTTCTCAGGCTTTCCTTGATGGCATTATCTGGTAGTCCCACAATATGATATCTATTTCCTCCGCCTATACTTACTTCAATGGTTATGGTTAAAGCGTTTACACCAAAAACGGCGCTCCCATAAGTTTTTATCAGCATAAATCAATTTTAAATGTCATTAGGGTGAATCTATATTGATTTAGTATTACGTTGGTAAGGAATGCTGATATATATTTTTTAGGACATAAAAAATCCCAGCCTGTTATTGGCCGGGATCGGTTAGGTTGTTCTGATATTTTTAGCGCTGTGGCATTTTAGGCATGTTCTTCATCATTCTTGCTGCTGTAGCAGGGTTGGAGAACTGTTTCATTACCTTACGCATATCTTCAAACTGTTTAATCAGTTTCGTTACTTCTTCTATTTTATTTCCAGAGCCTTTAGCAATACGTAAACGTCTGCTTTGTTGGATACTGTCAGGGTTTTCACGTTCAAATTTCGTCATCGACTGGATAATGGCTTCTACATTTTTAAAAGCATCATCTTCAATGTCTACGTTCTTCATCATTTTACCAACACCAGGAATCATGCCCATCAGATCTTTCATGTTACCCATTTTTTTGATCTGTTGTATCTGGTTGTAAAAGTCGTTGAAGTCGAATTTATTCTTACGAATCTTTTTCTGAAGTTCTGCTGCTTCTTTCTCGTCGAACTGCTGTTGTGCACGCTCAACAAGTGAAACAACGTCACCCATCCCTAAAATACGTGAAGCCATTCTTTCCGGATAGAACACATCCAGAGCTTCCATTTTTTCGCCGGTACCAATAAATTTGATTGGTTTGTTTACTACCGATTTAATAGACAATGCAGCACCACCGCGTGTATCACCATCTAATTTCGTTAGTACAACCCCAGTAAAGTCTAGTCGGTCGTTAAATGCCTTTGCAGTATTAACCGCATCCTGTCCGGTCATGGCATCAACAACAAACAGGATTTCATGCGGCTTTGTACTTTCTTTTACAGCAGCGATCTCGTCCATCATCTGCTCGTCTATTGCTAAACGGCCTGCTGTATCTATAATGATTACATTATTGTTTTGTCTTTTAGCTTCAGCAATACCTTCCATTGCAATGGCTATCGGGTCTTTAGATGCAATATTTGCATATACAGGAACGCCGATTTGTTCACCAAGGATCTGTAACTGATCAACCGCTGCAGGTCTGTAAACGTCGCCCGCAATTAGTAAAGGTTTTTTACCCTTACTTTTTAGGTAGTTGGCTAGTTTTCCGGTAAAAGTAGTCTTACCAGCACCGTTTAAACCTGCAATTAATATAATGGAGGGATTTGCTTTCAGGTCAAGCTCGACTACCTCGCCACCCATTAGGGCTGTAAGCTCATCGTTCATTACTTTAGTAAGTAATTGACCTGGTGATACAGCTGTGAGTACGTTTTGGCCTAAAGCTTTTTCTTTTACCTCATCGGTAAAGGATTTTGCTGTTTTATAGTTTACGTCGGCATCTAATAAAGCCTTACGGATCTCTTTCATGGTCTCTGCCACGTTGATCTCTGTAATGCTTCCTTGTCCTTTTAAAACTTTAAATGCACGATCTAGCTTATCCTGTAAATTTTCAAACATTTTCTTTAATGCTTAGTGTTCAATTTTTTGTAGCCCCAAAGGTATTAATTTTGGAGGAAATTTAGGGTTAATAAAAAAGTATTAACGAGGGAAAACAAAGGTTACACCAAGGGCCAGTGTCTGGCTCCCTTGTATCTTGGTGTCATTGTCACGGTCAAATAAGCCTACCCCTGTAACTGAAACATTCATTAACCTGTTTAGTTTAGAGGTTATTGAAACATCAAGACGATGATCAATATTTACCAACGCCCTGTCATATGGAATAAACATCTGATACCTGGACTTCAGCATTGTATTGGCGAAAATTTCTTTTTCAAAGCTGGATACAATCTGAAAAGCCAACTCATTCTTGAACTTCTTGCCAAAATCAACACCATATTTAGTCGCTGCTTTTTTATCTTTCGATTTATTAAAAGGGTCATTCGGATCCTTCGTGATATATACAGCTGTATCTAATACAAATGTTTGCCGGGCACTACCAGTACCGATTCGTGTAGAGAAAAATTTATTAGGCTTATACTCAAAACCGAAAGATTCTGTTAGGTAACCTGGTGACATAAATTTGGATATCAGGTTTGGAAACTCATTCCCATCGGCATTTTTTGAATAAGCAAAGCCGGAGTCAAATTGCGATTCAAAGTTAATGGAACCAAAGAAATACCAGTTTTTTGACAATTGTATAGCAGCCTTATTATCCCAGAAAATCCTGTCACGGGTTTTCTTTTGCAATTGGTCTTTGTTTTTAACCTTACCATATTCTAGAATCAATTCACTCACATAGCTATAGCTGTCTTTAGAATATTCAGCTTTATAGTTTACCAAACCGGCTACTGCCAATGAATTTACTCCACCACCTTTCCAGTTGTTCGAGAAAGTAGCTTGGTTAACATTGATGCCTACAGAGGTTCTGGTTTTCCAGTAATTAACCTTAGCATCGACCACGATAGGACTAATTTCCACTGTTTTAAAAGGGATAGTTCCTGTTCTTGATGGCAGTGGACTGCGTTTTAGTTTAATGTCGAGACCCTTGGTATTAATCGGAACGGTGTCGATCTCTTGAGCATATAGGCAAGTGCTGCTAAAAACTAATAGTAAGTAGGCATAAAAACTCTTCATCTCTACAAAGAAAAACAAAAAACTGAGGTATTAAAAGTTTAATAGTAAACTAATTGGATAAATGTCTTTAAAAGGAGCTGATTTAGATATAGTTTATCCAGGAGAAAAATTTTCTACCTTTTAGGTAACTAAGATTTTGATCACAAGCATATGCTTCTTTTTCAAATGCTATATTGAAGTATGCGCGGTAATGGTTTCTATATTTAATCAGGTTTATCAGATAATTAATCAGATATAAGAAGTAAAAAGGAAATATCAGGAGTTCTATCTGTTGCCTCAGGTGTATTCGTTCATGATTGATCAATACCGGATCCGCTCGATGAAATTTATTCTTTAAAAGAATAAATGGATAAATGGCCATGGCATTGGCTGGAATTTTTGAAACGACTAAAAAGAAAGCTTTCAAAACTTTTCTATATTTATTTTAGGTAGCGGAGGCAATTTAAATGCTGCAGGATTACGCTTATAATTGGCGTAATTGTTTCTTAGATAAACCACAAAGGCGTAATCGGAAGCGCTGAGTACAAAATCATAGGAGGGGCGATATTGCTGCATAAATTCTTCAGCCTCAAAATCACCAATCTGTAGTACTCGTTTTACGAATTCAGGTTTAAATCTATAATCGATAATGGCTTCTCTGTAGTCTCTTTCTAATATTTTTTGTAGATGTCTGGCATTCTTACCTTGTCGGCTCAGTAGGTTGTATATCGCATCGATACCTAATCCTGCACCCCCAAGACCGAGGTTCAGCAGATCTTTAGCTTTTCCTTTATCGAGGGCATATTTATACTCTTTCAGCGTTTTTTCATGGCGTTGCATGGGGGTAAATTTATCACCTATAATGGCAACTTCTCTAAGTGCAATACCTAATGATTTCAATTGGAAATATATAGCATTCTGACTATTGATTACTACAGTATCTAAGGCATACCCTTGCAAAACGGCAAACAAAGTATCACCACGCTTGGCATTGATGTTAAATTCCCCTTTTGGAGTGTTATAAATACCCTCATCATTGGCTGAGTTGTAAATGTATACTTTTGCCAGTCGAAGTTTGGAATCTTTATCCACCACAAAACCTCTCACAGTAGATTGCTGCGCAAAGGCTTTAAATGTTAAGCAGTAAATAAGGAGTAAAAGGCTATAAAACTTCATTCAAATACAAAACTACAAGATAAGGCTATCTGTGTAATAATATTAACATTATTTAACTAAGATGAGTTTTTGACCAATTTTTATTCCATTATCACTCATTCCGTTCAATGATTTTAACTCATCTATTGAGATATTAAAACGTTTTGAAATGTTGTATAATGTATCGCCTTGGTTTACTGTATAAGTACTTGGCTTAAAAGTAGGAGCTGTATTGCTTTGAACGGTGCTGTCTGCTGGAATAGGGTTGGATATTCGCAAAGTGTCTGGTGTTTTAATGATTTGCTTTGAGGGTGGAGTTTCAACAGGAGTAAACTTTGCTTTCTCTTTAGGAATATTGGCATTGATTTCTGAAAACACCCTGTCTTCACGTTTTATTTTGTCTTTTTCGGATTCTGGTTGATCGTATTGATAGAGCTGATAACGGTCAATAAGGTTGATTAGCAGTTCTGGATATTTAGGGTTTGTGGCATATCCGGCCTGTTTTAAACCACGTGCCCAGTTTTTGTAATCGTTCTTATCCAGCTCAAACAAAAAGCTGTAACGCTTTCTTTTTAGAAACTCAGAATGATCTTTGTAAGACTCTCTGGCATCTTTATAAACCCTAAAACAATCGTCTGCTTTATCGTCCTCTTTATAATAACCTTTTCCTTTCCAATCAGATGTACATTTAATGCCGAAGTGATTGTTTGCATATTTAGCAAGTGTACTATTGCCATTTCCAGACTCCAGAATCCCTTGTGCTAAGGTGATACTTGCAGGGATTCCATATTTATTCATTTCTTCAATCGCAACAGATTTAAAGGTTTCAATATAATTTAAGGTAGTATAGGATTGTATATTCGGATTTGCTTTGTTGGCGGCTTTTTCAATTTGTTTATTGTTCTGACTATATTTTCTGGATGTACATGCATTAAGGAAGACAACCGACAGTAGGGCAAAGGCTAGTAATTTGTTATTCATTATATTTTAAGTTTCTGTCCGGGTTTAATTGCCGAACTTTTTAATCCGTTCTTTTTCATAATTGCCCTTGGCGTAGTACGTCGAGCTTTGGCAATGTTATATAAGTTGTCGCCAGGCTTAACCGTATAAGTTTTTGAGGCAATAGCTGTTTTTGATTTAAGGGGTGTTGGCTCTGGCACAACAGGTTCTATATAATCATCCGGGCGCTCATCATATTCATAAAGGTTGTTCTTTTTAATGATGTTGATAACCTGTGAGGCCCAGGTTCTACTTCTTGCGTATCCACCACGTTGTATTCCTCTCGCCCAATTTTTATAATCGTATTGGTCATATTTGTCAAAGAGTAGGCTGAACGACTTTCTGCTGGTTAAGAAATCGATGAAGTGTTCGTATGATTCATCAACAGTAGGATAATCCCGATAGGCAGACTGGATTTCGGTATTGCTATTAGCTCCCTTTATACCAAAATGATTATTAAGGTGTCGGGCAATTTTACTCGTTCCAGCAGCAGATTCATGAATAGCAACCGCAAGAATGATGCTTGCTGGAATTTTATATTCTCGCATCAGTTCTTGTGCTTGTTCCGCGTATGTATCAATATATTCGTCAGTCGTTTGGGCTTTTATATTAAAACTGAAGCAAGTCAGAAATAGTAAAATACACAATGCTGTTTTAATCATAATTATTTTTTTCTGATGACAAATAATCCGTCCCTAACAGGAAGGATGAGTTTTTCTACACGGCTGTCTGCCAAAATCTTATCATTAAATGTAGTGATATTTTTAGTGTCCTTGTCCTGCTTAGTGTTCAGTACTTTTCCACTCCATAACACATTATCAACAATGATGAGTCCTCCAGGGCGTACACGGTCAAAAACCATGTCGTAATAAGTGCCGTTATTTTTCTTATCAGCATCAATAAAAACGAGGTCGAAAGTTTCGTCTAGAGCATTTAGTGTTTCATTGGCATCACCGAGGATGTATTTTATTTTGTTAGCGTAATCAGATGCCGCAAAGTTAGCACGAACCATTTCTTCCAGTTCTTCATTAATATCTAAGGTATAAATGATTCCATTTTCAGTTAAGCCTTCAGCAAGGCATAACGTGGCATATCCAGTAAAGGTGCCGACTTCCAATATTCTTGATGGGCTCACCATTTTACTGAGCATACTTAACACACGACCTTGGTAATGTCCTGAAAGCATTCTTGGCATTAATACCTTAAGATTGGTTTCCCTATCTATTTTTTGGAGCAATGCATTTTCAGGCTCGCAGTAATTGAGCAGCAGTTGCTGCATATCGTCATTAATTAAACTCATATTCAAATGCTCTTATAAACGGTGCTGTTCCATGAAATATTGCAAAATGATAGTTGCAGAGATGGTATCAACCCGTTCTTTATTTCTACGATCTTGTTTTTTTAGCCCGCTCTGCATAATGGCAACGTGTGCTAGTTTTGATGTAAAACGCTCATCTATCCAATGTTGCGGGATATTGGGGAACGTTTTTTTTAAGGTATTGGCAAAGCCTTTTACATGTTGCGCAGAATCAGATGGGCTACCATCCATTTGTTTAGGATCACCCAAAACGAAAGCCTCTACCTGTTCTGTTTGCAGGTATTTTTTCAGATATTCTATGATATCTTTAGGATGTATGGTGTCTAGACCGGTGGCGATAATTTGCAGGGGGTCGGTAACGGCTATTCCGATACGTTTGGTACCATAATCAAAAGCAACAATTCTGGGCATGTGGGCAAAGATAAGTAAAATGGTTTATTTAGAAATTGTCTGGTCAGGGTTGTAAATCGGCTTTGCCTTCACTAGGGAATAAACCTGCTTTAATATTGCGTTTCTATTGGTTCGAGCAAAAGGATAGCAAAAGGAATGCAAAAGGATAGCAAAAGAATAGCAAAAGAAAACACAAGTCTTAAAAAAATGTTATTTTGCACCAAATGCAATTTAAAGAGATCGTCGGACAGGAAAATATAAAGCAGCAATTGATACAAACAGTTGCCGAGAACAGGATTAGTCACGCCCAATTATTTCTATCATCAGATGGCAGTGGAGCCCTTCCTTTAGCAATTGCTTATGCCCAGTACATCAACTGTTTAGATAAACAACCTGGGGATAGCTGCGGGGTATGTTCTTCTTGCCGTAAGTATGAGCGGTATATCCATCCAGATCTGCATTTTTCTTATCCATTTTTTGCTTCTAAAGATGTAAAAACCTCTATAGATGTGTTGGAGGAATGGAGGAGTATGTTGCTCGAAGACGCTTATTTTGATATGGATATTTGGCGCTCTAAATTAAGCGCTGAAAATAAACAAGCAAATATTAATATTGCCGAATGCCATGACATTATTAAGAAATTGAGTTATAAAGCTTTTGAAGCGGAAACAAAAGTTTTGATCATGTGGTTGCCTGAATATTTGGATAAGGAAGGAAACTCTTTGTTGAAAATTATTGAAGAGCCACCTCAAAACACCTTATTTATTTTGGTGGCAAATAATCAGGAGCAAATCCTTTCTACACTTTTATCAAGAACTCAAATCGTTAAAATTCCGAAGCTTTCGTATGCAACGGTGGAAAGTTATTTGATGGATGGACATGGTTTATCAGAAAATCAGGCTACTGAATATAGCTTCCTGGCGGATGGAAATTTGATAGAAGCGAAATCGTTGGTTGCCAATACGCATAATGAAAATGCAGATAAGTTTGCTGAATGGCTGCGCATGGGATATGGGAATAGGGTGTTGGATTTAACAGGTTTTGTAGATCAAGCAGCAACTTGGGGTAGAGAGAATCAGAAAAACTTTTTAAAATACGGAATTAGTTTTTTACGTGAATGTAGTTTGTTGCTTAGTGGGGCTGATGAATTGGTGAAATTGCCTGCGAGAGCATTGGAAACGGCTAAAAAGCTATCTACTCATGTTCTAGATCTGAACATGGCGGATGCAATTATTACAGAACTTGAAAAGGCTCATTATCATATTGAAAGAAATGCTAACCCAAAAATTCTGTTTTTAGATGTATCTTTACAATTGGTTAAAATAATCAAGTTTAAAACGTTCCCGAAAGGGACTCAACATATATATAATTAATTATGGGATGTGGAAGTTGTTCTACAGGTGGCGGTTGCGCCCCCGCAGGCTGCAAAAGTAATGGCTCTTGTGCCACTGGCGGATGCGGTAAAATGGAAGTTTACGATTGGCTGTCAAATTTAGACATGCCCTCAAATTATAAGCCTTTTCAGGTAGTAGAAGTTAAATTTAAAGGCGCAAGGAAAGAGTTCTTTGTAAATAACGACAATATTTATCTTGAAATAGGCGAATTGGTCGCAGTAGAAGGACCAACTGGTGGTTATGATATTGGACACGTTTCACTTACCGGAGAACTGGTGAGAATACAAATGAAGCGTCGTAAAACAGCAATTGATCAAGTCACAAGGAAAGTTTATAGAAAAGCGACAGAGTCAGATGTAGAGAAGTGGAAAGTTGCAAAGTCTATGGAATGGGAAACCATGCATAAGGCACGTACATTGGCTCTGGACTTACGCTTATCAATGAAAATAAGTGATGTGGATTATCAGGGGGATAAAACGAAAGCTACTTTCTTTTATACGGCTGAGGGTCGGGTGGATTTTAGAGAACTGATCAAGAAAATGGCTGAAACTTTCCGAATCAGGATTGAAATGAGGCAAATTGGTATGCGACAAGAAGCCGGAAGGCTAGGTGGAATAGGTTCTTGTGGAAGAGAACTTTGTTGCTCTACCTGGTTAACAAACTTTAAAACAGTTTCTACAGCTGCTGCAAGATATCAAAACCTATCTTTAAATACATTGAAACTAGCCGGGCAGTGCGGAAAATTAAAATGTTGTTTAAACTATGAGTTGGATACTTATTTGGATGCATTGAAAGATATTCCTGATCGTATTGAAAGTTTACAGACTGAAGTAGGTGTTGCGAGACATCAAAAAACAGATATATTTAAAAAGTTGATGTGGTTTAGTTATCCCAATGCGGAGGACTGGATTCCTTTAAAGGTTGATCGTGTAAAAGAGATCATGGCGATGAATAAAAAGGGCCAAAAACCAAATAACCTTAAAGAAGAAGCTGTTGAATTGGTTCCTACAGCTGTAATAGATAAAATTCCAGATTATGAAAATGTAGTTGGGCAGGATAGTTTGACACGTTTGGATGATAAACCTCGTAATAAAGGGAATAAAAATAACAACAGGAACAATAATCAGAACCGTAATAAAAAGAACGCAGAAAGAACTGATAGAGCCGACAGACCTGAAAAGGTTGATCAATCTGAAAAATCAACACGTCCTAACAGAGGTTCTAAAGCACCTCAACAAGGTAAAGGCAAGCAGGATGTGAAAAAGGATGATGTAGGCGGACAGGGACAGGCAAAAGCTCAAACTCAACCAAAAATTCAGCCTAAGACTAAACCGGCTGAGGGAGCAGAGCAGCCTAATGCAGAAAAACCTGCAGGTAACAGAAACAACAGAAATAGGAATAATCGTAGAAAAAAGCCAACGGATAAGCCTAATAATGAATAATTATAAAGTTTTAATCTTGTTTACAACCGCTATTGTTTTATTCTTTAGCGGTTGTGATACCAATAACATTGCAGATATAAATCATACTATGCCCGCTCGAAACTGGAGCTATGCAGATAAGGTTAAAGTAACAGTTGATATTAGTGATCACTCTAAAGCCTATAACATTTACTTTAAACTCAGACATACTTCAGACTATCGTTATTCCAATATTTTTGTACTATTAAATGTCAAAACAGCACAAAAAAAGCGTAATAGGAGATATGAGTTTAAGTTGGCGCAGCCGGACGGAGCTTGGAATGGATCTGGCTCTGGAAATTTATATTCCTATACTTTCCCTTTATTAACCAATTTTAAATTCCCTGCACCAGGTAAATATGAATTGGAGCTGGAGCAGAATATGCGCGATAATCCATTGACAGAGGTTAGTGATGTTGGCATAAAAGTAGCTGTAGCCAATTAGGCTATATTAGGAAATAGCTTATAGCAAGGGTAAAAGTTGCTCCAAGGCCATCCCTCTTGATCCTTTTAACAAAACCAGACTGTCTTTTATCGGGTGTTTGCTTATAAATTCTTTAGCCTCTGTAGTAGTTGTAAAGAAATGAGCCTTTTGTAGTTGCTTGGTTTCCTGAAAGTGCTTGCCTATAAAAATAAGCGTGTTGATATGTAGCTTTTCTGATTGATCAACAATGATTTGATGTTGTTCCAGAGCTTCATCACCTAGCTCAAACATGTCGCCAATAATAACCGTTTTATGATCACTTTTCAATGATTCGATATTGGTAAGCGCAGCGGCCATACTGCTTGGATTGGCATTGTAAAAGTCGCAGATAATGGTATTACTTGCTGTTTTAGTGATTTGTGAGCGATTATTGTTGGGTTGATATTTTGATAGTCCTGCATTGATGTCATCTGGAGAAACTTCAAAGAATTGACCAATACAAATTGCAGCCAATATGTTTTCAAAGTTGTAGGTCCCTGTTAAATGGACTTCTGTGTTGAATGTAGCAAGCCCCGTACTCCATGCAAGTTCAATAAAAGGATCGGACTTAATAAGTTCTCCTGATATGGTATTTGTCCTTTCTGTACCGTAATAAATTACATTTTGTAATTCTGCCTTTGCTGTCATTTCCATTATATAAACACTATTTCTGTTCACAAATGTGATACCTTGATGCTTTTTAAGATAATCGAACAGCTCTGCTTTCCCTTTTTTAACTCCTTCAAATCCACCGAATCCATCCAGGTGAGCCATCCCAATATTGGTGATCAATCCATGAGTAGGCTGTGCGATGCTACAAAGAAGCTCTATTTCCTTTTGGTGATTTGCCCCCATTTCTATAACTGCCAATTCTGTTTTTGAGGTGATAGATAGAATGGAAAGAGGTACGCCGATATGGTTATTTAAGTTGCCTTTTGTAGCAAATGTGTTGTACTTCTGTGAAAGAATGGCATTGATAAGTTCTTTTGTGGTGGTTTTGCCATTACTACCTGTTAAGCCGATAACTGGAATGTTGATCTGATTGCGATGGTATCTGGCCAATTCCTGCAAGGTGGTTAATACATCTGTGACCAGGATGTATCTATCGTTAATTTGATAAGATTTATCGTCTATAATTGCGTATGATGCCCCTTGTTCAATAGCTTGAGCAGCAAAACTATTTGCATTAAACTTATCTCCTTTAAGAGCGAAAAATAAACAACCATTAACAATATTACGTGTATCTGTACAAACTATTGGATGGCTAAGGTAGTGCTGATAAAGGGACTCGATGCTAAACATATGGACTAATGGCTTAAGCGGTTATTAATGCTGAAGTTGTAAAAATAACCAGATGTAAGGGAAACAAAAAATATTCTTTAGTACTTTAGGTATATTAATTCTTAGCTATGAAATACTTTCGCCTTTTCTTTGTGTTTTTATTGCTTGGTTTTACTACTTTAAAGGGACAGGTGAAGTCGCCAGATGAGTTTTTAGGCTATTCATTAGGGTCAAAGTTTACGCCTTATGATAAGGTGTTGGATTACTTTAATTATCTGGGTAAGGCAGCAAAGAATGTTAAGATAATAAGTTATGGTAAAAGTTATGAGGGGCGGGAATTGCTGGTTGCTGTGGTGTCTGCGCAGCGCAATATGGATAATCTTGAACAGATAAAAACGAATAATAAGCGGTTAAGTAAAGGTGAAAAGGGATTAGGAAAGGGCTCTAAGAAGCCGGTTATTGCATGGTTGAGCTATAATGTTCATGGGAATGAAGCTAGTTCGACAGAGGCGGCTTTAAGAACTATTTATGAACTTGTAGAGGGTCGAACTTTTAATATTCAGAATTGGTTAGCAAATACGGTGGTTATTATTGACCCATGTTTAAATCCTGATGGGCGTGAGAGATATGTAAATTACTTCAATAGTGTAATGGGTGTAAAACCGAACCCTAATCCTATGGCTAGAGAGCATATCGAGCCTTGGCCGGGTGGTAGGTCTAATCATTATTATTTTGATCTTAACCGAGATTGGGCTTGGCAATCGCAAGTTGAAACACAGCAAAGGTTGCTTTTATATAGAGAGTGGATGCCTGAAGTGCATGTAGATTTTCATGAACAGAATTATAATGAGCCTTATTATTTCGCGCCAGCAGCTGAACCCATTCATCAGGATATAACGCCTTGGCAAAGGGAGTTTCAGATTACTGTAGGAAAAAATAATGCGAAATATTTTGATCAGCGGGGATGGAAGTATTTTACTAAGGAGCAATTTGATCTGCTATATCCCTCTTATGGGGATACTTATCCTTTATATAATGGTGCGGTTGGGATGACTTACGAACAAGGGGGTATAGGGGCAGGCTTGGCTGTGATTACTCTTGATGGGGATACTTTGACATTGAAAGACCGGATTGATCATCATTTTACAGCGGCAATGGCCACATTGGAAACGGTGTCGGAAAATGCTAATAAGCTCGTTAATGAGTTTAGCCGGTATTTTGAAAATGCTATAGTTAATCCACCAGGACTTTTTAAGAGTTATATTGTTAAAGGGGAGAGTTTGGGTAAAATTAGGCGACTTGCTGATCTTTTAAAGCGGAATGGAATAGAATATGCTTATGGAGGAACTGGGGGTGGTAATGCTTATAATTACGGGACAACAAAGACTGGAGACTTTACAATTGAGCGCAATGATTTGATTGTAAATTTGGAACAACCTGCTGCGGTTTTGGCAAATGTACTTTTGGAGCCACAAACAACTGTTAAAGATTCAAATACTTATGATATTACTGCATGGGCGCTTCCTTATGCCTATGGCTTAAATGCGTACGCTGTTAAGGAATCTATTAAAGGAAAGTATGCTGAGATTGCGTTGCCGAGAGATACGGTTGTTTCGGGTAATAAGCCTTATGCCTGGCTTTTACCATGGGAATCTGTAGACGATGCCAAGGCGCTTATTGCATTGCAGGCGTGGGGGATTAAAGTGAGACTCGCAGAAGAAACCTTCGTTGTCGGTGGTAAATCTTTCCCTATCGGATCATTACTTATATATAGAGCAGAAAATGAGAGATTGGTTAAAGCTCTTCCAGAAAAAATTGATGAAATAGAAAAAGCATTTAAAATATTGTTTTTTCCAGCTGTAAGTGGTTTTGTTGATCGGGGAAAGGATTTTGGTTCTTCGGTTTACCCGATATTGAATGTCCCAAAAGTGGCGTTAGTAGCGGGTTCGCAGACTTCAGCTCAAAGTATGGGCGAGGTTTGGCACTTTTTAGAGCAGGAGCTAAAATGCGCCGTGATGGTTATTGGTATGGATGATATTGGCTTGCTTGATATTAATAAGGTAAATACATTGATACTCCCAGACGGGAATTATGAGGATGGTTTTGGTGAGAAATTGCAAGATTGGATAAAGATTGGTGGTAAATTGATTCTAATGGAAGACGCTGTATTGGGTGCAATCGGTAAAAAACCTTTTGAGATTCAAAAGAAAGTATTTTTAAAAGATGATCTTTTTATAGATGAGGTTCCTAAATATGAAAGCCGAAGACGAGTTGATTTATCGAATGTTATTCCGGGTGCTATTTTTAGGGTCGATTTAGATCAAGGTCACCCTATTTCTGCCGGACTTGGTAATTATTATACTTTGAAAACGGATGATAAGTTGTACGAATACCTTAAGTCTGGATGGAACACTGGGATATTAAGAAGAGATGGCTATGTTGCGGGAATTGCTGGTGCAGGCGTGATAAAAAAGCTGAATGGTGGGATGCTTTTTGGTGTGCAGCCATTTGGTAAGGGAACAATAGTCTATTTCGGAGCAAATGTTCTTTTTCGCTCTTTTTGGGAAAATGGGAAGCTGTTGTTTGCCAATTCTATATTGTTGGTTAACTAAATAACTGATATTTCATTGGTGCCAAATTAAACTGTCTGTCTTTTTGGTTAAATATTTGGCTTAAATAAAAAATCTAAGACCAAACGTTAAAATCTGTTAAATATTTTGTGGTATAGATTGCTGTGTCAAATATACGAAATAATATTTTGATTGTGCTGATTTATACGGCTTTATATTTTGTTGACGTTCGTTTTTTGAGTAAGAATGCTCGTCTTTTAGTGTCATGTTTGTGTCATAAATAATGTGGGTGTAGTTGTGGTATTATGCGTGCATATCATATATTGATATATTTGGATATTATTAGCTAACCTAAATTTTAATTTTTTATGAAAAAACTTCTACAAAGTTTGTTCATTTTGGTGTTTATCGCAGGATCTGCAATGGCTCAGGATAGGACAATTACTGGTACAGTTACGGATCAAGAAGATGGCAAACCACTGCCAGGTGTAACTGTTAGAATTAAAGGGACCAAAATAGGTACCCAAACGTCTGCAAATGGTAAGTATTCCTTAGGAGTACCTCAAGGCACGACGTCTCTTGAATTTTCTTACTTGGGATATGTAACAGAATCTAAGGCCGTTGGTGCTGGAAATGTTGTTAATATTGCAATAGTTTCAGACTCAAAAGCACTAACGGAAGTTGTGGTTGTTGGGTATGGTGTTAGAGCTGTTAAGGATGTGAACGGAGCAATTGGATCTGTTTCTGGAAAACAAATAGCAGAGCAACCAGCAGAGAGCTTTGATAAAGCGCTTGCAGGTAAAACTGCGGGTGTTCAGATTTCTAGTTCTGGCGGTACATTAGGAGACGGAGTTTCTATCAGAGTAAGGGGTGTAAACTCAATCTCAACAAGTTCATTGCCTTTAGTAGTTATTGATGGTATTCCTACCTCTACCGCTGAAAACTTAAATAGTTTCAATAGTGGTAATGGAACGCGTTATAACCCTTTAGGATTAATAAACCCGAACGATATTGAATCTATAGAGGTACTAAAAGACGCAGGTGCAGCTGTACTATATGGTTCACGTGCAGCAAATGGAGTGATTTTGGTAACGACCAAAAAGGGAAAAAATGGGACGTCGAAAATTGAATTGTCTTCAAAAGTTACTTTTTCTACAGCTTCTAACAAGCCAAATCTATTAGGTGCGGAAGATTTCATGACTATTAATAATGAAAAAGTAAAAAACAAATATGGTGCTACTGCACCTATTGTTGCTAAAGACAGTGATATTGATGGTGATGGTGTCCCAGACAGAACTGATTGGATGGATGAAATATTCCGCATGGGTACTACCTATGATAATAACGTTTCCGTTTCTGGAGGAAGTGATAAAGCATCTTATTATGGATCAGTAAGGTATGCTGATCAGAATGGTATTCTTTATGGTAATAATTTGAAAACTGGATCTGCACGTATTAATGTAGATGTTAGACCTAAGAAATGGATACGTTCTGGTGTAGAATTATCATTTACAAAATCTCTTAACAGGGGGTTGTTAACAGATGGTTACTTGGCAGGAGCAGCTATTGCGGGTTATAATGCGCCTCCAACAGTATCTGTTTTTAATCCTGCTGGTCCTAGAGGATATAACTTGTCTACAACTTCGCCTAGTGGTTATTTGGGCTTAGGAAACAACATTACTACTGTTAACGGAACAAGTTTAATCGGAAACAGGGTATATAATCCAATTGCAACAGTAGATCTGCAGAGAAATCATAATACTCCCCAACAACTTATTGGGAATATTTTTATGGAGGTCTCACCTATTGCAGGTTTAAAAATTACTTCTAAGTTTGGTGTTGATTACATTTCAAACTTTGAGGATCAATATTCTAGTCCTCTTATAGCAGGTCTTGGTTTGTCTTATGGAGGACTGGTTCAAGATAATATGTTAAATCGTGATCAATGGGTTTGGCAGAATTTTGCTTCTTATGATAAAACGATTGCCGAGAAGCACAGAATTAGTTTAACTGCTGGAGCAGAGTATCAATACAATAAAATTAGAGAGCTTTATGTTTCTGCAAATAACTTTGCTGATCCATTCTTTCAAGATGTTCTGGATGGAACTTATACTGGTACTTTGCCAGGAGGTGAAGATATTTTACTTGCTTCAGGTGGATCATTATTAAGTTCAGGTCTTGAATCTTATTTTGGCCGTGCTGGTTATACGTTCGACAATAAATATTTTATTGAAGGTGCATTTAGAGCAGATGCTTTCTCAGGTTTTGGTCAATTAAACAAATGGGGTAAATTCCCTAGTATTTCTGCAGGATGGGTGGCTTCAGAAGAGTCATTCCTTCAAGGGAATAAATACATTGATTACTTAAAGTTTAGAGGAAGTTATGGTTTAGTGGGTAATTCAAGAGGTGTTAGCCAATATGCTAATAGAACATTATATAGTGGAGGTGCATATACAAGTATCAATGGTTTCTCTAGTAGTCAGTTAGGAAATGCAAATTTAAAATGGGAAGCTTCGAAGAAGTTCAACATTGGGTTTGACATGAATACCTTAGATAAAAGAGTTAATGTGGTTGTTGATTATTTCAGTACCGATGTCTCTGATTTGATTTTGAATGCTCCTGTATTATATACTGTAGGCGTTCCAAATTCAACAATTGTATCGAATATAGGAACGATGAGAAATAGAGGTGTTGAGTTTACTTTAAATACCACAAATATTCAGAAAAAGGATTTCTCTTGGACCACTTCATTTAATTATACTTATGTTAAAAATAAAGTGATTTCCCTAGTTACGACAAATAATAATGCTGATTTAACTTCTGCTGCTACAGTAGCTAGTATCGGTCGTCCATTAGGGACTTATAAATTATACAATTGGGCAGGTGTAGATCCAAATAATGGATATCCAATGTGGTATGCTGCTGATGGTTCAACAAGAACTTGGAATCAAGTTACTTCGAAATATATGAATGCTGATGGTACTGATGGTAAGGCACTTACTGCTGCTGATCAACAATATCAGGAGGGTAAAACGGGGACACCTACATGGTATGGAGGGATGGATAATACGTTTACATATAAAGATTTTGATTTGAGTTTCTCATTTGTGTATCAGGGAGGGAATTATTTATACAATTCGAGTTATGCAGGCTTGTTAACCAATACATTCCAAAATAATGATGCGCGTATTATGGATCGTTGGACTACCCCAGGTCAGGTTACTGATGTCCCACGTGTATCAAGTGGTGATAATCCTTCGAATCAGGCTTCAACAAGATTCCTTGAAAAGGGTGACTTTTTGAGATTGAGAACAATAGCTGTTGGTTATAATTTAAAGCCTCTCTGGGCTGAGAAAGCGGGATTGTCTAATATGAGAGTTTCTGCTCAGGTTTATAATGCTTTTGTATGGACAGGTTATAGTGGTGTTGATCCCGAGGTTAACTCGAACAGAAACAATTCGAATCTTGCAACTGGATACGATAACCGTTCAATTCCACAACCAAGAACATTTACTTTAGCGTTAAATGCATCATTTTAATTAGAATCTTATGAAAATTTTTAATAGATATAAAACAATCAACATAGCATTAGCCGCAGTCATGGTTTTGACTATGGGCTCTTGTCAAAAGACTCTCTTTGAAGAGCCTTTCCAAAATCTTTCTCCGGAGGCGGCTTTTGAGTCTCCTGAACGTGTAGAGAAGTCTGCAATTGGTATGTATGATCAACTTCAAAACCGTGAGTTTTTAGGTGGAAGGATTCTGATCTATGTAGATCAGCGTGGTGCAGATGTAAATCCTGCAACTTATTTTGGAGATATTGCACTATTTACCCCAGTTACTGCGAATAATGCATTTGCCGCAACTGCTTATGAAGGTGGATACAGAACAATTGGTGAAGCAAATCTATTTTTGAAAAACATGGCGAAAGCCGGTGATATTGTCCCTGCTAATAAAGTAAGTCAATATACTGGAGAAGCTAAATTTATTCGTGCATTAAGTTATTTTTATTTGGTAAACTTATATGCCCAGCCTTATAAATTTACTGCAGGAGCAACGCATCTAGGTTTACCATTAGTACTGACAAGTACAGATGCTCCTTTTTCTGCCGAGAATATGATTGGTAGATCTTCAGTGGCTGAGGTTTATAATCAAATAGAAACAGATTTAAAAGATGCTGAAGCCAGCCTTCCTGTTGACTATAAGAATCCGACATTGCAAGACGTTGCAAGAGCAACTAAAGGAGCTGCACAGGCATTATTAGCAAGACTTTATTTATATAAGGGAGATTATCCTAATGCTTTGGCTTATGCAAATAAATTGATTGGTGGTAAGTATTCATTAAATGCGGATCCGGTAAGTGCATTCACAGATTATAGTACTGCCGAAAATATATTCTCTGTTGCGATGAATGGAGGAGATAATCCTAATACAAATCATGCCTTAGGTCAACATTATTCACCATCTAAGCGTGGAGATATCACGGTTAGTACTGAATATATTGCGCTTTTGGATCAAACAAAAGATTTGAGGTTCAAAGACCTTATTCTTCAACAGAATGGATCATTTTATACTAAAAAGTATACAGCTGTAACGGATTGGGCTCCGGTAATTAGATATGCAGAGATTATGTTAATAAAAGCAGAAGCTTTAGCAAATATTGCAACTGGAGTTGATGTGAATGCATTGTTGTTATTAAATGAGGTAAGACAAAGATCTTTGGCTGACCCTGTTATTGCAGTTACCAAAGCAGACTTAATTGCTAAAATTCTTGTAGAAAGAAGAATCGAGCTAGCTTTTGAAGGACATGGTGAATTTGATTTTATTCGTACTGGACGTGGAATTCCTGCTCATGGTACAGCGAAAGCACAAGCTTATGGATCGGATTACATCGTATTCCCAATTCCATTCCATGAAACTCAGATCAATCCGAATTTAGAAAAAAATCCGGGATACTAATTTATTGTGTTTCGAAAAAAGGTTAGGGTAAATCCTAACCTTTTTTTTTGTTTATATTTACTTAATATTTTTTGAAATTTAGAAATAGGTACTATATGGTAGATATGGTTTTATTATAGAATATTAATTAAAAACTTATGAAAAACGTTTACATTATTTGTTTAATCTCAACATTGTTTATCTGTTTCCACCTGGATTCAAAGTCGCAGGACTCTAAGCATATTGATCCTGTAATTTGGGGACAGGGCGGGTTTGAAAGAGCTCCCACATATGTGGATGTGATTGGTTCTCCTTATTTATTTGATACATGGCAAGTAGGCATAGTGACGCTTGAAAATGGAAAAAGGTATGATGATGTTAAATTGAAATATGATCAGATCAAAGATCAGTTGATCTTTATGATTGAAGAAGGAAAAGCGATGAACTTTGATTTACCTGTTATAGCTTTTGATATTTTCACATATAATGCAGATGGAGTAAAAAGTGAACGTACTTTCATCAATGGATTTCCACCTATAGATGGAGCTAATGATAAATCATTTTATCAGGTGTTTAATCCGGGACCATCTCCTAAGATAGAGTTTGTTAAAAGGGTTAAGAAAAAGATTTACACCAGGACTGTTTATAGTTCCGCTGTGAAAGAACAGTTAATAGAAGACCAGTCTTATTATTACCTTCTTATGAACAAAAAGCTTTTTAAGATTAAACGTAATATTAAAAGTGTGATGAGTTATATGAATGATCACAAAACAGAAGTCTTGGACTACATCGCAAAAAATAAGTTGACTTTTAAAGATGATCAAGATTTTGCAAGCGTAATAAGGTTTTATAATTCTCTATCATAAGGGAATTGAAAACCTTAAACTAAGATTTTTTTTGCTTAAAAGTCCAGATGTCACGACTATCTGGACTTTTTATTTTTATAAATATTCCCTCCTTTAAAACATTTTAAATATCACAAATGTTTATCCTATAACAACTGCAATTAGCGTGTAAAAATGCTGTTCGCTCCCTCTTCCTATCTAAACAAACATAGAGCACGTGGTAGTTATTATTAACTAACCTAAATTCTATTTCAATGAAAAAACTTTTACAAAGTTTGTTCATGTTCATGTTTATTGCGGGAGCGGCAATGGCGCAGGACAGAACAATCTCGGGCACGGTTACTGGAAAAGAGGACGGCTTGCCGATCCCTGGAGTTTCCGTAAAGGTTGTAGGTACCCAGAATGGGACCTCAACAGATGCAAATGGTAAATATGCGCTCAAAATCCCATCGGGTCAAACAGCTTCACTCGAATTCACCTCTATTGGTTACTCACAGCAAACCATAGCTGTAGGTGCTACAAATGTAGTTAACGCAGTGTTAGCAACAGATGCAAAGCAATTAGGAGAAGTAGTGGTTACAGCATTGGGTATTTCAAGAGAGAAAAAGACACTTGGATATTCGGCTACACAGGTAGGAGCAGAGGAGATTAATCGTGCAAATCCAACTAATCTTGTCTCAGGATTACAGGGAAAAGTTGCAGGCGTTGATATTTCTACAACTGCTGGTCAGCCGGGCGGTTCAAGTAAGGTAATTTTAAGAGGTTTCTCTTCCATTGCCGGAAACAACCAACCACTATATGTGGTAGATGGTGTGCCTATTAATAACGCTCGGCCAGGAGAAGTATCACCGACAAACAGTATTGGGGATTTAAAAGAAAACTATGACTTTGGTAATGCCGCTAATGATATCAATCCAAATGATATTGAAAGCATTAGTATATTAAAAGGCGCTGCGGCAAGTTCTCTTTACGGATCAAGAGCCTCTGCTGGTGTTATCTTAATTACGACCAAAAAAGGTAAAGCAGGAAAAGTTAAAGTAGACTTCTCTACCGCGGCATCATTTACTCAGGTTTCTATTGTTCCTGATTTGCAGGATCAGTACGGACAGGGATTTAGTAAGTTTGCTTATATCGCGGAAAATGGTAGCTGGGGAGCTAAATTTGATGGTCAGATGAGACCCTGGGGTTCTGAAGTTGATGGTGTGAGACAGGAGAAACCTTTCTCTGCCTTAAAAAACAGTTTCAGAGACGCCTTTGATACTGGTCAGGAATTTAACAATAACATCTCACTAAGTGGAGGTAATGAGATCTCTACTTTCCATTTTTCCTATGGAAATGTTTATAGTAATGGTATTTTACCAGGAGCGAACGACACCTATAAGAGAAACTCAGTTAGTGTAAATGGCTCAACTAAATTTAATAAGGCCATTACTTTATCCGCATCTGCAAATTATATAGGTAAAAATACCAGAGCCGTGCAGACAGGTCAGGCTAATTCTGGTATTGGATCTTCTTTTTATGAAGATATACTCCAGATACCTGTAGATTTTCCAATTAAAGATTTTAAAGACTATCACAATAAATTCTATGATGTGGATGGGTTCTTTAGTCCATTTTCTCAAAACCCATATTATTCAGTATTTGAAAATGGTTCTTTGTTTAAAAGTGATCGCTTTTATGGTAATGCTGATTTAAAAATCAAGGCGACCGATTGGCTTACTTTTCAATTACAACAGGGTATTGATGTAAATAACATTACAGATAAAATATGGAATGCGAAAAATGCTCCTACTCCAGGTAGTTGGTCGGGTGGTGGAAATGATGAAGAAGTCGTTAGACAGGCAAGTGTGGGTAACGTAATTGAGGGGTCTGAAAAGTACTTCGAATACGATTCTAAGGTAAATGCTTTGTTTAATAAAAAGATCAGTTCAGACTTTGATATTGATGGATTGGTGGGATTAAACTTCAATGATCGTGGTGCCCGGGTATTGTATACCGGTATTGAAGATCTGGCTGTTCCAGGTTTTTATCAGATAGAAAATTCTGCAAATAGTCCGGTTTCAACTCAAACTAATAGTGAGAGGAGATTATTTGGCTTGTATGGATCGGCTACATTTGGGTATAAAAGCTTTGCTTATTTGACTCTGAATGCTCGTAACGATTGGAGTTCTACTTTACCACCAGAAAGTAGAAGTTATTTTTATCCTGGAGCAAACTTGTCAATATTGCTGTCACAGGCTTTAGATCTTTCAAGTTCTAAAATCAGCATGTTGAAATTAAGGGCTGCTTATGGTAAAACAGGTAGTGATACCGATCCATATAGAGTATATAATACTTTAACAAAAACAGATGTCGCACTTGGCTTTGGAAATATAACATTTCCTATTGCTGGTGTGCCAGCTTACTCCGTTTCTAATACATTGAACAATACTTTCCTGAAACCAGAGATCAGTACAGAAGCTGAGTTTGGTGCGGAACTGAGATTCTTTGACAATAGATTGGGAATTGATGCATCCTATTATAATAGGGTGACGAAAGATCAGATTTTACCAATTGTAACCTCGCCTTCTACAGGTGTTAACTTTAGGGTGGTTAATTTTGGTAAGGTTAGAAATAGAGGGATTGAGATCGCTTTAAATGGAACTCCAGTTAAAACAGATGATATTACCTGGGATATCTTATACACATTTACCAGGAACAGAAACGAAGTTCTTGAGTTACCTGATGGCTTGGATAAGATTGTCTTAAACACTGCTTACGATGCACAACTGGTTGCTAAAGTGGGCCAGCCGCTAGGGGTAATAGAGGCGCCAGTTGAAAAACTGTCTCCCGATGGCAAAGTCATTGTAAGTTCTACAGGAATGCCACTGGTTGATCCAAACAACGCTTCTTATGGCACGACACAAAGAGACTTTATAATGGGCTTAAACAACAGCTTCCGATATAAAGAATTCACCCTGGGAATTTCCCTTGATTATAAAAAGGGAGGGGTGTTTTATTCTGGTACAGCCGATTTGCTAAATTTTGTGGGTAATTCAGTAAATACATTATATAATGATAGAAGAACATTTGTTGTTCCAAATTCTGTTATTGAAGTTAAAGATGCTGCCGGAGTTATTACAGGTTATGCGGAGAATACTATTCCAATTAATGAAAATAACTTCTACTCTTATTATTACACCAATCAAGGTAAAGCCAGGGCTTATAAGGATCGGATACTAGATAAAACTTTTTTAAAGGTCAGAGAGGTTACGCTAACTTATAATCTTCCAGCTTCGGTGAGTCACAAAATTGGAGCTGATAGGGCTTATATCAGTGCTTATGGTAGAAACCTACTTACCTGGCTGCCAAAAGAAAATAGGATTATAGATCCAGAGGTTTCGAACTTTGGAAATGATTTGTCAAGTGAACTGGGTGAGTTTAGAACCGGACCTTCAACACGCAATTTTGGTCTTTCTTTAAACGTAACATTTTAACGGTCTGCAATTATGAAAAAGATATTTAATTATAAGCAAGTATTAATCCTCTCGGCTTTGTTTGTTACAGCAAGTTGTAATAAACTCGACATCAACCGAAGCCCAAATAATCCTGGAATTGAAGAAGCAACGATGGAAACTCTATTTCCATCAGGCATGATGTCAACAGTAGGACGTGTAAATGGTGATTTATCTATTTTCGGAGGAATGTGGGCTCAGTTTTGGACTCAGAACAGTGGCTCAAGTCAATTTCGAACAATAGATGCATATGATGTTAGCAATTCTTCAAACTTTGTAAATGGACCATATACGGAACTGTATAGTGGGGCATTAAATGATTATAAATTAACATTAGATCTTGCAAATACGTCGCAGGAATGGCATTATAATTTAATGGCCACAGTAATGAAAGCCTATACCTTTCAGGTACTGGTAGATCTTTTTGATAAGGTTCCGTATACAGAGGCATTGCAACCTACTGTTATTATTCAGCCAAAGTTTGACGATGGATATACTATTTATACTTCGTTGATAGCTGAGATTAATGCAGCTTTGGCAAAAGATTATATGACGGTACCTTTAACAGATCCACAGAAAAAAACAGATCTGATGTTTGGTGGAGATATGGATAGTTGGGTGAAATTCGCTAATACACTGAAGCTAAAAATGTTCCTCAGAATGGTAAATGCAAAGCCTGCAGAGGCGGAAGCAGGTATAAGAGCTTTGTATGCTGCTAATGCACCATTTCTTGATATGGGGGCCGGATTGAATGTATTCGTTGATGTTCCTAATAAAAGTAATCCCTTTTTTGAATACAACTTCAGAAGGTTAAATACACCAGATAATCTAAAAGCCAGTGTGACATTAATTAGCTGGTTAGATAAAAACGCAGATCCTAGAAAAGAAGCTTATTATGGAGAAGATGTTGTCGCAGCACATCAGGGCGATTATAATACGGTTACTAATGGAGCCTCAAATCCGATTGTAAAAGCTACAGACCCAGCATGGTTAATCAGTAAAGCTGAATCTTATTTTATGCAGGCTGAAGCACTGGAACGCTATTTCGGAGGTGCAGGGGCTAAAACTATGTATGATAAGGGTGTTACAGCTGCATTTGAGCAGGTAAATTTAGAGCCTGGTACATTGATTACAACAGGGCCTTATGTTTATCCTACAGGATCATTAGATACTAAAATTGAAGCGATAATTGTACAGAAATGGGTGTCTCTATTTGGCTCTCATGCATTAGAGGCATTTTTTGAACAGAATAGAACCGGATATCCGCAAATAAGCCCTGTATATTCTAAGGATCCTACCTATGCGACACTTTATGCAGGTAGATTGGTTTATTCAGTAAATGGAGTGACAGGTGCAGGAAATTTCCCTAGAAGGTTTGTTTTTCCTGATAATGAAAAAAGTAGGAACTCTAATACGCCAGCTGAGGTGCCACTCACTACCAAAGTTTGGTGGGGAAAATAGTTCAATCGATTCATGAAATTTAGAATATAAAAGATGAAAAAGAATATAATTAGAAATACAATTGTTGTTTTTATAATGATTGCATTAACATCCGCTTGTAAAAAGGATGTACCACCAGGAGGAACGGCTGTACAGGTTATGGCAGGTGATTGGTATGTGAAAGTTAATAACACGGGAAATTATTTTTCCGTATTAACCTTTAATACATCTGATGATTCCTCAACAGAGATGTGGGTTCAGACTTCAGCAGCATTGGCCTCTGGGGGAACCTCAATAGCTGTTAAAGGCAAAATTCCTGTGGATATCAATACAAAGACCTTTTCTGGGACAAATATTGTTAACATAGCCGCTAGTAAAACAACCATACCAACCTTTAGCATTGCAAATGGGAAAGTTGTAACTAATGGAACGGTAGGCCCTGCATCAAATTCTCCAGCCGATCAGATCTTGTTTGATCTCATTGTTAATGGTGTTACCTATAAGATCGAGGGCTATCATAAAACGGGATATCTGGAAGATATTCCTTAGGCTATTATTATTATTATTATTATTCATTTCAAAAGGAGCTGTCTAAAAACAGCTCCTTTTTGCATAAACTTTACCCTTTTCTCAAACAGAGATTAAGATCAATAAAACCCTATTAAAGAGTCTGGAATGGCGATAAAGCTTAACCTATATTAGCTGGGCTAAGGCTGATCGAGTACTACTGTCGACCTAGTAACTAGCAATTTCACTTTTTTTCCTACAATCATAGCTCTATTGTCGTCTATATGCCCAACTGGGAAGTCAAAACATACAGGGTATTTATATAGCTTTAAAAGGTCCATAATGATCTTCTCGACACTATAGCCAAAAGGAATGGTCTCTGGTGGACGTTCATTAAAAGCACCAATAATAAGTCCTTTTAAGTTTGCTAGTTTCCCCGAACGGTATAACATTCGCATCATTCTGTCTATTGCATACTCGTGTTCACCAACGTCTTCTAAAAATAAAATCTTATTTGAAAAGTCGATATCTGATTTAGATCCAATCATAGTTGTTAGTAAAGTGAGGTTTCCTCCAATTAAGACACCTTCGGCTTCACCAGCTCTTCCATGTTTACTGCGTTTAATTTCATATCTAAGGGGACCTCCAAACAGTGCAACTCTCAACGATTCTAATGATTCTGGTGTAGCCTCATCAAATGTATAAGGCATTTGGCCGTGAATACTTTGTGTATTTTGTGTTGCTAATAAATGAGATAACATTATTGTAAAGTCACTGAATCCTATTAACCATTTGGGATTGGCTCTAAACCTGGTGAAATCTAGTCTGTCAATAATTCTAATTGTTCCATATCCACCCCTTCCTGCAATTATTGCTTTAATTTCGGGGTCATCCAAGGCTATTTGTAAATCGGCTCCTCTTAAATTATCATTGCCAGAAAACTGGTGGTATTCCCTACCTATTGTTACTCCTAAATAGATTTCCAGTCCCCATGATTTAAGAATTTCTACAGCTTTTTCAATGCTTCTGGGCAGTTTTTTTGCTGGACAAATAATCGCAATTTTATCTCCTTTTTTTAAATACGGGGGCGATATAGGCATAGTTTATAGTTTTGTAGCTAAAATAATCAAAATAGTTTTCTTTACTGATGTTTTCGGATATAATACTTTTTCAACGCAGATGCTTTTTTATTACCTTTAGTTAAACCTAAGAATCTATTTATGAAACCTGCATAAGCTTACCGCTTACAAAACACAATGAACCGAGCTTGCGAGCTCTTGAACACGGAAATTAAATAGATACTAGTGAAAAATAAGCTTTGTAAGCTTCATGACCTTTAAAAAACAAATATATACTGATGAAAACTAATCTATTATTAACCGCCGTAGTTGTGTGTTTTGCTGTTTCTTCCTGCAATTCAACTAAAAGTACCACAGGAAATGACGATGTAAATTCTGTTGAAAAAGCAACAGAAAAAGTTACTGATAGGCATATTTCCTATGAATTAGCGAAGAATTACTTTGTAAAGAATACTCATAAAAACGAGGCTGTCGAAGAATTAGAAATTACGACACAAGAGCAATTTGATGATATATTTGGGATGGCCGCAACAATGGGAGAGAAAGGAATGCCTACCAAAATAGATTTCTCTAAACAGTTTGTAATTGCAGTTATAGGAATTGTTACCGACAAAGCAACAGACTTTACTGTAGACGGATTGTTAAAAGACGGCAGTGATATTACCTTTAAATACACTGAAAAGGTAGGTAAAGAAATGTCGTACAGTATACAGCCTTCATTAATTGTGATTGTAGATAAAAGCTATGATGGGAATCTGAAGTTCGAAAAAAAATAGAAGCTGATTCCATTCCTGTGTAAAACACCTATCTTTGCCAAAATAATAGATATAGTTTTGGATAATAGTAAGATAAAAAGATATACCGTTACAGCGGCATTGCCCTATACTAACGGACCGGTACATATAGGACATTTGGCAGGTGTTTATTTACCGGCAGACACTTATGTAAGGTACCTGCGGTCTAATAAAAGGGATGTTAAATTTATTTGCGGCTCTGACGAAAATGGGGTTCCTATTACGCTAAAAGCTAAAAAAGAAGGTGTGAGTCCACAAGTTGTGGTTGATAAATACCACAAGATTATTGGTGATTCTTTTAAAGAATTTGGGGTGTCCTTTGATATTTATCACCGGACTTCTTCTTTAATGCACCACCAAACGGCATCTGATTTCTTCGAAACATTATATAAAAAAGGTGTTTTTACTGAAGAAGTTACAGAGCAATATTTCGATGAAAAAGCGCAGACATTTTTGGCTGATCGTTACATCACCGGAACTTGTCCGAAATGTGGTAATGAAAATGCTTATGGAGATCAATGTGAGAATTGTGGTAGTACATTAAACGCTACAGATCTCATCAATCCTAAGTCGACCCTGTCTGGCGAACCCCCTGTAAGGAAAGAAACTAAGAACTGGTTTTTGCCTCTTGATAAATATGAAGATCAATTAAGAAAATATATTGATAGCCATAAAGAATGGAAACCTAATGTTTTTGGACAATGCCAATCTTGGTTAAATGCAGGTTTACAACCTCGTGCTATGACTAGAGATTTGGATTGGGGCGTTAAAGTCCCTGTTAAAGATGCAGAGGGTAAAGTGCTTTATGTTTGGTTTGATGCACCAATTGGCTATATTTCTTCTACTAAGGAGCTTTTTGAATATGCTAAACTTGGTATTTGGAATCCAAAAGCCGAGGAATATTATATCAATCAAAAAGAGGCTATTGAAGGGACTTGGGAAGATTATTGGAAAGATGAAAGTACTAAGCTGGTACATTTTATCGGAAAGGATAACATCGTATTCCATTGTATTATTTTTCCTGCTATGTTGATGGCTCATGGAGATTATATTCTGGCAGATAACGTTCCTGCAAATGAGTTCCTGAATTTAGAGGGACAAAAGATATCTACATCTAAAAACTGGGCTGTTTGGTTAAACGAATACCTTGTGGAGTTTAAAGATAAGCAAGATGTGTTACGTTATGTATTAACTTCAACAGCTCCTGAAACCAAGGATAATGACTTTACCTGGAAAGATTTTCAGGCTAGAAATAACAATGAATTGGTTGCTGTTTTAGGTAATTTCATCAATCGCGTGGTGGTATTAACACATAAATACTTTGATGGTAAAGTGCCGATGTGTATGCATGTTACTCCAGAAGATCAGTTAGTGATTGATGAATTGGCTGCAGCACCTGCAAAAATCAGTGCTTCTATTGAGAATTATCGTTTCAGAGAGGCTTTAGGTGAAGTGATGAATGTTGCTCGTTTGGGTAATAAATATCTGGCAGATACAGAGCCATGGAAAGTGATTAAAACAGATGAAGATAGGGTGCGGACAATTTTGAACATCAGTTTACAGATTGCTGCTAACCTGGAAATCTTAATTGAGCCGTTTTTACCTTTCACTGCAGATAAGCTGATGAAAATGTTGAATTATGGCGGACATACCTGGGAATCTGCAGGAAAGATAAATCTTTTACACAGAGGACACCAGTTAAATGAGCCTGTTTTGTTGTTTGAGAAGATTGAAGACGAAGAAGTGCAGGCACAAATAGATAAGCTTAATCAGAGCAAGGTCGATAATGATGCCGCTTCTGTTGTTGCTGCACCAGTAAAAGAGGATATTCAATTTGAACAGTTTACAGCAGTTGATATTCGTGTAGCGACAATCATTGCAGCAGAGAAAGTTGAAAAGACTAAGAAGCTCTTAAAATTGACATTAGATACTGGAATAGATCAGCGAACGGTAGTATCTGGTATTGCTGAATATTATAAGCCTGAAGAAGTAATTGGACAACAGGTGAGTCTTGTGGTTAACCTTGCTCCCCGAGAGATTAAAGGGATTCTATCACAGGGTATGATCCTAATGTCGGAAGATGCAAATGGCAAACTTGCTTTTATAGCTCCAATCGCTAAACACAACAATGGTAGTGTAATCAGGTAATTTCGCCTGGTTGTATGTCCTTATTTGCTAAGGCATTGCCATCGTCAGCCTGCAGTCGTAAAAACAGCAGGCTGGCAATTGCTGTTAATGCTGACATGGTTAGAAAAGTATATTTAAAGGCTGTTACAATTGAGGCCGACATGTCCAATATTTCAGTTTGATATTTAGACAATAGGAACGCTGCAACAGAGATCCCAAGGCTCATAGACAGCTGTTGCATTACCATGAGCAGGCTATTACCTCCACTTGCTGTTTCTGTGTTCAGATCAGAAAGCGACAGGGTATTCATAGAGGCCATCTGAATGGAGTTCACAGCTCCGAATATCACTAATAATGGAATCAGGTTAGGTAATGCCGTCTCCTTTGAAATTAATGAAAACACGCCAATGACCAATGAGATGATTAAGGTGTTAATAATCAATGTTTTTTTGTAGCCTAACTTCTTTACTATAGGTACTACCCATGGTTTTACCAACACTGATGCCAGTGCCACAGGGATCAACATCATACCTGATGTCATAGCGGAATGACCGAGTCCTACTTGAAAAAGTAAAGGTAAAAGCAAAGGCATCCCACCAATCCCTAGGCGAGTAAATAGGTTGCCAAAAACGCCAATTCTAAGGGTTCTGATTTTAATCAATTCCAGATCGATGATGGGATTTCTAGATCTTTTATAGTGTCGATAATACCCGTTCATCATTAAAAATCCGAGTAAAAAGACCCCTGCGAGGGTCCATCCTCCAATTACACTTTCTGAACCGAGTTCTATTCCTATAGTAAGAACTACCAAAGATCCTCCAAAAAGAATCATCCCAATAAAGTCGAAGCTTTTGGTGAGGTGCTTATAGTCTGGCATTGTTTTACGTGCCCAAATGATACCCAGAATGCCAATTGGGATATTGATAATGAATATCCAGTGCCATGAAGCAATATCTACCAGCCAGCCTCCTAAAGTTGGGCCAATGATAGGTCCTACCAATCCAGGGATAGTAATAAAATTTATAACGCCTAATAGTTTGTCTTTTGAATAGGTATACAATATGGCTAATCTGGCAACGGGTACCATCATAGATCCACCTATGGCTTGTAACATACGAGCGCCAATGAGCTGCGGTAATGTTTGAGAGATCGCGCAGACCAGCGAGCCTAAAGCGAATAAGCCAATGGCCCAAATGAATATTTTTCTGGATCCGTATTTGTCAGAGAGCCAACCGCTCAATGGAATTAATAGCGCAAGCGTTAAAGTATAACAAACTACAATAGATTGCATTTGTGTTGGGGAACGGTTTAAATTGAGTGCTATTGAGGGCAATGCTGTATTTAAAATTGTCCCATCCAAAGATTGCATGAAGATTGCCAATGCGGCTATCCAAGGCAGATTTTTTTCGTAGGATTTAGTATTATGGGTCATATATAGTATATGTGTTGCCACATAAATTAGACCAATTTATTCTAGATCGTAGTATTAGCGATGCTAAGCATTTTATTATCTTTTTTCTGCAGTATTATACTCTGTTTTCGCTTAGCATTTATATGGAAAATCAATTCTTTTTTCATCATCTTTATAAACCACATTTTTATGAAAAAATATTTACCCTTTCTCCTATTAATTTTATGCTTTTTATCCTGTGGAAGTAAACAGGAGCAAATAGATTCCGTTTATGATTACATTTCTTATGTCGTAAAGACAAGCTCAGTTAATACTGGTCCGGTTAAAATTGAAGAGTTCAGGCTAAGCAGAAAACAGGTTTCAAAATGGGTAGCGGTTATCGAAAAATCAGGGGATTCGTGTAATATAAAGTTTTACAGCAGTAAAGCGATATGGCTGGAAAATGGTGAAAAACCTGAAGACAGGGACTATCCTCTGGTGCTTGATACCAGTTATGCAACTACTATAAAGGAGACGGCCGTTACTATGCTCACGGAAGAAGAATTAGATCTGACAAGGTCAAGCTTCGATCATGTAAATAATTTAATACTGATCTCCAGGAATAATGATAATCGTAGGTTTACATCACGCGATATAGGCGGTTTAAGGCATATATTTAGATATAATAAGTTCTACGACAAAAATCGCAGTTGATTTCTGACACTATTTACCAGGTTTTTCTTTCTTGCCAAACTGTCTTGGATAATAAGAAATTGTTGCCATGAAATATTGTTCCAATACATTCCGTGTGCCTATTGTAAAGCTATTAGAACTGCCATAGTTGATCACACTACTGTTTTGTCGTAATAAATCCAGAGCCGAAAGTTTGAATTCTGCATTGTTCCCCTTAAGGAAGCGGTATACCGCACTGGCATTCCAGATCGTAAAATTAATGTCTTTAGCACCAGAAGAAGAGGCGTTATTGAAACTGACATTACTATTTAAAGTAAATTTCTTAGTTACATTATAGCTTGAACTAAGATTGGTGCCAAGATTTTTACCGCTGTATTCAGTATTGAAAGCTTCTTGTTTAGACTGGTAGGTACCGTACGATTGCCCAAGTACAACAGCGAGGTAGCTTTTGTAGGTATAGTTGATACTGGCATTTAAATTTGTATTTAAATTACTTGAAAAAGTAAACACATTGTTGGTATATCCAGGGTTTTTATTGGCGTCGACACTGGCATTCAAACTGAGTTGAAGTTCTGAAGTCTTTAATTTATAGGCCTTATTAATACTGCCGTTGAAGTTGATATACTTATTCCCATTGGCGTTTACAAGGAAGACTGTACGTTTATTCTGATCATCAATTAAAAGACTATCTACAATGTTATCTTTTGTTAGGCCCGCACTCACGTTGAAGTTGTAATTTAATGTGTTTTTGCTGCTTTCATCATAATGATTAAAACTAAAAGTGATGGCCTGTTGTACAACTTTTCTAAGGTTTATGTTACCTTTTTGCAGGTAATATAGGTTGGAGCTGTCTGTTAGTGGTGCAAGTTGTTGTATGGTTGGGATCCGAAGTGTAGTGCTATACCTCAAATCAAAAGATCTGGAGTATTCACCATATTGATGGTTGTAAAAACTAATGCCTGCATCTGGAGCAAAACGTTGATAATTTCGCTTGATGTTTTGAAATGAACGATCTGATTTGTTGTCCTGTGTAATTAATATTTGTTTCGGGTGGAATTTAAGGGTCAGGCTTTTATAAAATCGGTTTGAAAGGCTTTTACTGAAAGACTTCTGGAGGCTAAAACCTGGAATTTCCTCAATTACATTTGTTTGAATCTTATTTTTCAAATAAGTATTGGCATGATAAATATTATTCAAAGTATCAAGATCCTGTACATTATCATTATTCTTGTCGGATTTTATTGCTAGCTTGTTTGTTAAACCAAAATTTATTCCGGCTAATCGTTTATTGCCGAATATTAACGATTTTAAATCGGATAAGTTTAAGTCAAGCGTCTGATTAATACCATCGCTGGATGAGTTATATTTGCGGTTAATTTTTTGATTAGATGCAGCATTGGTAAAGGATTTAAATTCGGTAATAGTTGAGCGCTGGCTTTCATTATTATATGCGCTTAAACTATAGTCAGCTGTAAGTCCCCTAAAGCGCGTTTTCTGTGTGATGAAGTTAGGTGAGTATCGATAACCGCCTCGAAGATTAAAGCTTTTATTGTTATTGCTTCTGGTATTAAAGGAATTGTTGGTACTGGTGAGTGCATTCTGTAAATTTCCTGCTGTACGGTAAGTTTGGTCAATTCCCGTTCCCTGATTAACATTTGCGGATTGAGAGAGGTTTAGATTGTGTCCCCTTTTAGTAAGTTCATATTTTGAATTGAAACGCTGACTGGTATTCATAGAAGAATTTTTGGTATTACTATTCTCAAAGATCTTATCTGTACTATTTACAGAAGTAGTAGTTTGAGATTCTGATATAAAATCGCTGTTTCGATCTTGTATGAAGTAATCGGATTTCAAAACATTTTTGTTTTGATAGGTGGGGCTTTCCACGAAATTGTAGGTAAAACTCACTCCTGCCGTAATTGGTCGGTTAAGTCCGGTAGAACGGAAATCAGGCTGATACTCAACATTGGTGCCCACTCCTTTAAATGTGCTGTTTGACATTAAAGAATTGATGCTATTAGGAGTTTTATTGACATTGTTTATTGCGCAAACTAAAGCCAACTGCATTTTGGGCGTAAACATATTAATACTAGCATCTGTTTCAAAGCGATTATTCGTGCCATAGCCTGCTCCAATTTTGCCAAAATAGCCAATGTCTTTTCCTTTTTTTAGTTTAAGGTTCATTTCCAGGGTAGAGTCTAATGGGTTACTTTCGTTTCTCGCCGTATTATATACCTGTATTTTCTGAAGCGCATTTTTAGATATATTTTGTAGGGCTATTTTGGCTTCTCCATCAAAGAAGGATTTTCCATTTACCTTTAAACTTTTTACCTCTGTACCATTCACGGTAATCTGCCCGTCACCCCATAACGTAACATTAGGTATCGCCCTCAACATATCCTCTACTGTAGCATTTGTGTCTAACTTAAAAGCTATAGCATTAAATTCCAACGTATCGCCGTTCATGCTTATTGGTGGAATTGAAATCTGCACTTCCTCAAGGTTATTATCTAAACGATTTACTATAATTGTTTGGAGGTCTATCGTGTTTTTGCCTGAAGGAACTTTGAAATTCTTACGGGCGGTCATATATCCAACATGACTGATTTCTAGTTTCAAGGCTTGATCAAGAGGGAGATTGTTGAAATTGAATTCACCGTAGTTGTTGGTCATTTGGTAACTAAGCAGGGTACTGTCTGCAACCTTGAATATAGAAACTGTGGCCGACTTAAGGACATAGTTTTGTGCAGTGTCCCTTGCAATACCTTTGGCAGTGCCTACTGGAATTATTTTGGATTGCTGTGCTTTGACTGTAATAAGGCCTGTAAATAGCAGAAATGCTATAGTTATGGGAACTAATTTAATCATGGAGCGTTAATCTTCCTTTGGTTTTAATTGAATGATGATTGGATTGCTTTTCTTGTCTTGTGTTTTAAAAAAATCTGTTAATACTGGATCATATTTTCTATTCTTACCCTCACTCTGTTCCTTAAATTTAAATAGAAGAAGAGAGGAGTAGCTGGTATAAAAATATTTATCATGAAACAAATGAAATCCAGAGCTAGAAAATGCATAATGTACACCAGCATCAGTAACGGGTAAGAATTGCGACAATGAATCGGGTTCTATATCTGAAATCGATGTAATTGCATTACTCTTTAGGTTATAAATGAAAGCTTTTTTTTCGTTGCTTCCCCAACTCCAGTTGTTGACTTTAAAGTAGAGATTGTTACCGATTTGATAAGTACTGCCGATTGCATAAAATGCTTTGGGGTTTTTCTCAAAATATTCTTGTCTTTTACCCTTATAAATTGGATTCTCTTTAAAGTCTGATGGTAAGGAGTTGTTTGCAGGAAATATAATTTTGTAAGCCAAATAGAGCTTTTTAGGCGTAATCCTGTAGATATTATAATCGTAAAAGTTGATAAAGAACAATTCATCGGGTACACCATAATTGGTTATAGACTCACCACCAGAAAAGAAATGATCATTCTTATATCTTTCTAAGGAATAAGGAAAATATTTTTCAACTGCTTTCTTGTCTTTAATCAAACTTATCTCATAGTTTGTGCTGTCTTTGTCCTCCTTGTCCTTAAAATGTTCCTCTACCATTGTACCATCACTAAATTTGAGGTTGGCTATGTATTCTTCGTCGCTTTTTTTAACTTTTTTAATAAGCTTACCATCCAAGTTAAAGTAGAAAAAATATTTTCCTGCCGAAACTTGAATTAATTGCTGGGAGTTCTCTGTTTTTAAGGTAAAGCCGTAAAAAGATTGAGTTTCTTTATTATCTGGATCTTTTTCAATCTTGCTTCCATTAATTTTAGCTATGTATTTCCCTTCTTTTGTAAAGATTAGAATTGATTTTGTGTCATAATCCCAAATGATGTAACGATCAGGGGTAACTCGAAGTTGATTGATGGAACCAAAAAGACTTTCTTTTGTAGTTTCAAGGGGAATAAATTTAATTTCATCGAATACTTGTGCTGCTGCAGCCCCTCTTGAACTTGAAGGATCAATACGAAGTGTTCTCATTTTAGAACTGTCAACTTTACTGGCCTGCGCCATTGTTGTTCCATACGACAGTAGGCAGATTATTAAATTAACAAGAGCGAGTTTCGGCATATATAATTTGGTTTTGTCTATAAATGTATTAATATTTTAGAGAAAATTGGAATTTTAAATATTTAACTTGATCGACTGACGCATAGGTTTTTATAAAAAATGAAAATATTGTATTAGTCAATTGAGAATGGAGGTCTGATTTATATTTTATTCCTATATTTGCGGCCTGCTGTTTTTTAATAGCTCTAGTCCCGTAGTTCAACGGATAGAATAGAAGTTTCCTAAACTTTAGATAGCAGTTCGATTCTGCTCGGGACTACTTTGGGAGGTGAAACGATCCTGTGAAAGGCTTTTCTGATGCAGAAAGGCCTTTTCTGTTTTTATAAAATAGTTGTTAGCTACTTTAAGGTCTTAAAATAAGTGTTTTTAAGGCGAATTGTACTTTCTTACAAGAGTTTGATGCGTACTTGTAGGATAACCTTACTTAAAGGTTATTGTGCTTGTCTAAAAATGACCTCACAATTTTAAAATATAAGTCTTCATTTTCGAGATTCAAATTGTGTGCAGCATTAGGAATTATATGTATTTCTTTATCTTCCTTAGGAATCTTCTTTAAAGCTTCATAAATCATTATTCCCTGTTTAAGTCCAATGGCATAGTCGTATTCACCTTGTAAAATCAAAACAGGCTTATTAATTACTGCAATTGTCTCAAGGATATTCAAATGGTTATAGGAGGGTGTATTTCGAAACGCCCGGTTTACAAACTCCATGTTTTTTATAGCCATATCAAACTCTTCCTTTGTATAATGTGCCTCGGCGTAGTATGTAGAATCATTTCCCAGCTCTACTGCCTCTTGTTGAGCTTTTAGGTTTGCCCAATATGGGTTGAAACCAAGCTCTTTCGGGAATTGGTGTTTAATTAAATTCATGTCATCAAAAAACTTGTTAAAATCACTTTTCTCAATTTCTGAGAGCTTTTCTAAGATCTCCTTATAACGGGATTTCTCTAAAGAGTTTTCTGATTTGTTAAGGAGTGAATCTGCCAGAGCCCTTTCATGTTCAATAAGTGCATAGATTGGATATATTCCATCAGCTTTGCCGCTAACACAAACAAAGGAGTTAATTTTATCCTGGTGATTAATCAAATATAATAAGCCCAATGTTCCGCCCCAGGAGGATCCAATAAGATTGACCACATTGCTGTTGTATTTACTTTTTAAAGTATCAACTACTACATCTAAATCTTGTACAAACTGTTTCGTGGTAAGCATTGTTGAGTCGGTAGACTCCTCAGATTTTCCGCCCCCTCGTTGATCTAAATAGGCAATGAGATAATTGTCTTCCAGATACTCTTTGTTAAATTGATGATCGAATCCTGAAAAGGCGCCAGGGCCACCATGCAAATTTATTAGCAATGGTTTATTGGAATTCCCTATCATTCGTACATACAGCTTTGATTTTTCAACAGGGATATAGAACTCACTATCTATTTTATTTTCTTGCTGACAGCCATTACCCCTTTACTAACGCAGATTTATTACGTTTGGTTTAATCTTTTAAAAGATAACATCATTGCACCACTTATAATTTTAAATCCTACCCTCGATTATGATGAAATAGGTAATGTGAACCAGAAAGTGCTGCCGATGCCTATTTCGCTATCTGCGCCAATAGTTCCGTCATGTTTTTTGACAATTTCGGCACATATATAAAGTCCAAGACCTAAGCCGGTATATTTGCTGCCACTGTGATTAACCCTATAGTAGCGGTCAAAAAGGAAACGGAGGTTCTGTTCAGGAATACCTAATCCCTTATCTATTACTGATACTTTGACCATGTTAAGAGACTTTTCAACTCTAACTTCAATTTCTTTAGATTCTGGTGCATATTTCATCGCATTATTTACGAAATTCGTAACAATCTGTTCAATACGAGATATATCGGCATAAACCTCTAATGTTTCATCACCTTTTACGGTAATGGCGAAAGCGCCATTTATGGCCAAATCACCACAACATTTGCTAATTACAGTCAGTAGGTTGAAAGTCCTTGGATGGATTTGAAGCTGATCATCATTTGCTTTGCTCGTATTTAGAAGATCTTCAATAAGAACATATACTTTTTCCAAACTCTTATTTGCCTGTTCTATCAGCTTAGGGAGCACTGATGGAGAAGGCTTGTCTTTCATTTTGTCTAACAATTGTAGTGAAGCTTTCAAGGTAGTGATTGGTGTTTTCAGCTCGTGACTTGCGATACTGATAAAGTCGTCCTTGTTCTGTTGTAATATTCTTAGTTCTTGTATATCAGTAGCTGTGCCAACCCATTGGCGTAACATACCTTCAACGTTTTTAATAGGCATTAAGCGAATCAGATGCCATCTGTAAAGCCCGTCTGCACGCTTCAACCGCACCTGAAACTCACCGCCATCAATGCGCCTCCGAAGAAAATTAAATTGATTTAAAGTGTCTTCGAGGTCGTCAGGGTGGATCGCAGTTGTAAACTTACTTATGGGGTTTTGTGTGCGATTTAACCCAGTATAATCATACCATCGCTGATTGTAGTAATCTACTTTGCCTTTTACAGAATTTGTCCATGCGATCTGAGGGATAGTTTCCATCATGTTACGAAAGCGGTTTTCGCTTTCAGCTAAAGCCTGTGTGCGCATTGCTACCCGGTCTTCAAGCTCTGCGTTTAGCTGAGATAGCTCCTGATTAATAGAAATTAGTTCTTCCGCCTGGATTTTTAATTTCTCATCAGCGATTGCTTTTTCTCGTCGTATTTTCGTATCCTTTATTGCCCTTTGGATTTTACTAGGCAATGTAAAAAGGTTGTTTTTTGATGCATAATCGGTCACCCCCGAATTAATTAAGGCAATTGCATTTTCTTCTCCAATAATTCCGGAAACTATGATAAATGGAATCAGAGGGTACAGCCTTTGTTTGATATGAAAGGCTGATACTGCATCGAAAGATGGAAGTGAATAGTCGGAAAGAATAAGGTCAGGACAAAAATCATCAAGTGCAAGTTCATATTCGGAGCGGTTCTGAACAATCCTTGAGGAGAAATTTAATCCGGATTTTTTAAGCTCGCGACAAAGCAAATCAGCATCGTCATTATTATCCTCAAGGATGAGAATTTTAGTTGGGGCTACCATTTAATGTGGTGGCTGACTTAATATCATCCAGTATAAGCCTATTTCTTTAATGGCATGGAAGAAATTATCGCTGTCTACAGGCTTTACAATATAACTATTTGCGCCTAGTTGATAACATTTTTCTATATCAGGGCCTTCATTTGAAGAAGTAAGCATCACTACTGGGATAGATTTAAGCTTAGGATCAGTCTTTACAGTTTCCAGCACCTGTATTCCAGATACTTTTGGCATTTTAAGATCAAGCAAAATCAGCTTAGGATATTGTGCGCTGTTTCTATCAGAATAAACACCTCTGCAGTATAAAAAATCGAGGGCAGCAACGCCATCTACCACATGATGAAGTTTGTTGGAAAACCCACTTTTTTTAAGTGCTCTTATAGTAAGTGCTGCATCATCAGTGCTATCTTCAACGAATAAAATTTCAACGTCATCGTAATTCATATATTTTTTTATTAAGCTTTTGGTAAACTGAAATAAAAGCTGCTTCCTTCATCTAATAACGATTCTGCCCAAACGGTTCCTTTATGTCTGTCGACAATTTTTTGTACTATAGCTAGACCGATGCCTGTTCCTTCAAACTCATCTTGTGAATGTAATCGCTGGAACACTCCGAAAAGTTTATCATAATATTGCATATCAAATCCGGCTCCATGGTCTTTTACATAGTAAACCATCAGTTTGTCTTTTTCAAAAGCACCAATTTCAATTGTAGTGGTCAACTTATATCGCGAATATTTTATTGCATTCGAGATCAGATTAATCCATACCTGTCTGATTAGTGATTTATCTCCTTTAGCAGGAGGAAGACTTTGTATATCGAATTCGGGGATATTTTCTCCTTCTTCGAACATCAATTCATCTTTAACTGATTGAACAAGCTCGACCATGGATATGTCTGAAACTGTAACTTGTTTTCTTCCCAGCTTAGAAAATGCCAGCAGATCATCAATTAGCTCGCCCATCTTTTTTGAGTTTTTGATGATAGCCGAAAGAATTTTGTGTCCTTCCGCATCTAGTTTGTGGGCATAATCCTCAACTATTATGCGGGTATAACCATTAATAGCTCTGATCGGTGCACGTAAATCATGAGATACCGAATAGGAGAAAGAGCCAAGTTCTTTATTCACAGCTTCTAATTCTGCGGTTCGATCAATTACTTTTTGTTCTAATTCCTCATTTAACTTGCGGATGTCATCCTCTGCATTTTTTAATTCTCTGTTCGCTACTATTAATTCTTGTGCCCTTTTTTCCTTTTCTTCATTCTGAAAAGCCAACTCCTTATTCGCAATGATTAACTCAGCAGCACGGTTTTCTTTTTCGGTGTTTTGAAAAGCCAATTCTTTATTTGCAATAACCAGTTCAGCTGCTCGTCGTTCTTTCTCTTCATTTTGAAAAATTAGTTCCTTATTTGCAATGATCAGTTCAGCAGCACGGTTTTCTTTTTCGGTATTTTGAAAAGCAAGTTCTTTATTTGCAATAGCCAATTCAGCAGCACGCTGTTCTTTCTCCTCATTTTGGAAAATAAGCTCCTTATTAGCAATGATTAGTTCGGCAGCACGGTCTTCTTTCTCTTGATGTTGAAATGCTATTTCCTTGTTGGCGATAGATAATTCATCTACATCTGTTTTTTTCATCCTCTATAAAGTTAACATAATATCATGAAACTCCTTTGGAAACCTGATGCTGATTATCGTCTGCAATATTAAAGAGTCATTTTTAAGCAAGCCATCATGATTTAATATTCATGTTGGCCTCCTCTTTTATAGAACAGCCTTCATTCCAACTTATATTTTACTTATTTTGCGATAAGATTAAAATATTAGCATGTCGTCACACCATATCATCAGAGAGAAACAAGAACCAGCGCTTTATATTCATGAACTTGCCAGCTTTAACGAAGAGTATTTAGGGCAGTTGTTGGAGTGGAGCCCTACTTTAATAGTTAATGACACTGAATACGAAAAGGTAATTAGCATGGGCTTAAAAGTCGATGTTATTGTAAATTCTTCCGGGTTAACCGGTATACAGGAAAATACAAAAGTAATTGATGTTAGAACCGAGCCGCTAGATGCTGTGCTTGATTTCTTGATTGCAGAGCAGTATCAGGCAGTTAATGTGATTGATACAAAAAGCAATTTAAGAGAGTTGGGTAGCTATATTGATGCGATCAATATTGTTGTTTTTACCGAAACAGAAAAGGCATACGCTATAAAATCGGGCTTTAACGTTTGGAAACCTAAGGGAAGCATCTTTAAAATTGAGGTGGTTTCTTACTTCGAGACCAGTAATCTTATGCAAGTAGAAGAAAGTGGCGATTTTGTAGTCATCAATGATGGTTTTGTTGAGTTTATCTTTACAACACCATATTTATTTATCAGCGAAGTGTTATGATCTTATTGAGGAAAGGTAAGGAAGAAGATATTGAGAGCATTCAAAACATCGCTTATCAAACCTGGCCTCATGCCTATAGCAGTTTGATCAGTCAGGAGCAAATTGATTACATGCTCAAAAAGATGTATAACAGGGCGGAACTATTATCGCAGCTTCAGCAAGGATATACTTTTCTGGTCGCTGAGGAAGATGATATAGACCTTGGCTTTGCTGTATTTTCTATTATAGATTCTACAAATCATATCTATAAGCTTCACAAGCTATATGTATTGCCTGAGGTGCATGGTAAGGGACTGGGGAAACTGCTGATCAATGAAGTGGTAAACCTGGTAAGGAAAGTAGGGGGTGGGTCACTTGAGCTAAATGTAAACCGCGAAAACAATGCGGTAAAGTTTTACAAAGCGGCGGGCTTTACGGTAAAGGAAACCGTAGACCTGGATATTGGCAACGATTTCCTTATGAATGACTATGTGATGCACAAGCGGCTTTAGTCGTGACTTTCTACCAATCTAGGTATTCTACTTGGCGTATCCGTCCCTTTTATAATTGTAATTGCGCTTTTAGCAATGGCTTTAATTGTAGACAGGATATTTTCAGTGTCTAATGTGCCGTACTCATCTTTTACAGTGTGATAAAACGCATCAGTATCAATTTGATCTGTGCTGATGGTATGCGCTGGCACACCTAATGCCGCAAGTGTAGCATTGTCACTTCTGTAAAACAAATTCTGACGAATGTATGGATCAGGATGAAAAGAAAACTCTGTTCCTTTAAGATTGTTCTGTAATATTTTTCCAAAGTCAGACTTATCGAAACCAGTAATAAAGGCAGCATTTTTTCCAAACCTGCTTTCTTTACCAATCATTTCAATGTTAAACATGGCCACTACATCGTCTGGGTTTAGCTTCTTCGAGAAGTGTTTAGAACCAAAACCACCAATCTCTTCGGCAGTAAAGGCAACAAAAATCAAGGTGCGTTCATTGTTGTTTAAGGCTTTGTAATACTTAGCAAGGGCAATCATTGCGGTAATGCCTGAGGCATCGTCGTCAGCACCGTTAGCGATGCTGTCTTGCTCACTACCTTTTACAATTCCAAGGTGATCATAATGACCGGAAAACACCACCAATTCTGTGGCTTTTGATTTTCCAGGGATGATGCCAGCGATGTTAAAGGCCGACTTTCCTTCTATATCAAATGTTTGTCTGAAATTATCTTCACCCTCCATTGGTTTTAATCCGATGGTTTTAAATTCCTTTTCAATGAAAGAAGCGGCTTTCTCAATTCCTGGACTGAACATTCCTCTGCCTTCCATTTCATCACTGCTCAGTGTTTTAATTAATCGATCCACATATTTGATGGTGATGATTTTATTGATGTCCTGGGCAATGGCTAACTGAGTAAAAAGCAATGCTAATAGTGTGTACAGGGTTTTTTTCATTATTCGTATAATTTATTCTTTCGTTTTTCAATTTCGGTACTTACCCGAGTATCATGTACGCCGTCTATCACAGCGATTTCAAAATCTTTATCCTTATCTGATTCGTAGGTCTGGGCCGTTTCAATATTCTGTACAGAATGATCATAAGGGCCTCTGCTACTCATCAATTTAACAAAAACAGGTAAACATTCAAAGAATATAAATAACAGGCCTATAAAGGCTACTGCTAAACCTGTGCTGGTATCCTTGCTGCCATCTTTATTAAACTTAAGCTGTCCTAAGGCCCAGTTCCGATCTGCAAAACCTGCTATATTCGTTAGGCTATCCAGTTCCTTTCCTGTATATAGCTTTTCTGTCAAAAGGCCATCAAACTCCTTTCGTCCATCTACAAACTTTTCCAGATTACGAAGATACGAAGTTAAGGTATCAAGGTCACTTTCCCGTTGTTGCAATTCTGCTTCTTTTCTTTTTGCATAAGGTCCATACCCCATTATACCCGATGTTTCGGTAGTTTTGTTGCCAAATATTTCAAAGTTTAGCTTTTGTCGATCGGCTTTTATACCACTGGCCATAGAGTCTCTTTGCACCTTAGCATCGTTTAGCTTACCCATTTCAATGGCATACTTGTTTGCAAACGCGGCATTAAGGGTGTCGATTTTAGAGCGTTGGTTGTTGAGGTAGCTGACCTTTAATCTCTCTTTTATCTCCTTATCAAATATTTTAAGTTCAAGCGGGCGTGAAATCACGATTCCAATCATAATGGCCAATAAAATACGAGGGGTGGCTTGTAAAAGTTGTTTACCGGTACTTCCGCTTTTATTGATGCTGGATACTATGTACCTGTCCATGTTAAAAATAGCTAGTCCCCAGATGATTCCAAAAAGAAGAGCAAAGATTATAGCGCCCGGATCTCCTTTAAAAACGAAGTACATGGCATAGCCACCAGATAATGCTGCGAACAGCCCCGTGAAAAATATTGTGGCACCAATGCCTGTATACTTGTTGTGATCTGTTGGGTGTTTTTCAAGAGTGGGAATGTGTGCCCCAGAACAAAACCAGAAGAAACGTGATATGGCGTTCATAATAGAAGAAGATCAAAGTTAATAATCACTAACTATTAAACGCACAGGCCACTTAGTTGTTACAGATTTTTTTAAGCAGCTTACGTCGGCCATCATCAAAGCTCTAAACGATCATTGCCACATCTGTGTATTTTTATAATAGTAAAATCTCGGATGACAAGTGATTTAATTATCTTTGAAAAAATTGAATAACATGATAAAAGAAATAACCGTTCAGGAGCTGAAAGAAAAAATCGACAATAAAGAAGATTTTCAACTGATTGATGTTAGGGAAACTTTCGAATATGATACTTCAAACCTTGATGGCTTGAACATCCCTTTAGGTGGTATTTTAATTGAGGCCGACCAGGTAGCACAAGATAAGCCAGTAATTATTCACTGCAGAAGTGGTAAGAGAAGTGCTGCAGCGGTGATGCAATTGGAGCAACAATTAGGCTTAACCAATTTATATAATTTAAAAGGCGGAATACTTGCATGGCAAGAAGCTTTTGATCCTAACATGCCAGTATATTAATTATGTGGAAGAAAGTAGCATTAAATGTTTTCTATAACATGGGAATTATTATTTCCATTTTTGGAATAACATGGGCATATAACAACGCTAACTATTTACCAATAGTTCTATTTGTAGCTACCGGAGCACTTTTCGCTTACTTAAAGGTAAAACTGATGAAGGATATGCGTACCATGCTTAAGGAAAGGCAAGAATCTATAAAAGAATTAAATTCTTAAAAGGAAGTAAATAAGGAAGGGTTTATCCCTTCCAATCCTAATCCTGGCTGGCCAGATATTTGATATTTTCCATCTACCATTATTGGTGCCGTGAAAGGATTGTTTTTAGTTAGCCATGGCCCATCCAGATCTGCCCAGTCGCATAAAGGAGCTAAAGCCATCCCTGCTAGTGTTGCACAAGATGTTTCACTCATACAGCCAATCAGCACTTTCATACCTAAAGACCTTGCTTTAAGGATCATTTGATGGGCTTCATACATACCGCCACTTTTCATTAATTTAATGTTAATGCCATGATAGGCACCTCTTAAGCCATCCAAATCTGCTAAACGTTGCACCGCTTCATCCGCTAAAATCGGAATAGGACTACGACCGGTAAGCCAGGCATTACCCTCCAAATCATGTCTGTCCATCGGTTGTTCTATCAATTGCACTCCTTGGTCATGTAACCAATAAATAAGCTCTATGGCCTCTTTTCTGTTAGTCCAGCCTTGATTTGCATCAACATACAAAGGTAAATCGCTTACTGCTCTAATCGTATTGATGATTTCTTTGTCGTTATCCCTACCTAGCTTAACTTTTAATACCTTAAATCCCATGGCATCAGCAATCTTTTCTTTGATGACTTCAGGGCGATCAATGCCAATGGTATAAGAGGTCAGCGGCATTTTTAAAGGATCGGCACCATAAATTTCATAACAAGGTTTATTTAGTATTTTCCCATTGATGTCGTTTAAAGCGATGTCGATAGCTGCTTTTATTGCCGGATGCCCAGTTTCAAGGCTGTTCAAATAGGTATTGATGTCCTCGAAATTAAAAGGAAAAGCAAAACGGTTCCAATCTACTTTCTTTAAAAAAGCGTTTGCACTTTCTACACTTTCACCCATGTAGGGCACCATTGAGGCTTCGCCGTACCCCTCAATAACGCTCACAACACTTCCGGTGTTGTTAACGATCCCAGCGTTGTTTGTGTTCTCAATATGATTATATGATAGTCTGATCAGCATCACAGGAGTGCTGGTTCTAGAAAACTTAGCTATAGAAAAAGGATGTTTCAGTTCCAGACTATAAGCATTACAGGCTATCTTCATGATAAAGGGCTTTAGTAATATAAAAGTTAAAAAAAGTGTACAAAAGCGAATGTAAAAATAATATGCCTAATATTGCGATCAGTTATGAACAGCACCGTATATCAACCCTTTAAAAACTTCGATTTTAAATATAAAAACTGCTTTTTAAGTGGAGACATTTTTAAGTCACCAATTGAAGAAATCAATATATTACCAGCATGGCTCCTGGAAGTGGCAAACTTTAGCGGAAATGAACAGATTAAGCTGCTTGATGAGAGCGTAAGATCCTATAACACCCTAAAAGTACCTTGCAGTACTGAAGTTTTTACACAGTTTATTCAACCTTTGGAAGATAAAGTTGCTGCAGCTTTTGCTAAAGGCTACGAAGGGGTGTCGCAGCTGGAAGAAGCAGACCTGTTTAAATGGATAGGCAAGTTTATATACAGCCTGATTTATATCGAGATGAATGCTGCGGTCAGGTTACAGCAATTAAGTGCCGATGGAGTCAATATGTCGCAAGGCCTGATGCATAAGTTTGGGAACTTGAATACCATGATTCAAAGCATATACAGGGAGGTAGTGTTCGAAAACTTTACACCCTGGTCTATCATTGTTGTTCCTTTGAAAGATAAAGATACCCCATTCAGTTTCAGAGATGAGATCAATACGCTAACATTCTCTCTAAAACTAAAAGATTTCGCCATTGTTGCCTGTTTGCAGGATAATGGCACGAATAAGAAATATCATCAAGAAATATTAGAGCAAATTGGTACTACCCCTTTATCTGCTCCTCAGTTTGAAGAGTTATGTGCACGCTTCTTTTACTCTGCTTATCTGTTTAACCGTTTGCCTGAATATGCGATTATGCCTGTTGAGAATGCAATATATATTGATGCTATGCCGCTTAAAGGGACCTTGAATAAAGCATTATTTGATCATTGGCAACATAAAACCTACGCACAGGTATTACAGGATTTCTGGAAACCTTGGGGACATACTTTATTTGAGATCATCAAAGACCCGACAAAGCCGATCAGTTATTTTGAGCCGGCAGCCTTGCCAGAAACCAATTAGCCTATTTTACCTAGTATTTCTCTTAAGAAATGAGGTATAACTCCCGGAACAACCAATACGGTGATAATGAGGCCAGCCAGGGCACCGAAAAAGTGTGCATCATGGTTGATATTATCTCTTGATTGTCTGGAGGCATATATACAGTAAACAAGGTATAATGGGCCTAGAATGATTGCCCAGATTGGAATGGGAAGCGGGAATATCATCATGGTAGAAAAGGGCTTCAATAGAATAAAACTAAACAATACAGCACTTATTGCACCAGAAGCGCCTAAACTATTGTACCGGATATCATTCTTATGCTTCATTACAGATGGGATATCACTCAATATCAACCCTAAGAAATAAATCATACCGAACTGCCATGAACCGATCATTGCTTCCAACTGAAAGGCAAAGAAGTAAAAGGTCATCATGTTAAAAATCAGGTGCATCCAGTCGGCATGGATAAAACCACTGGTAATTAGTGTGTATAATTTATATTTTCTTGAAACGCTATAAGGGTGTAGCATAAATTTACCATATAATGTATGATCATTGAAGGCATAAATGCTGGTAATAACTGTAAATAAAAATACGATAGAAGCTACTGGGGTATATGTAAGTAATTCCATTATGAAATAATATCCGTTTAATATAAAGTTTTTGAAGAAAGGCCTATTGATCCAAAATGGTATCTAAAACCGAGGGAAAAATAAGTATAAATATCGGGCTTGCCATTTTTAAATGTAAGAGAAGAGTCGTCGTACCCGTCTAAGCCCTCGCCAAGGGTGATGTTGCTCTGATAATTAATATTAATACCATATTTATAATAACCACTCCTGTTCATGAAGCTGAAATTAATACCCAAATTTAAAGGGATATATAAATCTTTTGAACTATCCAATCCGGGAAATGTAGATTCGCCATTTGGATTTACCCGCTGAATAAATTTCATGTCATTCATGATTACACCAGCTCCGGCACCAATGTAAAGGCCTTTTATAGCGTTCGTAAAACCAGTACGCTCATAATTGATCAAAGCACCGATAGCTATTTTACCATTTAAATTAAATGTTTTATAACGGTTTGTAAATTGACGGTTATTGGGATCTTTATGGACATCACCTCCATTAATTTCTCCCATTTGCCCCTCCAGTCCTAAATTTACGAAAGGAGTGAAATAATAGTCAAATGTTCCATAGCCGGCTGTACCGAAGTCGTTCTTTTTGACATCAGCAAAAGATTGTGTAATTCCAACCCCTGCACCAACGGTCATTTTGTGAAAGTTGGATTGTGCCTGGCTGTTTAAGCAAATTAGGAGGGCCAATAGTGAGGCTAAAACTGGTTTCAGATAGATCTTGTTTAAGTATGTAGGCAAAACTATAATCTTTATATAACTTTGTGCTTTTATAAGAGTATGCTAAAATATATAAATAAAAACAAATCCCTTCAAAACAGGTTCATAAAATACGTACAGATAGATACACAGTCCGACCCATCGTCGCCAACTGTACCATCAACTGAGAAACAAAAAGACCTGGGTAAAGTTCTGGTAGCCGAATTATTAGAACTTGGTATAGCCGATGCACACCTTGATGAGCACGGTTATGTATATGCTTCAATTCCATCAAATTCAGATAAGAAAGTGCCTGTAATCTGTTTCTGCTCGCATATGGATACTTCTCCAGATTGCAGTGGTTATAATGTGAAGCCAATTGTTCATGAGAATTATCAGGGACAAGATCTGGTTTTGCCTGATGATAATTCGGTTGTACTGAAAATGAAAGAACATGCTGACCTTAAGGATCAGATTGGAAATGATATCATCACTGCAAGTGGTACTACTTTATTGGGTGCCGATAACAAAGCCGGATTGGCCGAAATTATGGAAGCTGCAGCATTTTTAATGCAGAATCCGGAATTTAAACATGGTACGATTAAGATATTATTTACTCCTGATGAGGAAATTGGGCGTGGTGTTGATAAAGTAAATATTGAAAAGTTAGGTGCAGACTTTGCATATACGGTAGATGGTGAGACACTGGGTTCTATCGAAGATGAGACATTCTCTGCCGATGGTGCTGTGTTAACAATTAAAGGTGTAAGTGCGCATCCAGGTTTTGCGAAAGGTAAAATGGAAAGTGCAATTAAGATATTGTCTGACGTAATCAGCTCATTGCCGGCCGACTGCCTTTCTCCGGAATCTACGGAATTGAAAGAGGGTTTTATTCATCCTGTTAGCATTAGTGGTAATGTAGAACAAGCTGAAGCTCGTTTTATCTTACGTGCATTTAATGATGAAGAACTGGCTGCTAATGGAGAACTATTAGATGCTACAGTACAGAACATTATTGAGGATTTCCCAAATTCTACTTACGAATTGAAGATAACTGAGCAGTATCGCAATATGAAGCAGGTGTTAGATCAGTATCCACAAGTTATTGAGTATGGTATTGAGGCAATAAAATGTGCAGGAATTACGCCTAAGCAGCAAAGTATTAGAGGGGGTACCGATGGTTCACGTTTATCTTTTATGGGCTTGCCTTGTCCGAATATCTTTGCCGGAGAGCATGCTTTCCATGGTAAGCAAGAATGGGCATCTGTTCAGGATATGGAAAAAGCAGTTGAGACAATAGTGAATATCGCTGCAATCTGGGAAGAGCGCGCTTAAGGATTTAAGCCGAGCTTAAGAATATAATTATGCTCGCCATCTTGAACTTTCAGGATGGCGAGTTTTGTCAATTAGTGCGTGTTAGCCTTGCTAAATACTGATCTGAATCATCTTCAAAAATAATCTCGGCAAGCCATCCCGTGGCTTTTGCGAGCTCAATAAGTGTTTTCTGGTCTACATAAATCCATTTAAACCAATTTCCTTTATTGCTTTTGTACTCATATCTGAAGTTTATTTCGCCAAAATACCCGCTTTCGGGAAATGGGATTTCAAGATATAGATAAGAAAGATCCGAGCTGTCGAATACTAGTTGACCATCTTTATTAATTAAATCTTTTGCTTGCATTAAAAAGGCTTTCAAGCCAGGGATGGAACCTGTAAGTCCGATGCCATTCATCATAAAAAGGAGAGTGTCGAATTTTTTCTCTCCAGCAGCAATTTTATAGGTAAGGATATTGCCTTCTATAGCTTGCTTTAAGCCCCGCTGTTGCATAATAGTTACTGCAGAAGGGGAAATATCCATACCAGTAATATCAAAGCCTCTTTTTTGAAGAATTAAAGCGTGACTTCCTACGCCGGCACCTACATCCAGTACTTTTCCTTTGCAAAGTTCCAGCGCTTTTAGCTCAAGCTCTGGCATTTCATGCTCGTCTCTGAAGTAAATATCTACCGGCATTTCTTCCGGTTCATCATAAGAATTGTGAACCCACAGGGTTTCAGCGGGTGGTTTTAAAAATTGATCTTTTAAGGCTTCTCCAAAAACGTCCATGCCGCAAAGATAGAAAAGAGATTGTTTTAAAGCTCAAATTCCTGATGATACTCTGGGATAGCTACATTTTTAAATCCAGCATTCACAACACGCTCAGCAAACTTTTGTTGAACATTGTAATCGCCGTGTACCAAAAATACCTGCTTAACTTTTGTAGAGTCTTGAACGGAAAGGAATTTTAAAAGATCCTCGTAATCACCATGTGCGCTCATTGATTTGATAGACTGAACTTCCGCAATTACATCATAGTCTTGTCCGAAAAGCCATACCCGTTTCTGTCCGGCAATTAAACGCCCTGCTAATGAGCCTGGACTGGCGTAACCAACCATTAAAATGGTGTTTTTGCGGTCGCTGATGTTATTCCTGATGTGGTGCCTTACTCTTCCTCCCTCAGCCATGCCTGATGAAGAAATGATGACACAGGGTTGTGGATCATTGTTTAGTGCCTTAGACTCCTCCACACTTTCAATAAAGCGTAAACCTTTAAAATCAAAGATGTCGCGATCTATTTTCTGCACTTCCTTAACTCCGTTGTTATATACTTCCGGGTGTTTTTTAAGCACTTCGGTAGCTTCCAGCGAAAGTGGACTGTCTACATAATATGGAATATCGGGCAATATTCCTTTTAATTCAAGCGCATTTAAAGCGTATAAAAGTTCCTGTGTGCGACCAACACTAAATGCAGGGATGATTACTTTTCCTTTTTTCTCGATACAGGTGCATGTAATGATCTTACCTAACATCGTTTCGATAGGATCGAGGTCAATGTGCAAGGAGTCTCCATAAGTAGATTCCATGATGATGTAATCTGCTTGTGGGAATGTCTGTGGGCTTTTCAGTAATAGATCGCCATATCTTCCTACATCACCACTAAAAGTGATTCGGGTTTGTTTACCGTCTTCCTCTATTTGCAAATGTACAGCAGCACTACCTACTATATGTCCGGCATCACTAAAGCGAACAGATATATGTTCGTCTATTGGGAAATCCTGCTCATAAGGTATAGTTTTAAACTGCTTGAGGGTCTGTTGTACATCTTTATCAGTGTAAAGAGGCATTTCCTGATCTTCAACCGTTTTCATTTTCCTGTTGGCGTATTCCGCATCCTGCATTTGTATTTTTGCAGAATCGAGGAGCAGAATTTCTGCAAGATCCCTGGTTGCGGGGGTACAGAAAATAGAACCACTGAAGCCTTCTGCCACTAAACGGGGCAGGAGGCCACAATGGTCTATATGCGCATGTGACAATATGAGATAAGTTACTTTTTTTGGATCAAATCCAAAAGATTCATTCAATTGATCGGTAATGTCACCCATGCCTTGAAAAAGACCGCAGTCTAATAAGATTCTGGTTCCATTATTTAATGAGATTAGGTGTTTACTACCTGTTACGGCACGTGCTGCACCATGGAAAGCGACTTTCATTAATATTTTTTATGCTCTTACTTTTGAAATGGTGTCTTTTACTTGATCTGTTACTCCCGCTAATTTATCTTTCGATGCATCTATCAGGTCGCAAAACCAGTTAGACACTTTGTCTTTCATTTCTTCGTTTTCATCTGAAGCTAAAATTAATGCTATTGCTGCACCTAAGGCAGCCCCTGCTAATACGCCTGCGATTATTTTTGTTTCTTTTTTCATAGCAATTTAATGTTTATCGATTTTTAAAATGTGCATCTTCATTGGGTTTGACGATACATTTGATTGTAAGATAAACAAAAATATTGCCGAATAGTTTGGTACCGGAGATATTCTGTGAATTATTTTTATCTGTTTTTTAATTGGAAGTGATGGGAATGGTTGCTTTCAGAAAAACAGCAGGAATAAAGTAACTATAGTCCAAGTATAATTGGACTATGACCCTTAGAAAACCTTAAATAAGGAATAAAAAAAGGTTGGTCATCCTAAAAATGACCAACCTTTTTAAGATGAGTTCAATAAATGTTATTTTACATTTGGTCCTTCAAAAAACACTATAGTATTGTTGAAATTATAAGCCAGGTTCATGTTTATAATTCCATTGCTTTGGAAAGTAAATATCATTGGACCTGGATTTGATGAAGCATACATCTTGGTATAGCCGGAATATAAAAAGCTAGAGAAAGTTATAGCTGCAAAAGCAGGGTAAGATTCACCACTTACAGCCTCAATGGCCACTTCATTGGTGCCTTTACGGGTTATTTTAACTTTAGCATTGAGATATTCTATTGTATTTGCACCCGCACCCAGGGTTAGCTTTCCCTGATATGTTTGAGATACTTCAGCTGATTTATCTACGTTGTCAAATTCTTCTTTTTTCTTGCTGCAAGAGATGATGAGTACTGTGAACAGTAATAAGATAGGTAGAAGTGCTACTTTTTTCATATTAAATAATTAGGTTAAAAAATGATTAACCGAGCGCTCCGAAAAAATTATGCCAAAGAAGACTGTTTGTTGGGCTGGATTAAGGTTTATTTATGTGTTTAAACATGTTAGTTGTGTTTAATTGCCTGGTAATTAACGAACTGTATTTAATTGTGCCTTGTGAGGATAATAAGACTATCTCGAGGTAATTTTTAAAGGGAGCTGTAGAATTAAGGTGGCGTATATAAAAGGAAACAGGGACGATCTTTCGAAGCGTCCCTGCTATAAAGATGGTTGATCCACCACAGATCAACCTAAACCAAACAAACTGCAACTATAACGGAGAATATTGGCGAAAAGTTTATAAGGTGAAAAATAAAAACAATTTAATGACAAAAGGAAAAATAACCGTTCTCTTCTGAGGCTGGCATCTTCCCGATGAAGAATCGCGAAGCGCCTGAGGCCTCTTCTGAGAAAGTGATTTTTCTTTGAGCAGGGAGCAGAGCGGGGTGCAGAATATGGTGATGGTTAGAGCAGAACAGGAAGCTAGTTTGTAACAGAATAAGGTGTTTGTTAGAGTCGAGTGGGGTGTTACTCTGTAGCAGAGTAAGGAGTTGGATTAAGATATATAAATAATAATATCCTCAAGTGTTTGACAATTAAATATTTCTATCTATCTTTGCAGTCCCTAAAAATTAGGGAGAATAAATAATTGTTTAACAAATTAAATACAAGCAAGTGAATACGTTAAGTTACAAAACTGTCTCTGCCAATGCAAAAACTGTTAACAAACAGTGGGTTGTTGTGGATGCTGAAGGCGAGATTTTGGGGCGCTTGTCATCGAAGATCGCTATGATCATCCGTGGTAAAAACAAGCCTGAGTACACCCCACACGTAGACTGCGGTGATAACGTTATCGTTATTAATGCAGATAAGATTAAGTTGACCGGAAATAAAATGAACGACAAAGTTTATATTTCTTACACTGGTTATCCAGGTGGTCAGCGTTTCATTTCTCCAAAAGAGTTAATGGCGAAACATCCTAAACGTGTTATTGAGAAGGCTGTACGTGGTATGTTACCTAAAACTAAATTAGGTGCAAAACTGTATACAAACCTTTTTGTTTATGCTGGAGCTGAGCATCCTCACGCAGCGCAATCACCAAAAACCATTAAACTTTAATTAAAGAAGAGATGTCAGTTACTAATACTTCAGGAAGAAGAAAAACTGCAGTTGCCCGTATCTATTTAAAAGAAGGCAACGGCACTATTACCGTAAACGGTAAAGATCACAAAGAATATTTCCCAACATTGCCTTTACAATACATCGTTAACCAATCATTCACAGTATCTGAATTAGTTGGTCAGTATGATGTAACTGTAAATGTTGCCGGTGGTGGCGTTAAAGGTCAAGCAGAAGCTGTTCGTTTAGCTATTGCTAAAGCTATTGTTGAATTAGATGCTGAGAAAAAACCAGCATTGCGCGCTAAAGGGTTAATGACCCGCGATATGCGTATGGTTGAGCGTAAGAAACCAGGACGCAAGAAAGCACGTAAGAAATTCCAATTCAGTAAACGTTAATCTTAAGGAGACAAAACAATGGCAAGAACTACATATCAAGACTTACTGGATGCAGGTGTACACTTTGGTCACCTTACCCGTAAATGGAACCCAAAAATGGCACCATACATTTTCATGGAGCGCAATGGTATCCACATTATAGATTTAAATAAAACTTTAACTAAAACTGAAGAAGCTGCTTCAGCAATCAAACAGATCGTTAAATCTGGTCGTAAGATTCTTTTCGTAGCTACTAAGAAACAAGCTAAAGAAATCGTTGCTGATCAAGCAAAAAAAGTAAACATGCCTTACGTAACTGAACGTTGGTTAGGTGGTATGTTAACTAACTTTGCAACTGTACGTAAGTCAATCAAAAAGATGGTTACCATCGATAAAATGACTAAAGACGGTACTTACTCGATTCTTTCTAAGAAAGAGCGTTTAATGATCCAACGTGAGCGTATTAAATTAGAAAGCTTATTAGGTGGTATCGCGGATTTAAACCGTTTACCAGCTGCTATCTTTTTAATTGACGTTAAAAAAGAACATATCGCTGTTAGCGAAGCGTTGAAATTAAACATTCCAACTTTTGCAATGGTAGATACCAACTCTGATCCTTCTAACATCGATTTCCCAATTCCAGCGAATGATGATGCTACTAAATCTATTTTCTTAATTACTGATGTAATCATCAAAGCAATTGAAGAAGGTTTAGATGAGCGTAAACGCGAAAAAGACGAGGAAACTGAGAAAGAAGCTGTAGCTGCTAAAGCTGCTGCTGATGCTCCGGAAGCTGCTGCTCCTGGTTCAAGAAGAAAGAAAGTTGAAGCTGATACTACTGAAGAAGGTACTAGCGAAGAAGCTTAAATAATATAATGGGGTTGTGTATGGTGCGTTGCAGTTTATACTTCAACTAGTCGTGCACAACCCCTATTTTTTTTGATAATAAACTTAAAAAGAAATAAAATGTCTACAGTACAAATTTCTGCAGCTGATGTAAACAAATTGCGCCAACAAACTGGTGCTGGTATGATGGACTGCAAAAAAGCATTAGTCGAAGCTAACGGTGATTTCGAAGCTGCGGTTGATTATTTACGTAAAAAAGGAGCTAAAGTTGCTGCATCTCGTCAGGATCGTGATTCTAATGAAGGTGTTGTTATTGCTAAAGTTACTGCTGATGGTAAACGTGGTGTTGTGGTTGAATTAAACTGCGAAACTGACTTCGTTGCTAAAAATGCTGACTTCGTAGCTTTAGCTAATAAATTTGCTGATTTAGCAATCGATAGTAACCCTGCTACAGTAGAAGAACTTTTAGCTCTTGAAATTGACGGACAAAAAGTTTCTGACATCATTATTGAAAACACTGGTAAAATTGGTGAGAAAATTGGTATCTCTAAATTTGAAACCGTTTCTAGCGAATTAGTTGTTCCTTATATCCACGGTAACTACCGTTTAGGTGTATTGGTTGCTTTAAGCCAAGCTGTTGCTGGTGCTGAAGAAGCTGGTAAAGATGTAGCTATGCAAATCGCTGCTATGAACCCAGTTGCTTTAGATAAAGGTGATGTTGATGCTACAACTATCGAGCGTGAAACTGAAATTGCTAAAGATCAAATCCGTGCAGAAGGTAAACCAGAAGAAATGATTGAAAAAATCGCTGCTGGTAAATTAAATAAATTCTACAAAGACAATACTTTGTTGAACCAGGAATTTGTGAAAGATTCATCTAAAGATGTACGTAAATTCTTAAATGAAGTAGCTAACGGTTTAACTGTTGTTGCTTTCAAACGCGTACAATTAGGAGCTTAATACTTAATTAATTTTTTAAAATAGGGTGTGTCATAATTTATGATACACCCTATTTTTTTTGCCTTATATTTCCTCTATAAATATTATTCTTGTTAGCAGAGGAGAGACCGATATTTGTTTTTATATGAGATGCAATTTTATTGCATATAAAAAGCAATTTATCTAAGTTTGGGTTACGACAACATAAAATATTATGATCGCAATTACCAACTGTAAGCTCTTCAAAGAAAATATACTACTGAATGATCAGACTGTTCTGATCGAGAATGGAAAGATTACCAAAGTCTCCGATGAAAAAGCCCCCGATGGATATCAACAAATTGATGCCGCCGGTGATCTGTTAACACCCTCTTTCATTGATCTTCAGATTTATGGTGGTGGCGGAAATCTTTTTTCCGCTTATCCTACCGTTGATTCACTCCTTAAAATGGATGATGATCTAAGGAGTAAAGGAACAACTAGCTTTCTGGCTTGTGTAGCAACAAATACAATGGAGGTTACTTACCAATGTATAGATGCCGCAAAGGATTACAGGTCGCAGGCTAAAGGTTTCCTAGGCTTACATCTGGAGGGCCCCTATCTGAACCCTAAGAAAAGAGGAGCACACATCGAAGCCTATATTCATAAAGCAGAACTTGATCAAGTAAAACGTTTGATGGATCATGCAGATGGTACCGTGAAAATGATGACCCTGGCTGCAGAGCTTCAGGATGATGAAGTGATTAATTATTTACTTGATAACGATGTGCTTTTATCTTTAGGTCATAGTGATGCTAATTTTGAGCAGGCTACGGAGGCGTATAACAAAGGATTTAAAACAACAACACATTTGTTCAATGCAATGCCGTCGATTCATCACAGAGCTCCTAATTTGCCTGTAGCGCTGTTTAATCATCCTACTGCAATGTCAAGTATCATTGTTGATGGTAATCATGTCGATTTTGAAGTGGTAAAGATGAGTTATAAGCAGATGGGAGAACGCTTGTTTTTAATTACTGATACCGTATCTGAATGTCATATTGGCCCTTATCAGCATACGCTTTCGGGTAATAAGTTTATTACCGCTGATGGGACACTTTCGGGTGCTAATAATACTTTGTTACAAGCCGTTCAGAACTGTGTGAAATATTGTGATATTCCTTTAAATAATGCCTTAAATATGGCTTCGGCATATCCGGCAAGGCTAATAGGAATGGCTGATCAGCTTGGTTCTTTACAAATTGGAAATGAAGCTAATTTGCTGCTACTGACCTCTGGATTAGAGCTTAAGGAAGTTTTTGCAGGCGGTATGCAAATTTGATCCCTCATTAATTAAAACAATTAGTTATTTTTGGAGCCATGAAATATAAACGGATCCTGCTAAAATTAAGCGGCGAGTCGCTGATGGGCGAGAAGCAATATGGTATTGATAATGAGGTTGTAAGACAGTATGCTGAAGATATTAAAGCAGTACATGCACAAGGCCTTGAAATAGCAATCGTTATTGGTGGAGGCAATATTTTTAGAGGTTTAAGTGCTGAGAAATCGGGGATGGACCGTGCTCAAGCTGATTATATGGGTATGCTGGCCACTGTAATCAACAGTATGGCATTACAGGATGCATTGGAGAAAGTAGGCTTGAAAACACGTTTACTAACTGCAATTAAAATGGAGCAAATCTGCGAACCTTTTATCCGTAGAAGAGCAGTACGCCACCTTGAAAAGGGACGTATCGTAATTTTTGGAGCAGGTACAGGAAACCCTTATTTTACAACCGATTCTGCAGCGGCTTTACGCGCAATCGAAATAAAAGCAGATGTAGTATTGAAAGGAACACGTGTAGATGGAATTTATACTGCTGATCCTGAGAAAGATCCTAATGCAGTTAAATATAAAGAGATTTCATTCAAAGAGGTGTATGCCAAAGGATTGAATGTGATGGATATGACCGCATTTACACTTTGTGAAGAAAATGAATTACCAATTATTGTTTTTGATATGAATAAAACGGGTAATTTCATGAAAATCACAAATGGTGATGAGATTGGAACACTTGTTAAGAACTGATGCTAAATAAATTTTATAATTTTGGTTAAATTTTACAAACGATGAATGACCTCATAAAGAAACAATTACAAGATGCCCAGGCAAACATGGACAAGGCGATTGACCATTGTGAATCAGAATTAACTAAAATCCGCGCAGGAAAAGCTACTGTAGGGATGTTAGATGGCATATTTGTAGATTATTATGGTAGTGCTACTGCTTTATCTCAAGTAGCAGCTATCAATACACCAGATGCACGTACTTTACTAGTTCAGCCTTGGGAAAAAAATATGTTGGTGCCAATCGAACGTGCCATTATGGAAGCAAACATCGGGATCAACCCTCAAAATGATGGTGTTGTGATCCGCCTGGTTGTTCCGCCATTAACAGAAGAACGTAGAAGGGATCTGGTTAAGAAAGTTAAAGAGGAGGCGGAACGTGGTAGAATTACTGTTCGCAATATCCGTAAAGATGCCAACGAGAAAATAAAAAGATTAAAAGGTGAAAGTGTTTCTGATGATGAAATCAAAACCGGTGAAGGTGAGGTGCAGAAAATCACTGATGCTTACATCCTTAAGGTTGATAAACACGCAGAAGTTAAAGAAAAAGATATCATGACCGTTTAATAACGGATTATAATCTACTTGTAAATAAAAGGGAATGGACGTAATGCTTCATTCCCTTTCTTTATTTTTGGCAATTATTTTGAATCATTTACGATCTTTGCACATCTTTCATTTTGTTCTTTGCTCCATAATTCTCGCTCCTTAATCTAATTATATGAAGATTTTATTTAGCTATTTAAAAAACTTTAAAGGACTGATATTACTGGCCTTGTTCCTGGCCGCAGTAAATCAGATATTTTCTTTCCTTGACCCTTATGTATTTCGCTTGATTATCGATAAATACGTAACCAATTATAAAGAGTTTACTACAGATGAGTTCATAAAAGGTGCTGGTGTACTTATTCTACTGGCAATGGGCGCAGCAATGGTATCGCGTATAGCTAAGAATTTCCAGGATTATTATGTGAACGTAATCACTCAGCGATTAGGAGCAAAGATTTATTCTGATGGGTTGGCACATTCTTTAGAATTGCCTTATCAGGTATTCGAGGATCAACGCAGTGGTGAAACTCTGGGGGTATTACAGAAAGTAAGAATAGATGTCGAAAAACTGGTGCAGGCAGCGATTAACGTTTTATTTACCAGCATTATTGGGATTATATTTGTTACGGTTTATGCCATCTCTGTATATTGGGTAATTGCCGTTGTTTATTTCATGTCTATTCCATTGCTTGGATTTTTAAGCTCTGTTTTAAGTAAAAGAATTAAAAAGGTACAAAAGGTTATTGTAGCTGAAACGACCTCATTGGCGGGATCTACAACAGAATCGCTACGTAATATTGAACTGGTTAAAAGTTTAGGTCTGGCAAAGCAGGAGATTGGTCGTTTAAATACCACCACTAATAAAATATTAGGTCTGGAGCTTAAAAAAGTGAAGTATATCAGAAGTCTGAGCTTTATTCAAGGGACATTTGTAAACTTGTTGCGTAATGGTTTACTATTTCTGATGATGTATCTGATTTTTGCAGGTAGAATTACAGTGGGTGAATTCTTCTCCCTATTCCTTTATTCGTTCTTTATTTTTGGTCCTTTGCAGGAACTAGGGAATATTATTAATATTTATAGAGAAACAGAAGTGTCGCTAAATAACTTTGAGCGCATCATGTCTATGCCGAAAGATAAGAAGCCAGACAATCCAGCAACATTAATTAAAATTACCGAACTGGAGTTTGAGAATGTTGGTTTTAAACATCAATCGGCCACTACAAACGCACTAAATGGAATTAACTTTAAAACTGGAATTGGCGAGACCGTAGCTTTTGTTGGTCCTTCTGGATCTGGAAAAACAACATTGGTGAAGTTATTGGTTGGTTTGTATGGCCCCAAAACGGGAGATATCAAGTACAATGGCATCACTGGTAAAAATATAGACCTGGATGTGTTGAGAGAGAAAATCGGTTTTGTAACACAGGATACACAGCTATTTTCCGGAACAATCCGCGAGAACCTGCAATTTGTAAGACCGGGTGCTACGGATGAGGAATGTATGCGTGTATTGAAGCAGGCAGCTTGTCAGAATTTGTTGGCAAGGGCAGATAAAGGACTCGACACGGTGATTGGTGAGGGTGGTGTAAAAGTGTCGGGCGGAGAGAAACAACGCTTGTCTATCGCTCGTGCATTGTTACGTAGACCTGATATCCTGGTCTTTGATGAAGCAACCTCTTCATTGGATTCATTGACTGAAGAAGAGATTACAGCAACGATCAGGGAGGTGTCTGATATAGACAACCACATTACTATTTTAATAGCGCACAGGCTTTCTACAATTAAACACGCAGACAGGATTTATGTGCTTGAAAAAGGTCATGTGATAGAACAAGGCACACATAACGAATTGGTTGCACTAAATGGTTTGTATTATGCTATGTGGAGACAGCAAATCGGAGAGCGATTAACAACTGTTTAGGTCATTAGGCTTAATTGAAGAGGGTAAAGTATAAGGGTGTTTGAAATTTGTATTCTTTTTCAAACACCCTTAAAATGTATTGTATAACCTGTAAAAGGTATTATACAACCCGATCGTAGAAGTCCAGATAAGCGGTTCTCATATCTTCCGCCTGGTTTATGGCAGCAGATACTGCTATCCCAAAGATACCGGTGTTCATTAATAGATCAACATCGCTAAGCGTAACACCGCCAACAGCTAGTACAGGTAGATCTATGTTTAAGCTTTTTAATGCTATGATTGCTTTTTCATAACCCTCAACACCTAATAATGGGGCATCATTAGGTTTGGTAAGTGTGGTGTAAAATGGGCCAAAACCTGCATAGTCGGCACCCTCACGGGCAATCCTGATTAATCCCTCCAGTGTAGTGGCCGATCCGCCAATGGTCATAGCTTCGCCTAATTGCTTTCGTAACTGTACAAAATCTGCATCAAAGTCTTCAATATGAAAACCTTGTATATCAGCTTTGCCAGCTAAATGTATATGATCTGTAACGATCAGGGTAGATCCCCAATCGTCACAGATTTCTGCAATAGCATTGATATCTTCCAATAGTTCATCGTCATTTTTAGTTAAACAACGATATTGAATCCACTTTGCACCTGCTGAGCAAGCAATTTGTGCCTGTTCAATATGACTAAGCTTTTGAATATCATGTGTAATAAACTGAAGTTTTTCGATGAACTTTTTCATGGGAGTATATATGTTGATTTTAGAATTTTAGATTTAGCGAAAGTAAGAAATTAGTTCCGGCCTGTGGGAAGTAAAAGTTTTCGGTAATCGTTGCCCATGGGTAAATAGAGCTGTAAGTATACCCATTGCTTTCATATTTTTTATCGAGGATATTGTTAACTAACAAGCCAATATTGATGTTTTTCATCCCTTTTAAGCTGAAATCATAACCTATACGTGCATTGTTAACCCAATACGCATCTAGCTTGCGATTATCATTTTGCGTGTTATCCATGAACTGTTTGCTCACATACTTACTTTGCCACGCAACAGCTAAACCTGCAAGAGGTTTGTACACCAATTCTCCAAAAAGAACGGTATTGGGCGAGAAGGATATGTCGGGATTTGCATAGTTAGTAGCCTGAACATTGATCAAGTCATAATTAGCGTCATATTCAGACACATAATCTATGTAGTTTTTAACCTTATTCCTACTCAAAGCGGCATTGGCGTTCACAGCAAACTGAGGACTGATAATGTAGGATGCATCAAGCTCAATACCCATACGTGAGCTTTTATCTACATTCTGGCGATAAGCATCACCACCATCATTTACCTCTCCAGTAAAAATCAACTGATCTTTATAGAACATTCCATAAACGTTAATACCTGCGTTAAAGTCAGTGTTTTTAAGGCGATATCCAGCCTCAATATTATTTAAGCGCTCCGGTTTTGGTACCGCTAACCCTGCTTTTAAATTGGTGAAATCATCACGGTTAGGCTCTTTATTCGCTACACTAAATGAAGCATATAAATTGCTTTCAGTGTTTAAGAAATAAGTAGCGCCAAACTTGGGGTTAAAGAAGTTGTAAGTATTGTGGAAGTCAAGTGTGTTGCGGTTTTTATCTAATCCGGTGATGTCATAGCTTACATTTCTGTATTGCAGATCTGCAAATAAGCTTAGCTCGCTAATCGGGTTATAGTTTACTTTTGCATAGGTGTTGAAGTCGTCTTTGTTACCGTTACCATCATAATAATGGTAGTCGTTGGTAGCTGTTGATGCATATTGTGCCCAGATGATTTCGCCATAATGTTTACCTCTGTATTGATTGTAGGCACCACCTAGTGTGAAATTTAAATCAGACTGAGGGGTATAACTGAAAGCATAAGTTACACCATAGAAGTCATTGTCTAACCAACGGCGACGAACAAGATCGGTTCTATCTACATCTATACCGCCTACATTTGCATTAGGTAGACCATACTTTACAAATTTTTGCTGGTTTTTGTATTCCTCGTAATAGCCTTTACCATCAGTATAATGTAAGGCTCCGTTGAATGAAAACTGTTCATTGAACTGCTTGGCGTATAAAGCCTGGTAATGGGTTTGATTGTAATTATCGGTCTGATCCTTATAGGTAAACTGGTTATAGGTTCTGTTGTTTGAGCCGAAATAATTATCGCGATCTGCATCCGTATTGTACAGATAGCCTAAATTATTGTCATAATGCGCTTGCATACCTGCTAAATCGCCTCTAAGTTTAGCTTCCGGAACACCATTCCAGGCCTGATATGTTTTCTCTGAACCACCAAATACATTAATCCTCAATAGATCAGTTTTACCATGATAAGCACCAGATAAGAAGAATGATTTAAGATCAGCAGCAGAACGGTCAATAAAACCGTCAGACTTAATCCTGGACAAGCGACCATCAAAGCTCCATTTATTGTCAATCAGTCCTGTACCTAGTTTAACCGTGTTTTTTAAAGTGTTAAATGACCCGAAAGTATTATTCAGCTCCGCATAGGCTTCGTCAGATGATGATGAGGTCTGTATGTTTACACTTCCACCAAAAGCACCTGCGCCATTTGTAGAGGTACCCACACCACGCTGAATCTGGATATTATCTACAGAGGAGGCGAAATCCGGCATATTAACCCAGAAAGTCCCCTGACTCTCGCTATCGTTGTAAGGGATACCATTCACAGTTACATTTACCCTACTGGCATCACTACCACGAATGCGTATTCCAGTATAACCAACACCGGCACCAGCGTCAGAAGTTACAATCACACCAGGAGTGTTGTTTAAAATGAAAGGTAAATCCTGACCAAAGTTGTTCTTTTCAATCTCTGCTTTGTCAATGTTTTTGTAAGTGGTGGCCGATTTATCTGTTGCTCGTGTAGCTTTTACGATCACTTCCTCAGCAAGAAAAGCTGAGGGACTAAGACTAAAGTCCAGCGTTTCATCAGCACTCAATCGTACCGTTTTTTCTACTGTTTTATAACCGATATAACTAGCGGTAAGGGTATAATTACCTGCTTTTAAATTAAAAAAGCTATACTTTCCTTGCGCATCAGTAGTCATTCCTGTGGCCTTGTTTTTAAGCCTGATGGATGCTCCCGGTAATGTTTTGTTTGATTTTTCGGTCACTATTCCCGAAATACTGAATTGGGCTGTCGCCAGGATCGGCAATAGCAACATCGCCATTACGGCAATCATTAATCTTTTCAATTTATTATTTTTTAGTAAAACCACTGCAAGTAAGGGGTACTTACAGTCCAGTTAAACTCCATA
>JBEBUV010000007.1:0-95512 GCA_040393085.1 Pedobacter hiemivivus | reverse complement strand
AAGAGTCCGTCGCCATATCTAAATCCACGGTTAGCCGCCGTAAGGATCGGGTGATCTATAATGACAAATTCGTCATTATGTAAAATATATTCGTGCTGCATTTATTTATTACCAAGACGTTAGGATTATACAATGTAATTTTTCCATTTATTCAAAGCTGAATCGAAATCCTTAGGCAAAGGTGCCTCAAATTCCATATACTCTTTAGTTCTTGGATGAATAAATCCTAAAGTCTGTGCATGAAGGGCTTGTCGAGGCAAAAGTTCAAAACAATTTTGAACAAATTGTTTGTATTTACTAAAGGTTGTTCCTTTTAAGATTTTATCCCCACCATAATTGGCATCATTAAATAAAGGGTGTCCGATGTGTTGCATATGTGCTCTGATTTGATGTGTACGACCAGTTTCAAGCTGGCAAGTGATTAAGGTTACATAACCTAAACGCTCTAATACCTTATAATGTGTTACAGACCACTTACCTTTTTCTTCCTCATCATAAACATCCATTACAATACGATTCTTTGCACTTCGTCCAATATAGCCTGTTACAGTACCATCCTCTGCGATATCACCCCAGGCCAATGCAACATATTTCCTTGTAATTGTATGATCAAAAAATTGTTTTGCTAATTTAGTCATGGTCATTTCATTCTTACTGATCAGTAAGAGACCCGATGTATCTTTATCTATACGATGTACCAATCCAGGACGTCCCTCATTACCAGGTAAATGAGGTAATGACTCGAAATGAAAAGCAAGTGCATTTACCAGAGTTCCCGTATAATTATTGAACCCGGGGTGAACAACCATTCCGGCAACCTTATTTACAACCAGCAGGTCGTCGTCCTCATAAACAATATCCAAAGGAATATCTTCCGGATAAACTTCTGTATCTCTTGGAGGATGTGGAAATACTATTGATATCTCATCAGCAGGCTTTACTTTATAGCTAGACTTAACCGTTTTCTGATTAACCAACACATTCCCGGCATCTATCGCATTTTGTATACGATTTCGTGATGAATTTTCCAGACGATGCATCAAAAATTTATCAATACGTAGTAAAGACTGTCCTTTATCAACAACAATATTAAAATGTTCGTATAAATCCTGATCCTCTAACTCCAACGCTGAATTACTGTTTTCCATTTTTTGTGCCGATTCCATGCTACAAAACTAATCTTTAACAATTACATATCTATAAAGAAATTGGTCTGCTTTTTGATAACTTCAGATGCCTACTTATTAATCAACTGTGAATTCATTGCAAACTGATCTGATTTAAGCGGATAATAAGATGTAACGACTTCATTATTAGCGAAAAAGAAAAAAACTGATCTTATGAAAAACTTTACTCAAAATGTTAAAATCATACTTAATTTCTTTCCTTATCTTTTAAAAAAGATTTATTTTAAACAATAATTGATAAATAAAGGCCTCTATATTTGCATCAATGTTTACAGATATAGATAGTCCGCTACAAAACTTAAGAAGTTTCCCCTCACATCAGGTTCTGGTAAAAAGAGATGATTTAATTGATCCCTACATATCAGGAAACAAATGGCGTAAGCTAAAATATATTTTAGAGGGGGCTGCTATACAACAAAAAACACATTTGGTAACCTTTGGAGGTGCTTACTCGAACCATTTGGTGGCTACCGCAGCTGCTTGTTCCAAAAAAAAATTAAAGAGCACAGCTTTCGTAAGGGGCGATGCCAGTGAATGTGTAGACAATGAAATGCTTTTATTGTGTCGTCTTTTTGGTATGCAACTTATTTTTACAGATAGGTTAAGCTATAAAAATAAGAAAGCATTATTTGAAGAACAGTTTGGTGATGATCAATCGGCACTATTTGTAGGTGAAGGTGGAGCCAGTCTTGAAGCAGTTAAAGGTTGTGCAGAGATTATAGCAGAGCTTCCTGATGATATAGATCATATATTTTGTGCAGCAGGTACCGGCACTACAGCAGCTGGATTATTATCAGGTATTCAGCAACGAAAATTAAAAACCCAATTACATGTTATTCCAGCTTTAAAAGGAGGCGAATTCATTGCTGATGAAATCAGCAAATATATTGGCAATACTGATCAACTCCTATTACATACCCAATATCATTTTGGCGGTTATGCCAAAACCACTCCTGAGCTCATTGACTTTATTAAAAGATTTACTGCTAATGAAGGAATGCTGATTGATCCTGTTTACACGGGAAAAATGTTTTATGCGCTTAATCATCTGCTTTCAGCACAATATTTTAAACCTAACGATAAAATTGTAGCCTTACATACTGGCGGCTTATTGGGCCTAATCGGAATGAAAGAAAAATTTCGCTGAATTCCAATTATTGCGTATATTATATACACATTGTCTCTCCCTATTGGCAGTGCAGGGATATAACTATTTTATGGACTCGCTAAAAAGTGATTTTTATCAACTGATAAAAATGAATGAAAATCTTTTTGATTTCATTCACGAAGCATCACCCAAAGGACTATGTTACTGCCATTTGGAGAATAAACAAATATGGATAAACCCCGAATTGAGGAAGACTCTAGGTTATAACCCCAAGCAGCAAATACTAGCTGCTGAAGATTTCATTTTTAAAGATCAACTCGATTTCATGATTAACGATCTGAAAGGAAAGGACTTCAATCCATCTGCGCAGTACCTCATCGACTACAAACATCAGAACGGATCAATTTTACAAACACTATGTACTGGAGTAATTCACATAAAATCAGCAGAATTATCATCTGGATTACTCATTATTGTTAAAGAATATAACCACACTACACAAAAAATCCATAACCTTAACTCTCATACGGATCTAACACGAGAACACTTAAATGAAAAGCTAAAACAAAGTGAAGAAAGATTCAGACTGGCTTTTCAACATGCTGCAATCGGCATGGCTATCGTTAGTTTAGAGGGTAAATGGCTACGCATTAATCGAAGTCTGTTCAAAATATTAGGCTATCGTCCATCGGAATTATTAAGGCTTACGTTTCAGGACATAAGTCATCCGGATGATCTTGACAAAGATCTTAATCTATTAAGTGAAATTATAGAAAGAAAAAGGGACTCCTATCAAATGGAAAAAAGATATTTCCATAAGGAGGGGCATATTGTATGGGTTATTCTAACGGTATCCATTGTAAAAGATAGCAATGGTGAACCTTTACATTTCATTTCTCAGCTTACAGATATTAGTAAAGTCAAAGCCGCTGAAGAGGAAATACAATCTGTTTTGGAAGTAACGAATGATCAGAACCGTCGACTGCTCAACTTTGCTCATATTGTTTCTCATAATCTCCGCTCCCATTCTGGCAATCTAACTATGCTCCTTAATTTAATCGAGACTGATCATGATGAACAGTCCAGGCTAGAGCTTTTTAGTATGTTCCGGCATGCAGCAACCAATCTTCAAGAGACTGTTGCTCATCTTAATGAGGTGGTTGCAGTAAATACAACAGTTGAAAACCTTACACGTATCAACTTAAGTAATGCTATCAATTGCGCAATCGGCAATGTAGAAGCCTTATTAAAGTCGACCAATTCAATTTGTAAAAATCAGGTTAAAGAAGATGTAGTTGTCGATGCCGTGCCCGCCTATCTGGATAGTATCCTACTAAATTTTTTAACGAATGCAATTAAATACCAATCACCCGATCGACAGCTCGTTATCCAATTAAGTGCTGAAAAAGACATTAATAAAGTGACGCTAACCATACAGGATAATGGTATGGGCATTGATCTACAAGCCAACAAAGATAAAATATTCGGTATGTACAAAACCTTTCATTCCAATAAAGATGCTAGAGGAATAGGCTTGTTTATTACTAAAAATCAGATTGAGGCTATGGGTGGAAAAGTAAGCCTAGAGAGCAAAGTGGACAAAGGCACAACATTTACCGTTTATTTTAAATTACGAGAATAAGAATTTCACACCGTTTTTAAGTTTTTATTATAAAAAATGTTTTTTATATAGGTATTTTTTAAAAAAACGCTATTTTTAGCGGACAGATAATAAAAAAACCTAAAAACTTATAAACGATGAATAATATGATTAGTGAGTTCATGAAGAAACTTAAAATCCGTGATGCGCATGAACCTGAATTTTTGCAAGCCGTATTTGAAGTTGCAGAATCAATTATTCCGTTTAGTGAAAAAAACCAGAAATATAAGATAAACAAGATTCTAGAGCGTATTGCTGAGCCAGAGCGGGTAATTATATTTAGAGTTCCCTGGTTAAATGACAAAGGAGAAGTTGAGGTAAACCGTGGTTTCAGAATACAAATGAATAGTGCTATTGGCCCTTATAAAGGTGGTTTGCGCTTTCACCCATCAGTAAATTTAAGCGTATTGAAGTTCCTTGCATTTGAGCAGGTTTTCAAGAATAGTCTTACAGGTTTACCAATGGGTGGCGGGAAAGGTGGTTCTGATTTTGATCCAAAAGGAAAATCGGATGCTGAAGTGATGAAGTTTTGCCAAAGCTTTATGACTGAACTTTACAAATATGTTGGTGCAGACATAGATGTTCCCGCAGGAGACATAGGTGTAGGCGCACGTGAAATCGGCTATTTATTTGGTCAATACAAACGCATAAGAGGTGAATTTACGGGTGTATTAACAGGTAAAGGGCCTGAATGGGGAGGAAGTTTAATCAGACCTGAAGCTACAGGTTATGGCGTAGTTTACTTCGTAGAGGAAATGCTTAAACTGCGTGGCGATTCTCTGAAAGGTAAAAATGTAATTGTTTCAGGATCAGGAAACGTAGCACAATATACGATTGAAAAATGTATTGCAGTAGGAGCAAAAGTTTTGACCATATCTGATTCTGAAGGCTATGTATACGATCCGGCAGGAATTGACAAAGCCAAACTAGCTTTCATTATGGATCTTAAGAATAACTGTAGAGGTCGGATTAAAGAATATGCTGATAAGTATAATTGCGAATTTTTCCCAGGTCAAAAACCATGGGGTGTAAAATGCGACATCGCATTTCCTAATGCTACACAGAATGAACTTGATGAAGCAGATGCTTTACTATTGACGCAGAACGGCTGTTTTTGTGTTGCCGAAGGAGCAAATATGCCATCTACACCTGCAGCAATACATGTTTTTGAAAAAGCTAAAATCTTATATGCGCCAGGTAAAGCAGCAAATGCAGGTGGTGTTGCCGTTTCAGGATTGGAAATGTCACAAAACTCACTTCGTTATTCTTGGAAACGTGAAAAAATAGATGATAAATTAAAGCTGATTATTGAACAGATTCACCTTGCCTGTGTTAAATATGGTAAAGAAGAAGATGGTTATATCAACTATGGAAAAGGTGCTAACATTGCGGGCTTTGTTAAAGTAGCCGATGCAATGATTGCACAGGGGATTGTTTAAAACATTGAAATTTTATCAGGCATGAGCAGACTGGCAACCCCAATCCGGTTGTCGGCCATGCCATAATAAATATCAAATCGATTTGGCATCGACAAGTCATCTCGTCTATCAATCCCTGTAGGGAATACTACATTAGCGATAACACCAACACGTTCCTCTGGTAAAACAGGGGACAATACGGGTTCTGGTGACCGATACAAAACTTTTGTAGGATTCTCCTTATCTAACAACATAATCCCTGCAGCATAACTTAGCTGACCATTATTATTTTTAGAAGCTCCGGTTTCACTTACGCCATGGTAAACTATTAACCAACCATGTTTGGTTAATAGTGGAGGTGTGCCGGCTCCGATCTTTAAATTTTCCCATGGTGCCTCAGGAATAGCAAGGGGGTGATTGGATGAAAATTTAGGCAAATGCCGGTAACGATGTGTTTCGGTTGCAATGTGACAATAAGAAATCCAGATGCATTCGTGATGAAGCCTTATTTCCCGATCAAAAGGGCGTTTTCGGGTTTCCTCCGGAGTCGTTCCCGGAAATAAGGGTCGATGAAGCATAGCAAAAGATGGGTGACCTGTACGACTGGTGATATGTCCCGGAAATATGACAGCGTCTTTATTGTTGATATTGTTAAATTGTATATGCTCGTAAGGTTCAAAAGTTGCTAATCCCAATCTCTCCCATTTCATCAAATCTTTAGATTTAGCAAGGGCGATACGAGGTCCATTTGGCGAAAATGCTGTATATGTCATCACATACATCTGCTCCTCCTCTAGAAAAGTAACTCGTGGATCTTCACATCCACCACCACCATCCGGCCGTTTTTCATACTCAGTTTCTGGCTCAAGCGCAATTCCTAACCTTGTAACACTCACAGGATCTCCATGCTCATTAAAACTAACTCGTGAGATACCGATACGCGAATAATTATTTTTAGCTACTAATCTGGGAAACAAATAAAGCGAACCATCTGGTCCCCTTGCTGCTGCCGGATTAAGTACCCCATCAACCTCCAACTCATTGCCCGGTTCAGGCTCCATGATTATACCAATACGGTTTAATTTTATTGTGCTCATATATTAACTTTTAAACCAAACAAGCTGTAATTGTTTCTACTACTTTTTTAGTTTCCTGTGGATCTTTTACTGAAATACAAACTACACCTGTCCTTCTTGCCGGAAAATCATTTCCACCTTCAAAAAGTGCATCACCAATAAAAATCATATCCTTAATAGGAATATTAAGGGTTTCATGTAGTTTTTGTATGCCATAAGCTTTATCAATACCGGGTTTGGTAATATCAATAGAAGTAGCCCCACCTAATTGCACAGAGAACTCGGGTAGTGAAAGGTCAAGCTTACTTTTTATCACTTTACGTTTGGCAAAATCCGGGTCCCAGACTTTTTTTGCTTCCAATGGAGCTTGTTGCCCAAGCGCTGAAAATGTAATTTGACTTCCACGATCTTCAATTTGCTCACCCCAGATATGTTCAGTACTGAACCCTGATAACACAACTGCACTTTTAAGTTCATATAGGATCTTTTGCTTTTCTTCGGCGCTGAAGTTTTCTGCATATAAAAGTTTCCATTCCGAATGATGCTGATAGTACCTGGTGCCACAGGTTGGTAAAATTGACAAGTTATTTAAATTGGCCTCTTCTGGCAAGTTTTTGATCACCTGCTTTTCAAACTGTTCCCAATTTCCACCGGAAATAATTGCGACCCGAGCTACCGTTAATAAATGACTTATGAGCCCTGCCATTACCTGATCAAGCGCTGTTTTACTTTCTGCCAGCGTACCATCAAGATCAAATATGATCAGCTGTTTCATGAACTTATTGCGCTTGAGGGATTTCCATTTCGGCCGAATAGGCGCCGATACTGGCTGCACTATTGCATTTCGCACGGTGGTAAAGTTCTTTTTGTGCGGCTTCTATATTTCGGTCATCCCCTTTCCATGTTTCAAGCGCAGGCTCTTGTATGGCTCTGGAAAATGAAAAAGTTAAGGGCCAGGGCATAATTTGTCCAAACCGCAGATGCATTACATTCAAACGTTCAGAAGCCAACCTATAAGGTTGTCCACCCGAAAGAAAAGCAATCCCACCTACCGCAGCAGGAACTACTTTCAAAAAGCAAGAAATCGTTTTTTCAGCTATAGTCTCTGTATCCTCCTGATCTGAGCAATCTATTCCAGGCAAAATCATATTGGGTTTTAAGATCATCCCTCCAAGTGATACCTGCTGATCATAAAGCGCATTAAATACTTCCTTTAAAACATCCTGAGTAACGGATGCACACTTTTGAAGCGTATGGTTTCCATCCATCAAAACCTCAGGTTCAACTATAGGTACAATCCCTGCTTCCTGACAAAGCGCGGCATAACGTGCAAGAGTGGACGCATTGGCTTTTATCCCTACCCTTGTCGGACTTTCATTATCAATAACAATCACGGCACGCCATTTAGCAAACCGTAGACCCATTTTATAATAATCTGCCAGTCTACCACGTAAACCATCCAGTCCTTCTGTAATTTTCTCGTCCGGAAAACCTGCTAATGGAACTGTTCCCTGATCTACTTTTATCCCTGGAATGATACCTTTATCCTGAAGTACAGTTAAAAACGGCACACCTGCATCTGTCTTTTGATGAATCGTTTCTTCGAAAAGTATAGTCCCGCTTATACAATCTTCCAAGTTTGGAGTAGTTACAATCAGTTCTCTATATTTTCTGCGATATTCTTCTGTTTGGGGAATATTGAGGGCTTTAAAACGCTTATTACAGGTGCCAAGACTTTCATCCATAGCCAACAGACCTTTACCCTCATCCATTAGCCTTTGTGCTGTATTTTTAAGATCATGTATCCTCATAATTAAGAATTAATTTGTTCCAATATATTTTTGGTGGTAATAAAATCCTGATGGTGATAGCTACGTATACCTTGTTTTTGTGCGGCCTGTGCCAACATTAACCGATCATCAAAATAGATACATTCTTCAACTGAAACCTGAGCAATACCCATAGCAAGGTTAAAAATACCGGGATCAGGCTTTCTCATTCCAACCTCACAAGAGGAGATAAAAGCATCAAAGCAATCGTGTAAACCAAATTTATCTATACGGTAATTATTTAGTTCCCGGCCTTCATTATTGATAGAAATTAACCTTACACCACAGCTTCTTTTCCAATCTTTCAACCATTGAAGCAAATCAGGTAATTCTACCGATTGCTCAAACATAAAAGACTTAAACTCTTCTTTAGAAAAATCCCTTGGATGGTTAAATACCACGGTATCAAGATAAGCATCCAGTGTAATTTTACCGATCTCGTAAACATTGAAGATAAAACTATGCAGAACTTCCATTTCTTCATAGTTGAGGTTAAACTTACGTGCTGCATCTTGTCGGGATTCATGGCCCCAACCATTATTTAACAATACTCCGCCCACATCAGAAAAAACTACTTTTATTCCTTTCATATTAAAATCACTGTATTTACTTAATCTTCATTTGATAACTTTTCACGTTCACGAGTCGTGTCTTTCTTCATATTTAAGGGTAATACTCCAGCCATTTCACCAATAACATTTACCAATTCTGTTCCTGTAGGGATGACAATTTTGGCATTCGAACGCATTGAGTTCTCCACGGTTTCCAACTTTCTTAACAATTGTGCATTGCCAACAAAATATTCATTAGCCGCCTCATTCACTAGCTTAATCGCCTCAGCATCACCCTCAGCATGTAATATCTTTGCTCTTTTTGAACCCTCTGCTTCTTTAATCTTCGCCCGTTTCACACCATCTGCTGCAGTCTCGGTTGCAGTAGCATAATCTATCGCCGCTATTTTCTCATTTTCCGCTTTTACAACCTTATTCATGGTCTCCTGCACATCCCTTGGTGGATCTATTTCTTTCAATTCTGTACGTACAATTATAATTCCCCAGCTTGCCGTTTCATTTCGTAGAGTATTGTGTAATTCTGCATTGATCTTACCCCTTTCACTATTTGCTGACCTTAAAGTAAGTGTTCCAATAATATTACGTAGTGTTGTACGTGCCAGATTTACAATCTGCAATTTGTAGTTATTAACATTGTATTGAGAGCTTTTCACATTGTCTTCAGTTTCCAACACTCTGAAATAAACCTGCGCATCCACACTTGCATTCAAATTATCGTTTGTAATAATTTCCTGTGGCTGTGCATCAACCATCTGTTCAGTTGTATTTATCACATACATTTTGTCAATAAAAGGGATCACCCAGTGAAAACCGGGTTGTGCAAATTTGATATATTTTCCAAGCCGCTCTATCAGGCCCCTATGTGTTGGTCTAACTATCTTCACTCCCATGAAGAATAGCAAAATAATTATAGCAATAACGATTACTAATGTTCCCATTTCCTTTTATTTTTAATTAAATACCTAATATTTAAACATTAGAAATTGAGAAATTGTTTTAACTCATACTTTAAGACAATAGCTCTACTGCCCTCTTCACTATATTTTCTACAGAAAAACCATATTCATTCATTACTTCCTCACCAGGAGCGGATTCACCAAATTTGTTGACTCCAATAATATCTCCCTCGTCGGTCACATACTTATGCCATCCCAATGCCGATCCTGCTTCTACAGCAAGGCGTTTTCTTAATGCCTTAGGAAATACTTTTTCTTTATAAGCTGCAGTCTGTTGTTCAAACAACTCCCATGAAGGCATACTTACCACACGTGCAGCAATTTTTTTTGCTTTCAATCGTTCCTGTGCTTCCAGTAATAAATGAACCTCAGACCCTGTACCAATTAATATGAGCTGTGGTGTTTTTTCAGATTCTGAGAGGATATAGGCACCTTTTTTAAGTTCTTTTGCTTTGGTATATTTCTCTTGATCGATCACAGGTAATTCTTGTCTGGTTAAGATCAGTGCCACAGGACCAGCAGTATGTTCAAGCGCTGCGCGCCATGCAGCAACAGTCTCATTTGCATCAGCGGGACGGATCATCAATACATTAGGAACAGACCTCAGTCCCAATAGTTGCTCTACCGGCTGATGGGTAGTTCCATCCTCACCTAATCCTATACTATCATGGGTATAAATAAAGATCGGTTTGATCTTCATAATTGCAGCCAACCTTACTGCAGGTCTCATATAATCATAAAATATTAGAAAAGTTGCTCCGTATGGAATAATACATTTACTCAATGCCATCCCATTCAAAATTGCACCCATGGCATGTTCCCGGATGCCAAAATGAAAAATACGTCCCTCAGGATTTTTTGCTGAAAAAGATTGATAACCTTTTAGGTCTGTATCTGTAGAAGGTGAAAGATCTGCCGAGCCACCCATTAAATTCGGTAATTTATCGGCAATTGCATTCAAGACTTTACCCGAAGCTTTACGCGTAGCAACATTTTCGCCAGCTTTATAAACAGGCAAATCTTTATCCCAACCATCAGGAAGCTGACCACTACTTGTCAGCTCATATGCTTTAGCCAGATCTGGATACTCTTTTTTATATCTCTTATATAGCTCATTCCAATCTGATTCCTTTTGCTGTCCTTTTTTACCAACTTTTCTGTAATAATCAAGAACTTCAGTAGATACGTCAAAACTTTTATCAGGATTAAGACCAAAATTTTCCTTTACCAAACGGATCTCAGCTTCACCAAGTGGTGCACCATGAGCCGCGGCTGTGTCAACCTTATTTGGACTACCATAACCAATATGAGTCCGCACTTTAATTAATGATGGACGACCTGTCTCCTTTTGCGCGTTTTTTATGGCTGTAGCAAGTGACTCAATATCATTTCCATCCCCAACCACCTGTACATGCCAACCATACGCTTCAAAACGTTGCACTACATCTTCATTAAATGTGAGATCCGTTTTACCCTCTATGGTAATTTGATTGTCGTCGTATAAATAGATCAGATTACCTAGTTGCAAATGACCAGCAATAGAAGCTGCCTCAGAGGAAATGCCTTCCATCATATCACCATCACTACAAATCGCATATATTTTGTAATTAAAGATATCAAAACCGGGTTTATTAAAGCGAGAAGCAAGGTGTTGTTGTGCTATGGCAAAGCCTACCCCATTAGCAAATCCCTGTCCTAAAGGTCCAGTTGTGACTTCAATTCCGGGCAATAAGCCATACTCTGGGTGACCTGCGGTTCTACTGTGTAGTTGTCTGAAATTTTTTAAATCATTTAAGCTAACCTTATAGCCAGTTAAATATAAAAAACTATATTGCAACATACAGGCATGCCCTGCCGATAAAATAAAACGGTCACGGTTTACCCATTCTGGATTCTCAGGATTGTAATTCATACACTCCGTCCATAATACATGACCAACAGGAGCAAGGCCCATAGGTGTACCAGGGTGACCCGAATTAGCTTTTTGAACTGCATCTATTGATAAGGTACGGACAGTATTTATGCCCGCTTGCTGAATTGATTTTATTGTAGTGTACATACCCTTATTAACAGTCATTTTTATAAATGGTTTGTGTAAGGCAATAATAAAAAAGCCACACCCCTGTTCAACTTGCTCATTACTAGCAACATACAAAACACATAGCTTCCTTAATATTAACTTTACCTACAAGACTTGAAAATTTATTCTTATGACTAACTTAATACTACCTGTATGGAATATTCTTACAAATATGATCTGACAATTAAATTAACGTTAACTGATAACGTATTTGCATTTCTTACCGACGCCATTAGAAAAGACAGATTAACCTGTCATGCCTTGCGCCACGGCTGCTTCTGGGATACTTCAATGAAATACCGAAAATATGGTAAAAAAACATTGGTCACCCTAACTCAGTTCGACCAGATCATTCTTCATTCATTAGGAACATTAATTGAAAATGAGGGGATTAATCAAGAGGTTAGAGAATTTACAGTAGACCTGTTTATGGCCTTAAAAAAGATATATCAGGATTCTGTTTTAGAACTTAAACTATTAAATGATACCAGCTTTAAATACTCAACTCCAGTTAAGTATATTTAAACTTTCTCCCTATTTATTCAACATTATTCGTTATACCAAAAATGCTATAAAAAAGGAAAGGGGCGTAAACCTACCGCTTACTACCCCCCAAACTAACGCTCTCACTGTGAAGATAAGAATTATTCTAATAACAATAACAACTAAAATCTATTTTTCTAATCATCTTTCTTCATTATTTCGTTTTTTTAAATCCATACAAGCAGTGTTTTTATATTATTCAAATTGTTCATTCTTAGGGAGAAAAAATATTAAAGCTAAAACCTCCGGTAAAAATTGCGATTACCATCACCGTTTTACTGATTTTTCAAACAAAATCAATTAAAAATGAGAAAACAGGTCTTACTTAAGTCACAAGTTTGTATCACATTTGTCAGACCAAAATTCATTTCATTTCAAAAACATACTTTAAACAGTTTAAACCTATATTTTGCTTAATTCCCGAAAAAAGCGCCTGCATTTGTTAATTTGGCGGTTTTTATTACATTTGGGTCATACCAAAAACTTAATCTATGTATGAACTAACAATAACTCCAGATCAGGTAAACGAGACACTTAGCAAACACATTTTAGCAGATGGATTTGATTTGACTTATGACATGGAGAAAAGTCAAGGTGCTTATATTTATGACTCTAAAAATAACCGCAAAATACTAGACTTTTTCACTTGTTTTGCATCAGTACCTTTAGGTTATAATCATCCAAAGATGATCAATGATGAAGTTTTCAAGAAAAACCTTTTACAAGCGGCATTGGCAAACCCATCAAATTCAGACGTATATACACAACAATATGCTCAATTTGTGGATACCTTTTCTAAACATGGTATTCCTGATTATCTACCACATGCTTTCTTTATTGCAGGAGGTGGTTTAGCAGTTGAAAATGCTATTAAAGTAGCGATGGACTGGAAAGTTCAGAAAAACTTTGCTAAAGGATATAAAGAAGAAAGAGGATTTAAGGTATTACACTTTGAAAAAGCTTTTCATGGCAGAACAGGTTATACCTTAAGTCTGACTAATACATTGCCTGATAAAACCAAATGGTTTGCCAAATTCGACTGGCCAAGAGTACCTGTTCCTGTTGTTAAGTTCCCCCTACAGGATGACAATTTAAAAACTGCAATTGAAACCGAAACCGCATCTATTGCTCAGGTTAAACAAGCATTTGCTGACCATAAAGATGACATTTGTGCCATCATCATTGAACCGGTACAATCTGAAGGTGGCGACAATCATTTGCGTGAAGAATTTTTAATCCAGCTGAAAGCTCTGGCAGATGAGCATGATGCTTTTCTGATTTATGATGAGGTACAGACAGGTGTTGGACTAACCGGAAAATTCTGGTGTCATCAGCATTTTTCTGAAAAAGCAAGACCCGACATTCTTGCATTCGGTAAAAAGATGCAGGTTTGTGGTATATTAGTTGGCAATAAAGTAGATCAGATACCACAAAATGTGTTTAAAGTATCTTCAAGAATCAACTCTACCTGGGGAGGAAACCTGGTAGATATGGTTAGGTCTTCTCAAATTCTGCAGATTATTGCCGAAGATAACCTTTGTGAGAATGCAGCCATTATGGGCCAATATTTACAAGACGGATTACACAAATTAGCCAGCAAATATAGCATTATGAGCAATGTTCGTGGGAAAGGGCTGTTAGTGGCTTTCGACTTTACAAGCAAAGAAATACGTGATACTTTTATCAAAAAAGGGCTGGAAAACAATGTGATGTTTTTAGGCTGCGGCAATCAAACCATACGCTTCAGACCTGCTTTATGTATAGAGAAAAAGCATATTGATGAGGGTTTGGCAGTGATGGACAATATATTACCTAGCTTATAATGGGTAATAAAAAACTGAATACATTTCTGGCAATACTTGTCCTTGTATTGGTTATATGGATGGTAAAAGGAACTTTTATGCAACCTGGTGTAAATGATTTAAAAGGCGGTTTTAAAGAAATCGCTCATTATCGTAACGAAAACAACACCGGACCAATACAGCATGTTTTTGCTGTAACCATAAAAGATACATCTGCCGCCGAAATGGAAACTTATGGCAATTTTATGCCTCACCATAAAGGAGGCAATACTAAAGTATATTTCTTTTTAGAAGGTTTTCCAGTACCGGAAAACCTTTATGCAGGCAAGGTAAACTTCGATCCCCGCTTTAATCAATATTGTATTGCACTATACGAAAAAACCGCAATGGGCAATACGAGTATTGAGGAAAAACCTTTTAAATAAAGCGAGGGTTTAAGTCTTAAACGAATGCAGAAAAGCCGGTGATGGCCCGACCAACAATCAAAGTATTGATTTCTTTTGTACCCTCGTAAGAATAAATAGCTTCAGCATCGGCCACAAAACGGGCCACATCATATTCCAATAAAATACCATTACCACCCATCACCTCTCTGGCTCTGCTCACTACATCGCGTGTACGCATGGAACAAAACACCTTAGCCAGTGAGGCATGTTCATCCGTTAATAAGCCCTGATCCTGTAATTGAGAAAGACGGAAGCACATGGTTTGCATAGCGGTTAAGTTAGACAACATTTCTACCAGATGATTTTGTATCAGTTGATAAGAAGCGATAGGCTTACCGAACTGTTTTCTGGTGCGCGTATAAGCTAATGCACTTTCATAAGCTCCCCTGGCACAGCCAACAGCCTGCCAGGCTACTCCTGCCCTGGTCATCTTCAATACCTTGGCTGTATCTTTAAAAGAATTGGCATTTTGCAAACGATCCTCTTCATCCACCTCACAATCAGTTAAGGTGATCAAACCGTTCTGTACAATACGCAAAGCCATTTTATCCTGCATTTTTTCGACAGCAAAACCTTTCGTCCCCTTTCTAACCAGAAAACCTTTCACCTGGTTATCATCAAGATCGCGAGCCCAGATGATTGTAATATCTGAAAATGTAGCATTACCAATCCATTTCTTCTGCCCATTCAAAATCCATTTATTACCCTGTCTTTTCGCTGTAGTTGTTAAACCACCTGCCACTCCAGAACCTACATCAGGCTCCGTTAAACCGAAAGCACCAATAATTTTCATCTGCTGCATATCAGGCAACCATTGCTGCTTCTGTGCCTCAGAACCCAATAAATATATAGAACCCATAGCCAGACCACTCTGTACACCGAAAAAAGTAGACATGGAAGTATCAACTCTAGCCATTTCCATTGCCAACATCCCCTCCATTAAATTGGTTTTACCCGGACAACCATAGCCCTGATAGGTAAGTCCACAAATATTCAGTTCTGCAATTTTTGGTATCAGTTCAAAAGGAAATTCAGCTTTTAACCAGTATTTGTTGACCAATGGTTTAACTTCTCTTTCAAGAAAGTCCCTTACATGGAGTTGCAAAGCCCGGTCCTCATCTTTAAGAGCTTCATCACCGAGATGATAAAAATCGCCCTCTATAGCAGGTAATTCCCGCTTTTTATGAGGTGTTCCGATCATTTTCATCAACCCTTGTAACTGGGTTTCATCCAAATTAGAAACCGAATCCATCATCTTGGTCAGGTCTACCTTTTGAGATAGTGCTTCCAGTTTCTGAAAATCTACAGTTTTAAAAAGGGTATAAGCATTTTTTAAAGAAGAAAAGATATTAGCCATAGTATACAGTTTTAATTTAAACAATATACTAGGACTTTTGTTATATCCAGTTAAATATTAAAAAATAACTATCTCAGGTTAAAGAGGTTATCAACGCCCAAAAGTTTACGAGAAGTAAAACCCTCTCCATAAGTTCCACCAACAGTTTTACCAAATTCACGAGCACGACCAATTACACTTTCGAAAAATTCTGGTGAGGAGATATAAGTATCAGGTTCATCAAGAGCTGGATTAAAGAATTGAGTTTTAAAAGCCTTAATGGCAGCTATTTTAGTCTCAAAATAGGGAGTAATGTCTATAATAATATCAGGTTCAATATAACGGTCCTGAATATACTGTAACACCATCTTTGGCCTCCAGGCCACTTGTGTCTCTCCATCAATATTCGTTTCAATTTTAGCTAGTCCTGCTAAAAAACAGGCATCATTAGCCAAGTCTCCTGCGCGACCATGATCAGGATGCCTGTCGTGCAAAGCATTTGTCAACACTATTTCAGGTTGATATTTACGAAGCATTTTGACTACTTCCAACTGATGCGCTTCATTATTTTCAAAAAAACCGTCTCTGAATCCAAGATTTTCACGCGCATGAAGACCCATAATTTTTGCCGAATCAGCAGCTTCAACATCTCTGATCTCTGCTGATCCTCTTGTACCAAGCTCACCCCGGGTGAAATCAATAATTCCTACTTTTTTTCCTAATGCAATGTGTTTTAAAATAGTTCCGGAACATCCTAATTCCGCATCGTCCGGGTGGACGGCAAGGACCAATATATCTAACTTCATATTATGCTTTAATAATTAAAATAGTCGCTGAATCTTCTTCTTTATTTTAGAAGATAGCGGCTTTGTAAATGGGAAAAAGTAATCTACCACCTCCCCATCCTTGTTGATCAGGTATTTATGAAAATTCCAACGTGGTGTAGATCTTTGTGTAAGAAATTTAAATAATGGATGAGCCTGTTCACCTCTAACCATAATTTTTGCAAATACTGGAAACTTAACCCCATGATTTAATTCGCAAAATGTTTGTATTTCCTTACCCTCCAATGGTTCCTGTCGACCAAAGTCATTTGATGGAAAACCAAGAATTTGGAAATTCTCAGTACCTAATTCTTCTTGCAATTGCTGCAGTTCTTTCAACTGAGGTGCAAAACCACAGCCAGAAGCTATATTAACAATCAATAATACCTTATTTTTATAATCAGAAAGGTTTCTCTCTGTTCCATTGATTAGTCTCACCTTAAACTGGTGTATGCTTTTAGATTCGTCAAACATAGTATTAATGGTAAAATCCTGAGGAAATAATAATAGATTCAATATCTCTGTCTTCTTCCGGGCTATACGTACTTTTCAAATTATGCCCCACTACCCGTGCTACAGATTGGTATAAAAATGCAGTAACTCCTCCCTTTGTTTCTTTTATAATCTCAAAGGTGGTACGCCCAATTTCCCTGTCTATTAATTTTGTTAAAATTTGTCCCTGACTAATTGTTAATTCCTTAATTTCCCGATTAAACATCTCCTTTATCTCTTTATCACACTGTTTAACCAGTTTTTTCTGTTCCTTTTTATCAGCTGTAATCGCAAGATCTCTTTCCAGCTGTTCATATCGTCTCTTGGCAAACAAAGCATAAGGCATTACTTTCATTACATTATACCGTAAACGATTGTACGCTGCCTGTTCTGCCGGTGATTTGAAGATTCTTGTGCCATAAATCTCCACCTCTTTTAATGAAATCCAGGGAATCATCTCTCCATTGTCATTGGTACCAGCAACTCTTATTGTATCATTTTTTCCTAACACAGGCATTTTGATAGGCACAGACCCCTCCTGTGCTTCAGCAGAAGTACTTGTAATAATGACAATTAAAGGAATAAACAACCTGTAAAAATTCATAATTTTATAAGTTCCTGCAATTTAGGGCTAATTTTATATTTTTGTTCCAATAACAATCTAATATACCGTTTTCGACATAAATAGGTATATTTTTTACGTAAATAATACAATAACTCCCTACGTAATTATCTGAATGTTGTAACCTATAATCCCTTGGACCAGGATTATTTGATGCATTTAATAAATACCGATTTAGGATAACCAATCATTTGGTCGAATTATTGTCTGTAATTGTTTTAATATTTGTAAAAAGACTTATATTAAAGGGATAGCAAAATTAGATAAAACTAACCTGAACTGAATAAAAAAAACAACTATACTACAATGAAGAACGCATTAGTGATAGATTTAGAAGCGGAAAAACAAGAGATACTGAAAAGATACCGTGCTCTTTTGCGTGCCTGTAAGCCAACCATGCAGCGTGGCGATAAAAAGGAAATTAGAAAGGCATTTGATATGGCATTGGAGAGCCATAAAAATATGCGGAGAAAATCTGGTGAACCTTATATTTACCACCCAATTGCAGTAGCACAGATTGCAGCAGAAGAGATTGGCTTAGGTACAACTTCAATTGTATGTGCTTTATTGCACGATGTTGTAGAAGATACAGACATAACTCTAGAAGATATTGAACGTGAATTTGGTAAAAAGACTACCAAAATTATTGATGGGCTAACAAAAATATCAGGTGTTTTTGATTATAACAGCTCCTTACAAGCAGAGAACTTCAGAAAAATGTTGCTTACGCTTGCTGATGATGTAAGGGTGATTCTAATCAAACTGGCCGATAGACTGCATAATATGCGGACTATGGATTTTATGCCCAGACAAAAGCAACTCAAAATTGCTTCTGAAACCATTTATTTATATGCTCCACTGGCACATCGTTTAGGTTTATATGCTATCAAATCTGAGTTGGAGGATCTTTCGATGAAATATCTGGAACCTGACACTTATAAATACATTGCTACACAACTGAATGAGAAAAAGGCAGAAAGAACCTTATTTATCAAACGGTTTGTAGAACCTATAAATGAAATACTGGCAGAGCAGGGCTTAACAGCTGATATTTACGGCCGACCAAAATCTATCCATTCTATTTGGAATAAGATGAAAAGCAAAAACATTCCATTTGATGAAGTGTATGATCTTTTTGCTGTTAGAATTATCCTGGATAGTGCTGCTGAAAATGAAAAAGCAGACTGTTGGAAAGCTTATTCTATAGTGACTGATTTATACCGCCCCAATCCTGATCGTTTGCGCGACTGGGTTTCTTCGCCAAAAGGAAACGGATATGAATCCTTGCATACTACTGTCATGGGGCCAAAAGGGCAATGGGTTGAAGTACAAATCCGTACACAACGCATGAATGAAATTGCAGAGAAAGGATTTGCAGCGCATTGGAAATATAAAGAATCCAGCAATGACAATGGTCTTGACCAATGGATTATGAAAGTACGTGAGATGCTGAATAATCCGGAAGCGAATGCACTGGACTTTCTGGATGATTTTAAAATGAACCTGTTCTCGGATGAGATCTTTATTTTTACGCCTAAGGGTGCATTGTTACAATTACCTTTGGGTGCTACTGCACTCGATTTTGCATTTGAGATACACACAGATGTTGGTGCAAAATGTATTGGCGCGAAAGTAAACCACAAGCTGGTTCCTTTGTCGCACAAACTGCAAAATGGTGATCAGGTAGAAATTATCACTTCTAGCAAGCAATCACCTAAAGAAGATTGGCTTAATATTGTTGTCACTGCCAAAGCGAAATCAAAGATCAAATCTTCTTTAAAAGAGGAGAAAAGAAAAATTGCTGAACTGGGTAAAGAAACCCTGGAACGCAAAATGAAATCGTTAAAGATCACTTACAACACAGATAACTTAAACAAGATCAGCTACTTCTTTAAACTACAATCTACTCAAGACCTCTTTATTGCGGTTTCAAAAGGTAAGATTGAATTAAAAGATTTAAAAGATTACCTGGCTAGTGAGAAAGAGATTGAAAACCGGGGAGCAGAAAAAAGCGACAATCAGCAGATTGATGCTTTATTACATAAAATAAAAGGGCCGGAATCAGACATCCTATTAATTGGTGAAGATTTACAAAAGATAGATTATACCCTTGCGGCATGCTGTAACCCTATACCTGGCGATGATGTTTTTGGTTTTGTTACCGTTAATGAAGGTATAAAAATACACCGTACGAATTGTCCGAATGCTGCACAGCTGATGGCCAACTATGGTTATCGAATTGTAAAAGCAAAATGGAACAGTCAGAAAGAATTAACTTTCTTAACAGGATTACACATTATTGGTATTGATGATGTTGGATTGATCAATAATATTACTAAAGTGATCTCCAATGATTTTAAGGTAAATATGCGTTCCTTGACTATAGATACGGATAATGGTATTTTTGACGGCTCAATTATGATCTTTGTAAATGACAAGGAACATCTTGATAACCTGATTAAAAATCTGTTAGAAGTAAAAGGTGTAACAGGTGTTACCCGCTTTGATGCCTAAAAAAAACAATAAATCATACCGTTTATATAAAAAATTGGTACCTTTGAAAGGAGTTTAAAAACTATGTCGACAAACCACAACAGCGAGTTAGTTAGGAAAATATTTGAAGCCTACCTCGAAAATAAAAGTCTGAGAAAAACACCTGAGCGTTTTGCCATCTTAGAAGAAATTTACTCAAGAGATGATCATTTTGATGTAGAGACGCTTTATATCCACATGAAAAATCAGAAATACCGTGTGAGCAGGGCTACGGTATACAATACTTTAGAGTTATTGGTTTCATGTGACCTGGTTACCAAACATCAGTTTGGTAAAAACATGGCTCAATTTGAAAAATCATATGGATATCACCAACATGACCACATCATTTGTATTGATTGTGGAAAGGTTGTTGAATTCTGTGATCCACGTATTCACCAGATACAAAGTATGGTAGGTGAATTGTTAAAATTTGAGATCAAACATCACTCTTTAAATCTTTATGGAGTTTGTTTTGATTGTACTGCTAAAACAGCTAAGGACAATCAAGACGCTGACATTAAACACGCAAGTTAACCAATTGTAATATTTCCATTTTTAAATTAAAATAATGACGCAAGTAGACGTGCTTCTGGGCCTGCAATGGGGCGATGAAGGCAAGGGAAAAATTGTTGACGTACTAAGTCCACAATATGATTTGATAGCTCGTTTTCAAGGCGGTCCGAATGCCGGACATACTTTAGAGTTTGATGGCAAAAAGTTTGTTTTAAACACCATTCCATCTGGTATCTTTAATGAAAAAACAATGAACCTTATTGGAAATGGTGTGGTAATCGATCCCATCATTTTAAAAAGGGAACTTGACAACCTGAAAACAGCAGGTCATGATCCAATTGCTAAAGGCAAATTGGTAATTGCCCGTAAAGCTCACCTTATTTTACCTACTCACCAATTGCTGGATGCAGCAAATGAGCAAAAGATGGGTAAAGATAAAATTGGTTCTACCTTAAAAGGAATTGGCCCTACTTACATGGACAAAACCGGACGTAACGGTCTTAGAATTGGTGATACTACATTACCTGATTTTAAAGAACGTTATAATAAACTGGTAGAGAAACACAAAGAAATACTTTCTCATTATGAGTTTGAATATGATCTGACTGAAAAAGAAGCTGCTTTCTTTGAAGCTATCGAATTCATTAAGAATATCCCTCATGTAGATAGTGAACATTTTGTAAATGGTTACTTAAAAGAAGGGAAAACTGTACTTGCTGAAGGTGCACAAGGAACATTGTTGGACATCGACTTTGGTTCTTATCCTTTTGTAACTTCATCCAACACCACAACTGCTGGTGCATGTACCGGATTAGGTATTGCTCCAAATAAAGTGGGACATGTATACGGTATTTTTAAAGCTTACTGTACACGTGTTGGTGGTGGTCCTTTCCCTACTGAGCTTGATGATGAGGTTGGTGAAACTTTACGTCAGGTTGGACATGAGTTTGGTGCAACTACAGGACGTGCACGTCGTTGTGGTTGGATTGATCTACCTGCATTGAAATATGCAATCATGCTAAATGGTGTTACTGAATTAATCATGATGAAAGCTGACGTATTAGATGGTTTTGATACCATTAACGTATGTACACATTATGAGCATAATGGTGAGGTTATCGACTATATGCCATATGATATCATCACAGTTCAACCTAAGCCGATTTTAAAAGAAATTGAAGGTTGGAAAACTGATGTGACTAAAGTAAGCAAAGTGGAAGAAATCCCAGATGCACTTAAAAACTACATTTCTTATTTAGAGAAAGAACTTAATGTTCCTATTAAATATCTTTCTGTAGGACCAGATAGAGTACAAACATTAGAATTGACTTAAGGTTCTATAATCATATTAAAAAAAGGGCGGGATTCAACAGAATTCCGCCCTTTTTTTTGCGTCAGATTGAATTTTTTCGGGATCCTGAACAGATCGAATAGTAGTGTCGAAATTTCCTTTTATATGATACCTATATACGACGTATATCGCTTGATATTTTATCGAACAAAGACGAGCGAGATACGAAGGTGGTACATCTTAGAATCGACGTTGCCTTTAGCGCTCCTCAATCGCCCCATTAGGCCTGACAACAGTCTAAAAAAATTGATTGATTTTTTGTTATTAATGATCCTTTTCTGTTTCCATTTTCGTTGAAACATTCTTCTTTATAAAAGACCTTTGTCATAGTGTTTCATGACAATTTATTTGGATTGCACTGCAATATAGATTTAATTATTAATTAAAACAAATATTTACTCACTTAGTGCAATCCTCACTTGGTTTGAAATTATTTAATTTCAAACCTTGCAACAACAGGATAATGATCAGATTCTTCAGATGCATAAGTATAAACACTATAATCTAATACTTTCATGGCATTTAATGGAGCATACATGATGTAATCAATAGTTCTATTAGCTGTAGGCACTGGAAATGTAAATTGGCAAATATTATTAGTACAGCCTAAGGTCAATTGTTTTTTTAATATCTCCATAGTCTTGGAGCTAGGAAGAGCATTGAAATCTGCTCCAACAATGACTGGTTTATCAAATGTTTTAAGCAACTCATTAAGTTCATTTGCCTGGTGAATTCTGTTGGCTTCGTCCGCAAGATGATCCAGGTGAGTTGAAATAAAATAAAATTGTTTTCCTTCCAGCTCCACTGTGATTCGAGCTACAGATCTCAACTCTCCGCCCAATTGAGGCGTAGTAGTAAGGATATAGCCTTTTGGGTCTTTTATAGGCCATCTAGATAAAACAGCGTCCCCATATTCACCTCCTTCTTTGTCAATTGCTTTAACGAAAAAATAATGCATCCCTGTAAGGCTCGCCAATTCTTTCGCCTGATCTACCGTTACACCTGAACGACGTGTATTTTTATCAATTTCTTGTAAGGCTACTAAATCGGGATTAGCACGCTTGATAATCGCGGCCAAGGCAGGTAAATCTGACGGAGGTACCCCAGTGTACGGTCTAGCTCCGTATGTATTGTAAGTCATTACAGTAACGGTTGGTCCTGGTTTAGACTCAGGCTTTTTCTCCTCTTCAGGAGCATTTCCAGATTTCCCGCAGGAAAGCAAAATCCCTACCAAGCTAAAAAGTAAAAGTGTTTTTTTCATAATTTATAAGTTAAAAAAGGGGAGGACAGTTCTAAGCCGACCTCCCCTATTTTAGATATTAAAAAGCGTTAATTTCTGTGATATGTGTCCCGTAAAAATCAGCGTGAGACTGATTTACCCGAATTCTAAAGAATCTTGCTTCCTGTGTAACATCTAACCAAAGCTCATTTTCCACCAGATTTGGCACAGATGAATAGGCCTGTAAATACGTCCAGTTAATACCATCTAAACTAGTTTCGATAGTCAGCTCTTTAGGGTTTCCATTCGATTTAGGGAGCCCACTTGCATCTAAACGATTATAGATATAAACACCATGTAATTTTTCGACACCTCCCATATCAATCGTAATGTGATGCGGTGGTCTTGGCTTGGCCGCACGCCATTGTGATGCCCAGAATGTAGTTAATTTATTATCAATGGCATGAATTGCACGGCCTCCGGCAGTTACACTCTCATTTTCATCAGTAGAAAAATCAGCAATCGACCATGTAGCGCGATTGATACGTGGGTATGGGTTCACCGAATAGCTACCTTTCACTAGATAATAGGTGGTTTTCAAGCTATTGTTGATCGGTGTACCGTTGCTCACACTTTCTATTGAAATAGGAAGCAAATGCGCTATGATACCTGTGAATTTACTTGGATTAACTTTTAGTGAAATAGAATTGCTACTCGAGGAACCTTTCTTTACGGTTACTGAGGTTTCAGATAGCTCATAGCTTCCTGCAGGCATAATTGGATACTTTGTACCATTGGCCAGGTTATAAGCTGCTACAAGCGCTGGATCAGCTTTAAATTTAACCTGGATATCGGACTGTGGTAAGTTCACACCACCAAAACCCGCTCCAAATGGAATATTAAACCAATTGTCTTCCATTTCAACGTTTACAGCAACGGGGCTTTGTGCTGCCGACTGCATAAACACTTTATTATATTGATCTGCATCAGGTACAGTAAAGTCCTGTGGCTTACAACTTGCCAAGATACCTATTAGACCTAAGGCCAACAGTACATTTATTCTGATATTTGTTTTATATGTTTTCATAATTACCAGCCTGGATTTTGAACTAAGTTTGGATTTTTCTGGACATCAATTTGAGGGATTGGGAATAGATAGAATGACTTTCTAAATATTCTTGTTTTAAACACAGACCTTTGGAAAAAGATAGGATCTATATTGGATGCACCACCATTTACGTTCATTCCATAGAATGGACCTCCGTCAGTTTGTTCTGCGATCTTCCATCTTCTTGTGTCAAAGTAGCGAAGGTGTTCTAAAGTAAGTTCAATTCTTCTTTCTCTGCGAATCTGATCTCTCATTTCTTCTTGTGTAAGACCAGCATCCACTGCCGGAATACCACCACGCTCACGAATTGCATTTAAATATTTTTCTATATCTGCATTTCCTGGGTCTACTTCATTTAATGCTTCAGCATAGTTTAACAAAGTTTCTGCATAACGATACATCAATAATGGACGTTTCACATATTGTGAAAGTCTTGGGTTGCTTGAAGGATGTACGTTTTTTCTAAAAACATAACCAGTTTCAGAATAATCATGTGAACCACCTTTACCCGATTCTCCGGTTAAGAACAATCCTATTTCTTTCAATCCTTCTGATGTATTGATCCAATAACTGCCGCTGTAAGAAATAGTAGCATAAAATCTAGGCTCACGATTTGTATACATATTATAGGTAGCTACTTTCGTATACTTTCCTGCAGTAGTAGAAAATCCATTTTCTACATAGCCTGAACCTGATTCATTGATTCTTTTACCATTGGCCATTCTATAATCGTCTACCAACTGTTGAGTAGCTCCCAGACTTGCAAATCCATTTGCCAAACGTGGTGTTTGTGTACGCTCAAAACTATTTAATGTATTGTTGTTCCGGCTCATGATGACTTCCGAATTCCATGGATCAAGAAACACATCGCGATAAGAAATTAAAGGATCATGTACACCAGCCGTACTCTTTTTAAGAAGTGCCAGAATTCCTTTGCTTTCGCCGACATCAATGATTGCTTTAGCTGCATCTGCAGCACGTTGCCATTTTTGTGCAGAATAGGTAGTATTCATTAATGGTTGTCCATCTTTATTGTTGAATCCTACATAATCAGTATTACCATTAAACAGCGGACTTGCAGCATATAAAAGCATTCTACTTTTCACAGCCATTGTCATGAGCTTTGTTGCTCTACCATAATCCAATACAGGTTGCTCTGTAAAATGTAATGGCAAATCCTGTGCAGCAAGATCCAATTGTGCAACGATATATTCCACACATTCGTCATAAGATGACCTTGGGAGTTGCATTAACGGATGGTCTTCCGACAAATCCGGAGCAATTGGATCATCGCCAACAATAATAAAAGGACCATATTGTTTTAAGAGTTCGAAATAAAAGAAAGCCCTTAAAAAACGAGCCTCAGCCTTATATTTTCTAATCAGATTTGGACCTTCTCTTTGATCTTCCAGGATCTGCTTATTACCATCTATATTATTAATAAATGTAGTTGCAGAACGGATACCTTTGTAATAATGTACCCAGAAATTCCAGTAATTTGAAGAAGCATTCCAGTTACCGATATTCACCTGAAATGGCGCGTTTCTTTGAGAAACATCAACATCATCCGAAATCACATCCCAGGGGGTATCATTAGTCCGGTGAGCTTCATCACGTACGTAATTATATACATTGGCTAAGTATTGCTCAGAAAGCAATCGCCTGTTAAAAACTTCTTCCAGGTTGATGATATCATCAGGGACCTGATTTAGAAAGTCTTTTTTGCAGGCAGAAAATAAGCCCAGACAAATCAGTAGCACTGATATATTTTTGGTTATATTTTTATATGAAATCATGATTCGTACAGAATTAAAAATTAAGACTTATTCCTACAGTATAGGTAGAGACATTAGGGTAACGTGTTCCTCTGCCATCGCCTAATTCAACATCCCAGAAGTCGAAAGGACTCCATGTTAACAAGTTGTAACCAGACACAAAAATGCTGGCATTACCTGCCTTTATTCTCTTAGTCAACGACTTAGGAAGTTCATAGTTCACCTGTAAATTTTTCAATCGCAAATACTTGCCATTTTTAAGCCACCAGGTACTGTATTGATAATTGCTATTAATATTTCCATCAGAAAGGCGAGGATAAAATACATCCTGACTTGGGTTGTCAATGGTCCATCTGTCTTCGATGTTCGACAATAAATTACCACGGTTTAGACCTACCTGGAAAGGCATTACACCTTCACCATTCATTCTAATGTCTACATTGCCCACACCCTGGAACAAAGTCGAAATACTGAATTGCTTATAACCCAGGCTAAATCCAAAACCGTATACCAACTCAGGAATTGTACCGTAGCCAATAGGAACCGCATCAAAGCTATTGATCAATCCATCACCGTTTACATCTTGAAAGCGGATATCTCCGGGCTTTACTATCCCTGTATGAAGCGGTCCGTTTTTAATTTGGTCTTCTGTCTCAAATAAACCCATTGCCTGATAACCAAAACGTTGACCAACTTTACGTCCACGTTGATCCATCCATGGGTAGGTTGGTGCAGGTTGATCGTTTTGAATAATCTTATTACGGTTATATGTTAAATTTCCTAATAATTGTAATGTAAATGATCTCCACCTTTTATTGAATGTAAAAGATCCATCAACACCTTCATTATTGATCATACCAAGGTTTCCATAAGGTAGGTTTTGTAAACCAAGATGGCCAGGGACAGCACTTCTTCTCAAGAAAATTCCTTCACGAACCTCTTTAAAATAATCTACCTGAAACGTCAACGCATTATTAAGTATATTTAAATCTAAACCTAAATTGGTTTTCTTAGCCGTTTCCCATTGTACATCTACACCATATTCGCCAATATCATATCCAGTATAATTGTTATTATATTCTTTTCCAAAGGAGTAACCTGTAGTTGTTGCGATAGTAGAAATATAGGCAAACCTTCTGTTTGCGTCGATTAGACTATTTCCAACCAAACCATGAGAGAACCTGATTTTAGCCATTTGGACATGATCTTTCAAAGAGCCAAAAAAGCTTTCTTCTGAAATCACCCAGCCCAATCCGAATGATGGAAAGAATCCATAACGCTTGTTTGGAGCAAAGTTTTCGGCTCCGTTATAACCAAAATTACCCTCTACAAAATAGCGGTTATCGTAACCATAAGTGGCCCTACCGGATACCCCCAAAAAGCGGAAAGGTAGAGAGTTAATAAAGTTGGCTGCCTGAGAATCTACTTTATCACTTTGGTTGTATAACAATAGCCCGCCTACATCATGTTTTCCAAAACTTTTATTATAGTTTAAAGCTCCCTCTACATATATGGTGCGGTCACCAATGCTGTTTCTTCCAAATGATAAAAAACGTTCACCTATTGCCGTCTGATCAAATTGAAGATTTCCATCAGCATCTCTACCAGTCGCAATATAAGTATCTGGTGTCTTTGTTCTACGCATACTGGTATAATTGTATACGTCAAAAGAGAACATTGCAGTAGCTGATAATCCATCTAATATAAAAGGAAGATCCTGTGTTACTCTTAGGTTAGAAAACAACTGATTTCTCCATTGATTCGCATAGCCTGTTTCTGTCATCAGCGCATAAGGATTTTGCAATGTACCTGAACGGACATCCGGAATTTTGCCATCCGAGTATCTTATTGGATGAAGAATAGGAGTTACGAAATATGCATTTTCAAAAATTGTACCTTGTGCTGTAGCCGGATAATTCGCATTAGCAAGATACCCTTGTACACCCAGTGCCAATGTAGTTGTATTTGTAGGTTTTACACTAACATTTGAAGTTAGGTTATACCTTTTATAACCAGTATTGTTATTGTATTTAATCGTCTCATCAGTTTTATACATCCCAGTTTCATCAAAATAACTGGTTCCTATATAATATGTTGCACGATCTGATCCTCCTGAGACATTTATATTAGCCCTTCTTTGATGACCGTAGTCTCTGAACAATTCTTTCATCCAGTCGACATTAGGATGCAAATCAGGGTCTGTACCATCAATGGTAGTTTGAATAGCAGCGTCACTATACAAAGGCTGTCCCCCACGATTTGTGATCGCTTCGTTAGACATCCTCATAAACGTAGGTCCATCTGCAAACTCTGGTAGCTTGGTAAATGAAGTAGCCCCCTCATAATAGCGGAAAGCTATTTTTGGCTTACTTGGAGCTCCTTTTTTAGTGTTGATAATGATTACACCATTGGCACCACGTACACCATATATTGCAGTTGCAGAAGCATCTTTTAATACGGTAAAGTTCTCAATATCTTCAGGATCTACGTTAGCCATTTCTCTTGGCGTTCCATCTACTAAAACTAGAGGTTTGCTCAGACCTTGACTAAAAGTAGAAATACCCCTGATCCAGATATCTGCATTGTCATAGCCTGGCTCACTTGTTCTTTGTACACTCACCACTCCCGAAAGTTTACCCGCCAGAGTATTGGTCAGGTTGGCTGCCGGCACCTGCAGATCTTTTGCAGAAACTGTTGATTGTGCACCTACCAGGGAAACCTTTCTCTGCTGACCGAAACCAACAACAGCTACTTCAGACAATATAGAATTATCCTCTTTCAAGATAATATTGATTGAAGATCTATTATTTACCTGAATCTCTTGCGTAACGAAACTGATATAGGAAATCATTAATGATGCATTTTTAGGTGCTTCAAGTACAAAGTTTCCATTTAAGTCAGTACTCGTTCCCATTCTGGTACCTTTGATGGTGATTGATACGCCTACTAAAGGACGCCCAATGGTATCTTTTACAGTACCTACAATTTTTACCATTTCCTGAAGTTTACGAGCTGCAACATCATATCTTTTAGCTTCATCATTTGCATTTAAATTGCTTTTTTTGACGACGATGGTTTTATTGGCAATAGTATATTCGACAGGCAGACCATTGAATACCTCTTCCAATACGGCATCAATTGATGAATCATGCAGCGCAACACTGATTTTTTTTGCTCCTTTTAGGATTTGGGCATCGCACAATACATTATATCCACTCTGCTTACGAATCTCCTTGAAAACATCTTCAAGCGAAATATTATTCTTTTGCAATGTGATTTTTTGTGCAAATCCATTCGCGCTAACTTGTAGGAAGCCAGCTATTAATAAAACAACAATGAGATTAACCCGCATTATAATTTGTCTTTTAGTTGTCGGGATGAGCCAGCCAAAGGCTAGGTTGATCATCATCAAAACTCTTAATGGTATATGACTTTTTTTGCCATATACATGAGTAGAATTAAATTTCATACTTTTGATAAAGTTTGGGTTTAAAATTTGGTTTGGAAATTAAAAGGCTAATTCAATTGGGACCTAAGCTTCTTCTGCCGGGAGTGTTGCAACCACTCCTGGCTTTTTCTTCTTAGATCACTTTACATCATTAAGTAAACTTATGGCATAACGGTGATCCTCCTTCCTTCAATCTTAAAGTGTATAATTCCTGTGAGTTCTAATGTATTCAATACCTCTGATACATTTTGAAAGCGGGATACTGTACCCCATAACGCTTTATTGTAGGAGTTGTCTTGATATACCACCTCCACATCATACCATCTGGATATTTTACGCATTACACTTCTAATGTCTTCATTATTGAACATGAAGTAACCATTCTTCCATGATATGATTTCCTCAGTGTCAATTGCTGTAATATTAAATTGTTCATTTCGAAGATTGGCCTGCTGACCTGGCTCAAGCAAAATACTTTTACCACTCAAAGCATTGCCTGATGTACCTAATGACGATACCCTTACGGAACCTTCTATGAGTGTTGTGGCTATTTTTTGTTCTTCAGCATAGGCCATCACATTGAAATGTGTACCCAATACTTCTACTTCTTGCTTATTTGTCTCTACGATAAAAGGGAGTCTTTGACCACTTTTCCCTTTCTTTTTATAAGCTTTGGCTACTTCAAAATATATTTCCCCCGTAGTTTTAACCTGGCGCTCATCCTCCGAGAATGTAGTAGGGAAAGTCAATGAGGATTCAGCATTCAGCCAAACTTTGGTTCCATCCGATAAAATAACCTGGTATTGTCCACCTTTAGGGGTTGAAATAGTATTCATTTCACTCTTGCTATTTGGCTGTTCAATAAACTTGTACACCAATTGCCCCTCTTCGGTTTTACTGATCAGTACATTCCCACGATTACTAATTAATCCATTTTCGGTATTGTCTAACGTAATTTTTGATCCATCCCCTAGTTTAAGAATTGCTTTATTACCCCCATGTGGAACATCATTTTTATACCTATCATTTAATACTGCACTTTTAGGGAGCGTTTCCTGATTATTCTTCCAAAAATATAAAGAGATGGACAACACAAGTACAATAGAAGCGGCAATACTATACCAGGAATAAGCTGGTTTCTGTTTCTTGATCTCAGCTTTTAGATTGTTTAATACCCGATCTTTAATGATGTTTTCTTCTTCTGCAGAATCCAAGATCCATTCCACATCATCTTGATTTTGCCCCCTATACCATAACAGTACTTTCTCCCTTTCTTCAGGTGTAGCCGTACCGTTTAAATATTTTTCAATTAAATTATCAATCTCCTGAGCATTCATAGTTATCTGGTCTTCTTATAGAAGTACCGTAACTCTTCATCTACCCTTAGTCGAATAATATTTTTGTATTTATTTAAATAAGGAGACACTGATGATTACAGATAATAGATCAGAAGACTTGATATTGGTACGGATAGTTTTTAAAGCTTTTGTAAGGTGGGACTCTACGGTTTTCTCCGCAATATTCATTTCTTGGGCAATTTCAGGGATATTCATACCAGATTCGCGGCTATATCTAAACACAAGCTGACATTTTTCGGGAAGCTGCTCTACAATTCCATTTATATATTCTTTGAGAAACCTGGCATCAATTTCATTTTCATCATCGCTTATGAGCTGAACATTATATTCCGTTCGCTCCAATTCCAACCTTCTTCTTTGTCGTTGGTGTTGCTTAAAAATTGAAAATTTAACTGCTGTAGCTAGATAACCTTGTAGGGATTGAATTTCTACAATCGCTTTTCTGTTCCAAAGGCTTAGAAACACTTCTTGCAAAATTTCCTCAGAGGCAGATTTATCCTTGGTATGCTTGTAAGCGATGGCCAATAATTTCCCCCAATAACGATTATATATTTCCGTAAATGCACGCTCACTACCCTTTTTTAACAGCGTCATTAATTGAAGGTCATCTTCGTTGTTCAACCCCATTTTGTTATTTATAAATTTCCGCTTGTAACTTTAACCCTGCCTTATGCCAAACAAGTATAGCTTCCTACCTCTGTCCCATCATCCTTTAACATAAAAAGCTGAAGCTTATTTTGATCAGCTTTCACTCTTATAAGTGTGCGCGTGCCCTCTTTTGGCCCGCCACCAATTATGATTGGATAAGGGTGCTCCGAAGATGGGGGCCAAACGCCATAAGTGTGTGTATGTCCAGAAATCACCATATTCACTTTATGTTTTTCAAACAAAGAAGCAAATAATTGTCGACAATGCATTGTCCCGTGCCAATCTCCAGAATGATAAGGAGGAATATGCATCATTACCACTCTAAATTTAGCCTTTTTAAATTCCTTTGACTTCATCACTTCTGCCAACCAAACTGCCTGTTCTTGTCTGTAACTATCAAAATCCACAATCCCTGCATATGCCGGATCATCATCTGGTTTATCTTCCCCTGTATCCAGAACGATATTGAACACGGGTCCCCATTTATAGGCAAAATAGCCCCTATCGTCTTTATAAGAGAAATAGTCAGGGAGTTCTCTTGAGAATTTCCCTCTGGTTTCATGATTACCACGAACAAACATAAAAGGTTTAGTACTGGCAAAAACCTCTGTTGAAGGATTTAGCAAATGATCTATAATCTGTTGCTCATCTGTCTGAAAATCAAAAATATCTCCATTATAAAACACGTAATCATATTCATCAGTTCCATTTAATTTCATCAGATGAGGAATTGATGCAGGTCTGTCATGAATATCATTCATCACCAGCCAGGAGACTGTTTGAGTGTTTATTGAAGGGGTGGTAAAGACAAAAGTATCACTGGCAATGGTTTCACCATACTTCATTGAATAAGGTTTAAAGTCGACAATTTCCTTAGCCAGGACACGATAGCTATATTCCGTATTGGGTTTTAAACCTTTTAAAGATACTTTGTTAATTCTGTTATGTGCATCGACCAAACCGTAATTAACCTCATGTGCTTTTTGGTCAAGGTTATTTCCTTCCCCATATTCTACCCAACTATAACAAAGCTTATTGGTAATCCACCTAATAGTCATACTATCGGCAGTTGGAAGCTGCAAATAGGGTTTTGTCAGGAATATGTGTCCCTCAGCTGGCTTTGCAGTAAAAGCATTCAATACTTCTGCTGAACTACTACCTGGTAAAAAAGCAGCTAAACTACCTAATATTCCGACCTTGGATATATTGCCTAAAAACTCGCGACGCGGAAGCTCGTTTATCTCCTGTTCCATAATGAATTCAATAAATTATATTTGGACCTAACACCTGTATAACAATCTGCAAGATACAATTCCAGATCTTTTATTTTTGCAACTACCTTGTATAATATAAATGAGCTACATTTGCGCAGATTAAAATGAAAGTTAAGGACCTACCCTCATTTAAACAAAAAGCGCTACAATGGGCAGCTACTTTTGAAGTATGTTGCATCCTCGACTCCAATGATTACACAGATCGTTACGGTAAATTTGATTTGCTGCTTGCCGTTGGCACTAGTGCAGAACTCAATGCGCATACTGCATTTAAGTTTGATGAACTGAAAGCATTTTATGAGCAACATAAAACCTGGATGTTTGGCCTGCTTAGTTATGATTTAAAAAATGAAACGGAGCAGTTGCAATCTATAAATATAGACCAGCTTAATTTTCCTGAGCTATTTTTCTTTGTTCCAAAATACTTGATTGCGATAAAAGGAGACGATATAGAAGTATTATTAGGTGGAACAAATGTATTAGAGATTATAGATCAATATGTTGACACGATTGATCCAACTGATACAAAAAATTCACCCATTAATATACAAAGCAGAATTTCAAAAGCGGACTATATAAAAACTGTAGAAGCCTTGCAACAACACATTATACGCGGAGATATCTATGAAGTTAACTTTTGTCAGGAATTCTTTGCTGAACATGCTATTATTGATCCAGTTGGAATTTATCAGCGATTGTGTCAGATCTCTCCCACCCCATTTGCCGGATTTTTTAAAATCAGAGATCAATACATTCTTTCTGCCAGTCCGGAAAGGTATTTATGTAAGCGACAAAACCGTTTGATATCTCAGCCTATAAAAGGTACTGCAAAACGAAATACTGATCCTGAAATTGATTTACAAATCAGAACTGCATTGAGAGAAAATGCAAAAGAGCAGGCAGAAAATGTAATGATAGTTGACCTGGTTAGGAACGACCTTACTAAAGCAGCTTTAAGTGGAAGTGTAAAAGTGGATGAGCTTTTCGGAATTTATGGTTTTCCGCAGGTTTATCAGATGATATCGACCATCAGTTGTGAACTGAATCCTAATCTACATTTCATAGATGCAATTAAACATACTTTCCCAATGGGTTCTATGACTGGAGCTCCTAAGGTGAAAGCAATGCAATTGATTGAAAAATACGAATTAACTAAGCGCGGCGCCTATTCAGGTGCTTTTGGCTATATAAACCCGGAAGCTGATTTTGACTTTAATGTCATTATCCGCAGCATTATGTACGATGCTGAAAAGAAGTATTTATCGTTTCAGGTTGGTGGTGCCATAACTTATGCTGCAGATGCATATGCAGAATATGAGGAATGTTTACTAAAAGCTTCTGCGATAATCCAAACGCTAAGTTCTTAAAATCCACACTAAGAATTGTATAACCAAGATACAAAAAAAGGCCACCTTTTGTAGGTAGCCTTTGATTACTTGTATATTAAACCAATTAAGGTTTATAATATTTTTGGGCTTCAGGTATAGCTCTTTGAATTTGAGCGATACGTGTGGCATCACTAGGGTGTGTACTTAAAAACTCAGCTGGTTTCTGACTTCCTGCAGAAGCAGTAGACATTCTTTGCCAGAAAGCAACTGCATTTTGAGGGTTATACCCTGCCATTGCCATAAAGATCAGTCCTAATTTATCTGCTTCAAGTTCCTGATTACGAGAATATTTAAGCATCATTAAAGGTGTTCCTACGCCATATAAGGTATTGAATATAGATTGTGATTTAGGATTCCTGGATAAAGCAACACTACCTAATGAACCTACCCCCTGAGAAACCATTTCCTGCGACATACGTTCGGCACTATGACCGGCAATAGCGTGTGCAATTTCATGTCCCATAACTGTTGCAAGGCCGGCATCATCTTTAGTAACAGGTAAAATCCCTGTATATACTACTATTTTGCCCCCTGGCATACACCATGCATTTAGTTCTTTACTTTGTACCACATTCACTTCCCACTTATAATCCTTAATCAGATCGCCGTAGTTATTGTTATTCATGTAAGTCTTAACAGAGGCAATTAGTTTGTTACCTACCATTTTAACCCTTGATGCTTCTGCATTGGATGCAGATAATACTGCACTTTTATTTTCGGTAAGAAAAGTACTGTAAGCCTGAAATGCCATCGGCAACACTTGATCATCACTAACCAGATTTAATCTGCTCCTGCCCGTTAAAGGAACGGTTGAACAGGACGATAAGGCTAACCCAATAGCGGTTACACCTACAATTAATATTCTTTTCATGATTTAAGTTTAATTAGTTTTCTTTTTAAACAGGTATACTTTGGATTCTCGCCCCTTTAATAATCGTTCTATATTTTTCTGGTGTGTCACTAAAATAAGTATACAAACACACATACCATATAAAACCTCTGACTTAATAGACGACTGTATCACAAATACAATACTTAACGGAAAAGTAAAACCTGCGCATATTGAGCTTAATGACACATATTTTGTAAGCAGAAGTACAGTAACAAACACCAGAACACAAAGCATTGCTGCCGGGAAATTAACTGCTAAAATCATTCCAAAAAGTGTTGCCACTCCTTTTCCTCCCCTAAAACCTGCAAATATTGGAAACAAATGTCCCATTACAGCTGTCACACCCAATGCAAGTTCATAATTCACAAACTGAGCTGAGTGCTGAGGTCCGGTAACAGAGAGTCCTATAAAGTAGGCTAATTTAGTTGCAGTAAAGCCTTTTGCAATGTCTATAATCATTACAGCCATACCTGCTTTCTTACCTAATACCCTAAAAGTATTGGTTGCACCAGCGTTTCCACTGCCATACTCCCTTACATCAACACCATAAAATGCCTGTCCCAACCAAACTGCTGTCGGTATGGAGCCGAACAAATAGGCCAGGAGTACTGCCGAAATAGAATAGATAGAAATCATAACCTAAACGGCTTTTAAACTCATGTCTAAACTCTTAACTGAATGTGTTAATGCCCCCATTGATATATAATCTACTCCACAGGCTGCATATTCAGCAACATTTTCCTCTACTATGCCACCTGATGCTTCCGTAATATATTTTTTATCAATAATTCGAACAGCTTCTTTCAAATCAGCAAAACTGAAATTATCGAGCATAATTCTATTTATATTCCCCGCTTCAAGCACCTCTCCCAGTTCGGCAAGGTTTCTTACTTCAATCTCGATTTCTAATTGCTTATTTTTTTCTTTTAGATATTGATTAGCTGCATATATTGCATTTGCGATGCCTCCAGCATAATCCACATGGTTGTCTTTGATAAGGATCATATCATACAAGCCAATTCTATGGTTAACCCCTCCACCAATACGTACGGCCCATTTTTCTAGATATCTTAATCCGGGTGTAGTTTTACGTGTGTCCAGTAATTGTGTCTGATAACCAGAAAGGAGCTGAACAATATGATTTGTTTTGGTAGCTATACCACTCATGCGTTGCATACAGTTTAATACCAGTCGTTCGGCAAGGAGAATAGATTGAGAACTTCCAGAAACGGTTAAAGCGATATCACCATATTTCACAGCTTCACCATCATTGATGAATACTTCAGTATGGAGGTTAGCGTCTACTTGTTTAAAAATTTCCAGTGCCAATTCCACTCCTGCAATAATTCCGTCTTCTTTAATTAGCAGTTTGGCTTTACCTTGTGCATGGACGGGAATAGTAGAAAGTGAAGTATGATCACCATCGCCAAGATCTTCGGCAATAGCATTTTTTATGAATTGATTTATGATTTGTTTATCCAAAATTAATATTTAAACCCAAAAATAGCATTTTTACTATTATTTATCAGGCTCTATTCTTAATTCTGTTATAAAAAAAGCACTCGCTGATTTTTTCATAGTAATAGAAACCCTGAATTTTCCATTTTTTGTATGTAGGGAAAGTATACCAAATCTGAAATTTGGATTGGTATTGATCAGATGGATTACCGTTGATTTAGTTGGCGGATATTTGGTAAAAAAATTCCTTAAAATTTGCTCCGCCTGTGCTTTAGAATATACATCTTCATCATCGATAATGATTAACTCTACAGTCGACGAAAAATTAGTTGCGATCTCTTTTGCATTACCAGCTTTAAATTGTACAGACAAACTATCTATTATATCGCCTTGAAACGTATAAGAGGAGGGGAATTGCGTCAAAAAAATAAATAAAAATAGTAGGGGCTTTATCATCTCTATACAGCTAATATAAGAACTTCACACAAATTATGCCATTAATAGATCATAAAGTGATGATGAAATAGTTTTTGGTTCAAAAAAAAGATTGATTAGGCTTATATTTGTTAAGTTCAATGATACATTAAAACAAAGCGAACCACTGATGAACAACAAAAAAGTAGTACTATTAATTCTTGATGGCTGGGGATACGGGAAACAAGACAATTCGGATGCAGCTTTTGCTGCCAACACCCCATTTTTTGACTCTTTAATTCAAAACTACCCTAATTCAAAGTTGGAAGCATCTGGCGAGGCGGTAGGTTTACCGGCAGGACAGATGGGCAACTCTGAAGTGGGCCACATGAATCTTGGCGCTGGTAGAACTGTATACCAGGAACTGGGAAGAATAAATAAAGCAATAAGCGACAGGAGCCTTTTTGAAAACCCTGCGCTGATTGATGCATTCAATTATGCGAAAGAAAACAACAAGGCCGTTCACTTTATCGGATTAGCTTCTGATGGGGGTGTTCATGCTCATATCAATCATTTAAAAGCATTGTGTGATGCCGCAACTGAGCAAGGCTTAAAAGATGTATTTGTACATGCTTTTTTAGATGGCAGAGATACAGACCCTAATTCGGGCCTTAATTTTATAAAAGACCTTGAACATCATTTGCAATCAACATCTGCAAAAATAGCCAGCCTGATTGGTCGTTATTATGCGATGGACAGAGATAGTCGCTGGGAACGTGTAAAGCTAGCCTACGATCTATTAACCAATGGAATTGGGCAAGCGACCAATGACCCTGCTTCTGCTATTGAGCAATCATACAAAGATGGAATAACTGACGAATTTATAAAACCACTGGTAGTAACTCAGGAAAATGGACAACCTGTAGCGACTATACAGCCTGGTGATGTAGTAATTTGTTTCAATTACCGTACAGATCGCGGTCGTGAAATTACGGCGGTGTTAACTCAAAATGATTATCCTGATTTTGGTATGCACAAGCTTCCTCTTTATTATGTAACCATGACCACTTACGATGAAAATTTCGAAAATGTAAAGGTGATGTTTACTAAAGACGATTTATCTGAGACATTAGGTGAAGTGCTTGAAAAGTATCATAAGAAACAAATCCGTATTGCGGAAACTGAAAAATACCCACATGTTACTTTCTTCTTTTCGGGAGGACGTGAGTTGGTTTTTAAAGATGAGAAACGGATTATGATCCCCTCTCCAAAAGTTGCCACTTACGATTTACAACCTGAGATGAGTGCTGCAGGAATTACTGAAGCAATTTGTAAAGAACTGGAAAGCGGCTGGCCTGACTTTGTTTGTCTGAACTTTGCCAATCCTGATATGGTTGGACATACAGGTGTTTTTGATGCCGTTGTAAAGGCTGTAGAAACTGCTGACAGCTGTGCAGAGATTGTAGTAAACAAAGGACTTGAACATGGTTATTCTTTTATCATTCTGGCTGATCATGGCAACTCTGAATATATGGTTAACGGGGATGGTTCTGTAAATACAGCTCATACGACTAACCTTGTTCCTTGTATTTTGGTTGACAAAGATTATACAAGCATTGCAGATGGTAAGCTTGGTGACGTTGCTCCTACTATATTAAGAATAATGGATATTCCAATACCGGCAATTATGACCGGTAATAGTCTTGTTTAATGAGAAAACATTTATTAATACCTATCGTTCTTTTGGTTTTTTCTGGCTGTAATCCAGCTGAAAAAAACCAAATGAATGATTTAAGTTATTTTGATCTTAAAGGTTATTTCGAGAAAGAGTCTCTGCGACTAAATAAAAGTAATCCTGTTTTTACAAAAACAGTGATGGTTAATGAAAGTGCAGAAACCCAGCAAACACGAATAGCCGATTGGGAAAAAGAGCTTTCTATTTTTTCTGAAGCTGATATTAATAGAAGTGCCTGGAAAGGCTTATTTCAACTAGAAAAAACCAATGATCAGGAAGTTTACAGATCAGATGATAAAAAGGTTCCGGTAAAAGAGGTATTGATTTCTAAAAGAGATGGAAAAGTATCTGGAATCAGAATCCTGATTAAGACGACAAATATGCTTTACAGCTCGGCAGATACGCTTTCTTATTATCCAGACAGCTTGTATCAAATTAATAAAAAGCAGGAAATCAGACTGCTTTCCGCGAAGAACTATAAGATAACAGGTAAGTTTTAATACAAGCTTTTATAAACAAAAGGCTTCCTAATATAAAGCCCCCATTAGGCTTAAAAACTTTATGGGGGCTTTATTATTTTGGGGTATTGTTATTTCAATTCAAAGCTCACAATAAGTGGAGCGTGTCTGTTTGGCACATATCCAGCTACATGATAATCAATTACTTTAAAATGTGCTGTAGATGAATAAAAGATATAATCACTTACCGTTGTTGGATTAGGATAAGAGAAAGTAGCCAGAGGTGTTTCTGTAGTATACAGTACGAATGCTTCTGTTAATTTGATGAATGACGCTGTACCCACATTAGCAGTCATATTTCCTGCCAGAATTGTAGGCATATCATCAGTCTTAATTTTAGCTTTTAGCTCTTCTATTTCAGTAAGTCTACTGGCTTCTTTGGCAAACTCTAACTGTGTGGAAACAACCCTTACTTTTTTCCCGCTTCCCAGATCTAAAACAGCAATTGCGGCACAGCGTGCTTCATCTGTTCCCGCTGTAAACAACTTCATGTTTTCTGTTTCAAGGATTGGATATCTACTTAATACAGCATTACCAGTTGTTCCACCGCTAACGGTACGAGCTGGTGCATAAAAATACTTCATCCCTGTTAAATTTGCCAATACCGCAGCCTGATCAATATCCATTTGTCCACGTGTAGTAAATTGATCTACCTGACGCATACATACCACATCAGCTTTATTGCCGTTAATTACATCAGCAACAGCCTCAATATCTAACACACCTGTATTGGTTCCTTTAATAGCTCTATTGGTGTAATTGATATCATAAGACATTACTTTAATCTCGTTATCATTACCGCCTGTATTACCACCACCTCCGGGTTTTTCTTCTATGGTTTCATAGGTATGTACTTCTTCTACCTGATAAATCTTTTTACACCCAAATGCAACTGTTGAAGCCAGTGCAATTATTCCTATAAATATATTTTTGTTTGACATCTTCTTATCTGTTTAATTGAATTACATACTTAGTTTTACACGTACTGGATAATGATCGGATGGTATTTTACCATTATAGGTATCGATCAAAATATCGTACTGTTCTACATTAAATTGTGGGGTAACAAACACATGGTCTATACGCGCTTTAGTTTTACGATTAACATCGAATAGATTTAGTGTTCCATTAGGTGCATTTGGATTTTCGGCTTTGGTATAACAATCTCTTAAAATTGCGGAGGTATTTAGTGTTTTATAATTTTCTCCATTTTGATCGTAGTTAAAATCGCCACTCAACAAAGCCGGATAGTTCCCTGCTATTTTAGGAATCATTTTTAGGAGTAATGCAGTACTTTCTCTTTGAGCTATTGCTCCCTGATGATCTATGTGGGTATTGAAAACATAAAATTCAGTACCAGTACTTAATTGCTTAAACCTACCCCAGGTACAAATCCTGTTTAGGGAGGCATCCCAACCTGGCCCCGGACTTTCTGGTCTTGGTGAAAGCCAGAAATCTCCGGTTTCTAACACCTCAAATAGGTCTGTACGATAAAAGATCTCGACATGCTCACCTGTAAGCCCGTTATTTCTTCCGGCTCCGAAATGTTTAAACTGGGGTAAACGTGTTGCCAAATCTGCTACCTGATTATCTTTTCCCTCTTGAATTCCAAACAGTTCAAAACCATGCTTCTCCACCATATCGGTGATCATTTCACGTCTTGCTGTCCAGGGATTATCAACATCAGTATCTGTATCTGTCCTTACATTATAGGTGGCATAAACAATTGGTGCCAATGTTTTCTTCTCTTGTCTTTCGTATACCTTTTTACAGGAGGTAAATAGGTTTACCGAAAGCAATATCAAAGTATACAATTTTAATAAATTCCGATTCATGATATTTTTTTTAAGGTGTTAATGGTAACCATCCTGGGTTTTGTTTTACATTTTCGCCACTTAATACCACTTGGTCTAAAGGAATAGGATAAAAATATCTTCTTTCGTCAAACACTTTAGTTACATTATTTAGCCATAATAAATTACCCTTTGTTCCCTCACTTAATTGTGATGATCCTCCATTGATGATATAATAAACCACTCCTGCAACAGGGCTTGATGGTCTGGCTGTTACAAATGAAACATCCGGTTTTCCATCGTTATTAAGATCCATAGTGGCATTCATTGCAGGTACATACATTCCTTTGAATGGTTTTTGAAAAAGGTGTCCTGCTTTCCAACGGATCAGGTCATAATATCTGAAACCTTCTGCAACCAATTCAATTGCACGTTCTTTCCGGATTTCGATAATTGCGGTATTGCTAATACCAGGAAAGAACTCTTTTTGATAATAAGTATCCATACTGGCTGGCATTATGGCATTGGTTATACCACCACGCTGACGAAGCAAACGGATACTCTTACCCCATTCTGCTGAAGTAAATTCACCTAATTCTGCTTTTGCTTCAGCATAATTTAGCAATACCTCAGCATAGCGTACTACAGGAATTGAGTTATAGCTTTCTGCTTTTCCGTCTAGTCCAGAATCATCCAATGTATACTTAATCGGCTGATAACCTGTATAAGAATAACCAAAATCAGTAGCTGCAAGTGTACCATTACTTCGGGCATAATTACCCATTCGGATGGTTTGCTCCAATCTTCTGTCTCTGTTTTGGGTTTCCTGCATAAAGTTCATCGTTGCATATCCCGTTTGTTCGGTAAAGCGTGAACCATTCAGCATCTGATAGGAGTTGATAAAATCTTTTGTAAGACTCCATCTTGAACCATAAGTTGCACTGGTAAACCACCAGTTTGAAGAGTGCCATTTCCTTAAGGTATTGTTGTAACCTACGGCAAGCATCACCTCATCGGTAACTGGATTTTCACTAATAAATAGGGCTCTATAGTCTTTAGCAGGATTATTGGTATTGTATACTTTATACATACCGCTAGTCATTACTTTATCTGCTGCATCTGCCGCTTCTCTTAAAAAGTCGTTTGCACTACTACTAAGTTGAAGTTGAGGATGATATTTTCTCATAGTTCCTTCAAACAAACAGATTCTTGATTTTAAAGCAAGGGCAACATTTCTGGTTATACGTGATGATGTATTGTTTTTAGCCACGCGAATATTAGTACTGGCAAAATTAAGGTCGGCAAGAACAGAATCCATTACCAGTTTACGAGGATCACGTGCTTTATAAAGATCCGGATCGTTGTCGCTCAATGTTTTACTGTACCATGGTACATCTCCAAACTTTTTGACCATATTATAATAGAACCATGCTCTAAATAGTCGTGCTAAACCACCATAATGATTTCTTGCTTCCTGACTGATGGTTGGATTATCATAATTTTCCAGAAAATAATTGATATTTCTTAATGGCCCCCAATCCCAACCCGAGGCCTGATTCGAGTCAAAACCACTTTGCAAATAGGTAGATACATTATTTACGGCACCAATATCAGAAAGATTATCACTTGTAAAGTCGTGTTTATAAATCTGATCTGCCTGTGGAAATATTTGCGATGCATTATAAAATGAGTTCGTATATAACTCGAGCCCCTTTTCAGTATTAAATACTGTTTCGGGTGTCATTTTGTCGACCGGCTTAAGGTCTAGTATTTTCTTACATCCCCATAAACAAGGAAGCAAGAGAAAAAGCATGTATATTCTTTTCATCGTGTTTTGATTTTATGGATATTTCTATAATGTTATATCTATTCCGAAAGTGAAGTTTTTAAGCATTGGATAACGATAACCATCACCATTATTAGCATTAATATCTGGATCAGCTTTCTCTATAACTTCAGGATCAAAGTTTTTAGTGATTTTATACATTGGAGAATAAGTCCATAAGTTCTGACCATTTACAAAAATTCTGGCACCAGAAATACTTGCTTTTGACAACCATGCTTTTGGAAGATTATAAGCGATGGTGACATTTTTAAGTCGAACATAACTGGCATCTTGTAAGTACCTGGTTTGTGTATTACGTAAGGTACCGTTTGTATTTTGGGCTAAATAACCTCTGTATCTCGGGAAATAAGCATCTGTATTTTCAGGAGTCCAGTAATTTCCAATAATATGTTGTGGGAGAAATCCGTAAGGACGATTGTATTGTCCCCAGAAATAACCTGCTTCCGTACTTGGCCACCAATCTCTTTTGCCTACTCCTTGAACAAATGCATCGAATGAGAAATTATTCCAGGTAAGACCAAGGTTTACGCCGTACGTATATCGGGCTTGATCGTTTCCGATGACAGATTTATCACCGGGGTCATTAACTGTATTTTTCCCATCATTAATTTTCCCATCACCATTACGGTCAAAAAACTTAATATCTCCAGGAAGGTAATTGTTACCCTGTGAAGTTCTGATATAGCTTTGATCAGCATGGTTACGGATATCTTCAATATTTTGAAAAAGACCTTCCGTTGTATATCCCCAGATTTCGCCCAATCTCATTCCTTTATAGAAAGCATCACCTCCAAGGCTCATTGTAGGGTTATTGAACTTCGTGATATAGGATGACTGATCAGACAGTACAAAACGGAGATTATATCCAATTGGTCTGCTAGTATTGATTTTATCGGCCCAACCAAGCGTAAGTTCCCAACCTTTTGTTTCCAGATCTGCATTATTACCTTTAGGTACTGTAGCGCCAAAAGTTCTAGGCAAAGGCTGTAGTGGTGTAAACATATCTGTAGTTTGTCTGCTATACCAATCGAACACAAAAGTAAATCGATTTTTAAACAGATTTAGGTCTAGCCCCAGGTCTAGTGTTGTTGAAGTTTCCCAGGTTAATTTAGCTGGCAATACATCTGGCTGGCCAATTTGTGAGGGGAATACGCCATCCAGGATTACTCCTGATTTTGATGTCCCCATAGTTGTTAAGAACAAATAATCTCTGATATCACCATTTGCAAGGCTTCCATAAGATGCTCTTACTTTAAAGTTATCTACCCAATTTCTCAGGGGCTTCATGAAAGCTTCTTCAGACACTCTCCAACCTGCGGATGCTGAGGGGAAGAATCCGAAACGCTGATCGGCAGGGAACCGGGATGAACCATCATAGCGGCCATTAAATTCAAACAAATACCTATTATCATAAATGTAATTGAACCTGTAGAAAGCACCGAAAATGCCCCAGTCTTTACCCCCACCTGTAGTGGTATAATTCAGCCCATCCATTAAACTAAAGTCTGGAAGTTCAGGATTTAATATTCCATCACGTCTTAAACGATTGTTTCTGGTTGTTGAATATTCCACGTTATACCCAATCATCCCTTTGATATAGTGCTTGTTAATTTCCTTTTTATAATCAGCATATACATTATTAGAATAATACTGCTCATTAACACGGTATTGTTCCAGATAATTGTTACCTGTAGTTTCCATCACACCTGGTGTGTTGCTATAAGTAACCGGATAAAGTTGTGTTTGCTGTTTATTGCTGCGTTGCATGAAAGTAAAATCCGCATTGATATTTAGATTATTATCCAGCAGATTTGCTTTTAAGCCCAAAGTATTCCTCAACATATTTTCCCCTTCTTTTCTATTGCTGTTACCGGTTTTAAAGTCGCCAACTGTAAAAGCAGCGTGTTGGGTAAGGCTACCATCGGGATTATACATCACCGCCATAGGGAAACCCTGATCGGCAAGATTTCTTAAAATATGATTTGCATATATGGAGTTTCTAGGTTCTTTATAGTCGAAAGCTGAGAAATCAAGGTTATTCGTCATTTTCAACCAATTGTTGACTTTCAATTCTACTTTAGCTCTAAAGTTATATTTGTTGAAATCATCAGGATTGTAACGATAGATTCCATTTTGCTTAAAGTAGCGTCCGGAGATATAGTAATTAAGCTTTTCAGTTCCGCTAGACAAGCTGATGTTCTGTTCAGTTCCTGGTGATGTATTTCTGTATAACTCATTTAACCAATTGGTACTTCCAAAATAGCGATACCTGCCATTGGCCGGATTAATATCTATTTCTGGCAGTCCGAGTTCAGGATTTTCAACTCTATTACGGAAAGCATCCAGGTAATCTAGATTAAATGGAAATGCGTTGTTTACACCTGTTGGTGTAGAAGTATAATCATTATAGGCCTGAAATGATTCAAGGAACATTTTTGACCAGGTATAGCCATCCCAAACCATGTCAGGTTTTGCCGTTTGCTGATTAAGGGTGTAGCTACTATTGAAGCGCACCTGTAATTTCCCCTCTTTAGATGATTTCGTGGTAATTAAAACCACACCAAAAGCACCTCTGGCTCCGTATATCGAGGCAGAAGCGGCATCTTTTAGTACAGTTACATTTTCAATATCATTTGGATTCAGCAAGTCTGGATCGCCTGGAATACCATCTATTAACACCAATGCACCACCACCACTACGTTCTGTATCATTACTAATGGTTGTTGTTCCACGTACATTAAAGGTTGCCCCTCTTGTAGGCTTACCATCAGTCATGCGGATATTAAGATTAGGAATCGTTCCTTGTAAAGCTCTTGTCAAATTAGGCGTAGGTCTATTCTCGAATACCTCGGCACCTACCTGATCAATTGCTCCAGTAAGGTTTACTTTCTTTTGTACACCATAACCGACTACCACCAGTTGCTCAAGCTGTTGTAGTTCTGGAGTTAGTTTAACATTAATTATCTTACGCCCATTAACAGATTCTTCAACAGCATTATAACCTATAAAAGAAATTTGTAAGATGGCAGTTTCCTGTACATCTGTCAGGGTATAATTACCATCTGAATTGGTTGATGTTACTTTAGTACTTCCTTTTACTTTTACACTTGCACCGGGAAGCGGGCCGTTATTTTCATCAGTAATCCTACCTGTTATAGTGATAATGGCTTTGTTCTGATTTGTACCTACAGCAGTAGATTGCTCTACTTTTCTGATGACAACGGTATTGTCTTTTATGGTAAAGTTAAGCCTTTGTCTATAAAGAACCTGTGTCAATACTGTTCTTAACTCAGCATTTTTAAAATTCACATCAACAGGGCTTGTGTTCTCCAGTTGTTGCGATTTCCAAACCACATTGTATCCGGTTTGTTTCTTTATTTCTTTAAATAGCTCTTTAAGACTGATATTGTCTTTTTGCAGGCTTATCTTTTGTGCGTAAGTGCTTGCACTTACCTGCATTATTAGCGTTAAAAGCAAAATGGTTGTTATTTTCATAACCAATAGCATTTTGTTCGGCGGTCGCATATGCAGACAGCCTAAGTTAAAAGTATAATTTTTCATAACTTTGAACCAAGTTTGGGTTAATACAACATTATATTCATCAATAATTCAATCCCTTATAGGATTAGGGTTGACCCAAACAATTGACGTGTCCTGACTGCGAATCAGGGCGCGTTTTGTTTTTCGACCCTTTTAAATTGGGGGGCTATGTAAATTTTTCTCTGCTCATCTAATTTATTTTTCGGGTTTTTAATTTGGTTATATTCAGCGTTGTTTAGTTACAATTATCAGCGACTAAGGATGGTTATTCTGTCAGTGACTAACGATTATTGTTCTATTATGAATTTTGAAATGTACACCACCTGTTAGCTCTAATTTTTCAAGTACATTCGATACATTTTCAAATCTGGAGATTGATCCTCCAAAACGGTCTGTAGGATTAATCCCTATATACTCTACTTCAACATCATACCATCTGGAGATTTGTCTCATGATGCTTTCCAGTGGTTCATCATTGAATAAGAATTCGCCATTTTTCCAAGCTATCGCGTCCTCGGCATTAACCTGTTGCACATTTAATGTTTTTCCAGATAGAACACCCTGATCATTAGGTTTTAAAATGACCTTTTCGGAGGATACAAGATTTAATAAGCTTATTGATCCAGTTAATAATGTTGTTGTGGTATTTGTTTCGTCCTTATAATTATTAACATTAAAATGTGTACCTAATACCGTAACTTCCTGTCTATCGGTTTTTATCCTAAAAGGCTTTGATTTGTTTTCGGCTACTTCAAAATAACCCTCACCATTTAGTTCGACCCTACGTTCCTTTTTTCCGAAGTTTAGGGGATATTTCAGCATTGAAGCCGCATTTAACCATACTTTAGTACCGTCTGGTAAGCGTACCTGATATTGTCCGCCATTGGGTGTTTCAATGGTATTAAAAGCAGAGGCTCCAACTTTCGCACTGGTATTCCCCACATTATATATTAGCTGCCCATCGTCGGTTTTAGTAATGGTTACTCCCTCTTGTTCGGCAAGGGTACCATTTTCGGCTTCCGTTAATGAGATCCGTTTGCCATTTGCCAGTGTTAAATATGCTTTGTTCCCTCCAGGTATGATTTCATCCGTCAGAGCGGCCATGGCCTCCATTTTCTGTTTCTCATATAGGTTATAAAAATAAAAACCAAAGATTAGCATTGCCAATACAGCGGCAGCAACGGTAATCTTGGGCCATAATTTTATACTCTTCTTGTTATTTTCAGGTGCTTGAGGAAGTGTGTTCCAAATACCTGCCAGGTTGGCTTCCAGCTCTTCATCAGAGATTTCTGCTTTACCAATGGCGGATTTGTGGTTATACCAGCTTTCCAAGAGGGCTAACTCCTCTTTAGTGATGGTACCATTTTCATATTTTTGGAGCAGTATAATTGCTTCTTTACTTTTCATCATAGCCCATGGATTGCTTTCTATGGGTAAGACGAATGAGAATGAACTTGGTATAAGATTAAAATACTTTTTTTAAAAGAATGGGATTCCGACCAACAAAGCATTGATTTTAGGTCGTAGGATTTTTAGGGCATTATTGATTTGTTTTTTAACCGTATGATCAGAAATATTAAGCTGGGCAGCTATTTCACGATGAGACAATTCCTGATTGCGGCTCATCTCAAATATCTCTTTCATTTTTTTTGGTAAGGCAGACACCTCTTTTTCTATCAGTATAGTTAATTCATTTAGTCTTACCTGCTGTTCTGTTTGAGGAACAGCTGCCTGAATATATTCCTGAATGGAGTCTATATAGTTTGTTATAAATTTATGACGTGCTATATGATCCAATATTCTGTTTCTTACTGCACTGTACAAATAGGAAGAAAGTTTATCAGAAACTAATAGTTTTTCTCTTCTATCCCACAGATTAAGAAATAACTCATGAATAATATCGTTTACTTCTTCTGTATTATTTAAAACCCTTAGTGCATGCTTATACAGGACACCCTTATATCTATGGTATATTTCTGTATACGCTTTATGACTTCCTTTTTGTAAAAGGGAAACCAATTCGGCATCACTAAGTTTTGAATATGTTTCCATGCTTTAATTGAAACCACAGTAAAGCAACTGTAATTTAACAACGTCCAATATATAAAAAAATAAATTGTGGGGTATTGTAGCCTCGTTAACATTGCAAATATATGTCTCCAATATTAAGTCTGTGTTAATATTAGGACAGGGTTAAAATCATAACCGGGGTATTCATGATTTATGAATACCCCGGTTTTTATGTTGCAGCTAATTCTTTAGCTGATAAATAATGGTCTTAATTTTATTTCAGGCTTGTAACCTGTGCCTTAACATAATCGATTAGAGAAAGTATGTCTTTACGTTGTGGCTGCACTACCAAAACCTTTTGAAAATCAGAGATGGAGTTATTAAACAAAGCAATACATGCTGCTTTTTCTGCTTTCGTTTTTATTTTATAAGATTTATAGATTGCATAGTCTTTGTATGCCAATGCTCTATTTTGTAATAACTGAGTATCTTCTTCCCCGTTAATCTCAATTGCTTTTGTAAAGTCTTTAATTGCTGCCTGATAAAAATTATCACGCATATTGTTTAAAGATTCTTTCGGATCATTTGCTACATTTTGTCTTGCTTTACCTCTGTAATAGTAAGCAGAATAGTCTGAAGGTTTTAATACTATTAAGCGGCTATAAGTATCGATAGAGCTTTCAAAATTGCCACATTGAAAATAAGAATACCCTAACATTTTCAATACGTTAGCATTATTAGGGCTTTTAGTATCTGCTTTCTCAAGCTGATTAACAGCACCTTTGTAATCCCCCTTCATCATTGCCTGCATACCCAGTTTATCATACCCACTATTTTGTGCAAAAGTGCTGCTGGCAGAAAAAACAAATAACAATAAGATCGTTCGCTTGAAATAGTTCATTAACTTCTATTTAAAATAAATATATTTAAAAGGTTAGATATAGACAACTATCATACCACATGCAAATATCTAACTAAAACGTTAAATAATACAAATTATGATTTTTAAATTAATTAATTATTGACGCATGACTTTTTAACAGGGAAAAGCCTCTATTCCCTTTTTGGCACAGGAGTTGAAAATAGTAGTATACAACACAATTAATAATTTTTAAACGACATGCTGTCAAATTGTCGTTTTTTATTTTAGAAAGACTTATTTAATGAGTAAACGAGATCAATTCGATTTTAGCAACGCACTACCTATCATAAACGAAGACACTGAATTCTTTCCATTAATGTCCCAGCAAGATGAAGATGAAATGAATAATGAGGAAACGCCAGAAATTTTACCAATTCTCCCACTAAGAAATACTGTTCTATTTCCTGGAGTAGTTATTCCTATTACTGTTGGAAGGGATAAATCAATCAAACTTATTAAGGAGGCTTATAAGGGTGATCGCATTATTGGTGTAGTTTCACAGCGTGATGTTTCTGTGGAAGATCCTACATTTGAGGAATTGAACAGTGTTGGTACTGTTGCGCATATTATAAAGATGCTACAAATGCCTGATGGCAATACTACGGTAATTATTCAGGGTAAACAGCGCTTCCGCTTATTGGAAGAGGTACAATCTGAACCATACATTAAGGTAACTATCAGCAAGTTTGAGGAATCAAAACATAAAGTTGATAAGGAGTTTAAGGCTTTGGTAGCTTCCATAAGGGAAATGTCGAGCCAGATTATTCAGTTATCACCAAACATTCCTAGTGAAGCAGGTATTGCACTTAAAAACATAGAAAGCACTTCTTTTCTAATCAACTTCATCTCTTCGAATATGAATGCAGATGTGAGTGATAAACAAAAGATGCTGGAAATGATTAACCTTAAGGAGCGTGCCATGATGGTTATGGAACTGCTTACCTTGGAATTGCAAATGCTGGAACTTAAAAACCAGATCCAATCTAAGGTTCGTGTAGATCTTGACAAGCAGCAAAGGGATTATTTCTTAAACCAACAACTTAAAACTATTCAGGAAGAATTGGGTGGTAATTCATCCGACCTAGAGTACGAGGCTTTGGAGTTACGTGCTAAAAAGAAGAAATGGGACGTTCAGGTTGCTGAACATTTTAACAAAGAGCTGGAAAAACTAGGTCGTATGAACCCTGCTGCTCCTGATTATTCGGTACAGATCAATTACCTGGAATTACTACTTGATTTACCTTGGAATGAGTTCACAAAAGATAACTTTGACCTAAAACGTGCACAGCGCGTATTGGACAAGGATCATTTTGGATTAGAAAAGGTTAAACAACGTATCATTGAATACCTTGCTGTATTGAAACTGAAACGTGATATGAAAGCGCCTATTCTTTGTCTGGTAGGTCCTCCGGGAGTTGGTAAAACATCTCTGGGAAAATCTATAGCGAAAGCTTTGAACCGTAAATATGTACGAATGGCTTTAGGTGGCATTAAAGATGAAGCCGAAATACGAGGACATAGAAAAACATATATAGGTGCTATGCCAGGCCGTATTATTCAGTCGATAAAAAAAGCAGGTGCTGCTAACCCAGTATTTGTATTGGATGAGATTGATAAAGTAGGTTCGGATTTTAGAGGCGATCCTTCTTCAGCGCTATTGGAAGTATTGGACCCTGAGCAAAACAATGCTTTTAATGATCATTATGTAGAGGCAGATTACAACCTATCTAATGTTCTATTTATTGCTACAGCGAACTCACTAAGCTCTATACACCCGGCTTTATTAGACCGTATGGAGATTATTGAGGTAAATGGCTATACCATTGAAGAGAAAATTGAGATTGCTAAAAAATATTTGTTACCAAAGCAAAAAGAGCAGCATGGTATAAAAACCAAGGACATCAGTGTAAAAAGTTCATTGATTGAAAAGGTAATTGAAGATTATACCCGAGAATCTGGTGTACGTGGATTAGAGAAAAAAATTGGTTCTCTGGTACGTGGTGTAGCAACAAAAATTGCAATGGAGGAGAGTTATGATCCTAACCTTAGCTTTGATGATGTAGAACGCATTTTAGGTGCTCCTATTTATGACAAAGACCTTTACGAGGGCAATGAAGTTGCAGGTGTAGTAACTGGTTTAGCATGGACACAGGTTGGTGGTGATATTCTATTTATTGAAGCAAGCTTAAGTCCGGGTAAAGGCAAATTGACTCTTACTGGAAACCTTGGTGAAGTCATGAAAGAATCTGCAATTATTGCACTTGCTTATTTACGTGCACATGCAGACATTTTTGGCATCGCTTACGAGCTGTTTGACCAATGGGATGTACACGTACATGTTCCAGCGGGTGCAACTCCTAAAGACGGTCCTTCAGCAGGTATAACTATGCTTACGGCATTAACTTCTGCATTTACGCAGCGTAAAGTAAAATCCAATCTTGCTATGACTGGCGAGATCACACTTAGGGGTAAGGTATTACCTGTAGGTGGTATAAAGGAGAAGATTTTGGCTGCAAAACGTGCCAACATAAAGGATATTATTTTATGTAAATCTAATCGTAAAGATATTTTGGAGATTAAGGAAAGTTATATCAAAGACCTTAGATTCCATTATGTTTCTGAAATGAAAGAGGTTATAGACCTGGCTTTAACTAAAGACAAGGTTAAAAACCCTCAGAATCTGAGTATTAAATTGACACCGGCAAAAGCGGTTTAATCAATGCTAAATAGATAACACTGAAAAGGAGGATGCTTATGCATCCTCCTTTTTCTTTTAAACTTATCCTAATTCTGATAACTTTACCGCAAAACCAATCAACGAATGAAACAACTACTCCTTGCCTTATTATTTTCCACATTCAGTATCAGCGCTTATAGTCAGACTTATAAAAATGAATTTGGCTTCCGCAGCGATAATGACTCATATTTGGCGCAGGGCTCTGACAGATACTATACCAATGGTTTGTTTATTCATTTTAGAAGGGCGTTGAATCAACAAAATTTAAAAGAGGGTTTAGAAAAAAAGACTTATGAAATTACTGCGGGGCAAGAAATATATAATGCCTATTCTGGTTCTGCACCAGATCCTAGCAGACAGGATCGTCCATTTGCGGGCTACCTATATGCTGGAGGTGCATTAAGCTGGTTTTATAGCAATGAAACCATTTTAAAAACAAGTGTAGAAATTGGTTCTACCGGACCAAATTCACTTGCTGAAGATGGCCAGAAACTATTACACAATACAGTTGGTTTTTATACGCTTGAGGGATGGGATTACCAGATCAAAAATGCTTTAGCCATTAACCTATCTGCCGAATATACCAGATTGCTCCACCGTTCTTCTAGCAATGCTACAGATTTCTCTTTTGAGGGATATGCCAATGCGGGTACAACATTTAGTGGCGCTGGGGCAGGCATTCTGTTCAGAGCGGGTGGCATTAACCAACTTTTTAATTCTGCTTATACCAATGCTGTAATTGGTCATAACCCAAAAACAAAGGCTCTGGTAAAACGGGAAGTCTTCTTTTATGCAAAGCCTCAAATCAACCTTATTGCTTACGATGCAACTATACAAGGCAGTATGTTTAACGACAATGATCCGGTTACTTTCGGCGTAAAGCCACTTGTATTTGCCCAACAAATAGGTTTTAACTATAGTTCGCAACGTTTTACTTTTGATTTTGGAATGATATTTAAAACTAAGGAAGTGAAAAGTACAGCAAAAGCACATCAATATGGATCAATCAGTATGTTTTACCGGTTCAATTAATTGGAATTTTATCGGTTAGAATTTTACCGTTTCAAAAATTAAATGGAAAAAAACGAGGTTCATTTTTATTACTGTCTTAATCCAGGCTAGGACGTTTCCTTGATTCTTTTTTATTTGCTGTAGCTTGTTTATTGGCCAGCCTTTTCCTGATCACTGATTTAGGGATTTTAGTAGGTTTTCTTTTCTTCTGTACCTGCATCGCTGACTTCAACAAAGCAATAAGTTTGGCAATTGTCTTTTCCTTGTTTAGCAGCTGACTTCTATCTTCCTGTGATACCACATGCAAGTTTCCCTCCTGATCTAAACGTCCAGCGAGACGTTCAGCGATCAGTACTCGTTCTTCATCACTTAAAAAGCCTGCAGAGGCCAGGTTAAATATGAGTTCGACTTTACTGGAAACCTTATTCACATTTTGTCCACCCTTACCCCCACTACGCGAAGTTTTAAAGGTTACAGCTTTCAATACATCTTCTTTTCCAGGTACCATTCGCCAAAAATATGAAATTAAAAAACCAACGTAATATAAAATATAATATAGACTTACACTGTTGCTAACCATTAAGCTAACAAAGGTTAAATAATTTCACTTCGACAGTTGGCAATTTACCAACTGTTATTATATTTGTAATGTAATATGGTAATTATCTATTTACGCAGCCTGAATCGGTTTGCACAAAAACATGCAGATGCTGGCAAAAGTTTAAGCGTTTGGAGAACAGTAACAGAACAAGCAAACTGGGCACAAAGTTCCGATGTTATAAAAGACTTTCCAAGAGCTAAAATAATTGGATCTGACAGGGCCCGATTTAAAATAACAGGGTATAAGTACAGGCTGATTATAGAAATTGACTATGATGATGCAATAGTTGAGGTCAGATTTCTTGGGACGCGTTCAGAATATGATAAAATTGATGCTAAAACAGTTTAACACACAATAAAATAATAAACAAATGAACTTACAAACACAATGGTACTTAATTGAATCAGAACAAGATTACCAAAATGCCATCAACAGATATCAAGTTATTAAACGTTCAATTAAAGGATCAGAAGATCATAAAGAAAAGCTATTATTGGCACATCTTATCTCAGAATATGATAAAGCACACAGCACATTACCTGAGGTTGATCCTATTGAGCTTATTAAAATTAGGATGAAAGAATTTGGTTATAAATCTTCAGATCTAGCAGAAATTTATGGAGACAAAGGAACCATTAGCAAAGTACTTAATTATAAGCAATCACTTTCCTTAACCATGATTCGCAAATTTAGTGAGTTATTGAAAATCCCTGCTGAAGCTTTAATACGAGAATACGATTTAAAAGTGTAAACAAAATCTTAATAAAGATTTCATTTCATACAATCCCTCAAAATACTAACTTTGCTCACCTATGAGAAAAAACCTCGTTATAGCCATTGATGGCTATTCATCTTGTGGAAAGAGCACACTTGCCAAAGCCCTGGCAAAGAAGTTGGGATTTATATATATCGACAGTGGTTCTATGTACAGAGCTGTGACTTTATACTTTATCCGTAATCAAATCAAGATTGACGATCCTGTAGCAGTAACAAATGCCCTTCAAAATATAGAGCTTAATTTTCACTCTCGTGATTATGAATCGCATATTACGTTAAATGGTGAGGAAGTTTCTGAAGAAATCAGGCAGATGCCTGTATCTGAAAATGTGAGTGAGGTTTCTGCCAATAAAATCGTTCGTAAGGAGATGGTCAAGCAGCAGCAACGTATGGGTAAATCCAAAAACATAGTGATGGATGGACGTGATATTGGCACCACCGTTTTTGAAGATGCGCAGGTTAAGTTTTTTATGACCGCTGATCCTAAAATAAGAGCTGAACGTAGGTACAGAGAATTGCAAAGTAAAGGAGATACGGTTACCAGTTTGGAAGACGTTTTTGAAAATCTGGCTCACCGTGATTATGCGGACACGACTCGAGAGGAAAGTCCACTTACCCGTGCTGATGATGCAATCATATTGGACAATACCGAATTATCTGAATCAGAACAACTTGAATTTGCACTAAATATGGTGCATCAACATTTACCTTAATATAACACATAGCCTCATACTTCTATTTAAAAAACCTCCTTTTGCAATTATTTGGTTACAATAATGGTTTTACCTAAACATTACATTTCTGTGTTTTAACTAAAGGGGTAGACTAATACTTTTGTTTAACAATTTTGTCAAACTCAAGTAAATGACCACAAGAGATACCGGTACGGAGCAGTTAATTAAGAACACCGCCAAGCATTTATTCTTTGCTGAAGGCAAATTACACGCTACTACACAGGAGATTGCAGATGCTGCTGGCGTAAACCGTACACTTGTTAATTATTACTTCCGTTCCAGAGATTCTTTATTTGATCAGGTTTTTAATGAGGCGCAAGAAGAACTTGTGAGTACACTTGACGAAGTTATCGAGTCTGACATGCCTTTCAAACAGAAAATAGAAAATCTCATTTCAGTTTTCCTAAACGAAGCAATGCAATATCCCTATCGCGAATTATTTATCATCACTGAAATGAATAGAAAGGACGTGATTGATTCGAGAAAAGCCAGGGTAAATAAAGTAACTGCTTTTCTGGACCAGATTCAATCTGAAATGGATAAAGGGACTATAAAAAAAATGAATCCACGACATTTCACTCTGAACCTTTTTTCTTTAATGGCCTATCCATTAGTTACCGCACCATTAAATAAGATATTATTTAGCATGAATGATGACGAATACTCCATATTGTTGGAAGAAAGAAAACAATTAATTTTTGAAACCATATTCCCTTAAACACAACAACATACAAATCGCTTCCCAAAAAAACACATAATTAAATAATGAAAACTAGAACCCAATCCCTCTACCTATTGCTTCCAGCATTGTTAATCATAGCCTCATGTGGAAATTCCGATCAGAAAAAAGCGGGTGGTCCACCACCAGCCCAGGTACAGTCTTACCCGGTGGTAGCTTTAAAAGCACAGTCCACCTCTCTTGAAACCGATTATCCAGCCACATTAGAGGGGATTCAAAATATTGATATCAGACCAAAGGTTGATGGTTTTATTGAAAGAATATATGTGGATGAGGGTGCTACCGTTAAAAAAGGGCAACCTCTTTTTAATATCAATGCCCCACAATATGAGCAACAAGTTAGAACTGCAAATGCTGCAATAAGCAGTGCTGAGGCTGATGTTAATGCTGCACAGTTACAAGTAAATAAAACCAGACCATTGGTAGAAAAAGATATCATCAGCAAATACGATCTTGATGCCGCAGAGCTAACGCTTCAAAGTAGAAAGGCTGCCTTGGCACAAGCTAAAGCAGAATTAGTAAATGCTAAAGTAAATTTAGGTTATACACGCATCACCAGTCCTGTGGATGGTGTTATAGGTAGTATTCCTTTTAAAACAGGAAGTTTAGTGAGTGGCAGCAGTACAAGTCCGCTAACAACAGTGTCGAACATTTCTAAGATTTATGCTTACTTCTCATTAAATGAGAAGCAGCTTTTGGAGTTTACACGTAATTATAAGGGTACTACTATTGAGGCTAAAATGAAAAACATTCCAGCTGTTTCTTTAGTTCTTGCTGATGGTACTCCTTATGGGGAGAAAGGTAAAATTGAATCTATTAATGGATTGATCAATACCGGAACGGGCTCAGCAAGCTTAAGAGCTACTTTTCCTAATACACTGAATTTGTTAAGAAGTGGAGCCAGCGCTTCCGTACGTATTCCTCAGCATCTTGAAAATGTTATCCTTATACCTCAGAAATCAACAATCGACTTACAAGGTAAAAAGTTCGTTTATGTTTTAGGTGATAAGGGCATTGTTAAAAACACCGAAATCGAAATCATGGAAATCACTAAAGGAAACTATTATGTGGTTACTAAAGGATTAAAAGAAGGGGACAAAATCGTTCTGGAAGGTTTCCAATCTTTAAGAGACGGCCTTGAAATTAAGCCTGAAGAAAAGAATGCAGATTCTGTATACGCTGACCTAAACAATAAATAATCTGGTTTTTTAACCTGTTGAAATCGAATATATGTTTAAGAAATTTATAGAAAGACCAGTATTATCAACGGTAATATCAATTATCATTGTCATACTAGGAATACTAGGTCTTATTACCCTACCCGTTTCCCAATACCCCGAAATTGCACCACCAACGGTACAGGTTTCAGCTTCCTATCAGGGAGCGAATGCTGATGTAGTATTAAGCAGTGTTGTTATTCCATTGGAAGAGCAAATTAATGGGGTGGAAGACATGACTTACATGACTTCATCAGCAAGTAATGATGGTACTGCTACGATTACTATTAACTTTAAACTTGGAACTGACCCTGATCTTGCAGCTGTAAACGTACAAAATCGGGTTGCACGTGCCACTAGTTTATTACCTGCAGAGGTAACCAGGTCTGGGGTAATTACAGCTAAACGACAAGCGAGTAACGTACTTATTTTTGGTATTTATAGTGAGGATGGATCTTACGATCAGAAGTTTTTGCAGAATTATGCCAATATTAACCTGGTACCTCAGATAAAACGTATAAACGGGGTTGGTGATGCTACCGCCTTCGGTTTGATGGACTATAGTATGCGTATCTGGCTTAAACCAGATGTAATGGCTACTTATGGATTGATTCCTAATGATGTGAGTGTTGCACTGGCAGAACAGAATATAGAAGCTGCACCCGGACAGTTCGGAGAACAAGGTGAGCAATCATTCCAGTATACTTTAAAATATTCAGGTCGTTTAAAAAATGAATCTGAATTTAGCAACATCATTATCAAAGTTGCCGAAAATGGACAGGTATTACGTTTAAAAGATATTGCCAGGATTGAACTTGGAGCGCAAAGCTATGCAAGTGAAACAAGGCTTAATGGTAAACCAGCCGTGGGTATTGCTATTAATCAGACTGCAGGGTCAAATGCTAAAGACGTTATTGAAGGTTCAATAAAAGCACTTGAAGAAGCATCTCAAGGCTTTCCCAAAGGTGTATCCTATATCTTACTAACGAATGTTAACGATTTCCTTGACGCTTCCATCGAGAAAGTAATTCATACTTTGATAGAAGCCTTTATCCTGGTATTCCTCGTTGTATTTGTTTTCCTTCAAGATTTCAGATCTACATTAATTCCAGCGATCAGTGTTCCTGTTGCTATTATTGGTACATTCTTCTTCCTTAGCTTATTCGGCTTTACAATTAATTTACTTACCCTATTTGCTTTGGTACTAGCCATAGGGATTGTGGTGGATGATGCCATTGTGGTGGTGGAGGCCGTCCACGCTAAACTCGACCAGGGCTACAAATCAGCAAAGAAAGCAACTTATGATGCAATGGAAGACATTACAGGTGCGATCATTTCCATTACATTAGTTATGGCTGCGGTGTTTGTTCCTGTTAGTTTTATCCAGGGTTCATCAGGTGTATTTTACAAGCAGTTCGGTTTAACATTGGCAATTGCTATTATCATCTCCGCAATAAATGCATTAACCTTAAGTCCGGCATTATGTGCTTTGTTATTGAAACCACATGCCGACGAACATGGTAAGAAGAAAAACTTTATGGAGCGTTTTTATGCTGCTTTTAACGCATCTTTTGATGTGATGACCATGAAGTACAAACATTCGGTAACCTTTTTGGCCAGAAAAAAATGGGTAGCAGGCTTAGGTATTCTACTTTTCACCGGAGTATTGATCTGGGCAATGAATACTACACCAAAAGGTTTTGTACCTAATGAGGATTTGGGAACTATCATGTCTGATATCTCACTACCACCATCAACTTCTACAGAGGAAACAGCAATATTGATTAAGAAAATTGACAGTATTGCACATACAATTCCGGAAATAAAAAACTCTTTAACCGTTGTTGGCCGAAGCATGATTAGCGGTTCAGGTAGTTCTTACGGAATGGTGATTGGGAAACTGGTTCCATGGAATGAACGTAAACGTGACGTTAAAGCTATTATTGGTGAGTTATTCGCTAAAACAGCGAATATTAAGGGTGCAAGAATAATCTTCTTTGCCCCTCCTACTATCCAGGGTTTTGGTACCAGCGGTGGATTTGAGTTTCAATTGCAGGATAAAACTGGTGGTGACATCAATAAGTTTAATGATGTAGGAAATGCATTTTTGGCTGCTTTGAGTAAAAGACCAGAAATCCAGTATGCTTCTACTTCATTTAACCCTAATTTCCCTCAATTTCAAATTGATGTAAATGTTGCTACAGTAAAACAAGCAGGATTAAGTGTTAGTGATGTTTTAAGTGTGCTGCAGGGTTATTATGGCGGAGTTTATGCTTCCAACTTTAATAAGTATGGAAAACAATATCGCGTAATGTTCCAGGCGGATGCTCCATACCGTGCAAATCAAGAAACATTAAATAGCATTTATGTTAGAAATGCAAAAGGCGAAATGGCACCGATCAGTAATTTTATCACTCTCAAAAAAGTATATGGACCGCAGGCTATATCTCGCTTCAATTTGTTTACTTCCATAGCTGTTACAGGTAGCCCAAATGCGGGTTTCAGTTCCGGTGATGCCTTAAAAGCTGTACAGGAAGAAGCTGCAATCCATTTACCAACCGGTTATGGATATGAATTTTCAGGACTATCACGTGAAGAGATGGCTGGAGGTAGTCAGACTATATTTATCTTCTTGCTATGCTTAATCTTTGTATACTTTTTACTATGTGCCCAATATGAGAGCTATATCTTACCATTAGCGGTATTGATCTCTTTACCAATAGGTTTGGCTGGGGTATTTATCTTCGATAAGATATTTGGTGTTGACAATAACATCTACACTCAAATCACACTTATCATGTTGATTGGTTTATTAGCGAAAAATGCGATTTTGATTGTAGAATTTGCAGTTGACAGGCGTAGAAAAGGAATGAGCATTGTAAGTGCCGCCATTAGTGGTGCCACTGCACGTTTACGTCCTATACTGATGACTTCATTTGCCTTTATACTAGGTCTGTTACCCTTAATGCTATCAACCGGTGTTGGTGCTGCTGGTAACAAATCTATTGGTACGGGTGCTGTTGGAGGTATGTTGATTGGAACTATTTTTGGGATTTTTGTAGTGCCTGCCCTATTTATTGTATTCCAGAGTTTACAAGAAAGAATAAGCAATAAATCACCATTCCTGGAGGGCTATTCTCCTGAACAAAAAGCTATTGAGTTCCCTGATATTGATACCCGTGAACACTAATTTAAAAAACATGAACACCAGATATTATAAATCTTATTTTCTTATCGGTTTTTCCATACTGACCTTAACGGCATGCGTAACTAAAAAATATGAACGTCCTGTCTTAAACAGTAATGACTTATACCGTGAAAATACTACAACAGATACCACTACAATTGCCAACCTCCAATGGAAGACTCTATTCGCTGATCAAGGTTTGCAATTATTAATAGAGCAGGGTATCAATGGAAATCTTGACTTGAAACAGGCGATAGAAAGGATTAAAGTTGCAGAAGCTACACTTTTACAAAGTAGAGGAGCTCTATTACCAAGCTTAATTGGCGACCTATCGGTTACTGATAGTAAACAATCGGCTGCAGCATTAAATTTTCCTGCCGGTATTAACATCAATACAGAAACACAAATCTATAAGGCACAATTAAGCACTAGCTGGGAAGCTGATATTTGGGGCAGATTAAGTAGTGCAAAAAGATCCGCCTATGCTTCATTATTGCAAACTGATGCAGCAAAAAGAGCAGTCCAGACTCAGCTAATTGCAAACATTGCCAATGCATACTACAATTTGCTGGCCCTGGATAAGCAATTGTCGATCACCGAACAAACTATTAAAATCAGACAGACTGACGTTGAGACCATGAAATCTTTAAAAGAAGGTGCAGTTGTTAATGGTGCTGCAGTGGTACAAAGTGAAGCAAATTTATATGCTGCACAGGTTACCCTACCTGATTTAAAAAGAAATATCAGAGAAACTGAAAATGCGCTGAGTATTCTTTTAGGAAGAGGTCCTGGAAAGGTTGATCGCTCTACACTTGATCAGCAAACGGTATATAATGATTTGCAAACGGGTGTATCAGCACAGTTATTACAAAACAGGCCTGATGTACAAGCTGCGGAGCTTGCTTTTAGAGCTGCTTTTGAAAACAAAAATGTTGCAAGGGCATCCTTTTATCCGGCATTAACTTTAACAGCCAATGGTGGTTTATCTAGCTTAAGTCTTAAAAACTTCTTTGACAATTCTATCTTCTACAATTTAATTGGAGGAATTACGCAACCAATTTTTAATAAAGGACAAAATAAAGCACGTTTAAAAACGGCCGAAGCACAGCAACAAATTGCATTTTATAGCTTCCAACAGTCACTTTTAACAGGTGGACAAGAAGTTTCGAACGCTCTTTATGCTTATCAAACTGCTGAAGAAAAAGAGAAAACAAGGGCAATGCAAGTTGCCTCCTTAACTAAAGCTGTTGACTATACTAAGGAATTACTACGTTACAGCTCGGCAACAAACTATACAGATGTACTTACTTCTGAGCAAAGTTTATTGGCTGCACAGCTAAACAGCATTAACGACCGTCTGCAAAAATTGCAATCTGTTGTGAATTTGTACAGAGCCCTTGGGGGTGGTTCGAAATAAAAAATGTCTCAAAGCACATCAGTTTTTTACGCATAAATTAGAAAACGTGTAAATTAGAAGTATGTACAATATTATTAAGGCCGTCTGATGTAGATCAGACGGCCTTTTTTGCTTTAAATAGAATAATTCTAAATAAATTTTGATCGTAACAAAATAGATGCAATATTTGTGCACTAAATAGAATTAATCTAAATAACAACATGAATATACCTCGACTTCTAAGTTTATTAATACTCTTACTATTTTCAATTCCAGTCTTTTCCCAACAATACAATGTTATTAAGGGCAAAATACTTACGGCCGACGGTCATGCCGCAGCTCATGTAAGTGTTGGTTTAAAGGGCAAAGGAATTGCTGTGAAAACCGATAATGATGGAGAATATAGTTTTGAAAAAATAAAAGACGGGAATTACATTATTCGGGTTTCTGCCATAGGTTTAAAAACCGCAGAGAAGTCGGTTACCGTTACGGGTAATCAAACTGTAAATATCAATTTCAGCTTATCTGAAAGTGCTGATCAATTAAAAGAAGTAGTAGTTTCAGGTAATAAAAAGAAGTATAAAATTGACGCTCCATCCTCATCATTACGACTGGACGCTCCACTTTTAGAAATTCCACAAAATATTCAAATCCTATCAAGTGCTACCCTGGTTGATCAACAAATTACCAGTATGAGTGATGGTGTGATCAAAAATGTTAGTGGTGTGACTAGACTAGAACATTGGGGTGATATTTATACACGTGTTAATACCCGTGGTGCCAGGGCTGCAGCTTTTAGAAATGGTATCAATTTAACTTCAGACTGGGGCCCACTTACAGAAGACATGAGTTTTGTTGACCATATTGAATTCGTAAAAGGCCCCTCAGGATTTATGATGTCGAACGGTGAACCTAGTGGCATTTACAATGTGGTTACCAAAAAACCTACTGGAAAAGACTTTAATGGAGAGGCCTCTTTCACATTGGGTAGTTATGACATGTACCGTACCACCGTTGATTTAGATGGTAAATTAAACCAATCTGGTAAATTGTTATACCGTTTAAACCTAATGGGCCAAATGAAAAACTCGCACCGTCCGTATGAGTTTAATGACCGTTTTAGCATTGCTCCCGTAATTAGCTACCAAATTAGTGATCAAACCTTATTAACTGCAGAATACAATTATCAGCATGTTAAGCTATCAGATCTTGGTTCAGCTTATGTTTTCGCTCCTGATGGTTTTGCTACCCTACCAAGAAACTTTACCATGTCTGAGCCAGATTTAGATCCAAGTACCGCAAAAGAACATAGTTTATTTTTAAATATGCAGCATCATTTCAATACCAATTGGAAATTAACTGCTCAATTGGCTTATGTAGGTTTCAATCAAAAATCAAGTGATATATGGCCCTCATCAGTAGCAACAAATGGCGATATCATGCGTGATTTATACATTTTCGATGCAGCATTAAACTATAAATTTGGCCAGGTATTTTTAAATGGTCAAGCTAAAACCGGAAGTATTAGTCACCGCATTTTGGCAGGACTTGATGCAGGTGATAAAGACCGCTACTACGATTGGGGGCAATCATCACCTCTTGACAATGCCACTAAACCTTTTAACATTTACAAGCCGGTGTATGGTGCTCCGGCAAATGGAATACCTGAATTTGACCGCAGCAAAAGTTTAAAAGAAAGAGGAGCAGATAATCGTGTTAATCAATATTATGGCAGCTTATATCTGCAAGATGAACTAGGGTTTCTAGCAAACAAAATCCGTTTAACATTGGCTGGAAGATTTACTTATGTAAAGCAATCGGAATACAATGAAGATACTAAAGATAAAAAATTCACACCACGAGTAGGTTTAAGTGTTTCCCTTGATCCACAAACTTCTATCTATGGCTTATTTGATCAAACTTTCATCCCACAAACGGGATCTATAAAAAGTGGGGAGCAACCTAAACCTATTACTGGGAACAATATAGAGTTCGGTATAAAAAGAGATTGGTTCGATGGGCGTTGGAATACCACATTTGCGGCTTATCGTATTCTTAAAAACAACGAGTTATCTCCAGACCCAACCAGTACTCCTGCAGCTCCTTTCTCTTTACAATTGGGACAAAGCACAACAAAAGGTATTGAGTTTGATTTGCGAGGAGAAATTACTTCTGGGCTAAACTTGATTGCTAATTATGCATTAACAGATTCGAGAGTAAGTAAAGCAACGGAAGTTTATGGTGAAGTTATTCCGGTAGGCACTAAGATTACTGGTTATGCAAAACACAATGCCAATGCCTGGTTGAGTTATAAAATCCAAAATGGTGCATTAAAAGGTGCTGGTATATCAGGTGGTTTCAGCTATCAGGCAGATCGCAGCTCATGGTCTTGGGGCGGTGCCGGAACGCAGGAAATGCCAAGCTACTTTAAGTTAGATGGAGGTATATTCTGGGAAAAAGATAAAATACGCTTAAATGCTAATGTCTTCAATATCCTGGACGATTATCTATATAGTGGTGCTTCTTATGGTGACTATTATTACTGGCAAACTGAAGCACCTAGAAACTTTAGACTTAGTATTGCTTACAAATTTTAGTCATATCAATTTTGAATAACAAGAAAAACAGATTCAAATATTGGATCAGACAATTACACTTATGGCTCGGGTTAATATCCGGGCTATTTGTATGTTTCTTAGGCATCACTGGGTGTATATTAGCTTTTGAACGCGAAATTGAAAATATCACACAACCATATCGATTTGCAAAAATTGAACAGCGTACAATGATGCCTCCCTCATCGCTTAGGAAAATTGCTGACAAAGCCTTACCAGGCAAACATGCACATAGCGTGGGCTACCAAGCAGGAAAGGCATCGCAAGTGGTTTATTTTGCTGAAAGCCCTGCTTATTACTGGATTGTATTTTTAAACCCTTATTCAGGTGAGGTGCTAAAAGTTAAAAATATGGAGAATGACTTTTTTAGAATCATGATCATGGGGCATTATTATCTATGGCTCCCTCCTGATATTGGTCAGCCAATTTTAGCTACAGCCACTTTAATGTTTCTTTGTTTATTGATATCCGGACTGGTATTATGGTGGCCAAAAAACAAAGCCGCGAGTAAAAAGAGATTTAGTATTAAATGGAATGCAAAATGGAAGCGTGTAAACTACGACTTACATAATGTACTGGGTTTTTATATGACATGGATTCTTATTTTCATCGCCATATCCGGCCTGATCATGGGTTTCCAATGGTTTGCAAAATCGGTTTATTGGGTTTCCTCTGGCGGCAAACAAATGATACAGTTTGAGGAAAGTTATTCGGATACCACATTAGTAAACTCTGCTGTAGGTAAGAAGCCTGCAATGGATATCTTATGGGCAAAAACATTAAATGGTTTACCTCGTTTTAAAGGAGGTATTGAAGTGCACGTTCCTGAGAGTGCTAAATCTGCAATAGAGGTTGCCATTAATCCAGACACGGATACCTACTGGAAAGCAGACTATCTTTATTATGATCAATATACCTTAAAAGAGATGGAGGTATCACATAGTTATGGGAAACTGGCAAACGCGAGTATAGCTGATAAAATCATGCGGATGAATTACGACATCCATATTGGCGCAATTGCAGGTTTACCTGGTAAAATTATAGCTTTTTTGGCAAGTTTAATTGCAGCAAGTCTTCCCATTACTGGATTTGTCATTTGGCGTGGAAAGAAAAAGAAACAGCAAAAGGTCTAATATTTACAGACCACCTTATAGAAAAAGTATAATTATTTAAATCGAATTACGTTGATGTAAAGGCAAATAGTTATTTTTTTATATTTTGCACTCCTCTAACCAAAGAATAATGACACAGGTAGCATTATTATTGACCAATCAATACCGTTTGCTTAGTGTAGCGGCGATATTAGATGTATTTGACACAGTAAACAGCTATTACAAGACTAATGGTGAAGAGCCTCTTTTTAAACTAAATGTTTTGTATGCTGAAAACAGCAATAATGAAATCCCAGTATTTAATAGTCACAAACCTCAACCCTTAGCGTCTGCAGGTGCACATGATTTAGTTCTTATTCCTGCTTTTAGCACATTCGATTTAAAAGCTGCAATACAAGAGAATCTCGACTTCATTCCGTGGTTATGTAAACAACACGACAATGGGGTTGAAATTGCCTCTTTTTGTACTGGTGCTTTTTTATTGGGCGCTACCGGCTTGTTAAATGGAAAGAGTGCAACCACTCATATCCACGCGAGTACTTCATTTTCAGAGAGCTATCCTGATGTATTTTTAAGGCCAAATGAGGTAGTAACTTACGATCATGGTATTTATACAAGTGGAGGTGCTACCAGTACTTTTCATCTACTATTGAGACTGATTCATAATTATGGCAACAGAGAGATTGCGGTAAGAATGGCTAAAGTATTTGCCATTGATATGAACCGGGGTCAGCAAAGTTATTTCGGCACTTTCATCCCTTCAAGAGATCATGGAGATGATTTAGTGGCTAAAACCCAACTGTCTATTGAAAACTTATACAACAAGGTAGCTACTGTTGATGATATTTTACAACAAATACCTGCAAGCAGAAGAAACATAGAACGCAGATTTAAAATGGCAACTGGAAATACCATGATAGAGTATTTACAGAAAACCCGAATAGAGGTTGCGAAAAAACTTTTGGAACAAACCAATCAAAGTATTCTCGAAATCATGCTGAACTCAGGTTATAACGACCTTAAGGCATTTAGACAATTATTTAAGAAAAGCTCTGGTATGACGCCTAAAGATTACCGTGACAAGTTTAAAGCGCGGGTTGCATAACCTGCTTCTTCTTTTTAGCCTTGTTTTTCTTTTTAAGCTTATTGAGCCATATAATGGTACCTGTAATAGGTAAACTGGTGGCAATTAAACAAGCAAAGAAATAAATGATTTTAGTAAACATACCATAAACATCACCAAGGTGTAAGGCTTTTATGGAGCCTGAAACACGCTCATTAAAAGGTTTGTCTTTAAATATTTCAACCTGTAAAACTGAAGCGCTATACTGATCGATCAATACCTTATCACCAGCCGATGGGGCAAAGAACCCAGTTTTGTTCTTCATAACAGCTACAGCAGATATTGAATCTTTTGGCAAAGTGATGCTATAGTCGCCCGTATAAGGTAATGCTCTATCTGCTGCCTCAATATAATCATTAATATTTAGTGGTTTAACGCCAGCTGACCCAATTTTAGAAATGGGTTCCTTAGGAAGTTCAGCGCCCTCAGGAACATGAGTTCCTAAAGTTTTTCTTAATGCTTCGCGGTACCACGGGAAAGACCATTGCGGACCAGTTATTCCCATCAGAAATAGAAATACACATGCATACAGCCCCAGACTATTGTGTAGGTCATGGTTTTTCCTTTTCCAACTTCCACTCCACTTCACCTTAAACCCTTGTTTCCAGGCTCTGATTTTTTGAGGAAACCAGATCACCATTCCTGTAATTACACCGAGTGTAAATAATATCGTTGCTGCACCTGAAATATAACTACCCAATTTACGGTTCTCTAAATCACCGATTAATGGCTTTTCAATTTTATCTAACAATAACCAACGATGTAAGCTGAACATAGTTTGCATAAAAGAAGCAGTAGCGGTTTTAGATGCCGATATATTACCTATTACTTCGCCCGTATATTGATTTACAGCAAATGCAGAGGGACGTTTTGGTCCAGCAGCGCCACCTTTACCTTTGGCTGCCTTAGCATCACCTCCTTTAGCAGGTTTCTCTGATCCTTGCTTCTTTATACTCTCTCCTTGATCCTTGCGACCGGTCGTTTCTTTCCCCTCTCCTTTATCCTTAGCTCCCTCTTCCTTATCTTTTAAGCGTACCATAAACTGGTACGAACGATTTGGATCAGAAGATATCTTCACAGAAGCTACTTTTCCTCCTGTACTCTCCTTTACCTTAGCTATAAGCGTTTCAACCGCCATAGGTTTAGCACCATTCTCATATTTAACTTTATACAATTCAGGCGAAGCCATTTCACGTAACTCTGTATTAAAAACATACAATGTTCCACTTAAACAAATCAATATGACAATAATGCCACTACCCAAGCCAAGCCATAAATGGACATCATTAAAAAACTTACGAATTTTTTGCCAGGTTGATTTTGTCTTTTGTGCTGTCATTGTAATGATGATAAGTGTTGAGTTATTATAATACCAACAGATTGCTGCTGTTAGTATTATTATTTCAAGGCCGCTAAAATACGATTATTTAGATACAGTCTAAATATAATCTTAAAATATTATAATTATTTCATCCACCAGATCTTGCCGGAAGTAATGTCATCGTTTCCTTGTTTAGAAGCTTCTTCATTATTCGTCATTCTTTCCGTTTCAGGATACATTAAACGAAGTGGGCGCGCTGTTGGCGATGGTGCATCTAATGAGTTTGGAATATTAGGGAGCCCTAATCTGCGGAAATCATTCCATGCCTCAATGCTGCTGATACTATTTAAGGCTAACCATTTCTGTCCAATGATCCTTTCAATCTTTGCATTTGCGTTTGCTGCTACAAAAGACACCCCTGCTTGTTGATTATAAGCTGTAAAATCACTAGCTGGAACCTCCATATACTTGAACGATTGCTTTATCGCTTCTTCATAATATTGTTGAGCATTTCCTGAGATCCAGCCTCTTTGTGCTGCTTCAGCTTGTAAAAACAAGCTTTCAAATGAACTCATTAACACTGATGGCTGCGTGCTACTTTTAAACAATGCTGCCGGATTATTGTTATTCTCGGCAGGACCTTTAAATGCCGAAGTATTGGTCTGACTATATTGTGGGTCACTTGAACTTGGATTACCAAATAACACTCCTTTATAAACTCCTCCAATTGCAACATACAGATTGGCCAAACGTGGGTCATTTAATGATGAATACTGGTTAATTGCATAAGTAGTTGGCCTGATTGCCGTATAATTAGCCGTTGCTTTAGCTGCTACTGTTTTATAATAATTTTCCCAGAAAGGGTTCAATTTAGCTGCTGAATTCAGGTATCCTGGTTGGATAAATGCATTTTCTGAAGCATTTAAGTATCCACTTCCTTCAGCTACTATTTTAGCAATCTCAGCATCAATATACGCCTGGTTACCAGCCTCACTCTGACGGATTAAGGCTCTTAGTTTCACCGTATTTCCGAATTTATACCATAATGCAGGCACTCCTTTAAACATAACATCATCTGCTCCCATTTTAGAAATTCCAGGACCATCTTTATGATTCTTAATATCCTGAATACCCGATGTGATCAGATTAATTGCTTTTTCATAAACCGTTTTTCCCGGTTCATATTTCGGCGTAGCAATTTCAAAACCTCTCAACGCTTCATCAAAAGGGATATTATTATACATATCAACAAGACGTAAGAACAGCCATCCTTGCATGATTTTAGCCGCACCGGCATGAAACAATGCCTTTTCATCTAAAGCTTCTCTTTTAATCAGCTCTAAATAGTAAAGGTTGTTATAGGCGGTTTCCCATACAGGAATACCATCTCTTTGGTGCATTATAGCAAGTCCATTATAAGACTTTAAGTCCACAAAAGAGTTGACCGCTTGATTTGTGGTTCCCCAGTAACCACCCCAGAAAGCACCAATCTGATTGATTTGACCTTGTTCCTGATTTACAGTTGCTACCAATGCAGCTGGAAACTTAGCACTTAATGATATGGTTTCTTTACCCGGATCATTTGGATTATTGTTCACATCAAGGAACTTTTCACATGAGCTAAGCCCAGTTATAGTCATCAATCCCAGTGTAAATATTTTAGCAATTCTATTCATCATATTATAAATAACGTATCTGTAATAATTTTTAGAAAGTAAGGTTCACATTAAACCCAAAAGTTCTCATTGGCGGCACCTGACGGAAACTGATGTAACCATCAGTATTATTGTATAAATACTCCGGATCGCCCATATCATTGTCTTTATGGCGAATGATAAATACGTTGTTCGCTACCAAACCAAGGTTTGCTTGTCTAATCACTTTTTGACCAGCCAGGAACTTTGCAGGAACAGCATAACTTAAGCTCAGCTCTCTCAACTTAAGGAAATCTGATTTTGCAACAGTATTGATCTGAATCTCCCCTTGTTTTGTCCAGAATGCCTGATCACCTTTTGATAAACGATTGGTATTTGCTTGATAAACACCCGGTGCCGTTTCGATCACTGAGTTTGGCCAAACAAAAGGCTGTCTGTCGTACTGAACAGTTGCCGGATGTGTACCTGCCGAATACATACGTGGTATAATCTCTGAATACAACCAACCACCCATTCTCCAATCCATTTGTGCATTTAAGCTGAAGCCTTTATAACTAACACTAGTGTTTAATCCCATCAGATATGGCGGGATCAATGTACCAAGATTAGTGTTTCCCTGAGCCTTCACAGGTTCACCATTTGCATCGATAATAACCCTGCCTTGAGGATCCTTAGCATAATCACTAACTAACAGGCTAGGATATTGCTCGCCTTTTACAGCATACGACTGGCGGAAGTTATTGATATTAGTTAATCCCTCGGAAAGGTCTTTAACCGTATTTTTGATATAGGTAAAGTTTATACCCATATTCCATTTCACTTCATTACTTCTGATGATATCACCGTTAAGGCTCAATTCGAAGATGTTATTTACCAATCGGCCAGCATTAATGATCTTTACGTTATATCCTGTAGCTCTTGATGCTGTAGAGTTAAAGATCTGACCATCAGAATCTGAATAAACATAGGCACCATCAAAATTTAAACGATTGTTAAACAAACCAAACTGAATTCCTGCTTCGTAAGAGGAAACAAATTCTGGCTGAATACCAGGGGCGGTAACGCTAAGGCTTGGCAGATAACCAACAGAATTACCAAATGGGAATCCATTAGCTTGTGAATAAGCATTTTCAAGAGAATATGGCGATAATGTTACGTTACCAGTTCTATTCCATGAGGCATATACCTTAGCAAATGAGATGGTATTGCTATTTTTAATACTTTGGATAGCATCACTAGCTATGAAAGAGGTACTTACACCTGGATAAAAGAAAGAGCGATTCTCTTTACTAAGCGTTGACACCCAGTCGTTTCTACCTGTAAATGTTAAAAACAGATAGTTTTTATATCCGGCAACAAATTCACCATATACTGCCATTGAACGTTGTTGAGTGATGGTTACAGCACCTCCCAATTCACCCTGGCGATTTCCAGGATTTAACAGATCTGTATATAATAGATTGTTTGCACTGATATTGTTTGCTTTTCTATAATCAGTACGTGTGTTTTGTCCGAGTAAAAGCTTGGTACTAAAATCTCCAAAATCTTTATTGAAATTTAAGATCAGGTCGCTGTTTAATCTTCTATAGTTGTTATTACCGTCATTCACTACACCCGGAACATTTCTTGTTCCTGCAGCTTCAAACTTATTTGTTGAGGTACGTAATTCATCAGAAATACTATAAACACCTATGCGATATAATGCACTAAACCAAGGGGTAAATTTATAATCAAGGTCGACTTTACCATTCAGAATTTGTTGCGTACTATTGTCTCGGATGTTATCAATCTGAAAGAATGGATTACGTAGGTTACCTGTTTCAGGAGTGAAATAGTTATGTGGACTAGCCATTGAATTAACATCATCCCAGTTTTGCAACCTGTTAAAATCAAGATTTGCAGGCATAGAATAAGCACCAATCCACGGCCCATCTGGCGTAATAGATTTTTTATTATGAACGTAATTGATGTTATAAGAAGCCTTAAGCTTATTAAAATTACGACTACCATTGAATCTCAATCCAACCCTATCGTTTTTATCCTTAGGAATAATACCTTTTTGTGTTACATATTGTGCAGATAAAAAATAAGTACTGTTCTGATCACCACCAGAAAAGGAAACATCATTTTGTACATTGATACCTGTTTGAAACAAATCCAATCTATTGTCCTTACCTGGAGCAGCATATAAAAGTTGAGGTTGAGAACCATCTGGCAATGGCAAACCTATATCTTTCATGGAACCATCAAATTTAGGTCCCCATGAAGCATACTGAACCGGATCATAAGCACCATTTACACCTTGTCCGTACGTAGTCTGCGCCGTTGGTAACAGAAATGCATTAGAAAAAGTGGTCGTATTACTAACATTAACACTATTACTACCACGTGAGCCACTCTTTGTAGTGATCATTAATGCACCATTTACCCCCTCAGAACCGTAAAGTGCTGCAGCATTTGCACCCTTTAAAACAGTGATGCTCTCTATATCATTCGGGTTAAGCCTGTTGATATTTGGCACAGGCATTCCATCTACTACATATATAGGTGCATTGGTGTTTCTACCATCGATACCCGTTGAACGGCTAAGAGAACGTGTTCCACGAAGTGTAATTTGTGCAACAGGGTCTACCTTACTATCGTACATATTGATACGTAGACCGGCAACTTTACTACTCAATCCAAATAATGGATTTATTGTTTTCCCTTGATTTAAACTCTCATTACTTACCACTTGAGCACTAGATCCCATTTCACGGGCTGATCTCTTAATACCTAAAGCTCCGGTCACTACTACTTCAGAAAGATTTTTAGGATCTTCAGTTAAGCCAATCAATATATTTAAGTCATTGCCCACTAAAACCTCTTTAGTTACAAAACCTGTATAAGAAACTGTTAATCGCTCACCTATCTTTGCCCGTATTATAAATGTACCATCAGTACCTGCAGATACATTTCCTTTGTGCTTTGAAATAGTAGCACCAGGCAATGCAAGGCCCGATTCCTGATCAATTACTTTACCCGATATAGTTTTCACCTGGGCAAAAGCAACAGCAGAAGTAAAGATGGTTAGTATAAGAATTGTAACTTTTATATTCATACTCATATTCTTTTTATCATTTCAATTTAGAAATAGTCTTAATAATCATAACTTCGCCGCAAAGATATCATTGGCTAATGACGGAAAAGGGAGAACAATTAACGGTTAAGGGAGAGTTTATCTCGCAGGGATTCCATCCGGAGTCGCAGATAAGTGTGAACTTTATTAAAAATACTGACACCGATAGTCCTACACAGCCGGCAATCGAAATCAGCAGTTTGTTTAATTTCTTAATGGTTTTTGCCATAAAGGGCGATGTTAAATGCGATACTGGCACAAAACAAAAGAGTGCTATCGCTATCAACAGTCAGCAACATAGCTTAATTATCGTCCCTAATGGGGTTACTTTAAAACCTATAGACCTTTCAGCTACTTATGAAATAGTCTCGATTAACATCAGTACCTTTTTTCTATCCAGGTATTTACCTGCAACGCATCCGGCTTTTAAACTCGTTCAAAATACGGCGATCAAAGAGCCTGTTCTTTTCAGTGACCGATTACTTCATATCAGTCCTGAGATTAGTGTTATATTAAATAGTATAGAATATTCGGTCCATACTGGTTTTTGTAAAAGGCTATTCCTGGAATCGAAAGTAATAGAGTTATTGGCTTTGCAATTGAGCCAATTTGAACAGGAGGAGGTAAATGAACCTTTGAACCGGTTAACAAGAGAGGATCTGGATAAGATGCATGAAGTGAAAAAAATACTAATTTCAAATATAGACAGTCAATTCTCATTGCGTACGCTTGCTCATATGGTGGGTACCAATGAGTTCAATTTGAAGAAGAATTTTAAAACTGCTTTTGGCACCACTGTTTACGGTTATTTTAATCAGTATAAGATGGAGCAAGCTAAAATGATGCTTTTAGAGGGTGATTCAAAAATCTCGGAAGTCTCCAGCAAAATAGGCTATAAGCATGCTACCCATTTTACGAGTGCTTTTAAAAAGTACTTCGGTTACCTTCCCACCAAGATTAAAATGACGATGCTTATAATTGATCCTGAAATTTGTTTATTTTTTCTGGCAACTTAGGCCGAATTCATAGGTTTTCAATACAATCTGTTCTATATCAACAACATTTATCTAAAATTTCTTTGTTGAAATTAGAATAATTTCTATCTTTGCCATCCCTAACGGGAAAAGGAGATTTAATTTTAATGGCTAAGAAACAAGTAGCAGAAAAAGAACTAGAGGCTAAAACAGCCGAATTACAAGGCGCAGACGCTCGTCTGGCTGAGAAAGAAACCATTGAATCTGAAGCTGATTCAATGTCGATCGAACAGATCAAATCATCATTAGCAACACCAGATCAAGATTTTGACTGGGATGCAGACGACAAAGCATTCGGAAATTACAGTGACGAAGACCGTAAGAAGTTTGAAGACATGTATACCGATACTTTCAATCAAATCAACCAAGGTGAAATCATCAGCGGTATTGTTGTTTCAATCAACAACAAAGACGTAGTATTAAACGTAGGATTTAAATCTGACGGTTTAGTATCTACTTCAGAGTTCCGTGATACACCAGACTTGAAGGTTGGCGACGCAGTTGACGTTTTCGTGGAAGCTCCAGAAGATGCTAACGGCCAGTTAATTTTATCTCGTAAAAGAGCTAAAACCCAAAGATCATGGGAGTCTATTAATGAGGCTCTTGACAATGACAGAATCATCAACGGATTTGTTAAAAGCCGTACTAAAGGTGGTCTTATCGTTGACATCATGGGTGTTGAAGCTTTCTTACCTGGTTCTCAAATTGACATCAAACCTATCCGCGATTACGATATCTACGTGGGTAAAACAATGGAATTCAAAGTTGTTAAGATTAACCACGAATTTAAAAACGTAGTTGTATCTCACAAAATCCTTATTGAGGATGACTTAGAAAGCCAAAAAGTTGAGATTGTATCTAAACTTGAAAAAGGTCAGGTATTGGAAGGTACTGTTAAAAACATCACAGACTTCGGTGTATTCATCGATTTAGGTGGCGTTGACGGATTACTTCACATTACTGATATTTCTTGGGGCCGCATAGAGCATCCGAAAGAAGTATTAAGCTTAGATGAGAAAATCAACGTTGTTGTTCTTGACTTTGATGATGAGAAAAAACGTATTGCATTAGGTTTAAAACAATTGACACCACACCCTTGGGAATCATTAGATGCTAACTTAGCTGTTGGTTCAAGAGTAAAAGGTAAAATTGTTACTGTTGCTGATTACGGTGCTTTCTTAGAAATCATTCCAGGTGTTGAAGGTTTAATCCACGTTTCAGAAATGTCGTGGTCACAAAACTTACGTAGCCCTCAAGAATTCTTGAAAGTTAGCGATGAAATCGAAGCTGAAGTTTTAACTTTAGACAGAGACGATCGCAAAATGAGCTTAGGTATCAAACAATTAACTCAAGATCCTTGGCAAAATGTTGCTGAAAGATATCCTATCGGAAGCAAACATACTGCTGTAGTTAAAAACATGACTAACTTCGGTGTATTCGTAGAAATCGAAGAAGGAATTGATGGATTGATCCATATCTCTGATCTTTCATGGTCTAAAAAAGTTAACCACCCTAACGAATTCACTAAAGTTGGTGATACATTAGACGTAGTTGTTTTAGAATTAGACGTTGAAAGCCGCAAATTAAGCTTAGGTCACAAACAATTAGAAGAAAACCCTTGGGATACTTTTGAAACTATCTTTACTTTAGATTCAATCCACCAGGGAACTGTTGTTAAAGTAACTGATAAAGGTGCTGTTATTGCTTTACCTTATGGTGTAGAAGGTTTCGTACCTACTAAACACATGGCTAAAGAAGATGGTGGTACTATCAAAGCTGAAGAAACTAATGACTTCAAAATCATTGAGTTTAACAAAGATGCTAAACGTATCGTTGTTTCTCATGCCCGTATCTGGGAAGAGGCTAAAGCTGAAGCTGTTGCTGAAGAACGTAATGCTAAGAAAAAAGAAGCTAAAGCTTCTAGCACTGCAGTGAAAAAAGTAAAAGATTCTGTTGAAAAATCTACATTAGGTGATTTAGGTGTGCTTGCACAATTGAAACAACAAATGGAAGGTGAAGAAAACAAAGCCAAAAAAGGTGAGTAATCTTTAAAACTTATATATTAAAAGCATCCCCTAACAGGGATGCTTTTTTTTTGCCCCCCTTTTTTTATTAATTTGCATCATGAAGAATTCATTGTTGCTATCTGTATTTATTATACTATGTGCTGGTCTGGTAAAAGCCCAACTCCCCTCAATCATTCCACAACCAGTGGAACTAAGAGCTGGCTTGTACCCACAGGATAAATTTAAAATTGATAAACGGACAATTATCCTAATTTCAGACACGACGCTGAAACCATCTGCCCAGTTCCTTGCAGATTATATTCTAAAATACTATAAGCTAAATCTTAAAATAGTTAGCAACCTGGAAGATGTAAAAAGCAGTAACTCCATCAATCTGGTGGTTAATCAAAAACTTTATACAAATACAGATAAATACTTTATTTCGGTATTAAAAAATCAACTCAATGCCGGAGCAGCTTCTCCGCAAGGAATATTTTATGCAGCACAAACAATTATACAGCTACTACCAGTTACATCTACTGAATCAGCAACACTATTAATTCCATCTGTAGATATTATTGACTATCCACGCTTTGCCTATCGCGGTATGCACCTCGATGTAAGTAGACACTTCTTTGATGTTTCCTTTATAAAGACATACATAGACTATCTTGCACTTCATAAATTAAACACTTTCCATTGGCACCTTACAGATGATCATGGATGGAGAATTGAAATAAAACAACACCCCAAGCTTACAGAAATCGGGGCCTGGCGTAATGGTACAATTATAGGTCTCTATCCAGGAACTGGAAATGATAGGTTAAGATATGGCGGGTATTATACTCAGGAAGAAGTAAAAGAAGTCATTAAATATGCTGCCGACCGTTACATTAACGTCATCCCGGAAATTGAAGTACCAGCTCATAGTATGGCTGTACTTGCCGCCTACCCTGAGTTTGGTACTGAACCTACAAAAAAATATGAAGTCGCCCAAACTTGGGGCATCTTCAATAGATTAAACAATGTATTCCAACCTTCGGAGCCGACTTTCAAATTTTTAGAAGAAGTACTTACTGAAGTGATAGCACTCTTCCCCTCTCCTTACATTCATATTGGTGGCGACGAAGCTTCAAAACTCTGGTGGAAGCAGTCGGCAGTTACACAAAAATTCATGAAAGACAATGGACTGAAAGACGAGAGTGCCCTACAAAGTTATTTCATCCATAGGATTGAAAAATTTGTAAACAGTAAGGGTAAAACCATTATTGGCTGGGATGAAATTCTGGATGGTGGACTAGCTCCCAATGCCATTGTAATGAGTTGGCGTGGAGAAAAAGGTGGTATTGCCGCTGCAAAGCAAAAACATAAGGTAATAATGACGCCAGAAGCTAGCATGTATTTTAACCACAGTCAGTTTTTAAAGGATGATTCACTAACTGCAGCAAAATATCTTCCTTTAAAAACGGTGTACGACTATGAGCCCGTACCTGCAGAGCTGAGTGCCGCTGAAGCCCAATATATATGGGGTGCACAAGCGAATTTATGGTCGGAATATATTGGCAACCCTGCAAAAGTAAATTATATGCTCTTCCCTCGCATAGATGCACTGAGCGAAGTACTATGGAGCCCGAAAATAAAAAGAAACTACACTGATTTTCAAAGAAGATTGAAAACGCAATTTAAACGGTACGATCTAATGGGTATCAATTATAGCAAGCGTTACTTAAACAACTTATACCCTTAATAAATATTACAAACCCATTTTATATAAAGCATTTAAGCACAAGGTAGTACCGGTACATTTTACAACTTTTAAATTTAAAAGCGTTTTAATGTATTTAGGGTTACAAATTTTGGCTATATTTGCATAATCTTTTAGTCCATGCAAAAACGAACACTGCTAGACGGTCAAAAATTCCAGATCACAATTAAGCGACTTTGTCAACAATTAATTGAGAATCACAACGATTTTTCTAATACTGTTTTAATAGGTATACAACCTCGCGGTAGCTATTTTGCCGATCGCATAAAACACGAACTTTCTGAAGTCTTAAACAACAGTACTATACAGAAAGGTAATTTAGATATTACTTTTTTCAGAGACGATTTCAGACGGAAAGACGGCATTGTGTCCGCAAACAGTAATACCATAGACTTTATTATTGAGGGTAAAAACGTAATCTTAGTTGATGATGTATTATGGACCGGGCGGACAATCCGAGCGGCATTAGATGCATTACAAGCTTACGGCAGACCTGCAAAAGTAGAATTGATGGTACTGATTGACAGGCGCTTTTCTAGGCATGTACCTATTGAACCAGATTATATTGGTCAACAGGTTGACACGCTTGACTCGCAGCAAGTAAGAGTAAGCTGGAAAGAAACAGAAGGAGAAGACAAAGTTATCTTAATATCAGAAAGCAATAAATAATATGGCAGTAGAAACATTATCAACCCGACATCTTTTAGGCATCAAAGATATTAACCGGAATGATATCGAACTTATCTTCGAAACTGCAGATAATTTTAAAGATGTAATTAACAGGCCTATAAAAAAGGTTCCATCGTTAAGGGACATTACTATCGCTAATATATTCTTCGAAAATTCAACCCGTACCAAGTTATCTTTTGAACTGGCAGAGAAACGTCTTTCTGCAGATATAATTAACTTTGCAGCATCGTCGTCATCTGTTAGTAAAGGCGAAACACTAATTGATACAGTAAATAATATCCTGGCTATGAAAGTGGATATGGTAGTGATGCGCCACCCTTATGCCGGAGCTGGACAGTTTTTAAGTAAGCATATCAATGCACAGATTGTAAATGCAGGAGATGGCGCTCACGAGCACCCTACCCAAGCTTTACTGGATGCTTTCTCAATCCGTGAGAAACTTGGTGATGTAGCTGGTAAAAAGGTAGTGATTGTAGGCGATATTTTACATTCAAGAGTAGCCATTTCTAATATCCTTTGTTTGCAAAAGCTAGGGGCTGAAGTGATGGTTTGTGGTCCTACTACCTTAATTCCAAAACACATTGAAAGTTTAGGTGTAAAAGTTGAACACAACCTGATCAAAGCGCTAAACTGGTGTGATGTAGCGAATATGCTGCGCATACAAATGGAGCGACAAGACATAAAATATTTCCCTTCTTTAAGAGAGTATGCCATGATGTATGGGTTGAATAAACAGATCCTTGACAACCTGAATAAAGAGATTGTCGTCATGCATCCAGGACCAATAAACCGTGGTGTAGAGATTACAAGTGATGTGGCCGACAGTAAGCAATCCATCATCCTTGATCAGGTAGAAAATGGTGTAGCTGTACGTATGGCTGTACTGTATCTGTTGGCTTCACAAAACGATTAAGCTCTGCTAAACAGTAGAAGTTAAATCCTTTGTAAATATTTTTTAAGGATCAATACGAACTTTCTTTTATAACCGTTAAACCTGTGTTATCAACACATGTTAGTTTCTTATGTTAATAAGACTCAATACTATATTTATATTAGTACCAACCATATTTGAAATCAGATGTCAAAAAAACACCTTTTTATTCCGCTACTGTTAGCAGGTAGTTTTACAGCTACCTATGCCCAAACAAGTGTACTAGTTAACCTGAACAAGAACTACCAAACCGGTCTGGAACTACTGGATAACGAGAAATATGTCGCTGCAGCACAACAATTCAGACTGGTTGAGCAATTGAGACAAAAACCAGGCACACAATCTGAAAGCAATGCAGAGCTGTCAATGCTTAAGGAAAATGCTAAGTTTTATGCCGCTGTGTGTGCTCTTGAATTGGGAAATAGTGATGCTGAAAGTCTATTTCAAAACTTTATTAAAGATTATCCTTTAAATCCTAATACAAAACTGGCTTACTTCCATGTAGGTAAGTCTTATTTTGATCAAAAAAACTACAAGAAAGCATTGGAATGGTTCGAAAAAACTGATCCTTCTACCCTTTCAGGCAAACAACGTTTAGAATATCAATTTAAACAAGGCTATGCTTATTTTGAATTGGATGATATTGAAAAAGCTGAACCATTGTTTGAAACTGTAAAGAAAGAGAAATCTCCATTTCAGGAAAGTGCAACTTATTATTTCGCTTATATCAATTACCTGAATAAGGAATATAAAACGGCCTTAAGCAACTTCGAAAAACTTAAAGGATCTCCTACTTACGAAGCCAGTTATCCTTATTACATTACTTCAATGTATTATTTGGATGAACGTTATGATGATGTGTTAAGCTATGCTATTCCCATTTTAAAAACATCTAAACAGCAATATGAAGCCGAAATGCTTAGCCTCATTGCAGCTTCATACTTCGCTAAATCTGATTACTTAAATGCTGAAAAGTATTTTAGAGAGTTTTATGCTAAGGATAAATCAGGTAATAAAAACAACCTGTTTACCTATCAATACGGACATTCACTGTTTGAACTAAAAAAATATAGTGAATCGGTTACCGTTTTAGAAAAGTTGGATACAGACGATGTTTACCTGCAAAGTGGTATGTATGTATTGGGTCGTGCTTTCTTAGAGTTAAAAAACAAGGAGAAAGCAAGAAGTGCATTTTTCAGAGCTTCAAGACTTGATTTCGATAAAATAGTACAAGAAGAAGCATGGATCAATTATGCAAGATTAAGCTATGAACTGGAATTTACCACACAGGCATTAGAATCTACACAAAGTTTCTTAAAACAGTTTCCATCATCTCGTAAAGTAAACGAAGCAAAAACACTACTTGGTGAAATCCTGTTAACCAGTAAAAACTACCAGGCAGCGATTGACATTTTAGAGCCTATCCAAAATAAATCGCCTGAGGCAGAAGAGGCTTATCAGAAAGTAACCTATTTCAGAGGTTTGGAATTCTATAATGAAAGGGCATTCCCAAATGCTTTATCTATGTTCCTTAGATCTGAGAAATTCCCTCAGGATCAAGAGATTTCTGCTTTAAACACTTATTGGAAAGCAGAGGCTAGTTATGAGCTTAGAAAGTTTGGCGAGGCGGTAAAGCATTTTGAAACTTTCCTGGATATGCCGGGTGCAAGCAAAACTGGTGTTTATAACTTCGCTAATTATGCCCTTGCATACTCCGCTTTTGAGGATGAGCGTTATGGCAAAGCAGCTACTTATTTCGAACGCTTTTTAAGAGGTAACGATAAGGATCAGAAAACAGTAAATGATGCAACCATCAGACTGGCCGACTCCTATTTCGTTAATAAAAGCTATGGTAATGCGCTTGTTAATTACAATAAAATTATTGGAAACAGATCTACCGGTGAAGATTATGCTCTGTTTCAACGTGGTATGATTCAGGGACTGGAAAATCAAAACGATGCTAAAATTGCAACTATGGAAAGTCTGCTTAATCAGTTTCCAACTTCTAATTATGCAGATGATGCTGGTTTTGAAAGAGCCTATACTTATTTTAATAAAGGAGACCTGGATCAATCTAAGTCTGACCTGATTACCTTGGTAAGTCAATACCCAAACAGTAGTTACGTGCCTCGTGCATTGGTAACTATCGGATTGGTACAATACAATCAGGATCAGGATGATGCAGCTTTGGAATCATTTAAAAAGGTCATCAGAGAGTATGCAAGTACGGAGGAGGCTAAACAAGCATTAGAATCTATCAAAAACATTTATGTAGACAGAGGTGATTCGCAAGGCTTTATAAACTATGCATCAACTACTCCACTTGGAAATTACTCAGCTGCTGAACAGGATAACATTATTTTCCAGGGAGCTAATAACCTTTATTTAAAAGGCGATGCTAAAGGAGCTTTTGAAGCTGTTAACGCGTATTTTGACAAGTACCCTAAGGCCATTCACGATAAAGAGGCTAAGTTTATAAGAGCGGAATCATTGGTAAAGCTCGGTCGCCCAGATGAAGCCGTTGCCGATTACGAATACATTCTGAACGATTGGACCAGTGATTATACTGAACGTTCATTGGTAAGTATCTCTAAATTATTCCTGGAACAGAAAAAATACAATGAAGCCATTGTATACTTGAAACGTTTAGAAACGACAGCTGATTACAAAGTACACTATACTTATGCATTAAACAATTTGTTAAAAGCATACAGTGAGTTGAATATGCCAGATGATGTTTTGAAATATGTTCAATTGATAAAAGAGTCGGATAAAGCTTCGGAAGAAGAGAAAAACAGCTCCGATCTTTATGCAGGAAAAGCTTACCTGGCAAAAGAAGACATCCCTCAGGCTTTAAAAGCATTTAATACTGTGGTAAGTAAAACGAAAACACTGGCTGCTGCTGAAGCAAAGTACAATATTGCTTTAATACAATACGAGCAAAAGGAATATAAAACGTCGACAAAAACTTGTTTTGACCTCATCAATAATATGCCGTCTTACGATTACTGGGTGGCTAAAGCGTTTATATTATTGGCCGATAACTATGTTGCTTTGAAAGACAATTTACAGGCTAAAAGCACGCTACTAAGTATCATAGACAACTACGAAGGCAAGGATGATATTCTACCTACTGCCAAAGCTAAATTGGAAAAAATTAAATAAGACCGCGAAATGAGATTGACCAGAATATTATATACAACCCTATTTTTTATTGCAGCGGGGACCCTAAGTACCTTTGCGCAAGATCAGAAAACAACAGAGAAAAAAGCAGAAGAAAAAGCGGTTACAGAAGAGATTGAGGTAGTAAGACCTTATAAACCTGTCTTGGCCGAAGCAGTAAAGCTAAGGAGAAGTCCGGATTTGAATGATGTTAAAACATATAAGGCAAAATTCAACTATAAACTGACCGATAGAAAGCTGGAGCTGAACTCTGATATCAATAAACTACAGGCACAAGAAGTAGCTGCTCAGAAAGAAGCTGAGTTGATTAACAACTATGTTAAAGGTGCTTTTGGTTCGGCTGCAACAATACTTGGTGAAGCTTATATCAATATTGGTAGAGATGAAGCATTACAGGCAGGGGCCTTTTTCAGACATTTCAGTCAATCGGGTACACTGAATAAACAAAATGCTAACGAACAGCAACTGAGTGTTTTTGGCAGAAGCATAGGTGAACAAGCAACTATGTCTGGTCGATTAAACTTCCAAAGACATGGTTTCTACTTCTATGGTGTAGATAAAGATAGGCCTACGTTTAACACTGATCCAGCCCGACAAGCGCTTAGCTTTATTGAAGCTGAGGGCGAGATTGTAAATAAATTTACAGATGATCCTGATGCCTTAAGCTATGCTGCAAAACTAAACGGATATGTTTGGAGTGATCAATTTAAAGCCAAAGAAAGCTCTATAGTATTAAATGCTTATGTTAACAAACGTATCAGCAGCTTAAATCTAGGACTTGCAGGTTCAGTTGAGTTTGGAAAAACTAAAGATGAACTGACTAGCTATGGTAATAATCTATTGAAATTGAATCCTTATATCAGGTTACAAACCAATGGTGTTAAAATTAATGCAGGAATAAACTTTGTACAGGAGTTCGGTGCGTTCTCTTCTAGCAGAATTTTCCCTGCAGTAACGGCAGATTTCACATTGATACCTGACTACCTTGCGATTTTTGGAGAGATTAAAGGTGATGTAAACCGTAATTCTTTAAAATTACTAACCGATGAGAATCCATTCTTAAACAGTAATATTGAAATTCAAAATGCTATAGAAAAATTAAGCATCAGTGGTGGTATTAAAGGTACTGGTGGTCCTGGTTTTGGTTATAAAGCTAGATTTTACCACAAGCAAATTGAAAACATGCCCCTATTTGTAAACAACTTTGTTGATTTCAACAAGTTTGATGTGATTTACGATTTCGGTACAATGAAATTAACTGGTTTAGAAGGTGAAATTTCTGTACAGGTGAGTGATGCTTTAAAGTGGACGGGTAAATTGAATATTGAAGATTATAAACCTGCTGCAGAAACTCAAAGTTGGTTTAAACCGAAAATGCGTGTTAGCTCTGATTTTATGTATGCAATTACAAAACAGCTAACCTTAAATGCTGCAGTTGCTGTTCAGGATGAAAGCAAAGCTAAGATTTATACTGCTGCTCCTGCCAACCCATACCTTGTTCCTGATTTAGATAATGAAGAAGTAGCTACCGTGAAAGGTTTTGTAGATCTTGGTGCTGGTGCAAGCTATAAAATCAATAACAAGTTTTCGGCCTTTATCAGAGTAAATAACTTGTTAGGCAACAAATACAGCAAATATTTATACTATGAAGCAATTGGCATGAATATATTTGGAGGAGTAGCTTACTCATTCTAATGCTTTTCAATTAATAATTGCTTGGTACGGAATTAAAATTTATTTTTACCAGAATGGATATCTTATCATACCTGACTACACTTATAAAAACCCATAAAGAGGTGGGAATTCCCGGACTGGGTACTATTTATAAAAAGAAATCTCCGGGGCGATATGATATAAATACGCATTCTTTTTTACCGCCAAGCTATTCTTTAAGCTTTACTTCTGATTTAAAAGAGCAAAGCTTATTGAGTGAATTGATCAGTAAGAAAAAGAACATATCTTTAGATTCTTCAACTTACTTTATAGAACAGTTTTCTCAGAATATTCTTGATGAACTTTCGAGCCATCAGGAATCAGACTTTGGCGATCTTGGTACTTTCTCTACCTCATCAGGCAGTCTTACTTTTATCCCAAAACAAGATACTAATCTGGGCTTTGATTTTTATGGTTTACCACAATTAAAAACGGAGCCTGATACTGATAAAGTTGAGATTCCTGAAGAAAAGCCAATAATAACGGAAACACCCGAAGTAACAAAGGACGAGGAAATAATAGCCGCACCACAAAAAGTAGAGCTTCCAGTAAATCCAGAATCCCTGTTAACAGAAACACCGCAGGTAACTGAAGAACAGCTTGAACTTGAAAACAACAATGCAGACCTGAGTGATGGTACTGAAAAAGTTGATGCCAACGATGAGCAACCTGTATATGAAGAGATATCAGAAGTAGTACATCCTATTCCTACACCAAATGTTCCAACTCCCCCTGTTGTAGAAACACCAGAGCAAATTGTTGAATCGTTTGGTGAGCTACAAGATGTAAAGCCTGCATTAAATACGGATCAACCTAAAGAAAATACTGTTCAACCTGAAGAGGTACAATTTACACTGGACTATACCGACGCCGAGAAATCAGGAATGCCAACTTACTTAAAAGTAATTTCTGCTTTGGCCATTCTTGCAGTTCTTGCAGGTGTACTATATCTGGCAAAACCAGATCTTTTTGAGGGGGCTGTTAATAAACCGGCAATCAAACAACAATCAGTTATTCCTGAAAGCACCCCAATTGCTCAAGATATAGAACAAATAAGGTTAGACTCTATAGCACACGCAGATAGTTTAAGAATTAGTAATGAGAAAGCTATTCTTGCTGCCGACTCAGCAAGAGATTCAATTGCAAAAGTAAAACCTGGAACAGTTATAGCTTCCGGACCAGAATACACTTTCGAAATTATAGCTGCTTCTCTGCGTGATCAAAAAGAAGGTGATAAATTTCTGGCCGATATGAAAGCAAGGGGTATTCCTGCAAAGGTTGCCAATATGCCTGGTAGAAGAGTTAAGATATCTATTGGCTCTTTTACTGATGAAGAAGCTGCAAAAAAAGAACTTGAAGTCCTAAAGAAAACAACAAAAATTCCAGGCATCTACGTAATAAAAGTTAGACACACAAACAATCCTAAATAATTATGATCGCATTAATTCAAAGTGCCACTGATACCATTCAACAATTAACTGATACCGCTAATGCCTTAAATCCAGGCGTTACACCGGCTCCCCCTGAATTACACTTTATAGACCTTTTATTAAAAGGTGGCTGGGTTATGCTTCCTCTTGCATTTTTAGCATTCCTTGGACTTGTTATTTTCGTGGAAAGGTACATAACCATTAGAAAAGTATCAAAAACAGAATCCAATCTGATGCTTCAAATCAAGCAATACATCCATGAAGGTAGACTGGAAAATGCTATTGCATTATGTAGAAACAACAATTCTCCTTTAGCCAGAATGCTGGAAAAAGGATTGAAACGTATTGGCCGTCCAATTAAAGACATCGAGGCTGCTATTGAAAACAATGGTAAACTAGAAGTATCTAAACTGGAAAAAAATATTGGCATACTAGGAATTATCGCTGGTATTGCTCCCATGCTTGGTTTCGTAGGAACAATTATTGGAGTAATTGCAATTTTCCATGATGTATCTATTAAAGGTGCTATTGAAATTGGAACAATCTCAGGGGGACTTTATACTAAAATGATCACTTCAGCAACTGGACTAATCATTGGTATTATTGCTTATGTATTGTACCATATCCTTAATATGATGGTAGAACGTATCATTTTAAGGATGGAAACTGATTCGATTGAATTTATTGACTTATTGGAGGAACCAGGTAAATAATGAATCTACGCAAAAGAAAAAAAGGAACTGTAGAGGTTCATACCTCTGCCCTGAACGATATCATGTTCTTTCTGCTGCTGTTTTTCCTGTTGGCTTCTGCCGTAGTTAATCCACAAGTCGTGAAATTATTACTACCAAGATCTGAATCAGGACAGCAATCTTCAGCACAAAAAACCGTTACTGTATCTATAGATGAGAAACTAAATTATTTTGTAGATAAACAACAAGTTACACTGGATCAGATGCAGGCTACTGTAGAAAGTTACCAGCAAGCATCACCAGACCTAACCATCGTACTTTATGTAGCGAGGGGTGTTTCTATTGAAAACACTATGCAGGTATTTGATGTAGCAAACAAATTAAAACTGAAAGTTGTACTGGCTGTAGAACCTAAGAAATAATGACTTATCCTAAAGAAGAAAATAATTACCCAAAGGCACTGGCCATATCAACCGGTATAATGGCGGCGTTATTGGCTTTGAGTTTTTTCATAGCTATCGGCACTTTTAATCCAGTTGATACTGGTATGGGCGGAATGGTGGTTAACTATGGAACTTCTGTTGAAGGTATGGGAACAGATTATACCAGTATCGAAGAACCCTCAGCTGATCCCAATGCTAACGAACAAGCTCCCGATAAAGTTGTGGTAGAAGAACCTACCCCACAAACATCTACAGCACAAAGCAGCGATAAAGAGATCGTTACACAGAGTACTGAAGACGCCGTAAGCGTTAAAACCAAAACAACTAAAAGTAATGCTGCTCCTGTTGTTGCTACAGCCACAGAAACTAAGCCTGCAAAACCGGCTATCAACCAAAATGCCTTGTATAAAGGTAAGACCAATAAAGGTACCGGTGGTGGTGATGGTACAGGAACTACACCTGGTAATCAGGGAAGCGTTAATGGAGATCCACTAGCCAATAATTATGGTGAAGGAGGCTCAGGTTTTGGTGAAACTCCAATAGCATTAAGGAAGTTCACAAACTTAGTTACTCCGCAAGATGATGGACAAAAAACCGGAAAAATTGCAGTAAGAATAAAAATTAATAAAAGTGGAATCGTAATAGACGCTACTCCTGGAGTAAAAGGAACTACACTAAACGACCGTGAATTATGGCAAAAATGTAAAGATGCCGTAATGGGTGCCAGATTAACTCAATCAGACTCTGCTCCTGATGTTCAGATCGGTGTAGTTGTTTTCAACTTTAAAGTGAAATAATTCATAAGCTTATGTAATTTTGCCAAATCAGGCATTACAAATGAATTACAACGAATCTATAGATTACTTATACAGCAAGCTGCCAATGTTTACACGCATTGGCGCTGCTGCTTTTAAAAAAGATCTTCACAATACTATCGCCCTGTGCGAAAACCTTGGAAATCCCCAAAACAAATTTAAAACCATTCATGTTGGTGGCACCAATGGTAAGGGTTCAACCTCTCATATGCTAGCCGCAATTTTTCAGGAAGCTGGTTATAAAACCGGTCTATACACCTCGCCTCACCTTAAAGACTTTAGAGAACGTATCCGCATAAACGGAGAAATGATTCCTAAAACCTTTGTTACTAATTTCATCAATCAACAGCGTAATAAAATTGAAGAAGTAAGTCCATCTTTTTTTGAAGCTACCGTTGCAATGGCATTTTCTTTCTTTGCAGAAGAACAAGTGGATATTGCCATTATTGAAGTTGGATTAGGTGGAAGACTTGATTCCACCAATATTATTACTCCAGAATTATCCGTCATCACCAACATCAGTCTCGACCATACCAATATATTAGGGGACACACTGCCCGAGATAGCAGCCGAAAAAGCAGGAATCATTAAAGAAAGAGTACCCGTTGTAATTGGTGAAAAGCAAGAGGAAATTGCTGCTATTTTTATTGATAAGGCAAAAGCAACGCATAGTCAGATCACTTTTGCTGATCAGGACTTACGAACGGATCATACCAGTAGAAATCAAGAACACCTAAACACTTCTGTATATAAAGGAGCAACGTTACTTTATAATAACCTTGTACTAGATCTTAGCGGCTTATATCAGTTGAAAAATGTACTAACTGTACTACAATCTGTAGCTATTATGCAAACTAAAGGATATTCAATATCCGACAACCATATTTATGCAGCCTTAAAAAACGTTAAAATACTTACAGGACTTCAAGGCAGATGGCAAAAATTAGCCGAACATCCTCTCATCATTTGCGACACAGGACATAACATTTCTGGAATTACAGAGGTGATTCAAAACATTCGTAATACCGAGCATCAAAAGCTTCATATGGTAATTGGAATGGTAAAAGATAAAGATATAAGCGGTGTACTAGCCCTACTACCCATTCATGCCAGCTATTATTTTTGTCAGCCACAATTAGAACGGGCCTTACCAGCTTCAGAACTAGCTGCCGAAGCTAAAAAGTACAACCTAAATGGTCAATTATACCCAACAGTGAGCCTTGCCATTCGGGCAGCAAAAGATAATGCCGGAAAAGACGACCTTATCTTTATTGGTGGAAGTACATTTGTGGTTGCTGAAGCCATTTAATAACAGCCATTTCTTATCAAGTGTTTAGGTTTATGTTTAAAAAATAGATCATAATGTTTCATAAGCTTATAAAAAACAATAAATTAGCTTACGAAAACACAAACAACACACAATGAGAAAAATTTATTTAGTATTTGCCGCTATGATCCTGATCGGTCAGGTATCTGTAGCGCAACAAAAATCAACTAAAGCAAAAGTATCCTCGGAGGGAGTAAAAAGACCAAAAATTGTTGTAGGACTAATTGTAGATCAAATGAGATGGGATTACCTTTACAGATATGCAGACAGATACTCGATTGGCGGTTTTAAAAGGTTAGTAAATGAAGGCTTTTCTGCTGAAAATACCCTGATTCCATATACACCAACCATTACAGCATGCGGACATTCCAGTATTTATACAGGCGCAACACCTGGCATCAACGGAATAGTAGGAAATGACTGGTACGACAGAAAGTTAAAAAGAAATATGTACTGTGCAGAAGATACCACAGTAACATCAGTTGGAAGCAGCACAAGAGCAGGTGTGATGTCGCCAAAAAATATGCTCACTACAACTATAACTGATCAACTTAGATTAGCAACCAATTTCAAAAGTAAAGTTATAGGCATCTCTCTTAAAGATCGAGGTTCTATTTTACCTGCCGGACATTCGGCAAATGCGGCCTATTGGTTTGATGGACAAACGGGCGACTGGATCAGCAGTTCTTATTATATGAAAGAGTTGCCTACCTGGCTTCAGGATTACAATAAACAAAAACCTGCGGACCAGTTTTATGCACAAAACTGGAACACCTTGTACCCTATTGATACCTATTCTCAAAGTACAGCAGATAATAAACCTTATGAAAGGTTAACAAGAGGTGAGCAAACACCAACTTTCCCGCATCCTTTAAAACTTTATGCAGGCAAAAACTACGAGATCATTAAAAGTACACCACACGGAAATACAATGACTCTTGATTTGGCTAAACTAGCCATTTCAGCAGAAAAGATGGGCCAGGGAAATAGTACAGACTTCTTAGCTGTAAGCTGCTCTGCAACGGATTATGTAGGTCACCAATATGGCCCTAACTCTGTTGAAGCAGAAGATACATACCTGCGACTTGATAAAGAACTGGAAAGTTTCTTTAATTACCTGGACAGCAAATTTGGCAAAGGCAATTACCTTTTCTTCCTTTCTGCTGATCATGGTGCTGCTCATGTTGCAGGTTTTATGACAGAACACAAATTACCTGGAGGATTTTACAACCAAGGTCCAGTAGTTAATCGTATCAATAAAGCAATAGAAGAAAATTTTAAGATTAAAAAAGCGATTGAAGCTTCTTCAAATGGTCAGTTATATTTTGATCGCAATGCGATAAAAACTGCCAAAGCAGATTTTGACGCAATAAAATCATTAGCTATAGACCTATTAAGAGAGGAAGATGAAGTTTTTGATGCCGTTGATCTAAGTAAATTGGCGACCACCACTTTACCTGAACAGCTTAAAAAATCGCTGACTTATGGATATTACCAAGGAAGAAGCGGCGATGTTTATTACATTTTAAAATCTAATTATTATAACGGTAGTAAAGTTGGAACTACTCATGGTGCATGGGCTCCTTACGATTCACATATACCATGTGTATTTATGGGCTGGAATGTTAAACCCGGTAAAACGAACAAACAACATTACATGACTGACATAGCAGCAACGCTAGCTGCGATGTTACACATACAAATGCCGAGTGGCTGTATTGGCGAACCCATTACAGAGCTTACACATCAATAAACTAAGCGACTATAAAGCATTCTAAAGGCTGTTCTGGAACAAAAACCAGAACAGCTTTTTGTTTTGTAGCTTTTGCAATTGCAAGTTCCAATTTTACCTTCCTCCCCTCAGTTTTTGTTACCTTTACAAACCGATTATAAAACTGACTATGGAGCAAATTCAAATCTATAAGCCCAAACATAAAATCCGTTTCGTTACAGCCGCTGCGCTTTTTGATGGACACGATGCAACAATAAACATTATGCGCCGTATCCTGCAATCTTCAGGTGCCGAAGTGATACACTTGGGTCATAACCGCTCTGTTGATGAAGTAGTGAACTGCGCAATTCAGGAAGATGTTCAAGGTATTGCCATGACATCTTATCAAGGTGGTCACATAGAGTATTTTAAATATATGTACGACCTCCTGCAGGAACGTGGTGCTACCCATATCAAAATATTTGGTGGTGGTGGTGGTGTCATACTTCCATCAGAGATCGCTGAGCTACATGAATACGGCATCACCAGAATATACTCTCCGGATGATGGTCGTAAAATGGGCCTTCAGGGCATGATTAATAATATGCTGGAGCAAACAGATTATATTACTATAAAGTCATTGAATGGAGAGCTGAAAACCATACCTGAAAAAAATATTAAAAGTATTGCTTCAGCTATCACCGTGGCAGAAAATGATCCTGAAGGCGCACAAGAATTTGTTGATGAATTAAAGAAACTAACGCAAAGCAATCAAGCTCCGGTTTTAGGAATAACAGGAACAGGTGGCTCTGGTAAATCATCACTAGTAGATGAATTGGTTAGGCGTTTTCTAATAGAAGTAAAAGATAAAACACTTGCTATCATATCTGTAGACCCCTCCAAACGTAAAACTGGCGGAGCGTTATTGGGCGATCGTATTCGCATGAATGCCATCAATAACAACAGAGTTTATATGCGCTCTTTAGCGACAAGACAGGCCAATCTTGCCTTGTCTAAAAACGTACAGGAAAGTATTGACATCTGTAAAGCTGCTGGATATGACTTGATTATAGTAGAAACATCTGGAATCGGTCAATCAGACACAGAAATTACAGAACATTGTGATGTTTCTCTATATGTAATGACACCAGAATTCGGTGCAGCAACACAATTAGAGAAAATAGATATGCTGGATTTCGCAGATCTGGTTGCTATCAATAAATTCGATAAAAGGGGCGCACTTGATGCATTAAGAGACGTACGCAAACAATATAAACGCAACCATAACCTGTTTGATGCCAAAGATGAAAGCATCCCGGTATTCGGAACTATGGCCTCGCAGTTTAACGATCCGGGTATGAACAATCTTTTTAGTGCCCTGATGGATAAGATTGAAGAGAAAACAGGCGTAAACTTCGATGCACAAATGGAATTGATTGCCGAGCAATCAGAAAAGATCTACATCATTCCACCGGATAGAATCAGGTATTTGGCAGAAATTGCCGAATCAAGTCAAGCCTATAATGAGTGGGTAGACAAGCAAAGCAGTATTGCCAGAAAACTATACCAGTTACAAGGCGTTATCGACTTATCAAGGGACCAGAAAACAGCTAAAGATAATCCATCGATCAATACAATCATTGAACCGCTTCAGGATATTTATAAGCATCTGGAAGATCAATTAGATGGCGATTGTAAACGCTTACTGCGTCAATGGCCTGAAACCAAAATCAAGTACAAACAAGAATACTTCATCTATAAAGTACGTGACAAGGAGATCAAACAACCATTGTTTTATGAATCTCTATCAAAATTACAAATTCCTAAAGTATCTCTTCCCCGTTATCAGGACTGGGGAGATATCCTACATTGGCTTTTAACAGAGAACGTACCAGGAGAATTCCCTTATGCAGCAGGTGTATTTCCTTTAAAGCGTGATGGTGAAGACCCGACAAGGATGTTTGCTGGTGAAGGTGGACCGGAAAGAACCAATAAAAGGTTTCACTATGTATCCTTAGGTCAGCCTGCCCATCGTTTATCCACTGCATTCGATTCAGTTACTTTATACGGTGAAGATCCACACATAAGACCTGATATTTATGGTAAAATAGGCAACTCAGGCGTAAGTATAGCCACTATTGATGATGCCAAAAAACTATATTCGGGATTTGACCTATGTGCCCCATCAACGTCTGTATCTATGACCATAAATGGTCCTGCACCTATGTTACTAGGCTTTTTCATGAATGCAGCTATTGATCAGCAATGTGAAAAGTACATATTAGAAAACGGTCTGGAGAAAGAAGTTAATGAAAAAATAAACAACATATATAAAGCAAAAGGACAAGAAAGACCTACTTATAGTGGTACCCTACCGGAAGGTAACAGCGGACTTGGACTGATGTTATTGGGCGTTACAGGCGATCAGGTACTCCCAGCCGATGTATATGCAAAAATTGCAGCTTATGCCATCAGTACAGTCCGTGGTACCGTACAAGCTGATATATTAAAAGAAGATCAGGCGCAAAATACCTGTATCTTTTCTACAGAATTTGCTTTAAGAATGATGGGCGATATTCAAAGTTATTTCATCAGCGAGAAAGTACGTAACTTCTATTCTGTCTCTATTTCAGGCTACCATATTGCAGAAGCAGGTGCAAATCCTATTTCTCAATTGGCATTTACCTTGAGTAATGGCTTCACCTTTGTAGAATACTATTTAAGCCGAGGGATGAACATCGATGATTTCGCTCCTAACCTATCATTCTTCTTCTCTAACGGCATAGATCCAGAGTATTCGGTAATTGGCCGCGTGGCACGTCGCATTTGGGCTAAGGCCATCAAAAACAAGTATAAAGGGAACGACAGATCACAGAAGTTAAAATACCATATTCAAACTTCCGGTCGCTCATTACATGCTCAGGAAATCGACTTTAATGATATCCGTACAACCTTACAGGCTTTATATGCAATATACGACAACTGTAATTCACTACATACCAACGCTTATGATGAAGCCATTACTACGCCTACAGAAGAATCTGTTCGCAGGGCGATGGCTATTCAATTGATTATAAACCGCGAATTGGGACTTGCCAAAAACGAGAATCCATTACAGGGTGCATTTATTATTGAAGACCTAACAGACCTTGTAGAAGAAGCGGTATTACAAGAGTTTAAACGCATAAACGACAGAGGTGGCGTATTAGGAGCTATGGAAACCATGTATCAGCGTGGAAAAATTCAGGAGGAAAGCCTATACTATGAAACCTTGAAACATACCGGGGAATACCCCATAGTTGGTGTAAATACATTCCTAAATAAAAATGGATCACCTACAATTGTACCAGGAGAAGTAATTCGTGCGACAGAAGAGGAAAAACAATATCAGATCGAAGCCTTAAAGTTATTTCAGGATAGAAATGCTGACAAATCTGAAGCTGCATTAAAGAACCTACAGAAATCGGCAATTGCGGGTGATAATATCTTTGAGCAGCTAATGGAAGTATGTAAGATATGTTCATTGGGGCAAATATCTAATGCCTTATATGAGGTAGGCGGCCAATATCGCAGAAATATGTAAATGGATCTGTAGGTTCAGTACTTGCAGATTGTTACAAAAAACAATTACTATAAAACAATAAAGCCTGGATAATGATTATCCAGGCTTTATTGTTTGTGCTTTATAATTTAGTTAAGCATGTATCCAGCTAAACTTATATTCCATTGTTGGTACTTTCATACGTTCTGCAACACGTAATAAACGAGAAGGCAATGCCATGATATAATCTCTGGCTTTTTCACCCGCTTCATTTAAATCACGCATACTATCCAGCTTCCATTCTTCAATTAACTGCTGCATAATCTCTACGTAGTCGACTGCTGTATAAACGCCTAAACGCTGAGCAGCATCTGTAAAGTGACCAAAAGTTTGTCCTATCTTCAATCCCATTTCACGAAGAAAGTGTGCCGGCATTACGATTTTCTGACGCATCATATCTTCAAAAGCAATCATAGCTTCATTAGGGTCTACTTCAAAAATCTTACTCATAAAATCCTTGTAAGCTTTAGCGTGACGAGCCTCATCAGAAGCAATTACACCACACATTTTAGACAATAATGTATCACCATCTTTTTTAGCTAGTGAAGCTACTCTTCTGTGTGAAATATTGGTAGCCAATTCCTGAAAACTGGTATAAATAAAGTTTCTATAAGGGTCATGGCCTGTTCCTATATCAAATCCATCAGCAATTAAATATTGTGTAGAGATTTCCATTTGGCGCATATCAACACGGCCGGAAAGGTAAAGATATTTGTTTAACAAATCACCATGTCTGTTCTCTTCAGCAGTCCAGTGACGATTCCATCTCATCCAACCGCCATCTTCTTTACGACTTACCCCATCTACCATGGCTAACCATGATTCATAAGTAGGTAAAGCTTCTTCTGTAATGGTATCTCCAATCAAAACTGCTACTAAATCATATGAAAGATCATTTGCGCTCTCACGTAATGATTTTATATCCTGGAAAAAAGTATCGCTTGTAGAATCAGGCAAAAAATCGGATGGCTGCCAATTTGTATCAATAGGTTTCAAGTAAGTATCCATCATTTCAAGCATATACTTTTCGATGTGCACCATTACTTCCCCTCTTTTCTCTGCGAAAAAACTCATTATTTTTATAATTTAATTTTGTATCAAAGATAACCAAAAAATGCACAAAATCTGTGAT
>JBEBUV010000006.1:0-97833 GCA_040393085.1 Pedobacter hiemivivus | reverse complement strand
AAAAGAAAAAACATGGAAAAATTTTCAAAAGTTAAAGAATTATTAGCTTCTGTAGAGGCTGATGCAGAGAAATTTTATAGCGCAGGTAACAATGCTGCAGGTACAAGATTACGTAAAGCAATGCAAGATTTAAAAGTTTTGGCTCAGGAAATCCGTACTGAAGTTACTGAGAAAAAAAATGCTAAATAATAAAGCTAGTATAAGTATCAGTAACCCGCATTTAGTTGGTTACTGATATTTTTAGGCTATAATAAATGATTTATTTCTATCTTTAGAAATGGAATCAACCCAAACTTTACCAGTCCTTGATGCTGTTGAGCTTCGCGTTTTAGGCGTGCTAATGGAAAAGTCAAAGACAACGCCGGAGTATTATCCAATGACAATCAATGCGATTACACTGGCTTGTAACCAAAAAACTTCCCGCAAACCTGTTGTTCAATATGATGATCAAACAGTCATACTTGCACTTGATACTTTAAAAAGAAAAAGCCTGATATCTACTGCTACAGGTGGTTCAAGTCGCAGTGTAAAATACAAACATAACTTTGCTATAGTTTTTCCTGTTCTTCCACAAGATGTAACCATTATATGTTTATTAATGCTAAGAGGGCCTCAAACACCTGGTGAGCTTAATACAAATTCTGGAAGAATGTACGAATTTGAAACACTAGATGAGGTGCAGGAGGTATTGGAAAGACTTTCTTTGCCAGAAATGCCTTACGTTATGCAATTACCTAAACGACCTGGTCAAAAAGAGGTTAGATACGCTCATTTGTTAAGTGGTATTCCCGATCTGACCCAGATTGATTTACAGGATGAGGTAAGTAGCAGACCTCCAAGCGAACTAGAATCCCGATTAAGCAAGGTAGAATTAGAACTGTCAGAATTAAAAGAAGCTTTTGATAAGCTGATGCAGGAATTAACCTGATCCTAAATTTTCAGACTCTATACTTTGTCACTTTTAAAGTGTAAGGGGAGGAGTATGACTTTCATATAGTAAACACACAAATTAAATATAATGTCAGAAAACAAAAAACTAAGTATCCATGAAGATTGGGTAGTCGTCATTCTAGGCGCCTTAACAATTATTTTAGCCGTTTCGGGATTTGTATTACGCGTTCCCGTGTTTGGTTGGAAAACCATAACAGATCTTTCTACGCTAGTCTTTGCTACATCAAACTTACAATTAATCGGGTTACAATTCCTGTTTGTAATTGCGATAGCAGCATTGGGTGCAATGTTAATGGGGAAATCAGTAAAAAGTGCAGTATTAACGTTTCCAGTAGTTTATATCTTAACCATTTTAGCCTTAGTATTGGCTGGAAATGCTCAGGTTAAAGCATTAAATCTTGAAGCTGTTATTTTTAGCTTAACCATAGGATTACTCATCGGTAACTTTTTTAAGCTTCCAGAGTGGTTTAAATCGTCCTTATCTACTGAGCTATTTGTTAAAATAGGGCTCGTATTATTAGGTACTACAGTTATTTTCTCGGAAATATTAGAAGCTGGATCAAAAGGCCTGTTACAATCATTGGTAGTTGTATTGTCTGTTTGGTACTTTGCTTATTGGGTATGTAAGAAATTAAAAGTAGATAGTGAACTCACTATGATGATCTCTAGTGCGGTGTCTATCTGTGGAGTATCTGCAGCAATTGCTACTTCAGGTGCAATTAAAGGAGATTCAAAAAAGCTTTCGTATGTGATCTCAATGGTTTTAATTACAGCTATACCAATGATGATCTTCATGCCTTATATTGCACATTACTTTAATTTCCCACAGGCAGTTACTGGTGCATGGTTAGGTGGAAGTATTGATACTACAGGTGCCGTGGTTGCTTCTGGTAGCTTGGTGGGAGAAGAAGCATTAAAGATCAGTACTATAGTAAAGTTCTCTCAGAATGTATTGTTGGGAATTGCTGCTTTTGCCATTTCAATTTACTGGACAGTTACACAGCACCCTGCAGGTAAAGAGAAAGAATCAAAGCCAACTATTAAAGTAATTTGGGAACGCTTTCCTAAGTTTGTTATAGGTTTTGTGGGTGCTTCACTATTGTTCTCATTCTTTATTACACCAGAAGTAAATAAAGAAGTAAAAGGTATGCTTAAAAATATGCAGGGTTTATGGTTTGCGCTAGCTTTTACTAGTATTGGACTAGAAACTAATTTTAAAGATCTTTTCGGAAGAAATAGTAAGACACCATTTTATGCTTTTATAATTGCACAAGGTTTCAATATCATTATTACACTGATAATTGCTTACTTTTTATTCAGTTAATTAAAATAATGATCTCCTGTGTATTAAAGTGCATCAGGAGATCATTATCTTACTGTGACCTATATCTTCATTATTTATAAAATCGGTGCTATTTGCTCCCGTTCTTTCTAATTCCTTGTTATTTTCTACTCTAGTTATTTCGGTTAATAAATCATTATATCTTTCTAATAATAAAATATATTTATTCATCCAATAATTAACTGATTTTTCATAATTTTCCCCCTTAACCCTGTTATCAGATGTTAATTCTGTAAAACTCTGATTTCGACTGTTTGCAAATTCTTCAGGAAATTCATTCGAGAAATCATGATTTATTGCTTGACCAATTTTACAAATCGTTTCAAAATTTAAATGTCCATTCTGAAACCAGTTGTAAATACATGTTCTACTAACATGTAGTATACGTGAAAGTTCGCTAATTCCGATTTTAGTTCGAACAATACGTTCAATTACATCCCCTTTATTTGCAGTCATTATTCCAATAGCTTAAAATGAAATTTAATTCTATTATCTAAACCAGGATTAGCGGGATGTACTAATCTTGATGAAAGTTATAAAAAAAAATTCATTAATGGAAGAGTAATAAAATTTTGTTAAATGATTTATTTAGCGCTAATGTGGTTTTTTTTATTCTTTATGGCCTGTTGTGGATGTAAAAGAAGTTTTTATATACATTTATGTGAGCTTACATAATTTTAAATTACACAGTTTTGTAAATCAATATGTAAAAACTTTACAATTAGAATTACAACTCTAAAAAAAGCATATCTTCCCCATATATATTACATAGCTTTATTTAATGAATTAATTGTTTAGACAGGTACAGGAAAGTGGGAGTTTTATTTTTCTAAACGTTTTAATTTAAAAATCAGGTTATGTAACTGAAATAGCGAAGCTGTACAAAACCTTACCAGTTTGTTTTACAACAAATATTTTCTTTCGTCAAATTCTCTTTTGAAGAAGTCGGTACCAACTCAGGTTATTATGTGTTGTCTTTCATTATATAACGACATTAATTATAAAGCAAAATGTTAATTGAACACTCTAGAATTGCGGTTATTGGCTTAGGCTATGTAGGCTTGCCATTAGCTGTAGAATTTGCAAAAAAATACAAAACGTTCGGTTTCGATATTAATGAAGCACGTATCGCTGAGCTCAATTCAGGATTTGATCATACACTTGAAATTAGTTCCGAGGACTTAAATCGTGAACTAACCTATGATTGTACATCTCCACTTGGTTTATACTGTACCAATGATTTAGAAAAAATAAAAAACTGCACTATATATATTGTTACTGTACCAACGCCGGTAGATAAAAATAATCGCCCTGATTTAACACCATTAATAAAAGCCAGTATAACTGTTGGTCAGGTTCTTAAGAAAGGGGATGTTGTAATTTATGAATCAACTGTTTACCCCGGTGTTACAGAAGATGAATGTGTTCCTGTTTTAGCTAAAATATCCGGTTTAAAGTTTAATGTTGATTTTTTTGCAGGCTATTCTCCAGAACGTATTAATCCCGGAGATAAAAGTCGTACAGTTGCAAATATTCTTAAAATTACCTCGGGTTCTACTATAGAAATTGCTGAAGTTGTAGATAAATTATATCAATCAGTTATTAAGGCTGGTACTCATAAAGCCTCATCGATTAAAGTGGCTGAAGCTGCAAAAATTATTGAAAATGCACAAAGGGATATAAATATCGCATTTGTCAATGAATTAGCAATGATTTTTAATAGGTTAGGGATTGATACCACTGAAGTACTGACTGCTGCTGGTACCAAATGGAACTTTCTGGACTTTAAACCAGGTCTTGTTGGAGGGCATTGCATCGGTGTAGATCCGTATTATCTTGCTCAAAAGGCACAGGAGGTAGGATATCATCCAGAGATTATCCTCGCAGGTCGGCGTGTAAATGATGGTATGGGCGCCTATGTCGCTGATCAGCTTATTAAACAGATGATTCATAAAGGGACACATATTATAGGTGCAGAAGTATTAATATTGGGATTTACTTTTAAGGAGAATTGTCCAGATGTCAGAAATACAAAAGTAATTGATATCGTAAAAAGATTAGATGAATATAAGGTTAAGGTATGCGTTCATGATCCCTGGGCCAATTTTGAACAAGTTAAACATGAATATGGAGTGATTTGTCAGAATGGAGAGTCAAAAAAACGAAAATATGATGGAATTCTATTAGCTGTTGCACATGAGGAGTTTAAAGGTCTTGATCTGACAAAACTTTGCAAAGAAAATTCAGTTGTTTACGATATCAAATCTGTTCTGCCAAATGAAATGATAAATGCTCGCTTATAATTAATCTCTGCACTAATATAGTCTATGCTAAATATAAGTTATGAGTTTAAAAAGAAAAACAACAGTAGGTTTGATATGGACCTTTGGTCAACAGTTTGGCAGTCAGACTATAAGTTTTTTTATAACAATTATACTCGCACGTATATTAGCCCCCTCGGAGTTCGGCCTGATTGCTATGTTATCTGTTTTTATTTCGATAGGTAGTTCTTTAATGGAAAGCGGACTTGCTTCTTCACTGATAAGAGCCAAAGATGCCGACCAAAAGGATTACTCTACTGTATTTTTTTTTAATCTGATTGGAAGTGTTGTAATATATATAATTGTATATTTTCTGGCTCCACTCATTTCATTGTTTTATCATCAGGAAATATTAACGAATATACTACGGGTATATGCTCTGTCCTTTATTTTGAATGCCTTTTTTGAAGTTCAGAATGCGCGGTTAACAAAGGATATGAATTTTAGACTACAGATGCTCATTCAAATACCTTCTGTTCTGTTCAGTGGAGTATTAGGTATAACGCTGGCTTATCTGGGATTCGGGGTTTGGAGCCTGGTATGGATGAATTTATTCCAGTCTTTTTTAATAACTATTCAGCATTGGATATTTACTGATTGGCGACCAGATTTTTTATTTGACAAAGCAAGTTTTAAAAAGCACTTTCATTTTGGCTATAAAATGACATTGTCTGGGGTGTTGGAAACAATCTATAAAAATATTTATGTGCTGATAATTGGTAAAAACTATTCTGCAGCCCAACTCGGTTTTTATTCCAGGGCTGACTCTATCAGTCAGTTACCGATTGGAAACATTTCAGCAGCTTTAAATAAGGTTACTTATCCTATGTTTTCATCTATTTCCGATGAGGATATGAAATTGAAAAATGTGTACAGGAAATTAATGCAACAAGTGATCTTTTGGAATGCACCGGTATTAATTTTCTTATGTGTAATTGCTGAACCTTTGTTTCGGTTTTTAATAACTGAAAAATGGTTGCCTTCTGTACCCTACTTTCAGATTTTATGCATTTCAGGTATTATGTACCCTTTGCATTCATATAATTTAAACATTTTAAAAGTTAAAGGAAGAAGTGACCTGATTTTAAAACTTGAATTAATAAAGAAGACAATATGTATAATAGGCATATTATGCGTTATACCATTCGGAATTTACGGACTATTGTACTTTCAGTTATTGTTTAATTTTATAGGGTATTTTATCAATTCAATTTATAGTGGGAAACTGATTAATTATCCAATTAAAGAGCAAATAAAAGATATATATCCAACTATAGGGTTGTCTGCGTGTATAGGTCTAATATGTTATTTTTTTGATGCCTTTTTAATTTATTCATTTAAAATGCCAGATCTGGGCAGGATTATGATTGGCGGTATTGTGTACTTGTCTATGTATTTGGGCTGTAGTAATTTGATCCAGCTTTCTGCAATAAATGATTTTAAACAATTAATTCTAAGAAGATTATAACTATTTTAAAATGGATAATACAGAAATTATTGTAAGTGTTTGTTGCATAACCTATAATCATGAAAAATACATAGCTGATGCAATAGAAAGTTTTTTGATGCAAAAAACAAAATTTAGATACGAAATTCTTATAGGCGATGATTGTTCAACAGACAATACAAGAAAAATTATTGAGACGTATTGTGAAAGATATCCCGGCAGGATAAGATTAATATCTCCTTTAAAAAATTTGGGTGGTATAAGGAATCAAATTGCCTTAATAAATAGAGCGAATGGGAAATTTATTGCAATGTGTGATGGCGATGATTTTTGGACAAGCCCTCTCAAATTACAAAAGCAGGTTGATTTTTTAGAAGCTAATCCCGATTATGTTATTTGTTGTCATTATACAAGGGTTATTGATGATGATTATAAAACAACATATGTACATCCTTCACCAATGCCATTAGAGTTTACTTATGAAGATTTACTTCTTGGTAAAAGAGAAGAAACCAGGATCTGTTCACTAATGGTAAATAACACAGAGGAAATTAGAAGTATTGGTAAAGAAAGCTGGTATTTTGATAGCTATGGTGCAGATGTGATATTTAAACTACATGCAACATTGAGCACAGGAAAAAAAATTTATGTTTTACCGGAAGTAATGAGTTGTTACCGTATACACTCTGGCGGTATTTGGAGCATGGCCGTTCCGAAGATAAGGAAACGAAAGATGATCAATGATTTTAATTTAGTTATTAGAAAGTTTAATTATTCATCATCCCAGAAAAGAGAGTTATTGAAGATATACATGAATGAATATTTTCTTTTTGATCTCAGAAGTTTTAAAATTGATAATGCATTTAAAACTATTGCCACTTTATGGTAAGCATTGTCTAATTGATCGATAATATTTTTAGAAATTCATAAAAATCGTTTTAGCTTTTAATTATAATCGTTATGAGGACTAAAAGAATATTTGATTTTGGGGTGTCATTAATTGGAATATTGCTATTAATGCCGCTTTTCTTAATAATCTCTTTATTGATTTTAATAGATTCAAAAGGGGGCATACTTTATAAACAAACACGCGTTGGGTTAAATAAAGTCGATTTTAAATTGTTTAAATTCAGGACAATGTATGGTGGTTCTGATAACTCTGGTCTCTTAACTATTGGTGACCATGATAAGCGTATAACCCGGATGGGCTTTTGGCTCCGTAAGTATAAAATGGATGAGTTGCCCCAATTATTTAATATTTTAAAGGGAGATATGAGTTTTGTGGGACCTAGGCCTGAAGTAAATAAATATGTACAACTCTATGATTCGGCACAGCAAAGGGTACTAAGTGTTAAACCTGGGATTACGGATTGGGCTTCTATACAATTTGTAAATGAGTCACAGCTTTTAGCAAGTTCAAAAAAGCCGGAGATTTATTATATAGAAACTATTATTCCCTATAAAATTGTGCAAAATCTTAAATATATAGATCACAACAATTTATGGATTGATGTTAAAATCATTTTGCTGACAATAAAAAGTATTGTGTTTAAAACAAAAACGATGAAAAATCCGCTTTAAAAATCAAATATGAAGAGCCTTAAAATTCTCGATTGGCCCCAGAAACGATTTTATTCAGAAACACATCCATTTCACAGATGGCGTAGTCAATTAAAAGAGAGCGGAATAAAAGTGGAATTTTATTTTGACCATACTGACAAAGGGTTAAATAATGCAGATTATTTGATTATACATTCCAGGTACTTTGCTGATGGCTGGCAAAATGTCTTAAATAGAACTGAGAAAAATGAGGAAGAGCTAATAAAATTTCTCATGGTTATTAGAAAAACCGTTGGAAAACTGATTTGGTTTGATGCGGCTGACTCTACAGGATCTAGTGATTTTCCAATTATTGAATTTGTAGATACCTTTCTAAAAAAACAGATTCTAAAAAATATTGATTACTATTCTGAAGGAAGAAATTTACGAATTTGGTTAAATGGCAATGATTGTGAAAAAAAACTTATTGCTTTTAACCAGTGTCCAAAAGATCAGTTATATAAGATAAAAGTTGGATGGAATATTGGTTTAAATGATTACAGAATGTACAGATATAAACTGACAAGGTTAAGTAATTATTTAAGCTATAATATTTATCCGAATAAGTTTAGTGTGGTAAATAAAGAAAGAAAGTTTGATTTAATATTTCGCGGTACGACACATAATTCCAATGCCTTTGCTCAGGCAGTTTCTTTTCAAAGAAACAAACTAATAAGAATATTTAATGCATTGAATTTTAATATATTACGGGGGGAGGCTGTCTCAAAAAACAGATACTGGCAGGAGTTAAGGAATTGTAAGTTAAGTATTAGCCCTTTTGGTTGGGGAGAAATATGCTACCGCGATTTTGAAACGCTTATATCTGGGGCCGTGTTAATAAAACCATCTATGGAACACCTGCAAACCTATCCAGATATATACATACCGAATGAAACATACATTCCTGTTGGTTGGAATTTGAACGATCTAGAAGAAAAACTGGAATATTTACTAAATAATTATGCCTCTTATAAGCGCATAGCTGAAAATGGTCAGGAATTATATAAAACTGCTATTAATGATGTTGAATTATTTGTGAATTGCGTAAAACGGATGATTAATTAATCGTTATTCACTTTTTTGTCTGCTGTCATGCATAAAATAATATAGCACTCGCACTATATTATTAATAATCAAATAAATTAAGTATGAAATTAATTAGTGTTGTATTTACTATTTTGTATTTGTTTGCATTATCATTCGGGGTTTTTTTTACAGAATTCTTCAGAATTCCAGCTCCCATATTGTTTGGTATCCCATTGGTATTTGTTTTTAAAGAAGTTAGGGCTTCTTTTATGTACGTGAAAGAAATTCTGATTTTTTCCATTGCTGGTTTTTTTTACTACATGGTAGGGTTGGATGATTATAAGCTATTGATTGTTAATACAATATCAATTTTCATTTGCGCCCTCTATTTTAGCTATTTTATTAGCTTCAATTCAAAGAGATTTAAGCTTACTATTCTGATATTCTTTTCTCTGCTTGCATTTTCCGCAATCATTATGGTACTTAATCATTTTAATGAGAGTTATATTAATAGCCTTAGAGTACTATTAATTGGTCAGGAAGTTTTTCAAAGCCCTTCTGGTATAGCTGCTTATCAATTCACTTTCGGCTATCAGTTGGCTGCCCTTACACCATTTATTTTCATTTATGTGTATTTATTTAAAAAAAAATGGTTCATTAAAGCTATAGTGCTATCGATCTGCCTCATTTTCATTTTTTTGGGTATGCAAAGATCCGTATTTATCGGTTTTATTAGTTCAGTTTTATTGTTTTTGTTAATTTTCTATAGGTATAAAGCTCTCTATATCATTGGGGTAACAGTATTTGCCAGCATATTATTATATACATATGTATTGAAAGATAATGTTGATAACAGCAGAGGGAGTGAAAATATTATGGCTAAAAATGTCCAGGATGATGGTGAATATAACCGATCAATACTTATTAAGGAGAATTTAAAAATCTATACAGATTACCCATATGGTCTTATATTTTATGGGAAAAATTGGAGTGACGTAATTTATCGCAACCAGGTATTCAGTTCTGGGATTACGTCACATAATGCTTATCTGATGTTTTTTACCTACTTAGGTCCATTTCTTGGTTTTGGATTTCTTATAGCCTTATATTATAAAATATTTGGGGCATTTAAAAACGTTCTTAATCATGCACATGAAAAAAAATATGCCTTACTTATCTGTTTACTTCTCTCTTTTTTAGCAGTTACAATCAACTCTTTGTCACACAATGCCTGGCTTTTAGGCGCAGATGGCCCTACAGTTTTTTTATATTTTAGTATACTCCATTTTGTGAAAATTCAAAACCATAATAGACATTTAGAGCAAACTGAAAGTGTAGTTCATAATCAATTAGAAACCCAAATATAATGGAAAAGAAATGGGTGTATTTTAATAGAATCGGGGTAAAGTGAAAAAAAAAATATTCTTTATAGTGGCTTCTCTTGGAGCTGGAGGTTCAGAACGTGTTTTTTGGATTTTGTCGCAAGGATTTAATAAAAGCCTCTACGATGTCAGCGTTGTCTTTTTAGATTCAAGCGATAAGTGTTTTTCTATGGATATTGAAGACGTTAATTTCATAGATCTTAAAACTTCAAAAGCATCTTTATCATTTTTTAAATTACTTAAACTGATCAAAAAAGAAAAACCGTTTGCTGTATTTTCCACTACAGATCACATAAATATTCTGGTTGCATTAGTTTCGATATTTGTAACAATACCTAATCTAATAGCAAGGGCATCTAATATTCCTGAACAGATGAGACATTTTGATGGATTAAAAGCAAGATTCTGGGACCTTTTTACTCAATTTTCTTATCAAAAATTCGACGTGGTTGTATGTCAATCCAAAGAAATGAAAGAAGCGATTGCTGATGAATATGACATTCCCGATGAAAAGCTTGTTATAATTCCAAATCCTGTTTTATACACAGGTTTTATTAAAGAAAAAATCTCTCCATCCGTTCAAAAGAGATTGATAATTGTTGCGCGTTTGGCAAAGGAGAAAGGATTTGATCGTTTACTCAAAATTTTTAAAGAACTCCCAGAAAATTATACACTAACAATTGTTGGAGATGGACCATTAAAAACGGAAATCATCTCAAATGCAAAATCGTTAAAGATTGAAAACAGAGTTTTTTTCTCAGGTCAGATTACGGAGGTAAACAGTCTCCTGACAAAACATGATCTTATGGTACTCAGCTCATTTACCGAAGGTTTTCCCAACGTTGTATTGGAGTCATTATCAGTGGGTATACCCGTAGTTACCTTTAGGGTTGGGGGCGTTTCAGGTCTTATCCGAAATGGCTTTAATGGTTTTATTGTAGAGCAAGGCAACCTTCAGGATTTTAAAAAGCAGATTCTAAAAGCTTGTTCAAAAAAATGGGATTCTTTGGCTATAAAAGAAGATGTCTACCAAAAATGTGCACTGGATAAGGTGGTTGTAAAATATGAGAATTTAATGGCTTAACAGATTATAGAATAACAACTGAAATTATGTGTGGTATATACGGATCTACAATTAAATATAGTGATGAAATTATTAAAGCCAAATTGGCTAAAATCAATTTCCGGGGGCCTGATTATTCAGCGTTTCAACAATTTGAAGGCCTTGTACTTGGACATAATAGGCTATCTATAATTGATCTCGATCCCAGATCTAATCAGCCATTTTCCTATCAACATCTTAAGATTGTTTTTAACGGTGAAATTTACAATTACCAGGATATTAAAGCGAACCTACTAAAGAAAAGCTATCATTTTAATACCACTTCAGATACAGAAGTTATTTGTGCAGCCTATTTGGAATATGGACCGGACTGTGTCAAACAATTTAATGGAATGTTCGCTTTCACCATTTACGATTCTATTAAGAAAGAGCTTTTTGGGGCAAGAGATAGATTCGGAAAAAAACCATTTTATTTTAGTCATAAAGGTGCAGATTTTGAGTTTGCAAGTCAGCCATCTCAAATTAACGATGGAAGATGTTTAACGGTTGATGAACAGGCTATTAATGAGTACTTTATATGGGGGTATATTCCGGAGCCCAGCTCAATCTGGAAAGAAGTTAAAAAGCTTCCAGCAGGTCACAGGTTTAAATATGACCTTTATACTGGTTTATTAAAAATAGATAAATATTGGGACCTGGATTATAAATGGGATCATAAGTTTGAAGGAAGTTATACGAGTGCGAAAAATAAATTAAGGGAGATATTATATGATTCTGTTAAGATTAGAATGCATTCAGATGTTCCTTTAGGAGTGTTCCTTTCAGGAGGCATTGATTCTTCCCTAATAGCAGCCTTAGCTTCACAAATGGTTGATAATGTTAAAACTTTCTCCATAAAATTTAATGAAAAACGATTTGATGAAAGTATATATGCTGAGAAAGTAGCTAAACATCTATCAACCGAACACCATATTATTGAATGTAATTACCAAGAGGGAATTGAGCTTATCCATAATTACTCTAAATATTATGATGAGCCCTTTGCAGACTCTAGTGCAATACCTATGATGTTGTTAACGAAACATACTAAGAAACATGTAACGGTAGCATTGAGTGGTGATGCTGGCGATGAAGGATACCTTGGATATCACAGATATAAATGGATTAATACAGTTCAATCATTATTTAGATTTCCTCTGGCCTTTAGACAAACTGTTGCATCAGTGATTAATCTTTCACCAAATTATCAGCACAAACTGATCGCTATGGGGATTTCACTGAAAGATATAGAAACCTTGTATGTTAAAATGCTAGGCGGTATGGAGAATTCCTGGGTGCTCGAAAAAGATCTGGGACTCAGTAATCCTTTCATGCATATATTAACGAATCCTGACAAACCACTATTGGAACGTATTTCTGATTTTGACATAAAAACATACTTAGTTGAAGATATCAATACTAAGGTAGATAGAGCTTCTATGGCTTTCTCTTTAGAGTCAAGATCGCCACTTATGGATTACAGAATAATCGAATTTAGCAGGAGTTTGCCAAGCAGCTTTAAATTTAATTACGGAACACAAAAGAAAATCATTAAGGACATTCTGTTTGACTATGTACCAGCAAACTTTTTCAACAGACCAAAAGCTGGGTTTACCATGCCATTTCAAAATTGGTTTAGAAATGAGTTAAAGGAATATGTTTTGGACCATCTTACTGTATCTGAATTAAAAAATATTCCGGGTATAAATGTAAAAAGAACACAAGAGATTATTCAAGAGCACATGACTGGAAAATGGAACAGATCTCCTCAAATCTGGAAATTACTAGTGTTGTCTCAATGGTTAAAAAATCAAAAAAGTAAATCAAAACCCGAAGCTATATTCGCTTAGTTTCTTTCTATCAATATGTTTTATTTAAAAAATGGAGTTTAGAGACCATTCAAAAAAACGGAACAAGAATTAAAAAACAAAACTCATAAAATGATACTAAAACGAACATTAAGACAGATTTTGCCGGATTTTGTTAAATCTAACATCCGTACATTAATCAGAAGAAAAGAATTAAAAGAATTTAATTCGTTAGAAAGACAATATTGTGTAACAGAAAACCTAATGCCTAGAAAAAGTGTGTCTTTACCCGAAATTTTCAATTCGAATGAGATACAGACTATTTGGGAGGAGTCAAAAAAAGAAATAGACATTTTTAATGTCCCTAATGGATCAGGTGGTGTTAATCCAGGGGATAGACAGGCTATATATTATCTTATCAACAAATTTAAGCCAACTTCTATTCTGGAGATCGGAACCCATATAGGAGCGTCCACGATCAATATTGCTGCCGCTCTTTTCAAAAACCAAAAAAAGAATAGTAGTCCTATACATTTTACTACTTTAGATATCCGGGATGTAAATTCGACTACAGAGAAACCATGGGAAGAATATGGAACTAAGTATTCTCCCCTTCAAATGATAAATGAGTTAAAGTATGGAGATATTGTTAATTTTATTACTGGTAATTCTTTAAAATACTTAAATAGTCAAAAGAAATTTGATTTTATATTTCTTGATGGGGATCATTCGGCAGCAACCGTATATAAGGAAATTCCATTGGCGTTAAAATCACTCAATAAAAATGGAATTATTTTGCTGCATGATTATTATCCAGAGGGAAAACCTTTATGGTCTGATAATTTTATCATTACAGGGCCTTATTCAGCTACCGAACGCCTTATTAAAGAAGGTGCAAATCTAGTTGTTTTACCTTTAGGAACTTTACCTTGGGGCACTAAACTTAATTCCAATATTACGAGTCTTGCTCTGTTGATGAGGAAAAATTAAGGGGAATGATGCTTTAAAATTTATCCCATTATTATGCTTTGTGTTAAAATTAAGGTTGTACGCTTTTTTAATCGTAAAGTAGTCTGGTATAGTTCCAAACCCAGTATTTGGAACTGTTTAACTACTCTATACAAGCAAAGTGCTCATTGTAAACCTGTGTTAGGTTATAAACGGGAGAATTTTTTTACAAAAGTTGTAGATCTTACTCTAGATGAAAAACAATTGCTGGCAGGTTTTGAAAAAAACACAAGCTATGAAATCAGAAGAGCGGAAAAAGACCATATCACTGCTTCTGTAGAACCGGACGTTGAACATTTTAAAAACTTCTACAATCAGTTTGCAAAGACAAAAGGTCTGGGGCCGTTAAATAGTAGCATCAACCATTACGATACAAACTTAGTTATTACAAAGGCTGAATATGAAGAAAAAGAAGTTGTGATGCACTCCTATATTATTGATGAGAGTTTAAAACGTGTAAGGCTATTTCATTCAGCTTCCATGTTCAGGGATGTAGTGGATGCTCAAACACGGGCTATCATTGGCCGTGCTAACCGGTTACTTCATTTTATGGATATGAAATATTTCAAAAAGCTGGGCTTTATGGAATATGATTTAGGAGGCTACGCCATGGATACCAAAGATGAATCGCTTTCCCAAATCAACAAATTTAAAGATGGTTTTGGCGGTAAATTAAAACTGGAAAGTGATTACCTACCTTATCCAATGGTGCTCATATCTAAAATTTTATAAGACCATTACGATTCTTCCCGAAAGTATTTCATAGATGTGGTAGTACTTATGGCATTAAAACTGGATATTATGGACGCACCTGTAAAAAACAAAGCTATTAGTAGTCTGATTAATAGATTATTTACAGCCGATAAATGGAATATAGGTTATGTATGCCAGACTCCTGAAAGTTTGATTTCAAATAAAGGACTGCAGTCGGGAATATCGTGGCTGAAAGAAGACAGAACAGATTATTCTGCTGATCCCTTTGCAATAAAAATAGGTAATGATGTTTACATCTATTACGAGGAGCTAAATTTTTGGAAAGGCAAAGGTAAAATTAGCGTTATAAAAAATTTTGACTTTAAAAATAAAGAACAAGTATCCGGGATTTTACCGGAAGGTATTCATTTGTCTTACCCGTACATTTTTAAAGAAGCATCAGATTTTTATTGCATACCAGAAACTTCGGAAGCGCTCGAAGTAGGCTTGTATCGGCTAAAATCAGAAGGTTCTAGTCAATTGCAAAAAAAAAGAGTTCTTTTGGAAGGTGCTGCCTATGTAGATAGTTCTTTAATATTTTATAAGGATAAGTACTGGCTCTTTACCAGTATTTCACAAAAGAATAACGAGTTATATATATATTATGCTGATACATTAGATGGGGGATTTACTGGACACTCTTTAAACCCAATTTCTGTGGAAAGTAAAGAATCCAGAGGGGCTGGAAACTTATTTATTGTTGACGGAGAACTTTACAGACCATCTCAAAATTCAAGTCACCGTTATGGTGGGTCGATAATGATTAACAAAATTAGCCAGCTTACTGAAAATGCCTTTTCACAAAAAGCTGAATTTGAATTATCTCCGGAAGCACCTTATAATATGGGGCTACATACCATAAGTTTTGTGAATGACAGGATATTTTTGGATGGCAAAAGAAAAGTGTATTCAGCCATCATGCCTTTTAAAAAAATGGTAAGACGAATCCGTTCATAATTATTTCTAAAATGAATTCTCCTTCTCAAAAGTTGCTATTTATTTCCATGTCCAATTATGCAGGAGGAGCAGAAAATATTTTGCGCATGGTAGCTGGTGTAACGAATAATCCTTTGATTTTTCTGAAGCGCTTATTTAATTCCTGTCTGCTTATATCTAAAGAGCAAAGTGTACAATATTTAACAGAGGGGCCGATGTTGATCGGGTTTTTAATGCTTATAAAAGCACTTTATCCTTACAGAAAGGGATATACGATTATAAGCACGCATCCTTATCTTAATTCGTATTTAGGTTTGCTTAAACGTTTAGGATATATAAAGTCAAATTTGATTGTCCGTGAATGTACTTCCGTATTTATCCGTTACACAGGCTTTAAAAAATTAAGTTATCAAGTTGCATATAAATTGGGTTATCCGGCAGTTAATTTAATCGTATGCCAGACAGAAATAATGCGTCATCAACTGCTGAAAGAAAACAAGTTTATTCCAAATAACAAAGCCTTAACTAAAGAAAATCCTATTGATTTAAATCAGATAGTTAAAAAATCAGAGGAGTCTTTATCTGAAGATCTTATGGATTCAGATTTTATTTGCACTGCGGGTCGTCTCATTCCTGAAAAAGGTTTTTCAATATTAATTCATGCATTTGCAAATATTGCAGATCAATATAAAAATTTGAAACTACTGATTTTAGGGGAAGGAGGGGAACGAGAGCATCTTCATAATTTAATAAAAGAAATCGGCTTGGATGGACGTGTGATTCTGAAAGGCCACGTTGATAACCCCATTCCTTATTTTAAAAAAGCAAAATTATGCGTTGTTTCTTCTATCATAGAAGGATTCCCAAATGTTTTACTCGAAATGATGGCAGTAAATGACGCTGTTATTTCTACACTTTGCGCAGGTGGTATTGAAGATATTCCATCAATTGTTAAAATAGAGGTGAATAATGTTGAGGTTCTATCACAGGCTATAAAGTCACTTATGATAGATCGGGAAAGAAATAAAGTGGTTGATAGAATGAAATACCTAGAGAGTCGAACACCAAAAACCTTCATCGATTCTATTTTAAATAATCTTAATTTATAATTAAACCTTAATCGTATGAAAATTTTAGTAACAGGCACTGCTGGTTTTATTGGCTTTCATTTGGCAAATCGTTTATTAGAAAGAGGGGATGAAGTAATTGGGATCGATATAATTAACGATTACTACGATGTTAATTTAAAATACGCCCGTCTGGAAGAGAGTGGTATTTCCAAGGAGCTAATAGCATATAATACAGCTGTAAAAAGTACAAAATACAGCAACTACACATTTATTAAGTTGGACCTCACTGATAAAGTATATCTGCTTGATCTTTTTAGTACTTATCATTTTGATGCCGTATGTAACTTAGCCGCACAAGCAGGTGTGCGATATAGTTTAACAAATCCTGAGGCTTATCTAGAGTCTAATATTCATGGATTTTTAAATATTCTGGAATGTTGCAGGTATGCAAAAATCAAACATTTATTGTACGCAAGCTCCTCAAGTGTTTATGGTTTAAATAAAAAAATGCCTTTTTCTGTTAATAACAATGTTGATCACCCGATTTCCTTATATGCCGCATCTAAAAAAAGTAATGAGTTAATGGCACATGCTTACAGTCACCTTTTTAATATACCAACTACGGCTTTACGGTTCTTTACTGTTTATGGTCCTTGGGGCAGACCAGATATGGCTTTATTTATATTTGCGAAGGCAATAATGGAGGGTAAACCTATAAGAGTCTTTAATAATGGGAATATGAGCAGGGATTTTACATACATAGATGACATCGTTGAAGGCATAGTGCGTTTAATAGATAAACCAGCGGTACATAATGCAATCTGGAGTGCCTTTGAGCCAGACCCTGCAAGTTCTAAAGCGCCATATAGTATCTTTAATATTGGAAGAGGGGCACCAGTAAGTCTATTAGAGTTTATAAATGAAATAGAACACAATATAGGTGTTGCCGCTAATAAGGAATATCTACCGATGCAAGATGGTGATGTAGCAGACACCTGGGCTGATATCTCCAGATTAAAGGACGAATTAAATTATACCCCTAAAGTCTCAGTAAAAGAGGGGGTGCACAACTTTATCGAATGGTATAAAATGTTTTATTGTTCAAATAAGGAGGTGAAAAAGCGTTCAAGGATTAAAATTACTGACCAAAACATGATATTTAGCACAAGAATTTAATTTTTATTTCATCGCTTAATGTCATTTAAAAGTCATTTGAAATTAATGTTTAACATTTGTAAACCTACTTTACACAACTCATAACAACAAAAAATCGGCCGCAAGGTATAGTGGGGACATTTTTCCCCGATTTGAGGATTTATGTACCTATTTTTCTGTAACTTTTAAGATACAATTTTTTTTTAAGCCCTCCGTTTCAAAGAGAGTATTAAAAAAAATAATGTATTAATGGAAAGATTGAAAGAAAAATTAACAAGCTCAATTATGCTAAGTTTACTGCTCTCCGCAATTTTATTATTTAGTCAGTGCAAGAAAGATAGCCCTGTAGCGTCGAATGAGTTTGCACCTGATTCAGTATCTGCAAAAAAAGGGAGCCCAACTACGGCGGGTACATTGGATTTATCTGGTGCTACTTCAGAAGGTGGCTTTGCGTATGTTGTTTACCGAGATTTTGGTACTGCTGGAGATTCGAACACTCAGCCAAGTGTTTCAACACTAAGAGTTTTTGAGGATGGCAAAGAACTGGGAACAGCTCATGCTAAACATGCTGATATCAGCTCTATAGGTAAAGGTAAATTTAGTCATTGGGGAAATGGTTTAATATTCTCTGCATCTGATAATACAGATCCGAGAAAAAATGGCAGGAAATACACCTTCACAACAGGTGGGACTCCTACTGTGATAGAACCAGCACCACCTACAACAGAAACAGCGTTGGATTTGTCTGGGCTTACAGCAGAAGGTGGCTTTGCGTATGTTGTTTACCGAGATTTTGGTACTGCTGGAGATTCGAACACTCAGCCAAGTGTTTCAACACTAAGAGTTTTTGAGGATGGCAAAGAACTGGGAACAGCTCATGCTAAACATGCTGATATCAGCTCTATAGGTAAAGGTAAATTTAGTCATTGGGGAAACAGTTTGATATTCTCTGCATCAGATAATACAAATCCGAAGACAAATGGAAGGAAATACACTATTACAATAGGAGGATCTGCACCAATTACACCTCCAGAAACAGTTTCACCTCCAACAGATGGCGGCGGTACTGGTGTAATCGCTACAGGTTTAATTGGATATGCAGCAGTAAATGGAACGACAACTGGAGGTAAAGGTGGTTCAGAAATTACAGTATCAACTTTACAGGCATTAAAGAGTGCATTAAATTCAGATGGTCCAAAAATTATTTATGTATCAGGTGCGATTAAAGGAGCCGGAAATGATCCTATGTATGTGAAATCAAACAAATCAGTTATTGGTTTATCTGGTGCATCAATAGAAGGTGCATCGTTTATGTTGTATACTGTTAACAATATTATTATTCAAAACCTTAAGATTAAAAATTATGTAACCAATGCTGGTATTCAGATAAAAGACGGTACACACCATGTCTGGATAGACCACTGTGAATTCTCAGCTGATCGTGATCATGGATGGGAATATTATGGTAAAGACATAAGCATAACAAGATATTCAGATTACGTTACGATTTCATGGAATAAATTCAGCAATAATAACTTATCGGTTTTGATTAGCGCAGGAATTAACGCAGAGATTGCATCTCAGGATATTGGTAAATTACATGTTACACTTCACCATAATTTCTGGAACAATATTTCGGAAAGAGAACCAACAATGAATTATGGAAGTGTTCACTTATTTAACAATTATCACTTAAACAACAGCGGTTACTCTATTAGTGCACGTGCTGGTGGAAATGTCCGTACTGATAACGAATATTTTGAAAATTGTAATAAACCAATTGCAACCAACTTAGCGGGTGATCCTCCGGGATATATTAGTGGATCAGAGACAAATATCTATGTAAAATCAGGTAAAAATGAAATTACTACGCCACTTGCAAACTGGGCACCGACTTATGAATATAAATCAGTCCTTAATGCAGCAGCAGATGTTCCGTCTATTGTAACTAAAGGAGCCGGTGCAGTACTATAATAAATAGAAATAAATATAATATATAACCACAAGGCCATCTGACTGTAAGTCAGGTGGCCTTGTGGCTTAACGACCTTCTTATATTTGTTGTCATGACAGAAAACAGAAAGAAAGTATTGATTGCTTGTGATTCGTCACGAACCTTACTTGATTTTCGTGGTAAACTCATTGAAGAGCTTATCAAGAAAAATGATGTATATGTTTTTACTCCGAAAATTGCGCAACAGCATGTTAAGGAAAGACTAAAAGACATGAATGTTACTGTATTTGAGAACGGATTAAATGGGAGCAACGTTTCTATTTTTTCCGATCTTAAATATATCGTTAAATTATATAAACTGCTTAAAATAATTAAGCCCGATATATTTTTCCCGTATACATTTAAGCCTGTAATATATGGAACCATCGTAGCCAGACTCTGTAAAATAGATTGTATTACACCTATGCTTACTGGCTTGGGTTACAACTTTACAGATAGTGGTTCTAAGAAAATATTGGTCAGTAAAATAACTAAATTCTTATTAAAGTTTAGTTTAACTGCAAGCAAAAGAATTAGAGTCATTTTTCAGAACAAAGATGATTATAACAAATTATTGGAATGCAAAATAATCGGAGCAAAGCATCAGGCATTTGTCGTTAATGGTTCTGGCGTCGATTTAAGTCATTACGACTACTCCGAACCTGAAATTTCGAAAATAAGTTTTTTGATGATATCCCGCTTAATCAATTCAAAGGGAGTCAAGGAATTTTATGAAGCCGCTAAAATAGTCCACAATAAATATCCTGAGGTAAAATTTAAGCTTATTGGCTCCTTTGATGACAATATAGATTCAATTACCACAGCGTTATACGCTGAAATTCAATCAGGAGAAACGATAGAATATATTGGTCAGGTGGATGATGTCAGATCTTATATTAAGGATGCTTCAGTTCTCGTTTTACCCTCTTATTACGGAGAGGGGGTGCCTAGATGCATATTAGAAGGTATGGCTATGGGAAGGGCAATCATTACCAGTAACTCGGTTGGATGTCGTGAAACTGTAGACGCTTCACCTTCAGGTGTCAATGGCTTTTTAGTTCCAATAAAAAATATCCCGGTACTTGCATCAAGGATGGAGTATTATATTAACAATACCAAAGAAATTATTTTATATGGTATTAATGGAAGAAACTTCGCCAAAAAGAAATTTGATGTGAACCTGGTGAATTCCGATATGCTTAAAATTATGAATGTCGGATAGTAGAAAGGTTATGAATGTGTAGCATTAAAATTTTTAATCAAATGGCATATCATTTAATCAATTTAAAACAATCAGAAAAATGGACTACATATGTTCATAATTCTGTTAGCTACGACTTTTATCATACTTGGCATTACCATTCTTTAGACAATAGTGGAGAACCTTTTCTCTTTGTATATGAAGAAGCTGATATTTTTATTGCACTTCCATTATTGAAAAGAAAAATTACTAATTCAGATCTGTTTGATCTGACATCGGTTTATGGATATTCTGGTCCGATTTCTAATTTGAAATTCTCAGATATCGATGAGCAATTGCTTGAAAACTTCAAATGTTCTTTTTTAAGTTTTATGGACGCTGGTAGATATGTTAGCGTTTTCTGTCGTCTTAATCCATTCATTGATCAAAGAAGATTAATAGAAAAAATTGGGGGGGTAACGAATAATGGTAGAACCATATACATGGACCTGTCTATTCCTATTGAAGAACAAAGAGCAAAATATGAGAAAAAATTAGGGCAGCAAATAAGGCAATTAAGGAAAATGCCTTATGATATTAGAGAAGCGACTAGCCAGGATGAAATCAAATTATTCACGGTTATGTATACCGAAAATATGCTTAGACTTAGGGCCAAAAACAGTTATTTCTATGATGAAACATACTTCACAGAACTCCTTAAAAGCAAAGAAGACTGTAAATTAATCATAATCTATCATGGTGATGTGATGATTTGTGGGGCTGTCATAATGTGTGCTGGAAATGTAATCCGTAATCATTTATCAGCAACCTCAAATGCATATGTAAATCAGTCTCCGAGTAAATTACTTACAGACGAGATTAGTATAATAGGAAGACAACTCGGAAAGAGATATTTTCACCTTGGTGGTGGTTTGGGAGGGCGCGAAGACTCATTGTTCAAATTTAAATCTTATTTCTCCTCTCTTTTTCTAGAAGATATGACCTGGAGGTTTATATCAGATACATTTAGCTATAACGACCTTATTAAGGACTTGAATGATGATCTCAAAACTGACTACTTTCCGCTCTATCGTAGTCCTGCAGGATTACATTAATTAAAATTACTATATATTTTTTTAAATATTAGAAGTCAATTGAAGTTTAACAATTAAATCTTTATGAAAAATAAATTCATTTATTCCGAAGCCACTATAAGTGATTTCGAGAATGCAATTGATCAGTTTGGTTGGGTCATTTATGAGAATGCTGTAGATGAAAGAATGATTAATAATATAATTAATGATCTGGAGCCTGCTTATCAATTGAGGAGAGATATTCAAATCAAAAATGGGATTGAAACCAATATGGAGGGAACACTTCATCACCTTTTGGAAAAAGGTAATTTTAGTATGCCTTTTTTAGGACAAATGTACTGTGATAAAGAAATGAGACATTTTCTGAAGGGAAATTATATTATAAATGGGATAAGTGGTGTCCTCAATTTTAAAAATTTCAAAGCTTATGTTCATAATGTTCATCGTGACATTAGGAGTTTTACAGGCGATTTTAAAATGGCCATCCAAATGATTGTATTATTGGATGATTATACCTTGGATAATGGAGCAACTTATTTTCTTTCTGGATCACATAGGCAAGAAGATAAGCCTGAAGATGACTTTTTTTATGAGCATGCTGACAGGGCTATTGCAAAGAAAGGAAGTATTGTCTTATTTGATTCCAATATTTGGCATGCAGCAGGAAATAACAATACTGATGGTCCGAGGAGAGCATTAACACTTACCTTTACAAGGCCTTTCTTTAAGCCTCAGTTTGATTTCCCAAGATTTTTAGGTTATGAATTTGGTGAAAGTTTAAATAATCACCTGCGGCAAGTAATAGGGTATAACGCCCGTATCTCAGCTAATCTTCAGGAGTTTTACCAACCACCGCATTTAAGAATGTATCAGCCTGGTCAGGGTTAATGAATCTATTAAATAAATGATCTTTTAAATAATATATTATGAATGATTCTATCTACCTAAGACCATTGAATTTAGAAGATGCAAAAACTTCTTATAAATGGCGTAAAGATCCAGACATATGGGTCTATACAGAATTTAAGCCTAGAGCAGATTTTACTGTGGAACAAGAAACTGAATGGCTTCGTGCTAAATTAAATAAAGAGAACGATAGTCGGTTTGCTATTTGTTTAAATGAGACAGATCAATATATTGGTAATGTGCAGTTAATAGATTTGGAGGATGCTGAGGGCGAATTTCACATTTTTATAGGGGAAAAACATTTATGGGGAAAGGGGATAGGAAAGTCGGCTGCTAAACTAATTCTCGAGTTTGGCTTTTCTCAAAGAAATCTGGAAAGCGTTTTCCTTTTTGCACACCAAGGTAATAACGCAGCACTTTCCATTTATGAAAAATTAGGATTTGTTACAGTTAGTAAGCACAATAATCAATTCAAAATGGTACTAACAAAGCATATGTTCAGAACGGATAGTTAGCTTGTTGCTTTGTCTATTATTTAAATTAAAATTTCATGTGTTATGAGGAAATTAATTAGCATTCTTAATAAAGAGCAATGGGTATCCTATGTAAAAGGTTGTGTAAAACATGATTTTTATCATACATGGCACTATCATTCTATGGATGATGGGGGTGATCCTTTTCTTTTTATTTATGAGGAGGGAAACGACTATATCGCATTTCCATTATTGAAAAGGGAAATATCAGGTTCTCATTTTTCCGACCTTGCATCTGTATACGGTTATCCGGGACCAATATCTAATCGGAAGTTCGAAGATCTTGATGAAAGTCTTATGAATAATTTTAAAGCATCATTTTTGGATTTTTTAGAAAAGGAGGGTAATATTTCAGTCTTTTCAAGATTAAATCCATTCTTTAATCAAAACTTGTTAATTGAACGTTTTGGTGGAATTCATAAAAATGGAAGAACTGTAGCCATAGATCTAACAACAACTATCGAAGAGCAACGTAAAAAATATAGAAAAAGCACCTTGCAAAATATAAAGAGGGCCTGGAGCTATGGCTATATTATCAAGGAAAGTAAAAATCTTGAGGATATTGATTTGTTTTTTGATATCTATACGGAAAATATGGCCAGAATTGGTGCAAAAGAACAGTATTTTTTTAATAAAAAATATTTTACTGACCTTATTATTAATGATGAATTTGATTGCAGGCTTTTGCTTGTTTATTTTCATAATAAGGTAATTTGTGGGAGTATCATTACTTGTACCTGTGACATTATACAAAGTCACTTAGTAGCCACTTCATCTAAATACCTTTCTACTTCCCCAGCTAAGTTTCTAACAGATGAAATAAGTATTCTAGGACGAGAATTGGGAATGAAATATTATCATCTTGGAGGTGGTTATGGCTTTAAGGAGGATGCTTTGTTTAAATGGAAAACGGGCTTCTCAAATTTATTTTTGGAATATAAAAGCTGGCGTTATGTTGCCAACAAGTCTGCCTATCATTCCCTGGTTAATAAACATGGGGTCAATGAGGATTCAAATATTGATTTCTTCCCTCTTTATCGCGCACTAACTAATATTTTAACCTGTGGTTATTTTCAAATGATGATTTAAAATTTTAATATTATGAAAAAGCTAATGTTCGGCGATAAAACGTATTCGCGTTGGTTGATTTTGATGATTGATCAAATTATTATATCCTGGACACTTTTTATGTCTTTCTTGCTAATTAATAAGTTTGAATATAAAGAGCTATTTTATTCAAATACCTTTTTTTATATAGCGTTATATAGTTTAATCTCTATTTGTGTATTTATGAGAATGCGTATACATACGGGTATCATTAGGTATTCCAATACACAAGATATTATTCGAATATTTATGGCGGTGTTGTTAACCAATTTTGTTTTTACCCTCATCTGCAATGTATGCTTAGCATTTAGCTTCGAAATGCCGTCTAAATCGGTTCCGGAGGTGTTAATTATGAACTTTTTTGTATCATCATCGCTCTTAATTATTTTAAGAGTTGTTGTAAAAAGCTTATTTACTTATATAAAGGCCTTGGAACCTACTGATAAGAAAGAGAATATTTTAATATATGGCTCCGATAGTGATTCAATTTTAGTGAAAAAAGCTTTGGAAGGTAGTCAAGGTAATACATTAAATGTAATCGCTTTTGTAGATGACAAGCAAGACAAAGTAAATAAACATATTGAACAAAAAAAAGTATATCATTTCAAGTCAATAGAGAATTTAAGGGATAAGTTTAACATTAGTAAGGTGCTTTTTGTAAATGATGATTTAAATGTTAATGGTAAAAAAAGTACTCTAGACAAATGCATTGAATTAGGTATAAAGGTGGTTACTGTTCCCCAATCTAATAAATGGTTGTATGGGAAATTAACATTAAATCAAATTAAAGATTTAAAAATAGAAGATTTATTAAATAGGGAACCTATTGTACTTATAACCAATAATATTTTAAGGGAGTTATTTGGAAAGCGGATTTTAATTACCGGAGCAGCGGGGTCGATAGGATCGGAGATTGTCCGTCAGATTGTAAATTTTAGTCCGGAGTTTATCGTCCTTTGTGACCAGGCTGAAACGCCTTTGCACGATTTACAATTAGAGATCGGAGATGATTTTCCTCATGCAAAAATACATATAGTGATGGTAAATGTTCAGAATAGGTGCCGAATGAAAGCCATTTTTGATGAATACCGCCCACAAATCATTTTTCATGCAGCGGCATATAAGCATGTACCGATGATGGAGAATAATCCTTCCGAAGCCATATTAACCAATGTACTTGGGACAAAAAATTTATCAGATTTAGCTGTAGAGGCTGGGGTAGAAAAGTTCATAATGATTTCAACAGATAAAGCTGTGCGGCCTACAAATATAATGGGTGCATCTAAACGCCTGGCCGAAATGTACATACAATCACTAAACAATGACAAGACTTTAGCCATACCAAATGATGAATTAGCGCCAAATATTAAAGGGGAAAATAGAACCAAATTTATTACCACCAGATTTGGTAATGTATTAGGCTCTAACGGCTCCGTTATACCTCGGTTTAAAGCACAGATCGAACGAGGTGGACCGGTTACGGTTACACATCCAGAAATAACGAGATATTTTATGACTATTCCCGAAGCAGTACAATTGGTCCTGGAAGCTGCAGCGATGGGGAATGGGGGCGAGATCTATATTTTTGATATGGGTGACCCCGTTAAAATAGTCGATTTAGCAATAAATATGATCAAATTGGCTGGATTATCTCCCGACAAGGATATCAAGATTGTATATACCGGTTTAAGGCCCGGCGAAAAACTATATGAAGAACTGTTACTTGTAGAAGAACAAATAATTCCTACTTATCACCCTAAAATTAAAATATCCAAAACAATTTCTCTTAGTATTCGTTATGTCCAGGATGTAATCGAAGAATTACTATCTCTTAATAATCTAAACAACGATTATGCGATGGTTAAAAAGATGAAAGAAATAATACCAGATTATAAAAGTAAAAACTCGAGATATGAAGAAATAGACTATTACATTGTCAACTAACGGAAAAAGATTCATCTCTGTGAATTCTAATATAGTCAATTTGTGAACTAAATTTTTTATTTGTCATGGATTTAAAAGCAGGTAAAGTAATTGAGCGTGCTGTTAGGAGAGATCATATGGGAATAAGTGCGCTATCAAGAAAATTACACGTAAGTAGAAGAACCATATACAATTGGTTCGACCAGGAATCTTTAAGTTTTGAAATTATCTGTAAGATTGGAAATGCGATTAAGTATGACTTTTCAAAGGAATTTCCAGATGATTTTGCTCGTCTAGACGACGAAATAATAAGCAATCTGAATAATTTTAAGAATGGAGACGAGAAGTCGACGGATTCTTTTTCAGTAAATTACTGGATGAATAAGTATATCAAACTACTCAAAAAATACAATGAGTTATTGAGTCATAAATTTCCAACTTGATATATATAGCGTAATTTCCCCATACAATACACAAAAAAAGGGCTGTATCATCTATGATACAGCCCTTTTTTTGTGTATTTACGAGTCAAAGGTATTAGTTATTCAACGTGTGATAGCTGATGTAGTTTGCTGTTTTTAAGTTGGAGTTGTACTGCGCTGATGACGATATCAATAACATAATCGGTATCCTCATTTGTTAAATTGGGATAGATGGGTAATGATATTTCGCAAGCATATTGCTTATAGCTGTTTGGATAATCAGCAATGTTATAACCTGTTTTTTTAAAGTAAGTTAACATAGGCATAGGCATAAAATGGACATTTACGATCACTCCATGAGAAACAATATCTTCAATAATTTGGTCCCTTTGTGCTTCCGTAATATTCTTTATACGTAAAGGAAAAAGATGATAGGAAGTTTCTCTTGTAAAATCTTCCAGCGATGGAGGTATAAACCAGCTATAATTGCTAAAAACATCACAATATTTAGTGGCGATTGTTTTTCGTGCAGGTAATAGAATATTTTTGTATTGTTTTAGCTGTGCCAAACCAATCGCTGCACAAATATCTGGCATATTGATTTTTAGCCCCTCACATAAAATATCGTATTTCCAGTTGGCACCTTTCGATTTAGTATAAGCGTCTTTATTCTGACCATTCAAAGAAAATATCTTTAAAAAATTATATTCCTCTTCGTGATCAAAATGATTAGGTAAATTGATACATATGCAACCGCCTTCTGCCGTAGTGATATTTTTTACGGCGTGGAAAGAAAATATAGTAATATCGCTGCATATTGCAGCAGAATGTCCCATATACGTGGCACCAATAGAATGCGCCGCATCTGAGATTAAAAGTATTCGGCCCAATTTCATTTGTTTTTCCGAATTCGGAACAAATAAACTCCTCACTCTTGGACTCTTAAGTAAAGCTTTAATCATGTTGTAATCACATGGCCAACCCGCAATATCGACAGCGATTATAGCCTTTGTTTTTGAGGTGATGGCCTGCTTTATGCTCCGCGGATCTATAGTTAAATCATCTGATATATCTACCATAACTGGAGTGGCTCCACAATGCAACACACACAACGCAGTGGCACAGTACGAATACGCAGGTATAATAACTTCATCACCTTCTTTTACTCCAAACCATTTTAACATCATCATTGCACCTGAAGTCCATGAATTTACACAGACCGCAGATTTAGATCTCGTTAGCCGAATCATCTCTTTCTCGAGCTCTTTTACCTTGGGCCCAGAAGTAATCCAGCCAGACTTAAGTGTATCCATTACCTCATTAATTACATTTTGGTCAATAAAGGGGGGGGAGAATGAAATGCTCATAATCTTATAGTTTAAAAGTGAATACAATTTTTAAGATGGTCAATGGGTTATTAAGAGATTACTTTTACGTGTTTTGTAAAACTAATTTTTCCCATTTTTCTGAAGTGTTTTTCGTAGAATTAGAATAATTAATCAGTTTGGCATTATGGGCTATTTTTGCTTTAAGTATCAAATCTTCCAATGCGCGATTCATTGCTTCAGCTAAATGAGTAGGGCTATTTACTTTAACAAGAAGTCCATTTTTTTCATGTTCAATAATATCTGATGGCCCAAATTCACAATTTGTAGCCACACAGGCACAACCTAAGCTCATGGCTTCCACTAATACATTAGGGTAGCCTTCAATTCTTGAAGAAAGTACAAACAATTGTGCCTGTTTATAGTAATCTTGTAAGTTTACTTTAAAGCCTATTAATTTTACCTGGTGCTCCAAGTTCAATTCTCGAATCTGGTCTTCAAGTTTTTTACGTTCACTACCTTCTCCTGATATCAATAGGTCTATATCCTGACGTTGCATACTTTTAAATGCAGTAATAAGTAAGTCAAATCCCTTTTGATCATCTAGCCTCCCAACAGCAAGGATGAATTTTCTTTTGTGCACGCCTTTAGCTGCCGATGGCTTAAATTGATTTATGGGATTATTGATGACCTCAAAATTATTCAGGTTTTTAAATGATTTGTTCTTTCTGAAACAAGGAATCATACCCTTCGAGGGGACAACAATCGCTTTTGCTTTATTATAGATATGATAGGACAACCATCTAAGAATGTAATTAAATTTATTTACTGTAACATCCGGTGTAGTTCGTTCTGAAACTATATAAGGTATAGAGAGCATGTTACCAGCAATACCTGTCCATAAATTAGCAGTGACCATAAATGATATGATCATTTTCGGCCTGTATTTCATTAGTAAAGTTAGCAGTTTAAAAAAAGTTACAACGCTATACCATATTCTGAATAGGAAGTTTGATTTACGTTCCGTACCAACTAACGTATAAACCTTTATTTCAGGAGCGAGATAGTAAGCTGGATTAGTTTGATTCAGACAAACTATACTCACGTCAAAGTTGCGGTTGTTAAAATAGTTACACAAATTTGAAATAACCCTTTCTGCACCACCGGCATTAAGTGTATTAATTATAAAGAATAATTTTCGTGTAGGACTTACCATTATATTGATGTTCCAAGTTCTCTACTTGTGTGAGCGCTGGCAGCTATTTATTTATTTATGTATGAATGTCCGTTAATTGCTGTAGTAATCTTATTGGCTATTAACCCGTCAAAACTATCTATGAACATAGGTTTTGTTTTCTGATTATTTTGAACCCTTAGTATAATACGGCAAATTAAATCTAAATCTGAAACTGTTAAAGTATGATAAAGTGGCAAACAAATTATTCTTCTAGATATGTCGTCACATATAGGCATAACTGACTTATCTACATATAGTAATGATGAAAGTGAAGGGTAGAAGTATCTTCTGCAATATATCTGTGATAGTTCCATCGCTTTCTTGCATTTCAGCATGAGTTCTTCAGAGTCAAACAGCACCGGGAAGTAAGCATAATTGTAGTCCTTACTCGTATTTAATTTTGGGAATTTTGCTTTTAACCCCTTTAGATTCTCAAAATAATGTAAAGACAGACTTTTTCTTTTCTTTAATATTTCATCTGCAGATTCTAGATTGCATAAGCCCATTGCAGCATGGAACTCGCAGTTCTTTCCATTAACACCAACGTCAGAAAAAGTGTCAGGTCCACTATATCCGAAATTGCGCATATTTGCCATCTTCTTTAGTAAATCTGGGTCCTTGGTAAATACTGCACCACCTTCAATGGTGTGAAATAATTTGGTCGCATGAAAACTTGTCGTAGTGATGTCACCATATTCAAAGATCGATTTGTTTTTGTAAGTTGTGCCAAAACAATGCGCACCATCATAAATTACTTTTAAACCATGCTTATCTGCTATTTCCTGGATTGCATCTATTTCGCAAGGGTTTCCAAAAACATGCGTTGTCAATATTGCAGTAGTTTGTGGCGTAATGGCGGCTTCAATTTTTGAAGGGTCAATGTTAAACGTGTCACAATCAATATCTACATATACAGGTTTACAACCTTCCCATACAATGCTGCTTGTGGTGGCTACAAATGAAAAAGGAGTGGTGATTATCTCACCAGTAAGCCGTAGTGCTTTCATGGCCAATTGTAATGCAAAAGTGCCATTGCAAACATACAATAGATGTTTTAAGCCTAAATATTCTTTAAGTTTTAACTCAAGGTCATTAACCAGTGGACCATTATTTGTGAGCCATTGGCGTTCCCAGATACTATCAAGGTATTCTCTAAATTTTTCCGCTCTAGGAAGAAAAGGTTTGGTTACAGGAATCATCTTTTTAAGATTAAATATTTGAAATCTGTTAATATTGCAAGCCGAATCAAATTGCCGTGTTCAATATTACATCAGCCAGGGGGACGTTGGAAACCAGCGCGCAGTTTAAATGGTCAAAAACCATTAAGACAGTTTTACCTTGTACCTTAATCACTGTTCCTTCCTGATTGTAAAAGATGCCGCTTTTGATACGAATGCGGTCGCCAAGATTGATCTCTTGCGAATTGATGACCTCAAAATCTGAATTCGTGTTGATCAGATTTTCAATCTGCTCTATGGTGTTATCTCTTATCACAGCAGGTTTTCCCATATAATAAATAAAATTAATCACCCCCAAAGTTTGTCTTACTTTATACTCTTCACGTTCACTAACCCATACAAACACATAACCACTAAAGAATGGTAAATCAACAATTTTCTTTCGATCTGCCCATTGATTGGTTACCCGTCTAATCGGGCAGTAAGATTTTATATCCTGTTCTTTTAATAACTTGTCTACCTTTTTTTCCCATCTTGGACGGGTGTAAACAACTAACCAGCGTCTGGCCCATGGATGTCTGGAGCCGAATTGATTTTCCATATCAAAATTTTTTAGATTACAAAGAAATTGGAAGAAATTGTCAAACACGCACAGCTTCGCTACATCACTTACATGACAGTTTTAATTCACAAGCTAAATCAGGGGATGATGTTTATTAATTTTTTGATGCTATTAAGCTGTATTCATATCCAAAACCACCATATCCGTATGTGGTACTATTATCAAGTTTTGCATCATTGAAAACTACCATTGGATTGTTTAGTTTCTTATAGTAAAGTATATCTTTCAATATATTAAGTTGTAACTTATCTGTATAATTATAGCGTATAAGGTATATACTCAAATCTATGTATTTAGACAAGGTAAAAGCATCTGCAACCTGGCCCACAGGAGCTGTATCAATAATCACATAATCAAATCTGCGTTTCAACTCTTCCAGCATTTGTCCAATCTTAGGATGCATCATCAATTCGGCAGGGCTCCCTGATACAGGGCCACAATCTATCAGCAATAGATCATGATATTTTCTTGAGTTTAAAATGAGATCATCAATGGTAAATTCGTCATTTAATAAATAATCAGTAATGCCAATTTTTGAGCTCAGATGTATTTTTTTTAACAATTGTGGCTCGCGCATATCAAACTCAAGTAAAACAACCCTTTTGTTTACTGAGGCTAAAGTCATACCGAGATTAATAGAAAAAAAGGTTTTTCCTTCCGACTTCATAGATGAGGTTACCAATATCACTTGATCCGGTAAGCCAGAGTTCATGAAATGTAGGTTACTCCTTATATATCTAAACAATTCAGACATTGTCGATCTGCTATTTTGTTCTATAACAGCAGGTTCGTGTTTTTCTAGATGATTTAAAACCCCTAAAACCTGTACGCCTGTAAGCTGTTTAATGTCATTAATATCTATGATCCTGTTGTTGAGTGCGGAACGACCATAAATTGCAATCCCTGGTATAAAAAAGCCTATAATACCAGCAATAAGATAAGTTATTTGTGTTCTGGGCGATACCGGTATGCTATTGTAATTTGGTTTATCAACAATTTGAGAAGTTGGTACGGTTCCCGAAAGTGAAAGTGTTGTTTCCTCTCTTTTTTGCAACAGATAATTATATAAATTTGCTTTCACACTTTGTTCTCTACTTCTTTCCTGTAGACCCCGCTCTACTGCAGGCACCAATCTAATTTTGGAATTGACATTGGAAGTCATCGATTGCAAATTATTCCGCTCAATGGTTAAACCCTTTTTTATATTTTCAAGATTTTCCTGAATATTTGATTTTAAACTGATTAATTGAGCGGTCAAATTTTGTACAAGTGGATTACCTTCCTCAGAAGTGCGCAGCATACGGTTCCTTTCTTGTTGTATCGTATTAAATTTGCTGGTTAATTCGCTTAAGGTCGCATTGTTAATGCTTAAAGAACTAGGTACTAGACTTAAGCTGTTGGTATTTAGGTATTTTTCAAGAGATGCCAGCACATTAAGTTGCGCATTGGCCGTTGATAGCTGTTGATTATATTCACTGGATTTAGCAATGTTCGTTTGCGCGTCCATGTTGATGTCGGTTATCATATTGTGTTGTTTGTAGTTCTCTACGTCTTTCTCAACACCTGTTAAATCCTCATTTAAGTACTTCAATCTCTTATCTATAAAGTTGATTGTATTAACTGCGGTGGCATTTTTTTTAATTACGTTTTCCTGATTGTAAGTGTCAATAAGAAAGGTCAGTATATCTATACCTCTTTGAGGTATATTATCATTAAGATTTATTATAATTGTATTCGCATCCTTTTCAATGGGTTTAATTACTAAACCAGCTAAACTGTAAGATTCAGCCATTGCGTACAGGTCTTTAAACTTCACAGTAACAGGATCTATATTTTTCTTAAATGCAGGCCCCTTACTTACTATTATTTTGTATCCTGGTTTCTGAACTAGGACTTTATAAGGCAATACAAATTTTTGATCTTTATCTTTTAAAATAAATTGATGACCATTTAATGGGCTTATTTCTAGAGTTTTTTTATAGCCTCTGGAATCTACATCGATTAGCTTAACTTTTATCGGGATACCTTTTCCATAAAGTTCTTTATCCCTTAAACTACCTTTTTGGAAATAAGAGACATCCAGAGAAAGTGCTTTTAAAGTTTTATAAATGAGATCTCTGGAACGTAGGGCTTCTATCTCATTGATTGCCGTCCTATCTGTTCTGAACATATTAAGGTCGGTAAATGCGGTTCCTTTTTGCACACCATCTCCAATTCTATCGTCTTGTAACAATAAAGTACTGCTTACTTTATATTTAGGGGTAGTGGTTTGTAGGTATAAGTAGGCACCCAAAATGCTTAGCCCAATACATAGTAAAAAGATGTACCAATTTTTTAAGAATTTCTGTAAAATGTTCTTGAAATTATCTACTGTTTCCGAATTTTGATAAGCTGAAGAGTTCATGTGTTTACAATTAAATTCAGGATATTATCTTATTAATAATGCAGTTAGTACTACTACCACGGCAGATATGGCAGTAGTTATGAGCGGCACTGCGCGAACATTAGGATTGTATTCTTTTTCTTTCGATTTGTCAGGCTCCACATAAACAATATCATTCTGTTTTAAGTGGAAAAATGGTGAACTAAATACATTTTTATCATTAAGATTAAGTCTGGTCATTTGGCGTGTCCCGTTTGTTTCGCGGATCACCAAAACATTCTCTCTTTTTCCATATACAGTCATATCACCGGCCATGCCCAATGCTTCAAGTAAATTGACTTTATCGCCGGGTATGTTTAGAGAAGCCGGATGGTTTACTTCTCCAATTACAGTGAATTTGAAATTCGCCAGCTGCAGATCAACCACTGGATTTTTAATCTGTTTTTTAAGCTCGCTGGCAATTAAATTTTGGGCTTGTTCAACGGTTAATCCTTCTACCTTTAAATCACCTATCAATGGTAAGGAGATCATTCCATTATTGTTGATTCTAAATATTGCCTTACCACCTACAGTAGTATTGTTAGTTCCGGAGAATAAAGCGTTATACTCAGCATTTAAGCTTGTCAACGTCATACTTAACTGATCGTTTTTTTGTAGCTTAAGTTCAGGTATATTTTCCATCTGAGTATTGGAGACTTCAGTGAGGTTACTAAAGTAAACTAGATTCCTATGTGGCGCGCAAGCCATGAAGAACATTGATATTAACAAAGCAAAGCATAGTTTTTTCATTTTGTTCAAGGCTAAGATTTTAAAATGATAATCTTTAGTTTGTTGTAGTAAAGTTATAGAAATAATAAAACAGGAACCTAGATTTGCTGATGTTGTATTTTAAATTGTAAATATTTACAATGAATTTCACGAAAGAGGACAATAACTGTAAATGTATTTACAGCATTTCCCATTATAGTTACAAATGGTTTACAATAAAAAGAAATGTTTTATTTACTGTACTATTCTTCTGTAAGCGTTTTATGATTTTTTGAGAGATATAAATCAAGTCTATAAAATAGATTTTTATCGTAATGATATAATTAACTAGTATAGAACTAATAAGGGGAATTTGTAAAGTGAATTACAAAAAAGGTGGTGTGTCCCATCTTGCTTCTGTAAAGTGTAAAAATACATGAATCTTCTGATTTTAATTTAGTTGTTACTCTGCAAGCTGTCAATAGGGGTAGGTATTGTAAATGTAAATAGGGATTATAAACTTGTAAACAACAGTTGTCAAAAGTGGCCTGATATGAAACTCTGAAAACATTTTAACAGTATATTTAATTAAAGTTGTTTTAATCCTAAAAAGTTAAGATTATGAAAATTGTAATATACGGAAGTGGGAAAATGGCAGAATTAACCTGCTATTACTTTACAAATGACAGTGAATATGAAGTGGTTGCATTTTGTGTAGATGATGCTTATGTACCAGCTAAGAATTCAAGTCTTTTAGGGCTGCCACTTTTAGGTTTTAAGCAGGTGGTAGATAAATACCCTAAGGAAAGCCATAAGATGCACGTTGCTATTGGCAGAAATAGTGCTCGGGAAATTACCTGTAAAAAAGTATCGGAGAATGGTTATTCCTTTGCTAATTATGTTTCATCTAAGGCTTCAGTCTGGCCGGATTTGGTGATAGGGCAAAATACTTTTATAGACCAGTGTTGTGATATTCATCCATTCGTGACTATTGGCGATAACTGTATGTTGATGGGGACCCGGTTGGGCCACCATTCAATAATAAAAAATAATGTGTTGATATCTGGAAGTACGCTAGCGGGAAATGTTACCGTTGGTAACAATACTTTTCTGGGAATCAATTCCGCTGTAAAGGAGGACGTGTGTATTGGAAGTCACAATATCATCGGTGCCAGCGTATTCATAAATAAAGATACTGAAGATTACGCAATTATATCAAATTCAATAGCGCCAAAGCGGATTGGCGATTCAAAAAGGTTTATGATGTTCAGTAAACCTTCTGAGATCAAAGAAATGAAAGGATAAATAAAAAGAACGTTGCCATCTTAGGTGTTTTAGTCAAAATCAATGATTCTCTTTATATTTTTTTATCTGTGAATCAGTGTTTTATAATTTAAATTGATTTTATAGACCATATAATTTCATAAATAACTTAAAATTTCTACCTTTGCATCCTCTTCAAACAGAAGATGATTCCGTAGCTCAGCTGGTAGAGCATTACACTTTTAATGTAGTGGTCCTGGGTTCGAATCCCAGCGGGATCACAAAAATAGTAACAAAAAACACAAAAACCTGCAAATCAAACGATTGCAGGTTTTTGTGTTTTTTGAACCCCCCAAAATACTCAAAAATTCGCAAAATTTAGGTGAGCGATTAGGTAAGTAGTTTGGAGGTTCTGATTTACTCACCGAATGTTGTATAATGTGTTATTATACAGCTAGTTCAAAACTTGAACATCTTGACACGTTAAGGCTGTAAGGCTAAATTGCATCGTTGATTCTTATTGCTTTTATCTGCGATGCAGCTCTTGTCCGAAAATACGGTAGCGGGTAAACGCTCTGAAATCACAACTGGTAGGGAATGTGAGCCAAAGCAATAGAACTCCAAAACTAGACGATTGAGTAGCACTAAGGAGGATGTGAAAAGCCTGAATGTTTATTTGGAAAATTTACAGGCAATGACAAAGCGATATTTCACATCGCCTCTTTCTAAACGGTCAAAAGCCTCGTTTACTTGCTGGATTGATGATCTCGCTTTCAGTTGATCAATTGAACCGGATTCACCGAATAAACGAGTAACATCATATTTAATATGATCCCGGATTATTTGCAAAACTATTTTAACGGACGTTCGTTATGAATTCAGTTTCAGCGCTATGGATTATGAAAAAGCTTTTGCATTTATTATTCCTTCTCTGGTTCAATGCGGTCAACTCCTCCTTTGCACAGCAAGAAATTCCCAAGCATTTGGTGCAGGCTTATTGGGATGATGATTATATAAATTTTTATGGGCACGGTACAGACAGGGCTTACACCAATGGTAACAAATTCAACCTGTTTTACATCAAAAACAAGTCTTCCAACTTTCTAATAGACCGTTTTATGCCAAAAGCGGGCGAAAGCAGTCTGAACGTACTTGGTTTTGGGCTGACACAATTGATTTTTACCCCCAATATTATTGCCAACCCTAACTTTCAGCCAGGCGATTATCCCTGGTCTGGATCCTTATATCTCACACCTAGTCTTTATTCATATAATGAACAGCAGAAGTATAGTTTCCAATCAGAATTGGATCTCGGTGTCAACGGGCCCGCTTCATTGGCAAGGGAAGCCCAGGAAATAGTGCACGGTCTTGTCAGTTATCAGAAACCAAAGGGATGGTCTAATCAGTTTGGGAATAGCCTTATACTGAACCTAAATTTCAGAGCAGAGAAACAATTGCTACACCATAGCAATTTTCTGGAAGTGATTGGTGGCGGAGAGCTGCAGGCAGGAACAGGAATAAATGCCGCTGCAGCCTATTCTCTAATCCGGATAGGAAAAATGAATCCCTATTTTCATGGTTTAATATCACAATACAGTCGTTCAGGAGCAAGAAATAAAATACAGATTTATTTTATTTTCAAATCAAAAGTGCAATGGGTATTGAGTAGTATACTGCTACAAGGAGGAATCAACGCTTCCCGACCAGCTCCGATCCTCGTTCTAGGAAAAACTGGGAATACCCCCAGCCTGGAATATTATCACCCGATCAAAAATTTCATTGCCAACTATTCTTATGGACCTGTTATAGTGATCAATCGGTTCAGTATATCCTCAACTATGACGAATACAACCCCTTTGATGAGGGATTTGTATAGTCTCACCTGGGGAAACTTCATCTTTAATTACGCTTTTTAAATTTACTAACACAAAACTCTTCTTGTTTGCGCTCTTGATATATTGTTTAAGAACAACTATTGCTACCAGAAATAAATAGAGTTGATATTATTCTGATCGAGTAATACAGAATCTACAGGGAGCTATGCTCGAATTTATGGCAGCACGACTAATACTTATAGACTATTCTTCTTGATCCCAAAATCCATTTTCTCTTAATCTTCGCCTCTGGCTAAAGCAAATTGACGAACCAATGAATAATCAATTAGACCGTATCTTGAAGAGTAAAACGTATTTTTATAGAAAATTACAAATCTAATGGATGATATTTTAATAAGAAAAGCGACTACGCTTGATATAGAGAATTTATTAACTTTTGAACAAGGTGTTATTGAAGCCGAACGTCCTTTTGATGCAACCTTAAAAGATGGCAATATCATCTATTATGACTTAGAGGGAATGATCGCAAGAGATGATGCTGAGGTTGTAGTTGCAGAACTCAATGGTCAAATTATAGCTTCCGGTTATGCAAGGATCGAGGATTCTAAACCTTATTTAAAGCACGAGCAACATGCATATCTTGGTTTTATGTTTGTTACTCATTTGCACAGGGGAAAAGGCATAAATCAACTAATTATCGATTTTTTAAAGGATTGGGCTATTTCAAAGAATATACATGAGTTAAGGTTAAATGTCTATTATGAGAATGCTCCAGCAATACGCGCTTATGAGAAGATTGGCTTTTCCAAACACATGATAGAAATGCGTTTGGATCTAGGTTCTTAATCTACCGATTACCCAGGCTGTAAAGAAGCAAATAGCGGAAGGAATAACCCAGCCTAATTCATAATTAAAGAGAGGTATATAGTTTAATAATTTAAGGTTGCTTTCGCTAAGAAATGAAAAATGTTTAAGCAAATAACACGAGCCAATGACTGTTGAAGCCAGTAAAGCATAAATATATGGTTGTCTGTTTTTTATCAAAGAGCCAAAGAAAACTGAATAAAGAACTAAGGTTATAACAATTGGATAAACGAAAATTAAAATCGGATGTGCGAAAGCTATGATATTATCTACTCCGGTAATCGAAAGTACACAAGAGGATATGCAACAAATGGTAACCAATAGTTTATAACTCAATTTCGCCTTAGTTAGTGATGAAAAGAAAGTTCCAAAAGCCGCAACCAGCGCAATCGAAGTCGTCAAGCATGCAAGAGCAATGGAGATAGCAATAGCTATGTTCCCATAAGGACCTAGAATGGACTTGGAGATGTGCATCAATAGCTCAGAGCGCTTGATCGAAGTGCCTGATATTCCAGAGGTAGAGCCCAGGTAAATGAGTCCACCGTAGATAATGAAAAGGAAAGTGGATGAAAGTGCACCAGCGGTAATTACAACCTGCATTTTTGATCGGGTGTTCTGATAGCCTTTAGCTTTTGATGCTGCAATAATAATTCCTGCAAAAATAACGGAAGCCAGGACATCTAAGGTTTGATAGCCATTAATAAAACCTAATTTGAATGATTGACCGCTGCTAAGTGCAGATTCATTATAGCTTTCAATTGGTGAAAATATACCGGTCAGTATTAATATAATTAGTAAAGCCAGGAGTAAGGGGGTAAGGATGTTGCCAATTATATCTACTACGCGTGACGGTCGGATTGTTAAAAGCCAGGTCACGATAAAAAAGATAACTGAAGTCCAAATTGGACTAGATTCTGGAAACGATGGTAAAACACCAACTTCATAAGTGGTGGCTGCTGTGCGCGGAATGGCGATTAACGGACCAATGCAGAGCATGATGACAGTTCCTAAAATAGGGGACAAGAGCGGATGAATCTTTGTTGCCAGATCTTCAAATTTGTCACCAGCATTAACCACTGATAGGATTCCGAGGAAAGGTAATAAAATCCCTGTCAGTCCGAATGCCAGGATAGTGATCCAGACATGGTCTCCTATCTGTATACCAATATATGGAGGGAGTAATAAATTACCTGCTCCAAAGAACATGGCGAATAGGGCAAAACCTATGGTTATGACATCTCTTATCTTCTTATTCAATTTCTTGTTTTTAATTGAGAGCTTTAATTTAAAAAGTCCGCAAAGTAGCAAATTTTCTGTTACCATACCTACCTCGTGTATTCTGTCGCAAAAACACCTGCTTTTTGCCGTTCTTACACAGTGTTTCTTTAATCTGTAAGGACTAACTTTATGCATTGTATAATTAAACCCAATATTTTACTTATGAATAATTTTGATTGGACTTCCTTTACCAAAACTATCGCAATTAAGGCTCAGTTAAAGGATATATATAATGCCTGGACTAAGGCTGGAGAGTTAGAGAAGTGGTTTCTTAAAAAGGTGATTTTTACCGATGACACAGGGATATTGATTGATCCGGAGGTGAATGTTACAACTGGCTGTGCTTATAGCTGGTTTTGGTATTTATATGAAGATCCAATGCCTGGGCTGATTAAACAAGCAAATGGCAAAGACTTTTTGCAATTCAGTTTTGAAGGAGACTGCCTTGTAGATGTGAACCTGACAGAGAAATCGGGTTATACAATTGTGCAACTAAGGCATTATAATATACCTACAGATGATCAATCTAAACAGTACATCAGGCTTGGCTGTGCCAGTGGTTGGGCTTTTTATTTAGTTAACCTAAAATCTGTTTATGAGGGAGGACTCGATCTTAGAAATAAGGATGAACATTTGCATGCGATGATCAACAATTAGAAATGTTATTTACATACCCTGGCCAAAAGTCAACAAATTGCTATCGGGGTCAAGTAAAGAAAATTCTCTTTGTCCCCAGGGCTTTGTTTGTAATGCCCCATTTGGGTGTATACTTATTTGGTTATCCAACATTGCCTGATACAAGTTATCGATATCATTTGTTCGGATATAAACTTGTCCATAGTTTTCTTCAGGGGCAAGCTCTTTAAACTCAAAAAAGTGGATCTGTATGTTGTCTTTTTCTACCATTAGATAGCCGTCATAATCAATATTTCCCAATTCCCTAAATCCCAATTTATCTATATAGTAATGCCTTGTCGCAGTTTTGTCTCGCATTGGCAATTTTGGATTTATGTTTGTAAGCATGTTTCAAAAATTTGTTACCGAAGCTTAAAGTTACTAAAAACTTTTATGCGGATAATCTTCTTTTATTCTAGACCCGAAAAATCCTACTATATGATTTTTTATAGGTGTTTTGATGATTTCATAATAGATAGATTTTAAGATCAGTGTTTGTTTTTTAATAACCGATTACGATTGAATTAGAATTATTAATGCCCGTACTGGGGGTCGGGATAAAGTCTAATTGGAACTCGGATACGAACTCACTTTTTGTATACCAATCCTGGATTTTTAATGGACGTTCTTTATTATCTTTATTTGAAGTCGCCTTTAAGGAGTAGCGACCAATAGGAACATCTTCTATCTGATAACGGTCCACCCAATAGTGGTCACCAAGCCGAAGTTTCAGTGTTTTGCCTGCAGAACCATCAATTAGCGGTCCACTGGGTGTTAAGGTTAGTTCAATATCTTCAAAGTCATCATAAAAACCGATATCCGAGCTTAACTGAATAAATCCTCCATAATAACCATAATCATTTCTCGGTATACGTCCCTCCAGTTTCCATACAAAATTGGCAACTGTACCATCTTCGTTAAAGGACTCTGCATTATCTGTATGGAGCTCCAATTTATAGGTTTTTCCGTTATAGCTTCTCTTAAGGTAGGCATGAGCATACCAGGCTCCTGGTTGTATTTTTATCTTATATGTGCCGTCTACTTTCGTCGATCCCTTAATATAAGAGGCGTATAGTACAGAGTTCTCCAGCAATATCTCAACTCCGGAAATAGGCTTGCCTTGTAAGTCGGTCACTTTTCCTATGGCATAGCCTTTTTCTGCTTCTGGTTCACTCCCTTTTTTGCTCTTTGAACAGGAGGAGGTGGTAAAGAGGATTAACACCCCCATAGCTATAATTTTAATGTGCTTTCTCATTTTAAAATATTAACTTTTTAAACGGAAGCAAGTTAGATCAACAAAAAAAAATCCCATTGTACAAAAGAGACAATCGAATTAGGGGTTAATAAAATAATAGAATTACACGAAAATTTGCTTCAGGTTGACTTCGTTTTCTGGAGCATCAATACGAGGTTTTTGTAAGAAATGTTCTTTAGGTGTTTTTCCTGAATATCGCTTGAATTCTCTGATCAGGTGACTTTGATCGTAATAACCAAAAGATACAATAACATCATACCAGTCGGGCTCGGTTAACAAATCATCTAAGTAAGTTAGTACATTATTAAATCGACAAATGTTGGCATATTGTTTTGGTGTAACACCTATATGGTTCACGAAATAACGTTCCAGTGTTTTTTTGGTGATGAAGCTGTCTTCCCTAATCTCTGATAAAGTGAATATTTTTTTATTACCCATCAAGTTCAAAGTATGGTGGAGCATCAAAATTTTTTCACAACAATTATGTTCCATACGCTTCTTTAATAGAAAACGCTCTACCACATCAACTTGATCCTGAATAATTTCTTTACTGAGGATTTCTTCATACAGTAAAGAAATTTCATTATTCCAGATATCACCTGCGTCAATGATTTTATCTGAAATGTGTTTCATATCAATACCTGTGAGCAGGTATAAGCCCAATGGGGTAAACTTAACACCTAATATATCTATTCCTTTAGGGTTGCTCAGGGAAACACGTTTAGAAAGCGGCTGGCCAATTATGTAGCAATGTTTGTCCATCCGAATTCTTTTCTTATCCATTACAATATCTTCATGTCGGCCTCCCAAATTAAAAGTTAAAGCTTGTAAAGTTGGGGTGTACATTTCCTGGATCAGCGACTGATCCAAGTCACTATAAGAACGCCAATATAGTTCTACTATATCTTGTAATTCTTTACGGGGTGAATATGTTCTGAAAAAATCCACTATAATTTTAGATAGTTAATTAAAGATAATAAAATTATTTTAATGAGAAATGCTATTACTACACCCAGCAATTGCAAGCTTCGGGCACATTCTTTGTTTAATGGATTTACTTTAATTATATTCAAAGAACTAAGAAATTCCCTATGCAGAACGTGCCCAAAGCTTTGATATCATCAATCCTCGACAACGACTTTTATAAAATTACTATGCAGCAAGGAGTAATTCGTTTATTTCCTGCAGCCAAAGCCAGATATCAATTTATAAATCGAGGTAAGCATGTATTTCCTGAAGGCTTCTCCATTGCTCTTCGAGAAGCTGTCAGCCAGATGGCACTACTAAAGCTTAGCAAAGAGGAAAAACAATTCCTGAAAGTTACCTGTCCATACCTTGATCCTGTATATCTGGATTTTTTAGAAGGCTATCGTTTTAACCCCGAAGAAGTTAAAATAGAACAGAAAGGTGATCAGTTGACTGTACATATTGAGGGGCTCTGGTACCGTACCATTTTATGGGAAGTGCCTTTAATGAGCTTGATCTGCGAGCTTTTTTATACGATGAATAATGCTGAACGTGTTAACAATGAAGAGATCATCAACAGAACCAGACAGAAAATTGAGAAATATAGAGACCTGGGAATTACAGTAGCAGAATTTGGTACACGCCGACGCTATTCTTATCAGGTTCATCGCCTGGTATTGCAAGCTTTAACGGAATATGGAAAAGGAACTTTTATCGGGACAAGTAACGTGCATATGGCTATGATCCATCAAACTAAACCAATTGGTACTCATGCACACGAATGGTTTATGTTTCATGCAGCGCGATATGGATTTAAAATGGCGAATGCGATCGGGCTGGAACATTGGGTGCAGGTTTATCGTGGCGATCTGGGTATAGCCTTATCAGATACCTATACAACTGATGTGTTTTTCCGTCAGTTCGATAAAATGTTCTCCAAATTATTCGACGGTGTAAGGCACGATAGCGGAGACCCGCTTGAATTTGCAGATAAAGTCATTGCACATTATGAGCATATGGGGATAGATCCCAAAAGTAAAACGATCATATTCTCAGATGGATTAGATTACGATAAAGTTGTACGGATTGCAGCTCATTGTCGGAACAGAATAGGGATGTCCTTTGGAATAGGTACAAACTTTACAAACGATGCAGGCCCTAAAGCCATGAATATCGTAATTAAAATGACCGAGGCACACCCTAAAGATGGAGAATGGACAGAGGTTGTTAAACTATCAGATGAACCTGGAAAACATACTGGGAGTGAAGCAACGATCAATCTGGCAAAGGTTATTCTCGATATCCCTTAACTAATCTTTATAAAGAATTCCTTAATATAATTTTAGCAGAGTCTCTCATTCTAATGATTTTGTTTTCTATAATGGCATTGGCGGCTTCATGCCCCATTTTTATGAAATCAGTAGTGATGACAGTAATACCATTTTCAAGTATTTCTTTCACAGCCGTATCATTATACGATAACAATCCGATATCTTTTCCTAATTTCCAGTTGTTTTTTCTGGTAAGTTTGATGATATCAATATCATCGAGATCATACCTGCTAAAAGTGATGTAAGCATCTCCCTTTTTGAAGTTTTTCTCTGTAATTGTATTAAATATTTTGTTTTGAAATTTTTGTTCCTTACAAAATCTTTTAAAACCTTCAATAACAGCCTTACCATGATACGCTTCTGATGGAGCTATTAAAACAAGTCTGGTATATTTTTCTAAGTTAAAATGAAGCTTAATTAAAGATTCATAAATGTCAGCCTTGAAATCCTGATAAATGCAGGTATAGTTTCCACTTAGATTTGTTTCATCATAATCTAAAATAATACGTTTATGGGCTGGGATTTGATTAATAATAGCAGAGGGATCTTCTCTAAAGAATGTGACAATTACAAAGTGGGTATAATTGTTTAGGTTTTCTGTAATCAGGTTTTCAAAAACTTTAATGTTATGATGGTGGAAAAATATATCAACCTCGGCAATTCCTTTTAGTTTTTCAAAGAATGAATGATAGATACTATCACGAAGGAGGTTCATTTTATCCAGAATAAGACATACGCGGTATGAATTGTATTGCGTCTTTTTCTTTACATAATAACCCTTTCTGTATACAGCCTCAATAATACCTTTCTCGGAAAGATGGTTTAATCCTTTAAGTACAGTAGCCTTACTCATACTTAAGTGTTTCATTAACTCATTTAATGAAGGGATTCTATCATTGATACTAAGATGTCCATCCTTAATTTGATTGTTAATGAATTCCGCTAATTGAAGATATTTCAACGTTTCATTTGATTCTTTCTGTAATGCAGGAAGTGTATTCACGTTTATGTCTTTTAATTTTTAATTAAATAAAACTACCCAATAAATTTAAGCTAACTAAGTCCTTGTCTCTTGTGTAATTTCTATAGAAAAGAGTGTCAGTCTAAGTGCAAATATACACAATTATTAATAGATGTATAGAGTCAAGTCCTGCTCTGAAACATCTAAGGTGTCTATGAAATAACGCTGAATTGTTAGAAAATTGAGCAAGGTTTATATGTTCTATGTCATGATAAGTGATGAAATGAATGCTTGTATTGATCAGTAAATCAACATGATCATACTCTAAAAGTGCATAAATAGCGTTCTGCTGCATAAAATGATTTATTTAATATTTTTTTTCAAAAAAAAATTGGAATTGTGAATTTGATGTCATAATCTTGTGTAGTAAACCAGACCAAGCTAGACCAATCCAGACTAATCCAGACTAAGCCAGACTAGATCAGGTAAAAACAAGCAATAATTTGTTTTTTATTTTATGGAGTGTAATATTTTATTCAAGGATATAGAACCAAATAATAATAAATATTAATTAACCAGTTAAACCAAATCACATTAAGTATGAACAGTAGACTCCAAGAACAAATAATGACTGAATTAAAAATGACTTTTAATCAAATTATGAAGTGAAATGAAGAAAAAAAATTATTACCTATTATACTTTACAATGGTGTGCCTGTTTCTTTTAGGTAGTTCATTTGATAAAGTATTGGCTAATGTCTCAACAAGTAGACTGAAAAGTGGGGCTTACCAGGATAGAACTATTTCGGGAAGTGTAGTAGATGAAAATGGTACCCCATTAGTGAGTGTAAACATTCGGGTTAAAAATGCAAATATCAGTGCTTCAACTGATATTAAAGGGAAATTTAAAGTCGACGTACCATTAGGAAAAGATACATTGGTGTTTTCCTATATTGGATTTCTTGACCAGGAAGTCTACGTCAAAGCTACAAGTACTATTGTGGTGACACTTAAAAAAGTAGAAGAAAGTTTGGAAGAAGTACTCGTAGTAGGATTCGGTACTCAAAAGAAAATTTCTAATGTCGGTGCTCAAGCTACGGTTAAAGCAGCAGACTTGAAACTTCCCGTAAGGAACCTAAGTACATCTTTATTAGGACGATTAGGTGGGGTAACCGGTATGCAACGGAGTGGCGAGCCTGGAAATGATGATGCTGATATCTTTATACGTGGTATAGCGACATTAAACCGAGAATTGAGTAAACCATTGATTTTGGTAGATGGTGTTGAACGACTCATGAATGATATTGATCCAGAGGATATAGAGAGCTTTACAATGTTGAAAGATGCGGCTGCAACCGCAGTGTATGGGGTTAGGGGTGCTAACGGAGTTATTATCATTACCACTAAACGCGGAGTGGCGGGTAAAACTAGAATTAAAGCCCGGTATAGTGAAGGCATAAGCACCTTTACTAAAATCCCTCAATTGTTGGATGGAGCATCCTATATGAAAATGGCGAATGAAGCTAGCTCAACTCGTGGAGGGGGCTTACAATATACTGAAGAACGAATACAGAATACGCTGGCAGGAACAGATCCTTATCTCTATCCTAACGTTAATTGGATGGATGAGATCTTTAATAAGTATGCTGCAAATCGCAATCTAAATGTGACCATGTCCGGCGGAAGTCAGTTTGTAACCTATTATTTCTCTACTGGCTATTATCGTGATAATGGTATTCTAAAATCGGATGATATGGCCAAGTACAATTCAAACCTTTTTTTAGATCGATATAATTTTACTTCAAATATACAGGCTAACATAACTAAAACAACTAAAGTAGATCTTGGAATTCAGGGAAATATCAAAAACAGAAATATGCCTGGATCGAATACTACAACAGAAATTTTTGAACAGGTAATGCGTATTCCACCAATATTTCACCCTGTTACTTATCCTGATGGTAAGTTAGCACAGACCTTAACAAATTTTGCATTTAACCCTTATAATTCACTTACGCAGAATGGTTACCGCACACAATGGAGTAATCAGCTGTACTCCAACCTCAGAATTACACAAAAGCTAGATTCCTGGATTAATGGGTTGTCCGCAACTGGAATGTTCTCTTTTGATGCAAATAACCTACACGCTAATAGTCGAACAAAAACTCCAGATACCTGGATCGCCACGGGGCGCGACAATAACGGTAACCTGCTTTACGATCAAACAACCTTTTCTACCAATCAATACCTCGGTTTTTCTACAAGCAGTTCTGGAAACAGACAGTTTTATTTGGAGGGAGCTGTAAATTATACTGGAACTTTTGGAAAGCATGATGTTGGTGGAATGGTACTTTATAATCAAAGAGATTATATTACAACTGGTGGAAATCTGATCACAGCACTTCCATATCGATCAAGAGGTATAGCAGCCAGGTTTAACTATTCTTATGATTATAGATACATGGCAGAATTAAACTTCGGTTATAATGGATCGGAAAATTTTATGCCGAAAAGTAGATATGGCTTTTTCCCATCTGTAGGTCTGGGATGGGCAGTTTCTGAAGAATCGTTCTTCGAACCTTTAAAGAATACAATACAATTTTTAAAGTTCCGCTTTACCCATGGTTTAGTTGGTAATAGTACAATAGGAGGTAGGAGATTCGCTTATATTGGTACCGTAAATTCAGTTTTAGGGTATAGTTTTGGTTTAGGAGATGTAAATAATAAATACACAGGTCTTGAGGTAGGTGAATATCCAGTAGATGTGACCTGGGAAACTTCAACAAAGACAAATCTAGGTATTGAAACCAAATTTTTAAATAGTAAACTAAGTTTGCAAGCTGATTATTTTAAAGAAACGCGTGATGGTATCTTTTTACGACGAAGCTCGCTTCCAAAATATCTAGGGATCTTAAATGAACCTTATGGGAATTTAGGAATTGTCAAAAACAGTGGGGTAGATGTTACAACAAGCTATTCGGATAATATAGGAAATTTATCCTTTCAGTTTCAAGGCAATTTCTCTTTTGCTAGAAATAAAATTGTGGAAAATGACGAGCCAGATAGGTTATACCCATGGATGGAGCGACAAGGTCGTAGGGTAAGTCAACGATTTGGATATACCGCTCTTGGACTGTTTAAAGACGAATCAGAAATTTTAACCTCTGCCGTTCAAACAGGGGATGTGCGTCCAGGCGATCTTAAGTTTGAGGATTTGAATAAGGATGGGAAAATAGATCAGTTTGATATGGGACCTATAGGTTATGGTGATGTTCCAGAGGTCGTATATGGATTTGGTCTTACCGTCGGTTATAAAGGTTTTAGTATAGGTGCATTTTTTCAAGGTGCTGCTAATGTTGATGTAGCAATGTATGGAGAGGGTTTTCAACCTTTTCTGGCTGGATCGGAAAGAGGAAACTTATTTTCTGCTGTGGAAGATAGATGGACTCCTGAAAACCCAAATCCAAATGCATTCTATCCACGTTTGTCTTTTGGGTCATTAAATGATAACTACACAACGAATTCATGGTTTACTAAAAATGCCAATTATTTGCGTTTAAAGACGATTCAACTTGGATATGATCTGCCAGAACGGTTAACTGATAAGTTGAAACTGGGTAAATCAAGAGTGTTTTTTATCGGCACCAATGTGCTTACTTTCAGCAAGTTCGATATGTGGGACGTAGAGCTTGGCAATGGCCTTGGTACTAATTATCCCAATATGTCAACTTATAGTATGGGAATTGAACTTAATTTTTAATTTAAAACTTATTGACAATGAATCGAATATTATTACTCGTTATCTGCATTGTTTCGACATGTTTAGGGTCCTGTCAGAAAGGTTTTTTTGATCAGGTACCTAATGATCGAATGACAATTGATGAAGTATTTCAACGCCGCCTTCCATCAGAACAATATTTAGCTAATATCTATAATTACCTTAAGGATGAAACGGGACAAACATTGGCTAATGATGTACCATGGATGGGCTTATCAGACGAAGGTGATGTAACCTATACCACACATAATATCTACCCAATGAATTTGGGAAATTGGAATGCTTCAAGTAATTTCTTTAATTTTTGGGACCATTATTATTCGGGTATTCGCTCTGCAACTTATTTTATTCAGCGAATTGATGAGAATACGGAACTTCAGGCTTCAGAGTCCGGACGACAACTGATCACACAGTATAAGGCAGAGGCAAGGGCATTAAGAGCTGAATTCTACGCTGCATTACTAAAGCAATATGGCCCGGCAATTATTCTTCCGGAAGATAAAGTTATAGAACCTGATTCAGAAGCTTCAGTATTCCGCTTGCCAAGAAATACATACGATGAGTGTGTTGAATTTATTGTTAATCAATTTGATATGGCGATAAGTTCATTACCAGATTGGTATTCAGCACCTAATGACTATGGGCGGATGACAAAAGCTGCTTGTAAGGCTTATAAAGCTCGAACATTATTGTATGCCGCAAGTCCACTATGGAACGGTAATACAGAAATGAGTAGCTTGAAAAATAAAGATGGAGTACAATTGGTTAATCAGGTTTTTATTAAGGATAAATGGAAAAGAGCTGCAGATGCAGCTAAAGAAGTAATTAACTTGACACGTTTCTCTCTTTATAAAGAATTTAATGTTAATGGAAGCATTAATCCGCTATTATCTTATCATAATGCGTTATTGGAACCTTGGAACAGCGAAATCATATTTGCCCGAAAAGATCCTGATTTAAAACGTTGGGAATGGCGATCCTCACCTAGATTTGCTGGTGGTACAGCCGGAAATGGAGCAACACAACAACTGGTGGATGCTTATCAGATGGCAAACGGTGAGATACCAATTACAGGTTATAATGCGGATGGTTCACCAATTATTAACCCGCAATCTGGATACGTGGAAAAAGGTTTCTCTACGCAAGCTACCTCTTATGCTGAGGTAGGAACCTCGAATATGTATGTAAATAGAGAACCAAGATTTTATGCAACCATTGCTTATAATGGTGGAAGATGGGTAAATACAACAAACTTCCCTCAGCAAATTGGATTGTTTTTTACTGGAAATACAGGGAAAAGTGGAGGGGGTAATAACTTTACCCGTACTGGATACTTAATCAGGAAAAACATACATCCGAAAAGCAATGTGACACTTACAAACGGTCATATTAACAGACCTGTGGTACTTCTTCGCTTAGCAGAGGTCTATCTTAGCTATGCAGAAGCACTTAATGAATACGATCCAGGTAATCCTGATATAATCCGGTATGTTAATCTCATTAGAGAAAGGGCTGGTATTCCTAATATTTCATCTACACTTAGTCAGGAAGCACTAAGAGATCGCATTTGGCTAGAGAGGCGTACAGAATTGGCTTTCGAGCGTCATAGGTACTTTGATACCCGCCGGTGGAAAATAGCAGTTGGTACGGATGGTGGTAAGTTTTACGGGATGAATATCGACAAAGGAGCTAATGTTAAAGACCCTCTGTTTTTTGAACGTACTGTTTTTGAAACCCGAATTTTTGAAAGCCCTAAACATTATTTGTTTCCAATTCCAATTTCAGAAATAGATAGAAATCCATCTTTAGTACAGAACATCGGTTGGTAGGGTTGTTTAAATTAATTTATTAATAATAAATAGATTATGGTAAATTTTAGACTGTTGGCAATAATTTTTTTACTTGCATCCTCTTGTTCAGGTAAAAAAAGTATTGTTGACGAAAAGGTAATAGCTGAAAAGGTAGGATTTCCATTGATAATGTATGCCGTTCCACCAAATAGCGCAGATTTTAATAAGGTAAAAGCTATGGGGTGTAATTATGTTCATCAATATGGACTTACTTCAGGAGATTATGATGCATCAAAAAAGGATAAAATTAAGAAATATCTGGATTTAGCATACAGACATGGTTTAAAAGTCATGCTTGATTTAGATGGGACTTTTCGAATGCGAACAGCAGGAGATAAGGTATTTACTGATTTCAAACAAGTTGTTCAAGATTTTAAAAACCACCCAGCCCTGGGAATCTGGTACCTATTTGATGAACCGGAGTGGGAAAGTACAGCCAATCCAGAAAAATTGCAAAAATACTATGCGCTTTTAAAAGCAGAATCGCCTGATATTCCAGTAGCCATTTGTTTCTCAACCAAGACAGATAGAACAACAAGCTTGAAGTATATCTGGAGTGATTTCTTGAGCCAGACAGATATAGTAGCATTTGATACTTATCCGGTTTATGGACAACAGTTTCCTAATGCCCGATTAAGTGATGTCTCAGATTTTACTCAAAAGGCTTTAGCAAGTAATAAGGCAGTAATGCCAGCTCTTCAAATATTTGATTGGAAAACAATTCAAGGTGTCGTTGATAAGGCTAAAGCAGGAACATATCATATCAAGGAAGCAGGGAATAATCCCGAAACCTGGCGATATCCCAACATTCAGGAATTACGTTATTGGGGCTTTTCAGCTCTGATTCAAAATGTTCAGGGCTTGATGTTATGGTCATATTCTCGCTCAGTTATTGTGGAACACGCTGATCCAAAATGGATTGATGGAGTTTTATCGAAATTAACTAAGGAGATTTCAGAATTTACTAAGATGATTGATGCAGAAGGATATGTTCATAAGAAAGTGAATCTTTCAAATAGTAATGTGCTTTCTGCAATATGGGAGAATAATAAGGGGAGTGTCTTGGTAGTTGCTAATCAAACCGGCACTACTCAGATAGTCTCTGATAGTGTGTTGTCTAAGTATATCGATGGTGGACAAACTGAACTGGCACCCTGGGAAGTAGTAATCTTAAAATCACGGCAATAATGCCAATAATTTCATTTAAATAATTAAAGATGTTAAATTATTTAACAAGTAAGATACATGACTGGTCTCTTGTATTAGCCTTTATAGTTTTAGTGGCATCCTCTCCTATACTTTTAATAGGATGTTCACCCAAAAGTTTAATGGACAAAGATACTAATGATGAATCAGATCCGGTTACGGAAGTAAATGTGCTTGATTTTAAAGCTGTATCAACTACCGATCATGAAATGATTCAAAAAGCGATTGATTATGCTTCATTAAATAGAATACCTTCTGTATATATTCCTGCTGGTAACTATAATATTGATGCTGCAGGGGTAGGAACAGGTGGGGCGCGAGGTATTTTATTGCGAGACAGCATGACCTTGAGAATGGATAACAATACTGTACTTAAGGCAATTCCAAATAACGTTGGAAATTATAGTATCGTTAGAATTCATAACGCAGAAGATGTTAAGATTATTGGTGGAAAGATTTTAGGTGAGCGGTATGAACATATAGGCACTACAGGTGAGTGGGGAATGGGTATTGATATTCGTGATTCACACAGAGTTGGGATTTCCAATGTTACAATTAAATATTGCTGGGGTGATGCCATGTATATATCGGTCGATAGCCGGGATCTTTTAATTGATAATATAACCTGTGATAGTAATCGTCGACAAGGTTTATCTGTTATAGATTGTGATGGGATAATCGTTAAAAACTCCACCTTTAGCAATACCTATGGAACGAATCCGCAATCTGGACTTGATTTAGAACCAAATGCAGGAGATGCGGTGAAAAATGTACTCATACAAGATTGTGTTTTTAACAATAATGCATTGTATGGTTTCACCACATATGCGCCTAATGGACCAATTTCAGATGTAGTGGTTGAAAATTGCACCTTTACCGGTGGTAAAGTAGGGGTGGCCTTGCGCTATTCTAAGAATGTCAAACTTTTGAATTCTACTATTTCTGGTTGTACAGAGCAAGGAATTCGTGTAAACCTTAATAATGAGAATGTTGAGATAACTGATGTTTCGATAACTGGATCCGTTGCTAATGCCATGACGCTGGCTAACTCAAAGAATACTGTCCTCAAGAGAGTTAATATTAGTGAATACGTTGAGGGGATTTCAGTTAGCGTCTGCGATTCATTGATTATGTCAGGATTGAACCTTTCTACATCATCAACTGTAAGCAATAATATCCTGCTTAGTAATTCCACTAAAATACATTTAGATGCAGTATCTGTAAACGGAGGAGAAAAGGGTGTTTCGGTTACAAATTGTAGTAATGGTAGTGTCATTAATAGTTCAATTAAATCTATCGGGATTTATCCACTTGTTTTCTCTGGCTCTTCTAATTTTAGTATTCAGCATAACACCCTCCTAGGAAATTGTCATCTTGAAGATAATAAATATGTTAACATCTTGATTGATAACGGATCGAACAAAAACACAATTAAGTTAAATAAGATTTTAACTGGTACTAGTTCAAACCAATCGAAGTATGGAATTCACTTAACTACCAGTACATTTAATAATGTTGTGTCTGATAATACAATTGAAACAGGTGCATTTAGGACTTTAAATATATTGGATGAAGGAGCTAACTGAGAACACTAAATTTTGGGCATGTCTTATTCATGTAGGATATAATATGTGGGAAGATCATGATCGATTCAAGCATGGTGATAATTTATTAAAAAGAACACGCTATTTCAGTCATCAATTAAGGTTTGATCAGGATGTATGGAACAGGTGTGTGAAAAGAATGGTAGACTCGGGTCTGAATATGATGGTAATGGACCTTGGAGACGCTGTACAATATTCATCTGTTCCAGAAATTGCAGTCGACGGGGCTTGGAGTATATCCAAATTGAAAGAAGAGATTTCCAAACTTCGGGATGTTGGAATTGAGCCAATCCCGAAGTTGAATTTTTCAACTGGACATGATGCATGGTTAAGAGAATATTCTAGAATGGTTTCTACTGAGAAATATTATGACGTTTGTCGCTCGCTGATAGCTGAAGTCACTGATGTATTCGAAGGACCCAGGTTCTTTCATCTTGGTTTTGATGAAGAAAATGCCAGACATCAGGTTAGTTATGATTATGCAGCGGCCAGAGTAGGAGACTTATGGTGGCATGATTTAAACTTTTTAATTAAGGAAGTAAAGAAAGGTGGAAGTCGGCCATGGATATGGGCAGATCACTCATGGGATAGCCCGGATGACTTTTATGCCCGTATGCCAAAGAATGTATTGCAAAGTAATTGGTATTATAGGCAACATTTTGATAATCTTTCAAATAAGCAAGTAAAGGCATATTTAGAATTGGAAAAGCATGGATATGATCAGGTTCCTACCTGTGGGTATTTTGAACTTACTAAGGACGAATTTCTTCATAGACAAGGTGCAAATCTTACCGTAAAGTTTACAAAAAAGCATGTGAGTGACCTTCATCTTTTAGGTTTTTTGCAAACCTGTTGGCGTCCTACTATAAGGAAGTATGAGCGGGATATCTTATTAGCAATTGATTATTTGGGGGAAAGTAAAAAGGTTTTTTTAGGAGAAATTGCTGGTAGATAATTGAGATTTAATAGGATGATTTTAGTTAAAAAAATATTTAAGCGTATGAAAAATCTTATGTTTTGTTTTAGTTTAATCTTTTTAGTCTTTATAAGCTGTAAAGATGGTGTTAATATAATCAAAGAAGAGATAGATAACATCGTATCTGAGTCTGATACCATTGTCTCACCTTCTGATACTATTGTTTCCCCAATCGATGGATATACACTTAAATGGTCTGATGAATTTAATGGTAATAAATTAGATTCTGTACGTTGGAAGTATCGGATAGGGATTAGTCATGAGAGCTCCCAACGCCCTGAAAACGTCTATTTGGATGGCGGTAAGTTACATATACAGCTTAAGCGTGAGAATCACGCAGGGAAATCATTGACTGGAGGAGGAGTGATTACCAAACCTAGAAACAGTTACGGCTATTATGAAGTCCGCGCCAAATTGGATGGAGGTTACGGTTGGCATGAAGCATTTTGGACTGCAGGACAGCCCGGTTTTGATTCTCCATATATTATGGAAGATTCTGTCGGCATGGTTGAAATTGATTGTTTCGAACATTTCTATGATTATAATGGTCATCGATTTAGTTTTGGAACGCACGAATGGCTTCGTTACCCAGGGCAATTTAATAGGGGAGAGATCACTACAGTTGAGGATTTGAATACGAGTTATAATGTTTATGGCTTTGAGTTTACTCCCGACTATCTGAACTATTATTTTAATGGAAGATTGCTGGAAACTGTAGACATGAGGAATGCACCGGTTCATGATTTTTTCCTTTGGTTATCTGCGATTGCAACAAAGGCCGATGCCGTTAATTCCGGACTGGTTTCCTTTGATTATATAAGAGCTTTTGAAATTGACCCAGGTGCGTATAATGTTCGGAAAGTAGCATTTATTAATCAATTGAATAGCAGATTGGATTCAATAAATGGGACCACATCTTCCGCTGGTTTAGATTTATGGGTTCAGGCAGAGGATTTCGTGAAAAAAGGCGGATGGAAAGCAATGAGGGACTTTGATAATTTAATTTTTTTAAGAGGGCATACTTTTAGTGCTAGTAGAACTACAGCTCAGCGGACTGCGCAAACAGCAATTGCTGTTAATAATGCTTCAACCTATCATGTTTGGGTGCGCTCTAAGGATTACCTTGTGAGTCCTGGTATTCGAAATTTTAAAGTATTCATCAATGGTGTTGCGGTTTCTTCTCTTTTCGGAACTCATGGTCAAGAAGGTTATCATTGGCAATATGCAGGTGCTCATGCGCTTCCCGCCGGGAATACAGAAATTAAAATATATGACCAATCTCAATACTTTGCTCGATGTGATAAATTTCTTTTAACAAGCGATCCAAATTTCACACCGAATGGAGCAGGTGGAGCTTCTAATGTTCAACACATCAATTTATGGTAAATAATATCAATAGAAGATCCTTCATTAAACAAGTTGGTGTAACAACCGGTATGGGATTGTTGAGTACCAGTTCGTTTGGATCAAGTTTAGTTGATTTTTCTGCTAATGTTAAAAAATGGGGCAGCCTGGTTCATTTGAGTTTCAATATGTGGGAGGAGCATGATCGCTATAAAAAAAGTGATAATCTTAATTACACAATCAGATATTTTTCTGATAAGCTGACTTTCGATGATACAGTTTGGAATGATGTCTTGAAACACATGAAAGATTGTGGTCTTAATATGGTTGTCATTGATTTAGGTGATGGGATTAAATACGATAGCCATCCCGAAATTTCTGTGAAAAATGCCTGGAGTACTTCAAGGTTACGTAAAGAGTTAGACAAGATTCGGTCTTATGGTATTACGCCTATTCCTAAATTAAACTTCTCCAGCACACATGATGCATGGTTGGGAAAATATTCTCGTATGGTGTCTACAGATATCTATTATAAGGTTTGCAAGGAAATTATTGCAGAGGTTGTTCAGTTATTTGATGTTCCAAGCTTATTTCATCTTGGGTTTGACGAAGAAACTGCCGCTCATCAACGTTCACAGGATTTTATTGTAGTCAGACAAAATGACCTCTGGTGGAAAGATTTTTATGTAATAGTTGATCAAGTCGAAAAGTGTGGTTCCAGGGCTTGGATATGGTCAGATTATGCATGGAATCATTCTGATGTTTTTTTTAAGAAAATGTCTAAAGAAATTGTCCAAAGTAATTGGTACTACCAAGACAAATTTGATGATTTAAATAAAGTAGAATTAGCAACGTATATCAAACTGGCAAAGGCCGGATATTACCAAATCCCTTGCGCATCCTATTACCAGGACAATTCTTATCAATATCAGTCAGAAAAAGGTATAGGGCTAACAGTAGATTTTTGCAAAGAACATCTATGGAATGATCGCCTTTTAGGCTTTTTACAAACCAATTGGCGTCCTACTATGCCTAAATACAAATCTGATATTATTAAATCAATTGATTTGATGGCCAAGGCTAAACTAAAGTTAGCTGATTTCTAGATAATTTTTAAAATGATAATTACTTAATTTTTTTTATATGGTTAGAATTAAATATTTAAAGTACCCGGTTAATAACACTTATAAACTGTTGTTATTAGCATTACTGTTTTTTTGTATAGAAGTTAATGCCCAACAACGAAAACTTTTTTTAGTCGCCGGACAGAGTAATTGCGTTGGAGCGGGAGACTCAACTTTATCGGTTCGTGTGCTTCCTTCCACAGCATTTGAATACAAGCACAAAGACAAATCTTTAGTTGAACTTTCAGACCCGGTAGGCGAAAATTTCTTTGGCTTTGGGAGAGCCTCTTCAGGAAGTGCCTGGCCTGCATTTGTAAAACAGTTGCATGAATTAACAAATGATACAATTATTTTAGTTCCCGCAGGACGGGGTGGTAGTTCTAGTCATGTAAAGGCAGAAATGCGGGACTACGGTACCTGGGATAAGAGTGGGTACTTATTAGAGCATTCGGTTTCTAAAACCAGAGCTGCTATGGACTTGACCAAACTGCCACTTTCTGGTATTGTGTGGATACAGGGTGAAAGAGACGCAAATGCCATTAATTCTGGTGATATGACCGCGCAGGAATATCGCCAGTCACTCGAGAGCGTGATAGATCGCCTTAGGATTGACCTGGGAAGAACAGTGCCGTTTTACATCGTTAGCACAGGAAATTACCGCGACCATAGCACAAGTGGCTTTGAGCAGGTCAGACAAATGCAAGATGCCGTGGCAAAAAGTAAACCTGGAGTAGCCGTGGTATATAACCAGACACCGGAATTTATTGAGAAAGGATGGATGCGCGACGCCATACATTATAGCCAACCAGGCTTAAACGATGTCGGAACAACAGCAGCTACAAAGGTTGCAGAACTTATGCATGCTAAAAGCGTGAAAGCCAAATCTAATAATGATTTTCCAATGGTCATGTTTGATGTTCCATTTGGTAATGAAAACTTTAGTAAAGTGAAGTCCATGGGCTTCAATTATGTGCATGTGTATGCATTAACAACCGGAAAATATGATTCGCCAAGGAAAAAAATAATACAGGATTATTTAGATATGGCAAAGAAACATAACATGAAAGTAATGCTTGATCTAGGGGGTACCTATCTTATGAAGACAGATAGCACCGGACAAATTTTTGCAGATTTTAAGCAACTTGTAAAAGATTTCCAACATCACCCAGCCGTTGGAATGTGGTACTTGTTCGATGAACCTGAATGGCATTCATCAGCGAATCCTCAAAAAATAAAGAAATACTATGCTTTCTTAAAGGTGCAATCACCAGATATTCCCGTAACCATTTGCTTCTCTACAAAGACAAATAGAAATGAACCTCTAAAACATATGTGGAAAGACTTTGTAAATGAAACAGATATTATCGCTTTTGATACTTACCCTGTTTATGGACAGAAATTTCCAGATGCCAGATTAACTAATGTAACTGACTTTACCACCGAAGTACAAAAAGAAGGGAAGCCCGTAATGCCAACTTTACAAATGTTTAACTGGAGGACTATTCCTGGAGTTGTCAAAAAAGCGAAAGCAGGAACTTATCATATTAAGGTAGCAGGGAACGACCCCGCAGTTTGGCGTTATCCCAATTCAGATGAGTTACGTTATTGGTGCTTTTCATCGTTGGTACAAGGGGTACAGGGATTGATGTTTTATTCTTACAGACATTCAGGATTTGTAGAGTTCGCTGATCCTGATTGGATGGATAAAAGTTTGATGAAAGTTATGAAAGAAACTAATGATTTTATTGGTCTGGTAAAAGGGGAGAGCTATGCTCGAGAGATCATACAGTCGGAAAATACTAATGTGCTTTCAGCAATATGGAAAAATGGAAGCAAAAGCATATTGGTTGTTACTAATCAAAGTGCAGATAAGCAATTGGTTTGTGATAAACAGGTGTTGGCCTATCTTAAAAAAAATAGCGGTAAATGGGGGCTGTCGCGCAATATTAAGATGAGTAAAGTAGGAGTGAAGCAGTGTTTAGAGTTAGCACCATGGGAGGTCATGGTCGTAAAAATCAATTTCAAATAGTTCTGTTGATTATTAGATAATTTATAAAAAAAAATAATTATGATGTTTCGTATAGGTTGGGTTACAATGTGTTTATGGTTATATGGTTGCTTTTTCAAAGTAAACGCACAGCTGGTTAATATAGCCAGGGATAAACCTGTTACGGGTTTTCCATTTATTCAAGGAAATCCGTTCAGTAATATAGTCGATGGCGACGACGAAACTCTATGGTACCTACCAGATGCAGTAACCAACAAACATGTTGAGATCAATCTTTCTGGCGAGTTCATGGTCGACCGTGTTTTGTTAAAATATTATAAAGGGATTGAGGAACTCAAAATTACCTTATATAACAAAGGGGTAGTTACTGAGGTTTTTAAGGGGATTATCCCAGAAAAACACCTGATCACATTTGAGCCTAAAAAGGCCACTGCTATAAGGGTTGAATTTTCTAAGCTGCCCAAAGTTCATTCCGCTAAACCGAGTATTTATGTCGGAGAGATTGAGGTATATGCATACGAACCACAACCTGTTCTGGTTAATCAAACCGGTTACAACCTGATGGGGGTTAAACGTTTCACTGCTCCATTAGCTAAGGATGGAACTCCTTTCGCGATAAAAGATGCAGGAGGTAGAGAGGTGTACAAAGGTGTCGTAACAGGAGCATTAGGTGATTTTTCAGCATTCAAGCCAGATCTTCCAGGGCCCTATTATGTTGAGGTTCGTGGAACGGAAACAGGACGTTCATTTACATTTAATATCGAGCCCTATTTATTAGAACGCGCCTCCTATAATCCGGCGATGGCTTTTATGAATGATACGCGCTGTTGGTATGGTTGTGCGGATGAGTTTGCACCTAATGCTAACGGAACCGGTTGTCCTTTTTTAGGCGTTGCCTGGCGTGATAGTCACCAGTTTTCGTTTGAGATCCCGGTATTATTATCGATGTATTTTGCAAATCCAGAAGCGTTTTCCCGGAAGCGGATGCCAGATACTGGTGTTTACAATGGTATGCGTAAACAGCTTCCAGCTGAAACTCCGGAAATCGTTAAAATGGTTTATTGGGGAGTAGATATTTACCTCCGTGGCAAAGCCAACCACACTTTGCTAAAAAGTCAGTTGGCATGGTTCGTTTATGCTTATCCGCATTTGAGTGAATACATACCTCAGAGCGTTTATCAAGAAGCTGTTGATTATCTTTTTTCTGTATGGGGTAATTCTGAGAAAAATAGATGGAGTTTTCATGATGTCGATCATTCAGCTGATTTATTCCAAACCTATAAAATCATCGGCTCAGGAAAAGGACAACTTCCTCCGGGATTTTCAATAACTCCAAACCTAATGATGTACGAGGTAGCCAAAAGGGAAAAAAGGGCCGATGCTGATAAGTTTTTTCGAACCGCTTATGATCAGACCGCCTGGATAATTGAAAATTTGGATTGGAATGACCCTGCAACTACTAAAGGACAACGAATGAATGAGTATGTCACATTGGACGCACTGTCATATTTTCTCAAACAATATCCAGATAAAGCGCCGAAAGGCTTGGCAAAAAAAATTGCATCCTGGGCAGACATTGCTATAAAGCGGTCAGATAATCTATGGGATTATCGTATGTATTCGGAGCGTAAGTGGACCATCCCTGATGTCCTTTATCCAACTGATCCAAAGTTTGACCCAAATGGTAGCTTTAATGAAGTAGGAAATATAGCCGCCTTTCCAGTTCCTGCACTTGCAGCAGCCTGGTCATTAGAAAAACAAGGTAATAGAGCGAAAGATGTAACACGCTTAAGGGAAATGGCTGCAGCTCACACTGATCATATGTTCGGACGGAATCCAGTGGGTAGACATTTTAGTTATGATGCAGTTACTGATTTCGAAGGAGCTGATTTAGGTTGGTTTAGAGAGTGGGATGGCGGAGCAGGAATGTTGCAAACCGTTAGGGGGGTATTAGATGGATCAGTGAAAGAACCATCTTATCCTTATAATCCTTATGGTGGCGATGCAGGACACAGTGAGGGGTGGGTTACGTTTAATAGTGCCTGGATAATGGCATTGGCTTATCAAGCAGCTGATGTGACTCGTGTGGAGATTTATGATTTAAATCAGGACAAATCTATAAAGGACGTGTCTAGACAAGGACAATATCGCGTTAGACTTTTCGCTCCCTTGAACCTTGATCCATCAAAAAAAGAGTCTGCAACAGTAACTGTTCGCAATCTTTCGAATGGAAAATCAACACCTGTCGAATTACAGGAAACTGCGCTTAACGGTCTTTATTTTGAGGGCGTTTTGGATGTCAGTAAACTACCTGTCGATGTGAAAAAGGGAAACAAGTTGACGATTTCCTATGGTTTGGAACATTTTGAGAAATCAGCAACCTGTAGTGTCAACTAAATGTGCATGTAAATAAGTAGTGCTCTGTATTTAGCCTGTTTATTTATGTTGAAGGAAAAAAAAATATTTAATGAAGATTAAGGAAGAATTTATAGAACAAGGAAGAGCCAGTTTATCCAAACACATTCAGTCTGATTTTGTCATCACTGGTGGCGGTTTATCTGGAGTATGTACGGCAATTACGGCAGCGAGGCAAGGGTTAAAAGTAGTATTGGTACAAGATCGCCCAGTATTGGGTGGTAACGCCTCTAGTGAGGTGCGACTATGGGTATTAGGTGCTACATCGCATATGGGAAACAATAACCGCTGGAGCCGCGAAAGTGGAGTAATTAACGAGTTACTAGTGGAAAATACCTATCGGAATCCAGAAGGTAATCCCATTATTTTGGATATGATCTTATTAGATAAGGTCATCAGCGAAGTAAATATTACTTTATTGCTAAATACGGCGGTTTACGAAGTAGAAAAATCCAATAAGGATACGATTAGTGGATTGAAAGCTTTCTGTAGTCAGAATTCAACGGATTATCGCCTTACAGCCCCACTTTTTTGTGATGCTTCAGGTGATGGAATTGTGGGGTTCCTTGCAGGTGCAGCATTCCGAATGGGCGCTGAACGTATGGAAGAGTTTGACGAGCCGATGGCACCGGATGCCGACTATGGTGAATTGCTTGGCCACTCCTTGTATTTTTATAGCAAGGATACAGGCCAACCAGTGCAGTTTATCGCACCATCTTTTGCCATGGATGTATCAACGGAGATTCCTAGATTTCGGAATTTTAAGGCTAATGAGCATGGATGCCAGTTATGGTGGGTGGAGCATGGAGGAAGGTTAGATACAGTGCATGATACCGAAAAGATCAAATGGGAACTTTGGCGAGTGGTTTACGGTATCTGGGATTATATCAAGAACTCAGGTAAATTTCCTGATGCAGAAACATTGACGCTGGAATGGGTGGGAATGATTCCCGGAAAGCGGGAAAGTAGGCGCTTTGAAGGTGACTATATGCTGTCACAACGGGACTTGATCGAGCAGCATACCCATCCAGATGCAGTGGCATATGGAGGATGGTCAATCGATCTACACCCGGCAGATGGGGTATTTAGTGAAAGGAAACCCTGTAATCAATGGCATAGTAAAGGCGTTTTTCAAATCCCATATCGTTGCCTCTACAGTAAGAACATAAGCAACCTGTTTATGGCAGGCCGAAATATTAGTGTAAGTCATGTGGCTTTCGGTGCAACTAGAGTAATGGCTACCTGCGCATACGTGGGACAGGCAGTTGCTGTTGCAGCGGCCATGTGTTTAAGCAATAATCAACGTCCGGCTGATTTGGCAAAGGAAGGCCACATTAATATATTACAACGCGCACTCATGCGTACCGGTCAATATATCCCGGGATTGGCTTTGTCGGATAATTCAAATTTAATACACAAAGCAACCTTGATAACTTCTAGTGAACTATCTTTTGCAGGTTTCGAATCTAATGGTGTAGATAACATATGGAAGCCATTGGAAATTTCTGCAGCACAATTGATTCCCCTGAAAAAAGGTCGAATTCCAATGGTGTTATTGACTGTACAAGCAGAGCAGGATACAGATTTGGAGGTTGAACTTCGGATAAGTAGCAGGAAAGGAGGGTTCACTCCAGACACTACGTTGGCGCAGAAATCGATCAGGCTAAATGCTGGTGTCACGGAATTTGAATTAGATTTCAATGTGCAATTGGTTGAATCTCAATATGTATTCTTGACGTTCCTAAAGAATCCATTGGTGAAAATTCCTTATACCGAAAAGCGAATTACGGGATTATTGTCGGTATTTAATGGCGTGAATAAAAAGGTCTCTAACAATGGCAGGCAAGTTCCACCTGTGAATTCTGGAGTAGATGATTTTGAATTTTGGTGCCCACAGCGGCGTCCGGAAGGCCATAATATTGCGTTCAGCCTATCTGAACCAGTTAGATTATTTGATTCGGAAAATCTTAGAAATGGAGTAGATCGGCCAGTTATGCAGCCCAATGCCTGGGTAGCAGAACCGGAGGATCCCCATCCTCATGTAAAACTTGAATGGGATACACCGCAAACTATCAATAGCGTGGAGTTGGTTTTCGATACCGATAACGATCATGCAATGGAGTCAGTACTGATGGTGCACCCAGAGCGTGTTATGCCATTCTGCGTACGCAATTACCGGATTGAAGATGAGAAAGGTAATATTATTTATCAAAAGGAGGGTAATTATCAAACCCGCAATATGATAACATTTGAAGCGCCATTGATGACCAATAAATTAACTATTTATGTAGAGCACCCTGGTGAAAATGTACCAGCAGGGATATTCTCTATTTTTTGTAAAGGAGACAAACAATGACTACACTAGATTATTGGGTAATCACTATATTTTCCATTGGAATCCTCATCGCAGGCCTTTCAATGAGCGACCGTAAGGCTAATATGCAATCCTATTTTGGGGCCAGCGGTGCATTGCCCTGGTGGATGAGCGGACTCTCTTTATACATGGGCTTTTTTTCTGCTGGTACTTTTGTAGTATGGGGAGCAATTGCCTATGAACAGGGTTGGGTGGCCGTAGCCATCCAATGGACAATGGCTATTGCTGGATTCATGATTGGCAAATGGATTGCCCCAAGATGGCGGCAGACAGGCATACTAACTGCTGCAGAATTCATGCAGCAGCGCTTTGGTTCTGGCGTACATAAGTTTTATACCTATATTTTTTTGTTAATGAGTTTTGCCTATAATGGGGCATTCTTATATCCAGTGGCCAAATTGGTGAATGTTTCGACAGGTATGCCTGCGCACTATGCCGTCATGTTGTTTGGACTAATGGCGGTATTATATACTACATCCGGAGGCTTATGGGCAGTAATAGTGACAAACGTATTGCAGTTTGTGGTACTTACGGCTGCGGTGCTTATTGTATTGCCCTTAGCATTTGATAGGGTTGGTGGTATAGGTACCTTTATAGAGAAAGCTCCAGAGGGATTTTTTAACCTAACCGGAGGTGAATACACCATCTGGTTTATGGTGGCCTTTGGTTTTTACAACATGGTGTTTATTGGGGGAAACTGGGCATATGTGCAACGTTATACAAGTGTTCCTACTAAACGCGATGCAAAAAAAGTAGGCTATCTATTCGGAGCACTGTATCTGATCAGTCCGGTTGTTTGGATGTTGCCACCCATGCTGTATCGCATGATCAATGTGGATTTGGCAGGTCTCGAAAATGAGGGGGCATATCTGATGATGTGTAAGGAGGTACTTCCTGCAGGCATAATGGGGTTGATGATTACGGGGATGATCTTTGCAACAACAGATTCTGTAAATGCGTCACTAAATGTGTCGTCTGCTGTGTTTACCAATGATGTATATAAGCGATTGTACCCGAAAGCTTCGAATAAATCTTTGATGTGGGTGGCGCGACTATCTACATTAGTGTTCGGTGTGGTGACTGTGGGAGTTGCCTTGATGGTGCCAGCTATGGGCGGTATTGTGCAGGTGGTATTGAGTATTGGCGCGATGACTGGGGTACCATTATATGGTCCCGCAGTCTGGGCACTATTCTCTAAAAGACAGACCGCTTTTTCGATTTTATTCACCACAATTAGTAGTCTAACGGTAAATATGTTTTTCAAGTTTATAGCGCCGATTATGTTAGACATTCGTCTGGATCGAATGACCGAAACGGTATTGGGGGTCTTTTTGCCACTAACATTGTTGACTTTCTTTGAAATCCTTTATCGGAAAAAACCATACAAAGTGGTGAATGTAGACACGGTTGCGCTTAATGAGGATGTTTCAGAGCAGATCCATGGCGACAACCAAAGTCGACTGGCCATCAAAACTGTGGCATTTGCACTATTGGGTGTAGGGTTGATGATTTCAATATTAGGAATAAACGCCAGTACAGGGGGAGTAACAGTGATATCAATAGGACTAACTATCGTTTTAACTGGTTTAGCTTTCTTGTTTTGGCGTAAAATATTCAAATAAGTTAACGCGCACATAAATTAGCACGATCATAGAAGCCTCACAGAAATGTGAGGCTCTTCTTGTCTATATTCCTTAGCTATTTGTTAAACTTCAACTGATAAATATCTGCCTGCAATAAATCACTATCATTATCTTCACACAACAAGAATGACAACTCATTCTCCTGGTTATACTCTAAAGTCAAGCCCTCAAACTTATGTCGATCAGAGATTTTTTTTGTGAACAATACTTTCATCGTATTTATATCAATACAACCAATCATGCTTCCTAAAACCTCACCATCATTGTATGTCGAATTGCTGTCTTCGGCTGCGGCTAAAAAGTAAAATTTATCACCAACTGCAATAGCGTCTGTAAAACTGGCGCGAACGCAACTAATTTCCGGGAGGATTATTTCAGTAAATGTAATTTTAGAATCACTGGTTAAGTGCTTATCATGCAATGTAAAAACAATATTTCTTCCAGAGTCTCCATTTCCGCGATTAAAGAAATACCAGGTATCTCCCGAGTAAACAACTCCCTCAATATTAAAATTTGCTGCATCCAAGCCAGATAATACCTGCATCCTTTTATACAATACTGATAAGTCCTGAACGGATACTTTCTCCTTGTTATTTGCATTTAACTGAACCATTTCGTTCCTTTTTTCTGTAGAACCAGAGCCAAAAAGATAAAATGTGTTCTCATTAAAAGCAAGCGCTTCAAAATCTGGCTTGAGTTTTTTGTCCATGTTTGCAGATGGATTTGCACTAAGTGCATAACGCTTTAAACCTGATGATTGGAGCTCGTATTCATAGAAATAAGAACTATTGTCTCCAATCACATAAAGAGAATTGTCTTTTAAAAATAAACCAGATGCAGATCCTATTCCTATGATGTGATATAACAATTCGAGGGTAAAACTATTCATTCTATAAAAATACCTATTTCTAGGTATTTTAAAGTCATAATATTTGCTTTTACTTTGAGTTGTAATGAAAACTATGTGGTTATGAAACCATCAATAAGTAAAAAACAAATATGTACTTATGAAAAATAAAATTAAACTTTTCCTATTTATTTTTGTTTCGACAACGTTATCTATTTCATCCTGTACTCCTGATCCTGAAGGACCAGAGAATAACGGGCAAAAAGAGAAACCATATTGTTATATAGAAAATGGTGTAAAAGTTTGCTATGAAACACCTAAATAAGATTGCACTTAGCAATTCTACTCCCTCCATATTTTGTTCAAGCTTAACGCTTATGTTCGGTTTAGTCATTCCTACAAAATAAATACTTTTTGAATTTCTTTACTATGTTCGGTATAGATTTTACATTTCTTCAAAAAGGAGTATAATTTTTAATAAAAAATATTGTACTTTCACGATTGATTTTGACTTGATCGCTAATAAATCTTAGCAGTAATGGTCAATAGAAATGTAATTATATTTAAACCAAGGAGTAACAAGATCGGAATGCTAATGGTAAAATCCAAATCTAAGACTCAAAAAAAAAAGAAACCAGAAAAGGATACTGCTAGTATAGGCGTTAACGCAATACTAGGTGCCCAGAAAAACTAACCAACAGATAAATTAAATATGGAATTTTTAAACGGCGTTAACGCCCTTACATTAGTGTTCGTTGCACTTTTGGTTTTTGCTATTGCCTATCGGTATTACGGGCTATTTATAGCCCATAAGTTATTGCGACTAAACTCAGCAAATATGACGCCTGCCATAGAGTTTGCTGATGGTAAAGATTATGTTGCTACTAATAAAAATGTACTTTTTGGTCACCATTTTGCCGCAATTGCAGCAGCGGGACCTTTGGTAGGTCCTGTATTGGCAGCACAATTTGGTTATTTGCCCGGTACATTATGGATCTTAATCGGTTGTGTATTGGCTGGGGGGGTACATGATATGATTGTATTGTTTGCTTCAGTACGTCATAAAGGCGAAAGTTTGGCAACCATTGCCAGTAAAGAAATAGGTAAGGTGACAGGGGTTATAGCCGGATTCGCTATTCTATTTATTCTTATTTTAACCTTAGCAGGTCTTTCATTGGCTTGTATCAGTGCAATGCACGAAGCTTCCTGGTCTCTATTTACGGTAATTGCAACCATGCCTATCGCCGTTCTTATGGGCTTGATTATGAGATATCGTAAAGACAGTGTTACCATAGCCAGTATCATTGGTGGGATTTTGTTAATCGCAGCAATTATTGGTGGGCACGAACTTATGCAAATCAAAGCGATTAGCGATATATTCCATTGGAATATTAAAACCATCTCTATTTCTATTACTGTTTACGGATTTTTAGCTTCTGTATTACCAGTATGGTTGTTGTTGGTGCCACGAGATTACTTGTCTACTTACCTTAAGATTGGAACAATCTTAATGCTTGCAGTGGGTGTTATTTTCGTGCATCCAACCTTACAAATGCCTGCATTTACGGAGTTTATAGGTGGCGGTGGACCAATTATTGGTGGCCCTGTTTTGCCATTTATCTTTATCGTTATTGCCTGTGGTGCCATCTCTGGTTTCCATGCAGTTATTGCAACAGGAACTACACCTAAGATGTTAAATAATGAAAAGGAAATCCTTTTTGTTGGCTACGGAGCAATGTTAGTTGAGGGCTTTGTAGCACTTATGGCACTTATTGCAGCTTGTACGCTGGTGCCTGGTGATTACTTTGCAATCAATACACCAAAGGAAATGTATGACTCATTCCTAGCCCAACACCCGGAATTGCACACTGTAGATCTGGATCATTTTAGTGAGATGATTGGTGTAGATCTACATGGTAGAACAGGAGGGGCAGTTTCTTTAGCCGTTGGTATGGCACATATCTTTAATAAAATACCTTTCATGGATGATGTAATGGCCTATTGGTACAATTTCGCCATTATGTTCGAAGCCGTATTTATCTTAACAGCCATTGATGCTGGAACAAGGGTTGGAAGATTCTTTTTACAAGAAATGTTGGGTAATGTAATACCTAAATTCAATGATAAAAACTGGATACCGGGAATTTTAATAAGTAGTTTCTTATTTACTTTCGCTTGGGGCTATTTAGTATATACAGGTAATGTGAGTAGTATTTGGCCATTATTTGGTATCAGTAATCAATTATTGGCTGCCTGTGGACTAATTGTCTGTACAACGATGTTGATACGGATGAATAGAAGAAAATATGCTTTATGTGCAGCTATTCCAGGTGTGTTTATGGCTATAATTACTTTCTGGGCCGGTTACGAACAGATTGTAAATGTTTATATGCCAAAAGAACAATTCTTACTTGCATTCCTTGCGCTTGTAGCCATGATATTGATGTTCGTTGTATTTGTTAATACTTTCAAAAGATGGTATCATCTGTTGAAAATTGATGGTGAACATATAGATCAATATGGTGAGTCAGTAAAGGAATTAGTCGAGAGATAAACTAATATTCTACTTAAGGAGTAATCTCAATAAAAACGCCCTTTTGGAATTCCAAAAGGGCGTTTTTGTTAAAAAAAACTACACATAAAAAGGTGAAACCTATTTATAACTTATACCTTCTTTATTCTTAAATAAAGGATAGGCTTTTCCCTCCATATATCCAGGGACATCAGATAGTTGATTCTGAGCAGCATGCTCTGAAATTGGCGTGCTAAAAGGCATTTTTCCTTGTGGATTAAACTTACCGCTAACAATATCAAGTAAAGCTTCAGTCGAAGTACCAAATGTGGCAATTACACCTTTAATGTTATTTTGCGTGTCCTTATTATAAATCTCATCTATCACCCAAGGATTGGTATAATTTACAGCTAATATCGTTGGTTTTTTAGCTGTTAACTTATTCACGTAATTCACATCTACAGCATTTTTAGATAATGATAAGAATAACGGAGATCCGTCAGAATCAAATAAAGTTTTAGAGCCGGGTGTAATCCATAATAAAACTACATCAGCCTCTTCTGGCGTATTTACAAACTCAAGATCATAATTGGTATTATTTGCTTTATAGATCTTACTGGCATTAGCATCACCTTTTTTCTGGAAGTAAGATTCGAAGTAAACCTTAGTCCTAGCTTTAAGTGGAAGTGATTTTTGAGTATTACGTAACAACACAATAGACTTTCTAAAAGCCAAATCTGCTCTTTCCTGGAACTTAGAGTTTCCAACAATTCTCTCTGCAGCATCTTCATCAACATAAGGATTTTCGAATAAACCCAATTCAAACTTCTCCATTAACAAGCGGAAAACTGAGTTATCAATCAGTTTCAAATCTACAGCACCACTTTTTGCAACCTCCAGTAATTTAGTAGGATCAGCTGTACCAGAATAAATATTTACGCCAGCTTCTAAAGTTTTTTTATAACGTTCTGCGATCGTTAAGTCCTCAGCACCCCAAGGCATCATTTCAATCGGGCCTGTATCAGAATTGATAATTCCTTTGAATCCCATTTTACCTCTTAACAAGTCTTGAATAACACCTTTATTATAAGCATAAGCAATTTCTTCAAATTCAGTCCCAGTAGGAATAGAGTAGTAAGGCATAATAGAAGCAGTACCAGCTTTTATAGCTGCCTTAAATGGAATAAGGTTGTTTTTTAACATTTTACCCGGAAAAATTTCCCTTTTACCCCAGTCAAAATGTGGGTCATGACCACCTTCTGCTGCGCCACCCCCCGGGAAATGTTTAGTGGTTAAGGCTACTGATGACGAACTCAGCTGTTTACCCTGGAAACCCAATGTAACTTCTGTCATCATTTTAGCAACCCATTTGGCATCTTCACCAAAGGTACCCTCTATACGTTGCCACCTAGGTTCAGTTGCTAAATCTGCCATATACATATAGCCTTTACGTAAGCCTACAGCAGCCCATTCCTGACGTGCGATATCTGCAAATTCACGTGTTAATTTTAAATCATTCATAGCTGATAAACCCAATTCTCCAGGCCAAGTAGAAAATACAGTCTTCCCAACACTTACACCTATAGAAGCGTCCTTAGTAATATGGTTACGAGGGTTTGAAGCTATAATTGATGGAATACCCAAACCGTCACTTTCACTTAATGCCTGCAATTTATTAGCCCATTCAGCAGTTATTCTGGCACTTACATTTGCCCTTAAAATGAAATGACGAAGGTGGAATTGAGTTATGCCTTTAGTCGTTCCAGCAGCCATCATCATTGGTAATGGCAAGGGTTTATGTGTAAACATATTGATGTCCTGTACCAAATCGACCTCATTAAAATCACTGGTTATAGGATCTGTAGTTTTTGGAGATTCGAAAGACCAGTCATTTTTTAAACGAGAGGTACTGATCAGCATAAAACCAACCTTTTGTTCTAAACTCATTTTAGAGATCAGATCATTCGACCGCTCTTCGTAAGAAAGTCGCCAGTCTTCATATTTATCTAATTTCCCGTTTTTATTAAGGTCCTTAAATTTAAATCCATCTACTTCAATAAGTTTTACAGATCTTGTTCCAAGCAGTGGTTGTTTTAAATTTCTACCCTGACTAAATGCCGGTAGACTGTCTGTTAATACCAAAGCAGATAACGCGATGGTAGATAATATGGTTCTTTTTTTCATTAGTAATATATTATAAAGAATAATAATTCAACCTTATTATTCATTGTTTATTAAAATTTAACCCCTAAACTAAATTCTACAGTGAACGGGCGAATGTATTGTCCGGCCATTAAGTAGTTTTGATAAGTACTGGCATCCGTAATCAGTTCGGCTCCACTAATTGAACCTTTTGCACCTGTCTGATTTAGGAAGTTTATAATAGTACCACCAATATTTACATTCTTGTTGACAGTCCAGTTTAAGCCTCCAAAAGTTTCCCATCTGCCATTAAAGTATAGGGCGTTACTAAGGTTTGCAGTTTGTTTACCAAAATATCTGAAACTGGACCACGCTCTTAAGTCTTTAGTAACCTGATAGGATGGATCTATTTCCATTAAAATTTTAGACTGACCAGTTACTATCTTGTCATTAAAACTGTAGGTATCTCCAAATGCTGCAACACTAAAGTTTTTGTATTGCGGGTTTTGATATGTAAATAAGAAATGGAGATTAAAGTTCTTAAAAGGTTTAGTAACGACATCTGTAGTCCAGCCAAAAGTTTGCACATCATAAGCAGTACCTACAGTTTCTACTTGTCCGCTTCCATTAGGATCAGTAAGATTAAAGCGGGTGAAATAATTGGTTTTCTTAATCATGGAATAAGCAGAAACCAAACTAAATTTATCGCTGGTATAATATACTCCTACACGGCCAAGTGGGACAGTACTGTTTTTGGTAATCGGCACCTGCGAACCTGCATAGTTTACCAATGTTGGATTCTGGATGTTATAAGTAAACTCTCCCGTTATACCATATTTTGGAGCTAATTTATAAACCAAAGCTGCAGTAAGAATTGGATTTACCCTTTGTGTATTGTAATTAACAATACTGGATACTTCATTAGTAACCGGGTTTGTTGCCCCAACATATACACCATCAAAGCGAGCATGAGGTAGGTAATCTACATCCATTTTCATATATTCTAAACGTGCACCATAGTATAGGTTTAGTTTAGGTGATATATCCCAATCATCCGTAAAGTAAAGTGCTGTTTTTTGCTCATATCCCTTATAGTATTCACCATTGGTGTTATAGTTATAGAAGCTTGCGCCATTCTTTTCTAAGCGCGACGGATCTTTTTTTATTTCCTGACTAAATTTTACACTGCTGGCATGATGATCAACATGGGTAAACATCTCATTTATTCCCACGCGCCAATTATGGTTTTCAGTTTTTTTACTGAGTTCAGCAACCATGAAAGCATCATTAATTTTTGCCCTGTCTAATAAAGACAAGCGATTTAAAACATCCCCTGTATAGCGATTTTTTGTTCCTTGATAGGTATAAAAATTAGCTGATGACTGTACATTTGCCGAAGTGATAATAGAAGTAGGAAGACTTAATGTTAAACCTGCATCAGAATTTGAATACATAGCATTAACCTTTAATTTTAAACCGTTATCGTATTTATAGTTAAAAGTCGCCATAGCCTGATTTACCCCGGTTTTTGCAGCATCTCTATAAGTCGTGCTTTTCATTTCTCCCGTAAGCATGTCTTTATAGGAAACCGTTCCATCTACCGGTGATAAGTTAGTGGTGCCTAAAGGCATGCCTGGAAGTTCGGTAATACTACCATCGCCATTGTAAATAAAAGGAGTATATGAAGATAGAAAGGACAAACTATAAGCGTTTGATTTTCTATAAGTAACACTTAATTCTCCCTTTCTGTCATTAAAGTATTTGGTTAGCGTACCTGTATATATAGCGGTTCTATCTTGAAGTTCTGAATAGGGTAGCTTTGCACTTCCAGGATCAAACATTTGGTAAACACTGGCAGAATAATTCAGGTCTTTCGCTAGTTTTCCTGAGATATTCATATCAAAACGTTGCATGCCAAAATGATTAACTCCGTAATTAACTATGCCTGCAAATTTGTCCTGACCTTTCCTGGTGTATGAATTTACACCATATCCCACACGGCCGGTAGTAATGGCAACTTCAGATATTTTAAGTACCCCAATGTTTGATAAGCCAGATCCGGCTCTCCAGAAAGTATTTGGGTTACGAGGAAAAAAGTAATACACAGCAGGCATATCATTCTCTAAAATGGTTGGTACATCTACTGCAGATCCTGTAGGAATGCCTATTTGTATAAATCTTGGCCCTGCATTGCTTTCTGCATTCAGCATCACATTTCTATTTGCTTCTTCCTTTTTTGAGGAGGAATGCTCTTTTATTTTTGTAGAATCTTTAACAGAAGGTTTTAAAGTTTTCTCTTGTGCAAATAGATTTTGACTATAGAAAGCAAAGCAGCTCAAAAAAGAGACTGCTAATAAATGTTTCAAATTCATTTAATGAGGTTTAGTTATAAATGGTTAAAAAGTATGCTTATACACTCTTTATCAAAACTAACTGAACCGGGGAGTTGATCCATTGACGTGTATCAAGAAATTTCATTGACCTGGGTCAAGATTTTACTTTCTCGAATTGATGGCTTTTCGTAAGCGGCTTAAGGTTTCTGCAGTTGTACCTAAATAAGATGCAATAAGATGCTGTGGAAATCTGGAACTGATATAAGGGTATACTTCCAATAATCGCTTATAGTTATCTTCCAGAGAATAAGTGAGTAATATGGTGATCCTCCTTTGCATAGCGATCATTCTTTTCTCCAGCATCACCCTCCAATACCTTTCTAGTTTTGGTATTTCAACAAGCATCTTTTCGTAATTCTCAAGAGTTAACATTAACACATGACTGTTTTCAACAGCATCAATGTTATAAATAGAGGGAACACCAGTAAAAAAGCTATTATTCTCTGTAATCCACCATCCTTCAATGGCAAACTGCATAATAGTATTGTTGCCTTTTTCGTCAGTAATATATGCTTTCAAAGCACCCTCGTTTACAAAAATCAGGTGTTTACATGGTTCTCCTTGTTGTGCCAGGTATTGTTTTTTAAGAAACTTTCTATTTGTGAAAAAAGTCTTAAAATGCTCCTTTTCCTCTTCAGTGAGCAAAACAATACTATCGATGTGGTTTAATATAGCCTGGAACATACCCTTATTAGTGTTCACACAAATATAGTTATATCTATTATTCTTTTTTTTGAACTAATCCCATTTAGGATTGTTATTCATAATACTAATGCTCTTGGATTAACGTACTTAAAAGGAGGAACGTTGTCATGGAAACATTTTCTGTTAAATTTAAAGCCGGTAGTTTAAATCTGAATGCCATCGTAACTGAGTACGATCACCATCAGAAATTTAAAGTAGAACTGGTGACCGATGAGTCGGATCCAATCATGTTAAATCGTTCACCGAAAGGTGATTGGAATATTCTTCAATTTGGTTCGAGAAACTTTTCTGAAAAGGATTTTGAAGAATTAGAATGGGCTATAGAAACTCAACTTATTGAGATTTATAGTGTTAAAAATATGTTGGTGCTTACAGATTATTCTGATGAGTCATCAAATGCCGCTCATTATGCAGCTGCTCTATCTCAGCAATTAAATACCCAAAAAGTAATTCTTTATCATTCCTATGAATCAATGGCCTTCCCGGCTACTTCTTTTGCACCGTTTTCTGGTGTGCCAGTAGAAACACATGCCAAAAGTATCGAAAATGTCAATAAGCTAAAGAATGAATTGCAAACTATAGAATTAGGGAGGACTGAAATAGAGGTTCGTACAGATGAGAGAAATCTGGTCAATGGGGTAAATGCTCTTGTTCAGCAATTGTATATAGGGCTAGTTGTCGCAGGTGCTACAGGAAAAAGTGGTCTTGAAAGATTGATTGGTGGCAATACCGTTGATCTAATTAAAAATTGTGTAGCTCCATTACTAATTATACCTGCCGTAGCAAAATTCAAACCCATTAAAACTGTCGTTTTTGCTTGCGATCTGAAACAGGTGTCGGAGAAAACACCGGTATTGGCCATTAAAACTTTCTTACATGCCTTAGATGCAAAATTACTCATTGTAAACGTAGATGACGTGGAGAAACAGTTTACTCCAGAAACCATTAGGGAAATGACTCATCTACATGAGTTGTGGGATGAGCACGAACCAGAATACCATTATATTGAACATCCTAATGCCGCAGAGGGAATTATGGGCTTCGCCAGAGAAAAGGGAGCAGATTTGGTGATCACAGTTCCTAAACAATATGGCTTTTTTGAAGGCTTCTTTCATAGAAGTATTACTGAAAAATTATCCTATCGCAGCTATTTGCCTTTATTACTTTTCAGAGAAGATTAGATAGGATATTTAGTGTTAACCTTTAAATATGATTGCTATGAAAATGCTCGTATTACTTGGACGTATTTTATTCAGCCTTATTTTCCTGACTTCTTCAATAGGTCACTTTTCAACGCAAAATATTCAATATTCAGCATCCATGGGTTTACCATTAGCAAGTTTTCTAGTTCCCGCTTCTGGTGCATTGGCTGCATTGGGAGCCTTAAGCATTATTTTAGGATATAAAGCACGCATAGGTGCATTGCTGATTATTATCTTTCTATTACCCGTTACTTTTATAATGCACCGTTTTTGGCTTGATGCAGAACCTGCTGTACAACAAATACAGTTGGCCATGTTCATGAAAAATATATCTATGCTAGGTGCAGCTTTGCTGATCTGTTACTTTGGATCAGGACCATTGAGTTTGGATGGGAAATATATTGATGATTCACCATTAACATAGCTAAAATGTACGTTCGTATAATGGAATATATAATTAGTATAAAATCATGGAAACAAGTAAAATAAAACAATTGCATGAATTTGGCCAAAGTGTATGGCTTGATTTTTTAGACCGAAAAATGATTGACTCCGGTCAATTAAAACAGCTTATTGAGCAAGACGACCTGCGGGGGATGACCTCAAATCCGGCAATCTTTGAAAAATCAATAAGCAGTAGCAGTGCCTATGATAACCAAATCAAAGATATTGCTGAGAGACAGCAAGATAATGAAGCTATTTTTTATGAGTTGGCCATCACTGACATACAAAATGCGGCTGATCAGTTTCAAGCTGTTTTTGCTAAAGATGAAGATGGTTATGTCAGTCTGGAAGTATCACCTAGATTGGCACGACATACCAATGAGACCATCAAACAAGCGGTAGCATTATGGCATAAAGTTAACCGTCCGAATGTAATGATAAAAATACCTGCTACAGTTGAAGGCCTGCCCGCTATTCGTAAAACAATTAGTGAAGGACTAAACATTAATGTTACTCTTTTATTTGGTTTGGACAGATATGAGCAAGTGGCCGATGCCTATTTATCAGGCCTGGAAGACCGTGTTGCAGCCGGACAACCTATTGATCATATCGCTTCCGTAGCAAGCTTTTTCCTGAGTCGTATTGATGTACTTGTAGACCCGAAATTGGAAATTAAAGGATATCCCGAAATGAAAGGAGAGGTGGCAATAGCATGTGCCAAACAAGCCTATCAGATCTATAAACGTATTTTTAGTAGTGAACGTTTCTTAAAGCTACAAGCATTAGGAGCCACACCACAACGTGTTTTATGGGCCAGTACAGGAACTAAAGATCCCTCGTTCTCAGATACCAAATATGTAGATGCATTAATTGGCCCTGAAACTATCAATACCATCCCTATGGAAACCCTGGAAGCTTATAGGGATCATGGACATCCTGCTAGTCGATTAGAACATGATCTGGATAAAGCTATATATACCCTCGAACAGCTCAAAAAAATAGAAATCGACTTAAATGCAGTCAGCGACCAGTTGGAAAATGAAGGTATTGATAAATTTAATAAACCCTATAATCAACTGTTACAAGCTATTCAAGAGAAGAAAGTGCATAGGATTGCAGCCATATAATTACTTATATTTACGTATCAATGCATAACATCATTGCATCAAATCGCCTATGATTATATTATGGAAGTATCTTCGTCCACATCGATTGCTAATTGTCCTATCGCTATTTCTTGCTGCATCTGCCCAATTACTTAGTCTGCTCGACCCAATTATATTTGGACATATCATAGATAAATACGCTACGAATAAAGATCATCTTTCAGAAAATGAACTTATACGTGGTATTGTATATTGGCTTTTATTGGCATTGGGAGTGGCAATACTGGCGAGGCTCTTTAAAGCGGCACAGGACTTTGTAACCCGGAAAGCAGTTGCACGTTTTGGGATGCATATCTTTAATGACGGACTAAAACAAACCCTAAGGTTGTCTTTCCAAGAATTTGAAGATACCAGGAGTGGTACCACCTTATCGGTGCTTCAGAAAGTAAAGACCGATACGGAACGGTTTACAAACTCCTTTATTAATGTATTGTTTTCATCACTGGTAGGTATAGGATTCCTGATTTGGTATAGCGTCAGCAAAAACTGGCTATTGATACCTGTGTTCTTTGTCGGCGTGCTTTTATTGGGCTCGTTAACCGGATTGCTTTCAAAAAAGATTAAATATATACAGCGTTCAATTAACCGACAATCAGACAGTCAGGCAGGAGTGATAACCGAAAGTCTGCGTAATATTGAGTTGGTGAAAAGCTTGGGACTAACATTTTCTGAGATAAGGAGGTTAAATGAGCAGACTCTGAAAATATTTAACCTGGAGATGCTTAAAGCAAGAAAAGTAAGTGTCCTTGCTTTTTTACAAGGAAACTTACTCAGTTTACTCAAACAATCTATCTTGTTTATCCTACTATGGCTGATTTTCAGGAAAGTGCTTTCTACAGGAGAGCTAATTGCTATGCAATTTATATCAACAGCAATATTTACCCCTTTGCAAGATCTTGGAAACATGATTATCCTTTACAGGGAGGCAGACGCGTCATTAAAGACCTTTGATAAACTAATGAATCGACCTGTAGAAGAACGTCCGGATAATTCGGTAGAAGTAGGGGCATTGCATAGTCTCGAGTTTCAAGATGTGGTATTTAAACATAAAACAGCGAGCTATAATGCCATTGATGATTTGTCTTTTTCAGTCAAGACAGGGCAGACTATTGCATTTGTGGGCCCATCAGGATCAGGTAAATCTACTCTTGTAAAATTACTTGTAGGCCTATATACTCCCGTAGATGGTGAGATTTGGTTCAATGGAGTCTCCTCATCACTGGTTCGGTACAATCCCTTAAGAAGGCAGATTGGTTTTGTAACACAAGAAACTCAGTTGTACGCGGGAACGATAAAAGATAATATGCTTTTTGTTAAACCTACAGCTACTGATGAAGAAATCGACATAGCATTGAGCAGAGCATCAGCTACTGGATTAATTGCAAAAGCATCTAACGGAATTTATACCATGCTCGGAGAAAACGGAATGAAACTTTCAGGAGGTGAAAAACAACGATTATCTATTGCCAGAGCCCTATTGCGAGAGCCAAGATTGCTGATTTTTGATGAAGCTACATCTGCATTAGACTCATTGACTGAAGAAGAAATCACCAATACCATTAAAGATATATCCAATAGTCGTAAACAAATGACCATCCTGATTGCACACCGATTATCAACTGTAATGCATGCCGATGTAATCTATGTGTTGGAAAAAGGAAAGATTTCTGAATCAGGATCGCATCAGGATTTACTAGAAATTAAAGGCTTGTATTATTCCATGTGGCGTCAGCAAATCGGAGAAAGAAGGTGATAAATCAATATCCTGGATTTTGGATCATATTTACGTTCAGCATCATTTCCATTTGAGGTATTGGCATAAGCTTTTGATAAGATGGAATACCAAGACTTGATTCTGCTAAATTATTACGCTTCAAAAAAGCAAAGAAGACACCTTCATTATTAAGATCATCCTTTATTTCCTCCTGTAGTAGTGGTAAAACATTGCTTTCGTTTAAAGGAATAGTTGCTTTTCCATTTCTAACGCGTACCTGGTTCAATAAAGAAATAGCTTCATTTTTATTGCTCAATTTCAGATTAATTTCTGAAGCGAGAAGAATAACATCTGTATACCTGATCAGGCTACGGTAATTCCCTTTTCCATATAAAACATAATCATTAGGTTTAGTAGCACCTGTGGGTTTGTCATAATCAACTCCAAAAATACTTTCAATATCGGTGGTATGAATTTGAGCTTTGTTAGCTAGCGTATATTTTTTACTATCTATAATTTGATTCAAATATTTTTTAGCATTAGAATAATCACCATTATCAGCGGCTATTCTCGCTGCAATAACTTTAGCAAAATCAGCCTCCTTTTCAAGACTCCCTAAATTTTGAATTGCTTCATCTAGTCCAGCCATTAAAGCTTCAGATATTTCCTTTATAGTAGTTCTGGGACGAGGCATTGTATATTCTTGATAATTCTGAGTATTAACAAAAGGCACATTCCCCCAAAAGTTCATTAGCACCCAGTAGTTATAAGCAAAAAAGGGATAGGATTTATGCTTAAAAGACTTAAATGAAGTTGATTTATCTGCATGATCAATTATTGCATTAGCTCTCCCAATACTTTTGTATAAACCCGAAAACAAACTGCCAATATTAGTATGATTAGGATTTACCCGATGTAGATAAAAATCATTTTGTGGTAGGCCAGAGATGGTTTTGCTATACAGGCCTTCAAGTTTGAAATATTCTTCCATAACTTTTGTCATCTCAATTAAAGAACTCCTGTAGGCGGCTAGATATTCCTGCTCTGTTTTAAAATAATCAACTATTAATACATCACTTCCTTTAAGTTCAACAGTAAAAGCCTTATCAATGGAGAAGTCGGCCAATGTAATATTGAGTTCTTTGTATCTGGTCTTCATATGATCAGAGATGGCTTTAGAATTCAGGGTTTCTAAACCCTGCTTTATCACTAGCTTTAACGATTCTTCTATTGCGCCGTCCTTATCAAGATCTGCAGATAAGATGCTCAGAAGTTCTGTTAATTTTGCATTGTCTGATTCAGAGATATTCAATAACGCAGCGGAAATACCCAATAAGATATTAGAGTTATCGTCGTTCTTTGTTAATGAAACCAATTCACTGTTCGTTGTTGGCGAAGTTTTGACAAAGAAAGAGGAGTAAATCTCAGTTTGTGCTTGTTTCTTAGCTTCACTAAAACTTTTCTTCTCGACCTTAATCAAAGATCTAACTCTTTTCTCTTCAAGATGGCTGAGCACATTTACATTAACGGATTTATTATTAGTAATATCAGCAAGCGCATTTAAGGTGATCTGAGAAGTAGATAGGTTTCCATTTACTTCATTGAAATAATAACCATTTACCGACAATTGAACATAATTTGAGGTCAACTCGATATCAGCTAAAGAAAAACTTCCTTTATCATCTAGTATTTCTGACTTAAAAGATCTGCCCGTAGGGTTTAATTCTGAATTAAGTTCATAGATTGTTACCACAGATCCCCGAACAAATGGCCCTTTCTCTACAGCACCCTGGATAGTCGTTTTTTGATGTAATTCCTCATTTATTGGTGCATTCTTTTTGGAACAAGCCAGGAAGAAAGTAATCGTAAATAATAGAATGAAAGTTCTGATATGCTGGCCGGTAAAAAGAGTCATAATTTAAATTTTATTGCAAAATAGTAAAAAGTTATTATTTATTATTTCTCTGATAATTAAAAACTCAAGGTATACTAACACTACCCGAAGTAACTCCTAATCTTAAATTTTACATTTTCGTGCCTTTATTTGCCAGAACTATTTCGTTATTTACAAATTATATAGTGCTGAATAAAATCATCCAATAAAATACGAAATGAAGAAAATGTTAATGATAGGGCTTGTGGCCTTAGTATTCACGTCATGCCAGTCTGAATCAACGAAAAAAGAAAGTGTATTGATCCCAACACCAGCAGGGGTACCCTCTGCATCTAGTCAGAATACACCAGTGGGTCAAAGACCAGCTACAAATCCTGAACACGGACAGCCATTTCACGATTGTGCACTTCCAGTTGGAGCAGCATTCGCAACTCAAAATGTGCAGCCGCAAGCACAACCTCAAGTTGTGACAGCTCCAGTAGAAGTTAAGCAACCAGCTGCGCCTACTACAAAAGAAGTGAAGCTTAATCCAGAACATGGTGCTCCAGGACATAAATGTGAGATACCTGTAGGTGCGCCTTTAAGCTAACATTAAGCTATAAAACTTATTTTAAAGCCCCAATATGCTTATCTCTAAGTATATTGGGGCTTTTTGTATTTATGTGCGATTAGATTAAGAATCAGATGATTATTCTGCTTTCTGTTTCTTATTTTAGAACCAGAATAATCAAAGATGAATAAAAAGTACTTAATAATATTTAGCCGCCTGATTTGTGTAGGGGCTTTAATGCTGGCCATAACAGCAAATGCACAGGTTACGACAGTAAGCAATCCCGAAGATTGGGCCAATCCTTTAATGGGGACTAGCTCTACTTATGAGCTGTCTAATGGCAATACCTATCCGGCAGTAGCTGTTCCATGGGGGATGAACTTCTGGACAGCCCAAACAGGAAAAATGGGCGATGGATGGCAATATATGTATACCGCTAATAAAATTAGAGGCTTTAAGCAAACCCATCAACCATCCCCATGGATGAATGATTACGGACAGTTCTCTATCATGCCAGTCACAGGAAAACTTAAGGTTGATCAGGATGGCAGAGCCAGCTGGTTTTCTCATAAAACCGAGATTGCCAAACCTTATTATTACAGTGTTTACCTAGCAGATCATGATGTAACAGCTGAGTTAAGTCCAACAGAACGCTCAGCACAATTTAGGTTTACTTATCCTCAAAGTGACAGCTCTTTTGTGGTGATCGATGCTTTTGATAAAGGTTCCTACGTTAAAATTATTCCTTCAGAAAATAAGATCATTGGTTATTCCACCCGCTATGCCGCAGGTTCATTAACCAATTTCAAAAATTATTTCGTGATCTATTCCGATAAGCCTTTCAGCTTTGCTAAAACCTATGATGGAGATAAAGCTGGTAATTCCCTGGAATTGAAAGGAGAACATGCATTAGCAGTAATTGGTTTTAAAACTAAACGAGGGGAACAAGTCCGCCTGCGTGTAGCCTCTTCATTTGTTAGTGCGGAGCAGGCAGAACTAAACCTGGAACGGGAGCAAGGAAAGGCAAGCTTTGAAAGCATCAGACAGCAGGCCAAAATGGCTTGGAATAAAGCGATGGGTAAGATCCAGGTAAGCGGTGGTACGGAGACACAAACCAAGACTTTTTATTCATGTTTGTACCGTATGCTGATGTTTCCCAATAAGCTATATGAGATCGATGCGAAAAATCAGATTATTCATTACAGTCCGTATACAGGCGAAATATTGCCAGGTTATATGTTTGCCGGAACAGGATTTTGGGATACTTTCAGGGCACTATATCCTTTCCTAAACCTGGTTTATCCATCTATAAACAAAGAAATGCAGGAAGGGCTTATCAATTGTTATAAAGAGGGAGGATTTTTACCTGAATGGTCGAGCCCAGGTTATGCAAATGTAATGATCGGTAATAATTCAGCTTCAGTAGTGGCTGATGCCTACTTAAAAGGAGGCAGGGGATATGATATACAAACCCTTTACAAGGCTTTACTGCATGGAGCAAATCATGAAGGCCCAATGGATGCGGTAGGCAGGAAAGGGGTGTCTTATTATAATGAATTGGGATATGTACCTTACAATGTTGGTATCAATGAAAATGCCGCAAGGACTCTTGAGTATGCTTACGATGACTTTACCATTTACCAATTGGGTAAAGCTTTAGGTAGACCAGCAGCGGAAACCGATTTATATAAAAGCCGTAGTTTAAACTACCGTAAATTATTTGATCCCTCAACAGGATTAATGCGTGGTAAAAATAAAGATGGTTCTTTTGCTACTCCTTTTAATCCTTTCAAATGGGGAGATGCTTTTACTGAGGGTAACAGCTGGCATTATTCCTGGAGTGTTTTTCATGATGTGAAAGGGTTGATGGATTTAATGGGAGGTAAAGAAAAGTTCAGTGCTAAACTGGATTCTGTATTTACTTTGCCACCAATTTATGACGAAAGCTATTACGGACAGGTGATCCATGAGATTCGGGAAATGCAGATTGTAAATATGGGCCAGTATGCGCATGGTAACCAACCTATACAACATATGCCGTATTTATATGCTTATGCAGGGCAAGCATGGAAATCACAATATCATATCAGACAAATTATGGATAAGCTGTATCAGCCCACACCAGATGGTTATTGCGGAGATGAAGATAACGGACAGACATCAGCATGGTATGTATTCTCAGCTCTAGGATTTTATCCGGTATGTCCGGGAGTTAACCAGTATGTATTGGGTACTCCTTTGTTTAAGCAAGTAACGCTGACATTAGAGAACGGAAAAAAAGTAATGATCAATGCTAAAAACAACAGTGCTGAGAATTTCTATGTAAACAGTATGACAATTAATGGGCAGATATGGACAAAAAACTGGCTGGGTCATGATGCTTTGATGAAAGGAGGCGTGATAAATTTCAATATGTCGGCCAAACCAAATGTTGCCAGGGGAACAACTGTTAAAGATCTTCCTTACTCATTATCAGACAAGCAATAGCTTACAAAGTCCTGTTGTTAAAGTTTTTATTAACTTCATCAATAGTATTAATATACCCTCAGCATCGTGAATATCCGACGCTGAGGGGCAGCTAAACCAAAACCTTTAATCAAATTAACTCGTATGAAAGTATTAATGACTCTTGTAATAACTGCCCTAACCTTGTCTTTAAATGCGCAAGACAAGTACAATTATACGGAGTTCAATAAATTGGAAGAAATCGATGGAACAGATTTCGTGATGGCGAATATTGAAAACCGAAGCAAAATAGAAAAACAGAATAGTAGTTACCTGTTATTTATTGACACCAAAACTGGCCAGACAAATCAAGTTGATTTTATATACGAAAGTTACCTTAGGAAAGTAGAGCAAGTTAAAATTGACGAATTAGGTATAAACATATTGATTGTAAACGCTAGAAACGTTATTCCTGAAGGAAAGAGAGTGGTTAACTGGGATGATCCAAGACAAATAATTGTTTTATCAACTGATGGGAAACAAAGAATTCAACTTACAGATAGTAAGCTATTTGTTCGGACTTGGGTAGTTAATAGGAAAACTGGAACAATTGTTATTACGGGACATTATGATACAAATAATAACGGCAAGTACGACAAAACAGATAAGAACGAAATTGGAATATACGACTTGAAAAATTTGAAGTTAATAAGTAAAATATAACTAGTGTAAGTAGCCTCAGTAATTCGGAGAAGAGCAAGGATTATTGCTGACATATTTTAAAAATAACAATTAAATAATGACAAGGACATTTAAAAATTCTTAATTTGCTGATATTAAGTCATCACAAAACCACCTAAAACAAACCATATTGGCATCTGTATCAAATAATGTTGAGCTTCAAAATTCCTGGGCTTATCTCTTAAAAGGAGACGAACAGGGGATTAGTGGCTTATATGATACCATGTGGCATAAACTTTATACTTACGCAGCTAGGGTATTGCAAGATAAATCGGCCGCATCTGATGTAATACAAGACCTTTTTATCAAACTATGGGAAAAGAGGGCAGAGTTACCTACTGTAGTAAATGTGGAAGGTTACTTATTCAAAAGCCTTAAACATGCTATTTTAAACTATCTGCAGTCCACAAAAATCCGCGATAAACACCTGGATGCATTCTATAAAGTTTATTCAGAAATGGATAACCTTACGCTCGAAAGCATATATCAAAAAGAACTCCTCGACCTGATTAAAAATTCTTCCGCAAGCTTACCCATGCGCATGAAAGAAATATTTCAAATGAACAGGTTCGAGCATAAAACCGTAAGTGAAATAGCAAAAGAACTTAATCTTTCTGAGCAAACCGTAAGAAACCAGATCAATCTGGCCCTAAAAAAGATCAGACCATCAGTTATGGAATCAATTTCTTTAGTTCTGATCCTTTCTCTTCAACAGTATATCAAATAATTTAAAATTATCTCGCTAGTTATCAGTTGATTGTAATTATAGTTTAAGGAGCTATGGTTAGTGTTCTGTCGAATACTGTCTTGTCTTAAAATAGATAGTAATGAAACATTCAATTATATTCCAATGAAAGATAAGTTAACTGACCTCCTCTCTAAATATCAAAAAGGCACCTGTTCTGAAGAAGAACTGAAGCTATTGGAGCTTTGGCTTAATGAGCTTGATGAGTCTACCAAAGACGAAGTCGTATTTAAAGATAAAGAGGAAGCTGAGTTGATACGGAGTCAATTGCGTGAGAATATTCACGAGAAATTATACGATGAAAAGCCATCTACATTCAGAAAATTATGGCTTCCGCTATTAAAGATAGCTTCAGTTATATTGATCTGTTCTGGGATCGGATATTATTTCTTTAGCCTGAATGAAATAGCTCATTTAAGCTCTACAGCACAAAATAACGCTGCAAAATGGGATACCATTACAACAGAGCAGGGCAAAATGAAAAAAGTAATCCTTAGTGATGCCTCCACCTTATTTCTAAGTGCCAATTCACAAATACGTATTGCAGCAGGCTTTTCAAAAAGTAACCGAAAATTAGAGCTCCTGACTGGAGAAGCTTGGTTCGATGTAGTGAAAAATCCAGATATGCCATTCAGTGTAAAAAGTGGCGACCTGCAAACCATAGTTTTAGGTACACAGTTTTCAGTAAGTGCCTATCCCGGACTCAAAAAGATTGAAGTTCATGTAAGCAGAGGTAAAGTAAAAGTTCAGGATCAAATCGATACACAGAATCTTATCGCTGGAGAATCCGTTCAATACAGTCTGAATAGTAAAAAAATGACACGTCAGGATTTACCTGTAGTGTTTGATCCCGAGAATCAACGTTACCTTTTAACCAATTGTAGCTTTAAGGAATTGTCTGAAAGAATAGAAAACATCTTCGGCTATACCCTAATCCCATTAAATACAAGAATTACCAAACGTCACTATACCGGTGAAATAAAAATCAATCAGAACGTACATACGGCAATAAGTAAGTTTCTGGAAATACACCGGCATAAATTTGTGATTAGCGGAAAGGAGGTACGTATGCAGTAAGTCGCTACTAATTAAACTGTAAAAAGAACTACCCGCCCGGCAAGGCAGATAGTTCCAATAATCAATTTCGGCCACCTTGCAGCAAACAAGATGTCCGGATCTTAACGAACGTATCGTAAACGCAGTCGCTAATAATATCAAATATGAAAAAAAACTATCCATTTTCATGGAAAATAATTATGAGAATTTCTTCTATCATACTATTTAGTTTTATGTGTTGCCTTGGAGTGGCGGCGGCAGGAACTGCTGATGGTCAGATATCAAGCAAGAAACTGTCCCTAAAAATTGAACCAGGATCACTAAACCAAGCCTTAGACCAGATTCGTCGTCAAGAAAAAATCACCTTTTTTTATGACACCGACGTGCTAAAGAATTTTAAAGTACCAGCTACCAAATATCGAAATGTGCCACTTTATGAAATTTTGGAGGAACTGCTTCGCGGAACCCCGATGGATTTTATTGAACGTGATAAAGGCATAATTATTAGAATAGATGAGCGTCAGGTAGCATTAGGTGCCCAAATCAGGGAAATCATTGTAAAAGGTAGTGTAAAAGACTCCCTCGGACATGCTTTGCCGGGGGCATCTGTATATGTTAAGGGGCAATCCAATAAGGGAACCGCAACAAACTCAAATGGAGAGTTCTCATTTAGAATACCATCAACAGATGTTACACTTGTCTTCTCATTAATAGGTTACCATACAAAAGAGGTTGCACTAAATGGGCAACAGAACATCAACGTAGTATTAAGTGAAGAAAAAAGTAATCTGACTGAAGTTGTTGTTATAGGATATGGAACTCAGAAAAAGGAAAACCTTACGGGAGCAGTTGCCGTAGTTAGTGGTAAAGATCTGGAAGGCCGTCCAGCAAGTACCATGTCGTCAATGCTACAAGGAACAGTACCTAATATGACTATTACATTTGGCTCTGGCCGACCGGGCGAAAGTGGTAAATTTAATATTCGTGGAGTAAACTCTATCAGTAGTAGTGCAGCTCCATTAGTGTTAATTGATGGGATAGAGGGAAGTATAGATCGTGTAAATCCTCATGATGTAGAATCTGTCACCGTATTAAAAGATGCTTCGGCAGCAGCAGTATATGGTGCAAGGGCATCATATGGGGTTATATTGGTGACCACTAAAAAAGGTGAACCAGGAAAAACAAGCTTAAACTACAGCGGTAAATATGCAGCCGGTTCTTCAACAACATCTACGGATTATGAGAACCGTGGTTTTTACTCTGCCAGCATCAATGATCTATTTTATGAAAAGTATGCTGGTAAAAAATATACCAATTATAACGATAATGATTACTATCAGTTATGGATCAGAAGGAATGATAAAACAGAACATCCAGACAGACCATGGGTAACCATTGATCAGCGTGATGGTCGCGATACTTATGTGTATTATGGAAATACTGATTGGTATAACTATCTATATGATGATAAAAGACCAATGTATGAGCATAGTGTAAGTCTAAACGGAAGCTCAGATAAAGTATCCTATTTTCTTTCGGGTAACCTTTTCGAACAAAAGGGAATGCTAAAAATAAACAGGGATAAGTTTACTAAGTATAATATGCGTTCTAAAATATCCTATAAAGTTAAAGATTGGTTAGAAATTAGTAACAATACTTCTTACTATAAGTCTTCCTATTTTTATCCGGGACCAAGTGGTGTAGCAAATAGCTTTGGGTCTACAAACGTGCATGCTTTGGCTAGTTTTGTGCCTAGAAATCCAGATGGTACATTGGTATATCTCAACTCTTTAAGTCCAACCGGGGTAATGGATGGGATAAGTGCCTTACTAAGTCATGATGGACACAGAAATGAGGATCAGATTCATGAATTTGCACCCTCATTCGAAGCCGTAATCAAACCATTAAAAGGATTTGATATTAGAGCTAACTATAGCTTTATTCATTATAATTATCAGAATATGAATAGAGGTGTAAACATCCCTTACTCTAAATACCCAGGTGAAATTTCTTATATCACTACAGGAGTTGGACTGAACCGTTTGTATGAGACACAAACCAATCATTGGTATAAGGCTTTTAATGCTTATGGCACTTATGAACATAGTATAAAAGAGCAGCACAACTTTAAAATAATGGCTGGTTACAATTACGAAACTAAATTCCTTAAAGATCTGAAAATGGATCGTCAAGGCTTGCTGACAGACATATTGGACGATTTTGATCTTGCAAAAGGTGACGTAATGACCATCGCCGGTGGTAAAAACAGATATGCCTTAATGGGTACTTTTTACCGTTTTAACTACGACTATAAGGGGAAATACCTATTCGAAACGTCGGGCCGCTACGATGGTAGTTCACGCTTTCAAAAGGATGATCGCTGGGGTTTCTTCCCGTCATTCTCTGCAGGATGGCGTTTAGATGAAGAAGCGTTCTTTCAACCATTTAAATCAACGATCAACAGTTTCAAAATACGTGCATCTTATGGCTCACTGGGTAACCAACAGGTAGGTTATTACGACTATATTCAAACTATTAATACTGGTGGCAATGATGGAACTTTGAACTATACTTTTTCTGATGGACTAAAAGCACCATCCGCAACTGAAACTGCTCCTAATGCTTCTAATCTGACCTGGGAAAAAGTATCTACTGCCAACTTAGGGGTGGACCTTGCCTTATTAAATCAACGCCTATCAATCATGGCCGATGTTTATGTCAGAGATACCAAGGACATGCTTATGGCAGGTAAAACTCTGCCATCTGTGTATGGTGCAAGTTCGCCAAAAGAAAATGCTGCCGACCTCCGTACAAAAGGATGGGAGGCAAGTGTGACCTGGAGAGATGAGTTCGCTGTAGCCGGAAAGCCTTTTAAATATAATGTTACACTAGGTATGGGCGATAATACGGCCAAAATAACCCGATTTGATAATCCTAACAAAAAGCTAAGCGACTTTTATGAAGGACAAAAACTTGGCGATGTATGGGGATATGTGGTTGATGGCTATTTCCTGAGTGATGCTGAAGCTTCAAGCTACCCGGTAGACCAAACTGCTGTAAATACCATTATCAACTCATCTGCAAATGATGTGGGATTACGTGCCGGTGATATTAAGTTTATAGATCTAGATGGGGATAACAAGATTTCTTTGGGAGCCAATACCGTGGATAGTCCGGGCGACCGTAAAATTATTGGAAACTCTATGCCACGTTATAATTATGGGATAAATCTTGGTACGAGTTGGAATGGTATTGATGCATCTGTATTTGTACAAGGTATAGGAAAACAAAACTGGTATCCTGGACCCGATGCTAGTGTATTCTGGGGACCTTATGGCCGTCCTTATGCTTCATTTATTCCAAATGATTTTTTAAGTAAAGTATGGAGCCCTGAAAATCCTAACGCTTATTTCCCAAGACCAAGAGGTTATATAGCATTAAGTAACGCCAACCGTTCATTGGGTGTTGCCAATACAAAATACATTCAGGATCTGGCTTATGCAAGGGTGAAAAACATTACAGTAGGTTATACCTTACCTAAGCATATTTCATCGAAAGTTAGTCTTAGCCGTTGCAGGTTATATTTTAGTGGCGAAAACCTATTTACGTTTACCAAACTTGAGAATAAATATATCGACCCGGAACAAGCCTCTACTGCTAATACTTTTAATGTTGCTACAAGTACAGCCAGGGTTTATCCATGGGCAAAAACATTCTCATTTGGTTTAGATATTTCATTATAAGCGCTTAATTATATACGACATGAAAAATATTAGTTATTGGCTATTATTACTCGCCATTTTCTTTTCTTCTTGTAAAGATAGTCTGGACACTTTTCCAGAAAGTAAGTTATCGCCCGAAACATTTTTCTCGACAGCCCAGGAGCTGGAATTATACAGCAATAAATTCTATATTGATGTACTTCCTGTTGCGGGCGATATCTATGAAGAGAATGCTGAGGCGATTATCATCACTCCGTTAACCACAAATATAACCGGGCAAAGAACAATTCCCAGTACCGGTGGTGGTTGGTCATGGGGTGCTTTAAGAAGAATCAATTTTCTCTTAGAAAATTCTAAAAATTGTAAAGATCAGGCCGCCCGTAATAAATACGACGGATTGGCTAAATTCTTTAGAGCCTATTTTTACTTCCAAAAAGTGCAGCGCTTTGGTGATGTACCATGGTATAACAAAGTATTAGGCTCTGCAGATCCTGATTTGTATAAACCTCGTGATTCCAGAGCATTGGTAGTAGACTCAATCATGCGCGATCTTGATTTCGCCATCGAACACCTGGATGCTCAGAAAGATGTTTACAGAGTAAGTAAATGGACGGCATTAGCTCTAAAATCGAGAGTTGGACTTTTTGAAGGAACTTTTCGTAAATACCATAATCTGGGTAGTTATGAAAGTTATCTGGATGCTTCAATCAGCGCGGCTGATAAATTAATAACTGAAGGAGGCTATTCACTTTATACCGCAGGACAAACGCCTTATCAATCTTTATTTGCCACGCAAAATGCAATAGGACAGGAGATTATTTTATCACGTAAATATGATGCAGGTTTAACCTTGTTCCACGATGTTCAGTATTATGAAAATGCGAGTACCAGAGGAAGGCCAGGCTTGTCTAAGAAAATTGTTAATTCATATCTAACTACTGCCGGAACTCGTTTTACGGATTTACCAGGTTATGCAACCATGCAGTTTTTTGAAGAAACAAAAAATCGTGATCCACGCCTGGCACAAACCATTCGTACACCGGGTTATAAACGTATGGGAGGCTCTGCAACAGTGGCGCCAAATCTTGCTTTCGCTTTAACTGGTTACCATTTAACTAAATATTCAATGGAAGTTACTTACGATGTAAGCGGACGATCATCTGTTGATCTGCCTTATTTTAGATTAGCCGAAGTATACTTAAACTTTGTTGAAGCAAAAGCCGAAAGAGGTACACTTACACAAGGTGATATCGATAGATCAATTAAGTTGCTTCGCAGTCGGGTAGCTATGCCAAATATGGATATGGCGGCTGCTAATGCAAACCCTGACCCTTACCTGAGCAATGAAAACACAGGTTATCCTAATGTAACAGGGCCTAACAAGGGAATCATACTGGAAATCAGAAGAGAAAGAACTATAGAACTCATTATGGAGGGCTTTAGGTATTACGATATCATGCGTTGGAAAGAAGGTAAAAGCTTTGAGAAGCCTTTTCTGGGGCTCTATTTCCCAGGGGTAGGAACTTATGATTTGGATAAGGATGGTAAGGATGATATTTGTTTTTATCAAGGCACTAAACCAGCTACTACTGCACCACTTTCATTGGAAGTTGGCGTAGATATTATCTTCTCTGAAGGAACAAAAGGTAATATACTTAGCCATGGATCATTTGCACGTAAATGGGATGAGGTTAAAGATTACTTATATCCAATTCCTGTAGAGGATAGGTCATTATCTGAAGGGAAACTTACTCAGAATCCAGGTTGGAATGATGGTTTGAGTTTTTAATATAGTGTAGAATTAAAATGAAGTATAGGATTAATTAAACATGATAGATATGAAAACAATATTATATAGTCTAACCTTATCTGTAGCCATTCTTTTCTCAAGTGGGTGCAAAAAAGTTGCAGACAATTCATTATATGACAACCTGTTGCCAGAGGTGCATGAGCCCTTACCGGTGGTCACCAATAGCACGCTTAAAGAAATTGCAGGTTGGGAAATTGACTCGTTAGACAAAGGTTTTATCCATTACAATTACTCTGGTTTGTATCAAAGTATAAGTGCACAACAGAACATTAATGTAGTGGAAATAGATTTGAACAACCCTGATTACGAAATAGAAATTGTACATGGTAGTGCAGATTCATTATCCAATATAGCGAGAAATTCAGGTGCTATAGTGGCGATAAATGGAACTTACGAAGTGGATGCGTCTTTTATTAAAGTTAAAGGTACGGTTAAGTCGCCTATTACATTAGCGCCAGGACATTTAAGATTTTGGAAACATGAGGGAGCACTCTCTTTCAATGATGGTGCAAATTATGGTATCGCTTATGGCACCAAAGAAGAATATCAGGCTAGCACTGCTACAAATATTATCTCGGGAGCACCAATGTTAATTAGCAAAGGCATGCCGGTCGGAGAAGATTTTGTAGGTGATGTTTCTGGCCTCAATCTGAATAGTCTGGATTATGAAGATTATAGAAGGCATCAGGGGGTAAGACATCCACGTACTGCAGTGGCCATTACGGAAGATAATAAGTTGTTACTGGTAACGGTTGATGGGCGTTGGACACAGTCGGCCGGTATGACCGCTAAAGAAATGACTCAGTTCTTTAAAAGGTATTTTGCGCCAAAAGACGCTTTAAATATTGATGGTGGAGGTTCTACTACAATGTACTTGAAAGACAGTAATGTGAGTTCGACAGGGGTTATTAATTATCCAACTGATGATGGTGTATATGATCATTATGGACAGCGTAGGGTAACCAGCTTTATTATCGTTAGAAAACGCGCTTCATCAGCTGGTAGTTTTGATCGTGGTACAGGTACCGAGCAGGATCCTTATGTGATTAAGACTGCAACACATATGTCTAACATGGCTAGTGTAGATTGGAGCAAAGCCACAACAAGTCCGCTGCACTTTAAGTTGGAAGCAGATATTGATATGGCTGGCAGAAACTGGGTGCCAATAAACAATGTTGATCCTTATGCCAGACATTTACACTTCAATGGGAACGGTCACCTGATTAAAAACTTAACGGTTAAAAATGTAGGTTACGCCAGTTTATTTGGTGTACTTATCGGATCATGTAAAAATTTAGGAGTGGTAAATGCTACTATGGAGTCGACTAGTGGGGCTGGTATTTTAGCTGGATATGCTGGTTTAAAAGGTCCGGATAAGCCAACGGGTATCATCGAAAACTGTTTTACCTCAGGTACAGTATCTGGTACTGATGCCGTTGGTGGTATAGTAGGCAATATAGGTAAACCAAATGGAGCTGCACTTTCGGGTGTTAGAAACAGTTATTCTACAGCTAATGTGACTGCTACTAATGCAACGGGGAATTCCAGGGCCGGTGGTATTGCAGGTATTGTTTTTGAAAAAGGTATTGTAGAGAACTGTTATGCGACGGGAACCATTACATCGAATAATTCCGGTGCTGGCGGTCTATTAGGCTGGACAGATGCTACTGTAAAAGGATTAGTGTCTATGAATCAATCGGTAGTCAATAAGAAAGCCGGAAAGTTAGGTCGTATATCGGCAACCATGGGTTCTGTTGGTGGTGTAATCGCACAGGGTATTAATTGCTGGGGACTTTCAGGATTACCGCTAGATAATGCAGGGACTCCGGTAAATGATGCTGCACTAATCACGGGTACTGTAACAGTTGCCAATGGTACTTATGATGGCGAGACAAAAACCAAAGTTTTCTTAAGTGATTTTAGTAATTATCAGAATACTTTAAGTTGGCCATCATCTGGTGGAAATCAGGTTTGGGCAATTACCATGAATAATAAAGGACTTCCTATTTTCCAATGGCAGTTTTTAAGAGGTGATTATAACCAGTAGTATAGTGTAATCATCTGAATTATAATTTAATGTGTCAGAAGACTCATCGTCTTTTAGGCAGTGTTCGAGCTCAGTAAGGAACACCAAACAAAAAGCCGTTTTTCGATAAGAAGAACGGCTTTTTGGTTTTATATGGCAAATTTTTATTAACCTCCGATCTGCACTAAATTTTGCGGGTTATGCTTAAAAAAAATCGTTTTGTACTCGACTTATCTCTGGTATGTCAATGCGCGTTTAAAAATATAATCAACACTTTGTCCATTGCCCGAAATCACTGCTTTTATATTATTACCATTACGTTTATAAGTTATTTTTTTTGGGAAGTCATGTTCTGGATTTTCGCAGGTAAAGCCATCATTACTTAGTTCAGTCATTTTAAAGTAGACCGGTTTTTTTTCACCGGTAACAACTACAGTATAAAAAATATCAGCTCCTTTCACAATGAACTCCAGATTTTCGACAAAAATGACCTCTTTCCCTTTAAAAGTAACGCCTTTTCCTCTTAGCTTTAAATCGGAAACTTTGGCCCATGTTTCATAACCAGATTGTCCTACTTCCGTATTTGTTCGGGTCCATTTTCCCATCAACCATTCCAATTTTTTAAATTTTTGTTTGTTGCTTTCCTGTGCATTGCCTACTTGTACCAATAACAACAAGGAGGTAATCAGAATTAGTTTTTTATTGCTCATTTGTTCTTTTTTATCAAAAGTAACCTTGTTTACTATTATGGTATTGTACAAACCCGACCTCGTTAATTATTTGTTCAGAAAGAAGTTTGCCATGGTTTTTTTTTCAAAAAAGTAGGATGAGGGATCTTCACCTGTAAAGGCCTTGAAATTGCGAATGAAATGCGATTGATCATAATATCCAGACTGGAAAACAATCTCTGTCCAGCTAGTTTTTTTTGATTTGATCAATTTAAAAATGTAATTGAACCTAATAATCCGTGAATAGTATTTTGGAGAAAGGCCTATATATTTTTTAAATAGACGCTCCAGTTGACGTTCGCTAATTCCAGCCGCTACTGTTAGTTCTGCTACAGTAACCATCCCATTCGAACTAAAGATAAGCTCGAGAGATCTTTTTAAAGGGTTTTCTGATGCTGTCTGAATAAGTAAGCCAAAGTAATCGTCCAGAACCTGCTTAACAAAGTGTTCTTGTTTATTGTTCTCAAAGCAGCCAGATGCCAGTATTTTTGCTCTTAACTGTTTGAATTCTTGATTTGGTAATGAGTCCAGATCGACAATTTTATCTAGGTATTGATCCATACTTAAGCCAAATAATTGGGTTAATGCTGCTGGTTTCAATTTGATGGCAACAGAACCAGTAGTACCAGTATTTTGGAGATGGAAAAAGGTTCTGAGCTGCCCTGCTAGTAAATTTGGTGATTGCAGATTCCAGTCTCCACTGGTTTTGGATTTATAAACATCCCTGTAATTGAAAATGATCTCTGTAAAACCATCGGGAATGATCTTCTCAACTATTGGTAGTGGATCATCACTGTACATCATCCAGTAACATTCAATAAACTCATCTAAATCAGGGTGTGGTGTAATTTTGGTAAAGTCCATTTTACTGGTTTTGAAATCGTAAGATAGAAAGTTTTCAGATAGGAAAGGACTTAAGGAGCACCTAATTAAGTGCCAAAACTAAACTAAGTATTCATAAGTGTCTCCAAATCAGATAAGAAATAGTTCGAGAAGCGCCCAGTCAGGTCAATTGCATTTGTCAGGTCCCCAATGCCTTTTAGTTGAATTTTCTGGCAACTTTAAACATGGTTAAGGCAAATTGAAAAAATGTTAATAAAAATTTGCGCAGTTAAATGGCTTCGTATATATTTGCAGTCAAATAACTGCGTAATGGAATTAAGACGAGATGTATTTCAAGCTATAGCTGACCCAACCCGAAGAGCAATTTTGGTGTTAATTGCTAGTCAAGCATTAACACCAAGCGCTATCGCCGAAGAATTTAAAAGTACAAGGCAAACGATTTCGAAACATATTCAAATTTTAACTGAATGTGAACTACTTCAACAAGAGCAAAAAGGGAGAGAAATATATTATCATTTCAATCCTCAAAAGATGAAAGAGGTGGCCGACTTTATTGAACCGTTTAAACAAATGTGGGAAGATAGGTTTGATCGGATTGACATTATAATTAATAAATTAAAAAACAATAAATAGTAATGAGCAATAAGACACAAATTTTAGCCGAGGAAGGCAAACAGGAGCTTTTCATTATCAGAGAATTCGATGGACCGAGAGAATTGGTCTTTAAAGCTTTTTCTGAGCCTGATCTGCTTCTCCAATGGATTGGGCCAAAAGAAATGGAAACCACCATTGATAAATTAAATAATCAATCTCACGGCTCCTGGCGATTTTCACACAAAGATACAAGTGGAATGCTACACACTTTTAACGGTGTAATACATGAAGTTTGTGATCCTGAAAGAATTATCAGAACATTTGAATACGAGGGAATGCCTTTTCGAGGTCATGTTTCACTGGAGTTTCTGAACTTTGAGAACCTGGAGGGAGAAAGAAGTAAAATTTCTATTCAAGTTATTTATAAGTCTGTGGAAGATAGGGACGGGCACATCCAATCTGGAATGGAAAGCGGCGTAGTTGATTCACATGAGAGATTGGATGTTTTACTAAAATCAATGTGATATGAAACTGCTGAATATTTCCAGGTATAGTTCTGTTGTATTTATTACATTACTTGCTCTTTTACACTTAATTGATTCAAATGTAAATCCAAAATGGCAGCCTATTAGTGAATATGCCTTGGGGAAAATGGGATGGTTGATGAATATAGCATTTTGCTCTCAAGGGGTGTCATTTTTGGGATTAGGATATTACATCGTAAAAAATATCCCCAGATTAGGCTCTAAGGTTGGGGGGTGGCTACTCATCGTTTCCTCCGTAGGAAATTTCATAGCGGCAATTTGGAATACAGATCCGGCAGGTACTACTGCAGAGCAAATGACTACAAGCGGACAAATTCATAGTAGTGCTGCAGGTTTGTTAGGATTTATGGTTTTAGCTACACTTTTTATTTTATATCAATTCTACAGACAAGAAGTGCTTAATAAATACAAGAATAAGATATTTATAATTACAGCTTTGTTATGGTTATTTGAAATTAGCTTGATTGTTACTTTGGGAGTGTTTTTAAGCAAAACAAATGGAATATTGACACCTGAAACAGCCGTTGGATGGTTGGGAAGAGTTGTAATAGTTTGCTGTGCGATCTGGATTTGGGTCTGCTCTACCTTGTTTATTAATGCCTCAAATATTAATTTAAAGACACAGATGAAAATAAAAGCTCTTTCTTTCATTCATTGATTATGTCGGAAAGTTCTACACTACAAAATCCTACTTATGAATAGATTGAAATATGCTTTTATAATCTGGGGTATCTGGATATTAATTCCTTTATTGACAGGTACTCAGGTAATAAGATGGGAGAATGTTAAAAAAGCGCCATAATAAGATCATACTTCGTTAATTTTGATCGTTACTGAAGTTTAAATACCTTAGAAGAGTCTAAATAGCTCTCAAATATGCAAGTTGTTGGACAGGCTTAAAATGTTATATCATAAAGTTAAAGCTAATGAAAAGTTTATTTAAAAAAGTCAGTGTTCTAGTAACACTAATTACCACAAGTATAATCGTAAATGCACAAACAGATACAATATATGTTTATGGTCCAGGTGGACCACTTTCTGCAATGAAAGCCTGCGCTACACAATTTACGACGATTACAAAAATACCGGTTAAAGTAATTGGTGGACCAGAAAGTAAATGGCTGAGCAGTGCAGAAAAAAATGCCGATATCATCTATGGTGGTGCTGAATATATGCTTACCCAGTTTATACAAAAATACCCAAATATGGTAGATGAAGCCACTAGAACGGCCCTGTATCAGAGACGGAGTGCAATTTTAGTTAGGCCAGGTAACCCAAAAAAGATTACTTCGTTAAAAGATTTAACGCGAAAAGGTATTAAAATACTCGACGTTAACGGTGCAGGCCAGTTGGGACTTTGGGAAGATATTGCCGGGAAAGAGAATTTGATTGATCCAATTCAAAAAAACATTGGCCAATCTTTTGCCAATACTGCGTTAGGTATTGATGGGTGGAAATCTGATAGTAGCTTTGATGCCTGGATTACTTATGCTTCATGGCATGAAAATCTTAAGGATATCACCGCCGTAGTAGAATTGCCAGCTTCATTGCGTGTGTATCGCGGTACACCTGTGGTGTTTACGAAAAACAAGAAGAACACCGCAAATGCACAAAAATTTATTGCATTTATAAAGAGCGCACCTGGACACAGAATATTTCAACAATGGGGATGGGAGTAAGCTAATTATTTATATGAACAAGCCGTTTTT
>JBEBUV010000005.1:0-105484 GCA_040393085.1 Pedobacter hiemivivus | reverse complement strand
ACCTCAGGGTTATGAATCCTGCGCTCTAACCATCTGAGCTACCCCGCCGGGTTTTGTTATTAAAAAATCAATGTGATTTTCTAAAGAGTTGCAAATATAGGAGAATGATTTCAAATAATAAAGAAAAATGTAGAATAACCCTTGGGATTGTGCTTCAGTGGTGATAATAAGCTAGTTATTTTATTTTGAGCTAGTAAAGAGATATGAATAAAAGAATAAACCTCCTTAGGAGTGTCTCAGAGTACTTGGAATTGTTCAGGAATTTGGATTAGAGAATGTAAGCTAAGGAACTACAAGAGTTTATTTCTTCAGCGTTCTAACCACCTTAACGGCTTTGTATAGCCTTTTGATCTTAAAAAGATTGGAGTGATTTTCTAAAGAGTTGCAAATATAGAATAAATTACTTTTCTTTAGAAATAAGTGTTGTAAAATAGTTTCAATCAAATAGATAATAAGTGTTAACGATGTCAGAAAAGAAAAAATTTACCCTGGAATATGAGTTGAGATCGTCTCCACGTATTTTATTTAGCTTCATTAGTGAGCCTAATGGCTTATCTCAATGGTTTGCCGACGATGTGATCTTCCGTGACCAACTATATACCTTTACATGGGACGATGAAATACAAAAAGCTAAGCTTTTAAGTATTAAAGAAAATAAGCTGGTAAAATTTAAATGGCTTGATGATGAGCCGCACTGTTATTTCGAAATGGAAATAGTACAGGATGAATTAACGAATGATGTAGCGCTTTCCATTACAGACTTTGCAACAGAAGATACCCTTGCAGAACGCACATTAATCTGGGATAATCAAATAAACTACCTGCATAGTGTATTAGGTGCTTAAATTTTCGATGGCTTTGCCTACATTTGTATATTGAAAAAGATACATTTACTACTTGTCAAAGCATTTATAAGGCCTTTTATCGTCACTTTTTTCATAGTGATGTTTATACTATTGATGCTCTTTTTATTTAAGTATGTTGACGATCTGATCGGAAAGGGGTTTGAATGGTATGTCATACTCGAGTTAATGTACTACGCATCTGCAGCAAATGTTTCCATGGCGCTGCCACTATCCATTCTGTTGTCATCAATCATGACTTTCGGTACGCTTGGGGAGAATTACGAGCTCGTTGCCATTAAATCAGCAGGAATCTCATTGCAAAAAGCAATGATGCCTTTGCTGGTTGTGATTATTGGTCTTTCTATTAGCTCTTTTATATTTTCAGACTATATGCTACCCAAAGCAAACTTGAAGTTTGGATCTTTGTTATGGGATATTAGGAATATGAAACCGTCATTTCTGATTAAGGAGGGCGTGTTTAACAACAGTATTCCTGGATATTCTATTAGGGTTGATACTAAAAAGGACAACGGAGAATTGCGTAATGTAATGATCTATGATCATACTGGTAATAATGGAATTGCCAAAATCATCATCGCTAAGGAAGGGAAGATGTCTAAAGACGACAACTATCTATTACTAAAACTTCATGACGGGGTGCGATATGAAGAATCGAGTGGGAAAAACGCCTCTTATAACCCCAGACAAGAGCTGACCCGGATGAGATTTAAAGAAACCGATCAGAAGTTTGATATTTCCAGTTTTAAAATGAACAGGACTGATGAAGAGGGATTTAGAGGGAATACTCAAATGCTCAATTTAAAAGGGCTTCAGAAGAAAGAAGACTCCTTATCGCGGGAATTAGATAGCGTTAATAAATTTGCGGCATTAAATGCAAGTAGTTATTACAAGCAGAATAACTATACCAAAGGCTATACGAAAGAATTGGCTAAAGTTAAAGCTGTAGAGGGGCCCCTTTTAAAATCTGTTCCTAAAGATCAGAAGCTGGCAGTTGTTCAAGGTGCCCTGGATCAGGCCAATTCGGTGATGCAGACTGTCTCAGGACGAATGACCGATTTTGCTGATCGTACCAAAGCTTTAATAAAAGTTCAGGTTGAATATCAAAAGAAGTTTACCCTTGCCGCATCCTGCCTATTGTTGTTTTTTATTGGAGCACCATTGGGAGCCATTATTAGAAAGGGTGGGCTAGGTTTACCGGTAGTTGTAGCTATTGTATTCTTTCTGCTTTATCATATTATTGCAACGGTAGCAGAAAAATCAGCAACAACCGGATCTTTAACACCGTTTTTTGGTATGTGGTTGGCTATTATTATATTATCTCCATTAGGAGCATTTCTAACCTATAAAGCAACGGTAGATTCTGCCTTGTTTGATGTCAATTATTTTAAACAAGTATTCTTAAACGTACTTAAAAGATTTAACAAGAAGAAAGCTGTGGAAACAGTTGATCAATAATATTTAACTAGCGGTTATTCATTACTTATTTATGATATTTTAAGGCATGAATTTGTTTGTGAAGGTTGTAACTTTGTAATGTAATTTTAATAGATTTTCAATTGCCATTAGAGCATCTGAAATCGATAAACTTTAAAAATGGAAATTAAACTCGATGCAATAGAAGATGCTATTGCGGATATAAAAGCAGGGAAAGTTATCATTGTTGTAGATGATGAGGACAGAGAAAATGAAGGCGATTTCTTAACTGCAGCAGAGAATGCTACGCCCGAAGTAATTAATTTTATGGCTACCTATGGTAGAGGTCTGATCTGCGCTCCTTTAACAGAACAAAGATGTGATGAGTTAGGCTTAGAGCCTATGGTTGGTAAGAATACTGCTGTTTATGAAACCAATTTTACTGTATCTGTCGACTTACAAGGATATGGATGTACAACTGGTATTTCTGCATCAGATAGGTCAAAAACCATTATGGCCTTAATAGATCCTAATATTGACCCTGCTGAGCTTGGTCGTCCAGGTCACATATTTCCATTAAGATCTAAAGAGGGGGGCGTACTGCGTCGCTCAGGCCATACAGAGGCTACGGTAGATCTTGCCCGTCTGGCTGGATTTCAACCTGCAGGTGTTCTTGTCGAAATCTTAAAAGAAGATGGAGAGATGGCAAGGTTACCAGATCTAATTAAAATTGCTGAAAAGCATCAGTTAAAAATAATTTCTATAAAAGACCTGATCGCTTACAGATTAAGCAAGGAGTCCTTAATAAAAGAGGAAGTTACCATTAATTTGCCTACACAATGGGGTGATTTTAATATGACTGCTTATACTCAGATCGACAATAATGCAACACACTTAGCTATTAGTAAAGGTGAGTGGGCAGCGGATGAACCGGTATTGGCCCGCGTTCATAGCTCATGTGTTACCGGTGATATTTTTGGTTCATGTCGTTGTGATTGTGGTCCACAATTACATAAAGCAATGGAAATGATCAATAAGGAGGGTAAAGGAGTGGTAGTTTATATGAATCAGGAAGGTCGTGGAATCGGACTGATCAATAAACTTCGTTCATATAATCTTCAAGATGCAGGAATGGACACTGTTGAAGCTAATATCGAACTAGGCTTTAAAGGTGATGAACGTGATTATGGTGTTGGAGCACAGATTTTAAGAGCACAAGGGGTTACTAAAATGAGGTTAATGTCTAACAACCCTACAAAAAGAGCTGGCCTAATTGGATACGGTTTAGAGATTGTAGAGAATATTGCAATTGAAATTGAAAGTAACGTTCACAACGAACAATATTTAAAAACGAAACGTGATAAGATGGGACATCAGATTATGAAAGGCTAATAGATTATTTCTTTTTAGGCTTTTTCTGATCATTAAGGATTGCATCTTTACCAACAGATATTGGGGCCGTTGATGATTTCTGATCTTCAACGGCCTTTTTTTGACGCTCTAATTTTTTCTTCTTTTCTTCTCTCCGTTTTTTTCCGGTAATTTTCTGGAAAAACTCCTTGAAACTGTCAAACTGTTGAGTATAAATTAATCCTACAGATGTTACGTTTGTGTTTTGGTTAACTCCTGTATTGAAAATACTTTGTTGTGTAGGAGGTTTATTTGCAAGTTTCCCAACTAGAGTACCATCTTTTTTTATTAATGCCAGAACCTCAACCTCACCGCCGACAGAGTTTTCATTAAATCCAGGAAGCGATAAATCTCCCGCATTACCACTCCGCTTATCAACAATACCTGCGTTTAAAATTACCCTATCCTCAAATAGTCGGAAAGAAGCATTCGCCTCACTTAATGATCGGATATTAATATCTACAAAGTCTAGATTTAAGGAAGAAAGCACATTGTTAAATTGATTAAATAACAGCTCAGTTGCCGTGCTCGCCACACCAGAGGTTAGTTGTTTACCAAGGTCTTCCTTTCCAGAACCCGGAGCAAAACTTCGTCTGATAATTAAGCTTAATGCCTGTAGGTTTCTATTATTGTCGTCATTAAAATAAGACTGCATTTCTTCACGTATAGCTGGGTTGGATGGGAAGAATACATCTAATTTAATATCTGGTTTTAATAATAATCCTGTTAAACCCATTTCTACTTCAGTTAATACCCTTTCGTTTTGATTGTTCCCCTCTCTGTTCGCAGCAGAATATAAGTCAGTCAGCGTTGCTCTAAGCGAGTATATCGCCTTTAAATTGATTTGGGCAGTAGTAGGGTTGCCTGTCCATCTAATCGTTCCACCTTGCCTGATATTGAACTTTTTATTGATGACCTCCTGAGCTGTAAAATCAAAACTACCCGATTCTATGATATAGTCACCCGACATTTCAAAGTCACCAAGACTATTGATATTCAAAGCAAGATTTTTAGAATTCCCTCTACCACTCAGATTCCCCAGAGATGTAAAGATATTTGCAGTACTATTCGCATCAACATCCAGCGTTAAGCTCATCGTCAAACCATCGAAACTTGTTTGTTTTTTTACAAAATTGGTAGTGTCTTTACTTACAAAGGTGATGAAATCTTTGCTTGATACGGTTTCTGAGCTGTTTAATGGTAGGTTGAAAACTGTTCCTTTTTCCGTTTTAGCAGTGATGTCAATATTCAGCTTATTAGTTGGCCCCTTAAACTTAAAAACTCCCGTAGCATATGCCTGTCCAAAATACAATGGATTATCTTTTTCTGTAGTATTCAATGCCATAAATTTGTTGGCAGAAACTGAAACATCAAGTGTAGGGTTATTAATGTTATTTAAATCCACTGTACCCTTGGCTATTGCCTTATTTCCATCAACATCATGCAGAGTAAGGTTATCAACGTCAATTACACTATTGTTAACAGTAACCTCATCAGATATGGTATACCTTGTCTTTAGGTAGTTAATAGTCATTGCTGCATTATCTAATGTTACAGTGCCTTTAATGGCCGGTTTATTGAAAGATCCTTTAATCGTCAGATCCGAAGAAACATAGCCTTTCAAATCCGATACCAGCTGCTTTACAAATGGCCCTAGAATAATCAATTCTGTTTTGTCGAGATTTACAGCTACATCTATTTCCTTTTTATCAAGGTCAAGATTTCCTGTAGCATTTAAAGTTTCTCTGTCACCTGATATGATGTTCGTATAAATATTGGCCACGTTTTTTGACCTGTCGTACGATGAAGTGTCTGTTAAAGTGCCTATATAAGTATCGTTAAATATGAGTGAATCAATTTTGATATTGTCCCTAATTTCGGGAGATTTCATGATATTAGATAACGTAGTACTTCCGTTTACATTACCACTCATTTTAAGTCCTGTTGTTTTTATGAAAGGATTTATAGTAGTAAGGCTGAAATCTTTAAAGCCGACCAGCATGATGTCGTCAGGAGCGTTAGAGAGTGTCCCGTCAAGGGTCAGGTATTGTTTACCGTTATTCAGTTCGAAATTACTAATCTCCGTTTTTCCATCGTGGAAGTTAATTCTGACTTTTTCCTGGATTTTCCATTCCTCATTGTACACCATTAAAATAGAAGGAAGGATACTTATCCTTGCGGTTGTATCACTGGCAAACTCCACCAAGCCGTTTAAATCCAGCTGACTCAAATCATCTTCGTTGGATAGTTTAACGTTCAATGTTAAGCTGTCGTTCCGTAAAATATTCGAAATGTTAACATTTTTAATGTATAAGCTATCATTCAGGTCAACCCTGTCTGAAGTTATAATTGCTTGTAATTGGTTTGCGCTTGTATTTTCATCGATAATGATATTGTTTACAATTACACCCTGGTACTTTAGTTTTTTAACGTAACCATTTAATGTAGCCGTATTATTTGGAGAGTCGAAATTACCTATAAATACAGCCTGATCTTCAAGCTCAAGTCCGGGTACCAACAATTCAGCAATAGGTTCAAACCGTTTGATATTTAGATTAAACTGGAAAATCTGGTCATTATATTTTACAATGTCGGCCTTTAAAGATGGAATGTATTTCTTTGCAAGGGCTTTGTAATAGGATGGGATTGTGTTTAAGTCATATTGTCCCTTTATACTTGCATCAAGAATATCTGATTTAACTGTTAAACTCCTGTCTTTTCCCATTCCACTTGCTTGCAACTCAACAGAGTCAATATGGTATATGCCCTTTACATTGTCGAGTGTTATTTCCTGTAAACGGAGGTTCCCTTGTATGTTGTTTAAGTTGCTTCCGGAGAAATTGGTACTAAATACAGCATCTATTTTTAAGGAATCTTTATATAGATTTAATGCTCTTAGTTTAGCGTCTTTTATAATCGCCTTAAAATTAAACACTGGTAATTCAGGGTTTAAATTCACTCCACCATCAAAAGCAAGCTGAATGTTTTTGTCGTCGATAGTTAAACTTCCATCGAAATATTTCTTGTCAAAAGTTCCATCAATTTTAACATTTCTATATCTGTAATCATTGAAATCGATGTAATCAATATCGCCATTTAGTTTTTCAGATAAGCTATTGATCTCCGTACCTCTTCCTTTGACATTCAAAGAAGCTGTGAGTCTGCCAAGTGTTTTCTCATTAACGAGGTTGCCCAAATCAAAGTCGAATGTTTTTACATTTCCGGTATAAGAGGGAATTCCTTTTTTATCGATTTTCATGTTTACATCCGAAACCAGTCTTCCTAGCTTGGTTTTAAACTCTCCAAACGCAATAAAGTCGTTTTTAAAGCCTGTAAATGATCCGTTGAAATTAATATTTCCAAATTTATCAACAATTTTTGGTACTACAGCTCCTTTCTTGCCAGTTATATCTGCAACAATTTCATCAAGATCTGCTTTGTTAGTGCCTGCCATATCAATCTTCAGATCCATAAAAGTCTCCTTAAGATAGGGGAGACCCTTAAGTATAAAGTCGCCTTTGATATAAGTAGCTTTCCCTGCTTTAATGGCTAAGGATTTAGCTCTTAAATTGTTTACAAGTCCCGTAATCTTACCATCAACATCAAGGTCAAGGTTCATGTGATCTAGTTCGGAAGTAAAGTAAGCAACATCCCGAGATGAGATATGACTGTTAACAAAGTTTGCATTCATGCGTACCTTATTAATATAGTCGCTAAAGTCGCTATAACTTTTAAACTTCATTTCAAAATAATCGGTCAGCCTTGTTCTGTTCGTTACCAGCAACAGGTTTTTCAATTCTATTTTATTCGTGTCTACCGTAGTAAATGCGGAAAGGTTTTTGAGGTAAAAGCCACTCTTTTCTTTGAAAGTGAGGTCTTTAATATTAGCTTGAAGAATATGATCTTTAGTATTTAACTGTTCAAAAATACCATTTAGATTTGTTAAGGCAACATCGTCAAAGTTTATATTTTTCATTAAAGTATCTACACGGTAGTTTTTGTATTTAAAATCAATGTTGTTCAGTATCACTTTGTCAAAAGAAATCTGATAGGGTTTGCTTTTCTTTTTAACTGTCTTAGGACCTGAATCAAAATAGTTTATAATGAAATCCAGATTGGTGGATTTGTTTTTATAAGATTTTAAAAAGAACGATCCATCATTGATTTGCACCGTATTCACAGCTATGATCCTATCTTTTAAAGAGAACTGGTTAATGTTTACAAGGAATTTTGGAGTGCTAAGAATGGTGTCTTTTTGTTGGTCAAGTACAAGGAGGTTTTCAATTACGACCGACTTAAAAGGTTTTATATAAATGCCACTTAAAGATATGGTTGTGTTTAGCTCATTAGAAAGATAATTGGCTGCTTTTTTTGCTACATAAGTTTGAACCGGCCTAAATTGAAGGGCGAAAATAACAATCGCAACTAGTAAAATTACTGATGCAACAAGCCAAAGAAGTATTTTTAATAGTTTTTTAATAGTTTTGTAGCTTAATAATATATAACTGTGTCTGTAATACTTGCTATAGAGTCTTCTTGTGATGAAACTTCAGTTGCTATATGTAACAACGGCAAAATTACGGCCAATGTTATTGCAAACCAAACAATTCATGAAAATTATGGTGGTGTAATTCCCGAACTAGCTTCAAGGGTACATCAACAAAATATTGTGCCTGTTATCCAACAGGCATTAAATGATGCTAAAATAGATAAAAAGGATTTAAATGCTGTTGCTTTTACAAGAGGGCCGGGTTTATTAGGCTCCTTATTAGTTGGAGTATCTTTTGCTAAATCTTTCGCATTGGCCCTAGATTTGCCTTTGGTATCAGTAAATCATATGCATGCGCATATTTTGGCGCATTTTATTGATGATCCTAAGCCGGTATTCCCTTTTCTTTGTTTAACCGTATCTGGTGGGCACACTCAAATCGTGTTGGTTAAGGACTATTTTAATATGGAAATAGTGGGGGAAACATTGGATGATGCTGCAGGTGAGGCTTTCGATAAGACTGCTAAGATATTAGACTTGCCATATCCTGGTGGTCCACTTATCGATAAGCATGCAAAAGTCGGCAATGCAAAAGCTTTTAAGTTTGCTGATCCACAAATCAAGGACTTGAATTATAGTTTTAGTGGATTGAAAACATCTATTTTGTATTTCATAAGAGCACAGGAAAAGATTAATCCGAATTTTATTGCCGAAAATTTAGCCGATATTTGTGCATCAGTTCAATATAGCATTGTTGATATCTTGCTAAATAAGGTGAAAAAAGCTGCTAAGCAGTATGGGATTAAACATATTGCAATTGCGGGTGGAGTCTCAGCTAATAGTGGATTAAGAGAATCCTTGCAAAATATGGCGAATGAGCTAAATTGGAATGTTTACATTCCAGCATTTGAGTATTGCACAGACAATGCAGCAATGATTGCGATTGCGGGTTATCATAAATACTTGAACGGAGACTTTGTTGGGCAGGATGTTGCTCCGCTTTCAAGAATGGATTTTTAAATATTAAAAAGAAAAGATTATGGGTACAGCGAGTTATATTTTTTTTGGGATAATGTTAATCCCACTAGTTGTTTTTATGGCCTGGATTATTAATAAGGATAAGAAAAGGAATTTTATGGCTTTATTTGTTTTGGTAGCCATGGCGGTTATAGCGCTTATTGCGATTATCAAATATGACAGGAAATTTATGGAAACTGGAGAGGGATCCAGGCTTAAGTCAAAGTCACAAATGCCAAGCTATAGGTAGATTTAGTAGTTAGATATTTAGAAGCTAGCTATTAATAGATACGTATAAAAAACAGTAAGGCCGTTGCAAATAATCTGCAGCGGCCTTGTTGTTTTCTAATTACTAATAGCTAGCTACTAATAAATATGCTAATATCTAACTACTAAATACTTCCTAAGCTTTTTCGTCAAGTTTTTCACCAGTTACTTCAGCACGTATTTTTGCTTCGATTTCATCAGATAGTTCTGGGTTATCCATTAACAGTTGTTTTACTGAATCTCTACCCTGACCAAGTTTAGTATCACCGTAAGAGAACCATGAACCTGCTTTTTTAATGATGTTAAAGTCAACACCCAGGTCAATAATTTCACCTGTTTTAGAAATACCCTCGCCAAACATAATATCGAATTCAGCGATGCGGAAAGGAGGTGCAACTTTATTCTTTACAATTTTTACTTTAACACGGTTTCCTGCAACTTCGTCCGAATCTTTAATCTGCGATGTTCTACGGATATCTAAACGCACAGAAGCGTAAAACTTTAGTGCATTACCACCTGTAGTAGTTTCCGGGTTGCCAAACATTACACCAATCTTTTCACGTAATTGGTTAATAAAAATACAGCAACATCCTGTTTTAGCAATCGTTCCGGTGAGTTTACGTAATGCTTGCGACATTAAGCGGGCATGTAAACCCATTTTAGAATCACCCATTTCACCTTCAATCTCTGCTTTAGGTACCAAGGCAGCTACGGAGTCAATAACAATTACATCAATAGCACCTGATCTGATTAGGTTATCAGCAATTTCTAATGCCTGTTCACCATTATCTGGTTGAGAAATCAATAAATTGTCTACATCAACGCCTAGTTTTTTTGCGTAATTCTTGTCAAAAGCATGTTCTGCATCTATAAAAGCAGCAATACCACCTTTTTTCTGTGCTTCCGCAATGATATGAGTGGCTAACGTTGTTTTACCTGATGACTCAGGTCCGTAGATTTCAATAACCCGGCCTTTTGGTACACCACCAATGCCTAACGCAATATCTAAGCTGATCGAGCCTGTCGAAATAGATTCGATCGGTTCTACAGCATTATCTCCAAGTTTCATTACGGTACCCTTACCATATGATTTTTCTAACTTATCTAAAGTAAGTTGTAGCGCTTTTAATTTGTCTGCGTTTGTGCTCATGTTATGTTATAATTCTTTGAAGAAGTAAAGCTTAATTCAAAATGATAAACTCTACACTCTGTATTACTAATTATGTTAGCAAATATAATGTAATTAAAATTTAAAAACCCAAATAAAGTTTAATTTATTTTACGAGTTCAATAGAATCACTAATAATTTTAGTTATTTTATTGTTTTTCTGGAAATACTTACAGAAATGTGTGATTTCGCAAATACTGCATTTTGGCGATCTTGCCACACACACATATCTACCATGCAAAATTAGCCAGTGGTGTGCTACATGTATATATTCTTCTGGTAAGTTTTTAACCAAATCCTTTTCTACAGCCAATGGTGTTTTGCCAGTAGTAAGGCCAATTCTGTTAGCAACCCTAAACACATGTGTATCTACAGCCATTGCAGGTGCATTATATATGACCGAGGCAATCACATTTGCCGTCTTTCTACCTACACCAGGCATTTTTTGTAACTGATCAATATCCGATGGAACTTCGTTGTTAAAGTCATTCATCAACATATTAGCCATCCCTACCAGGTGTTTCGCCTTATTATTCGGATAACTCACACTTCTGATATAGTCAAATACAATATCTGGAGTGACTTCTGCCAGTGCTTTAGGATTAGGAAAACGTTGAAATAAAGCAGGGGTAATCTGATTAATACGTTTGTCTGTGCATTGAGCAGATAAAATAACTGCTATGAGCAACTGAAATGGATTGTTATAGTGAAGTTCTGTTTCCGCGTTTGGCTGACTTGCAGAAAAGTGGGACACAAAAAGTTGGTATCTTTCTTTTTTGAGCATGGACAAACTTAGAAAAATTATTTATGAATAAAAAAGCTGCCGGTTTCGCGGCAGCTTAAGATCGGATTAAATTACTTAGACCTTGAATATGCAAGGATCATTTCGATGGAATCGTCGGAAGGATCTCTTTTCAACGTATTCAATTGAGACTTGATGTTGTCATAAAACACTTTGTCCAGTCCCTCAACATCTTCGGCTTTTCCTTGCTCGCGTTGAGAATAATTTAAGTTGTTAGTTGAAGTAAAAGTTTCTATCATAAGCATTAGCGTAAATTAGTTTTAATAAAAAACGTTATTATCCCTAATTTATTTTCACCTTATTGCTTATGTATTGTAACATGTTCTTTACGGAGTGAAAATTACGAGATCTCTTTCACTTTCATCATCTTACGAAGATTGTTCAAAGCGTATCGCATACGTCCTAATGCTGTATTAATACTCACGTCAGTCAGGTCTGCAATCTCTTTAAAACTAAGGTCTGCATAATGGCGCATAATCAATACTTCTTTCTGATCTTCAGGTAATAAATGAATCATTTTCCTTAAATCGAAATGAGTTTGTTCCCTTAAAAGTTTATCTTCCGTGCTTTCTTCATGAAACTGAAGCAGATTAAATACATCTGTGCCGTCTGCGCTAGTTATAACCGGGGCTCTTTTCTCTTTTCTAAAGTGGTCAATAACTAAGTTATGCGCAATACGCATTACCCAGGGTAAAAATTTACCCTCTTCATTATACTTGCCAGATCTAAGGGTATTAATAACCTTAATAAAAGCATCCTGAAAGATGTCTTCGGCCAAATATTGATCCTTAACTAATAAATATATAGATGTATAAATTTTCGACTTATGTCTATTCAACAGTTCTTTTAAAACGGTTTCTTCGCCGTTAAGATATAACTTAACTAAATCTTGATCACTCGATTGTTGTAATTTCATAGGAGTATCCATACTAAATTCCCTTGCTGCTTGCTAAAAAAATACTTAGTAGATGTTTTCTTCTATATGAGTTCTCCTATTAGTTTGTTAGTTAGTGGTTTGCTTGATGTATTAATATTTCAAAAGAAGCATTTTTTTATTACAAAACCATATAAAAAGTGTTAAAAAAAAATAAAAGTGGATTGATAGCCTTATTTTTGCACTGCTGAGAAAAACCAAAATTGCGTTTTTTGGGTTATATTAGCACTATTCTAGCAAGAAATCAATGAATAACGAAATCGATAAAGATCCACATAAAAATATAATCATAAAGGGTGCCAGAGTTCACAATCTTAAGAATATAGATGTAGCTATACCCAAAAACAAGCTGGTTGTCATCACTGGAATGTCTGGTTCCGGTAAGTCTTCATTGGCTTTTGATACTTTATATGCCGAGGGACAACGCCGTTATGTAGAGAGTTTATCATCTTATGCCCGTCAGTTTATGGGGCGGATGAATAAGCCTGATGTAGATTATATTAAAGGTATAGCACCAGCTATTGCTATTGAACAAAAGGTGATTACCTCAAATCCACGCTCTACTGTAGGTACCTCTACAGAAATCTATGATTATTTAAAACTGCTTTTTTCAAGAATTGGTAAGACATATTCTCCTGTCTCAGGTGAAATTGTAAAAAAGGATACAGTAAGTACAGTAGTAGATTTTATTTCTGCCCTGGGTGATGAAAGTGTAGTTACTATATTTTGTCCCCTGTTTCCACATAATAACAGGTCGTTAAAAGAAGAATTGGCTGTTTTACTTCAAAAGGGATTTCTAAGAATATCGTATCAAAACAAAATCAGTAAAATAGAAGATATTTTAGAGGATACGGACTTTGAAGATTTTGAACTTGTCGATGAAAATGCCGTTCAGATTCTAATTGATAGGATTGTAGTAAACGATGAAGAAGAAACCATAAGTCGTATTGCAGACTCTGTGCAAACTGCCTTTTTTGAAGGTAAAGGGGATAGTTATGTCGAGCATGATGGTAAATCGAATCACTTCTGTGATCGTTTTGAGCTTGATGGAATCCGCTTTGATGAACCTACACCTAACTTCTTTAGTTTTAATAACCCTTATGGTGCATGTAAAAGATGCGAGGGATATGGGAATGTGATCGGGATTGATGAAGATCTGGTTATTCCTGATAAAAGTAAAAGTGTTTACGACAATGCAATTGCACCCTGGAGAGGGGAGAAAATGCGGGAATGGTTAAATAAACTGATCCATAGTGCAGAAAAGTTTAAATTCCCAATCCATCGTCCGTATAGTGATTTGAGCGAGAAAGAACAGCAGTTAATTTGGGCAGGGAACAAGTATTTCGGCGGATTAGACCAATTCTTTAAAGAACTAGAAGAACAGGCTTTTAAAATCCAATACCGGGTAATGTTATCCAGATATAGAGGTAAGACCATTTGTCCGGATTGTAAAGGTTCCCGATTACGTATGGATGCATCCTATGTTAAAATAGGGGACAAATCTATTGTCGACGTGGTATTGATGCCATTAAGAACTATCCAGGAATTCTTTAATAATTTAAAACTTACAGAAACTGATCAGAAAATTTCCAAGCGTCTGCTTGCCGAGATTGAAAATAGAGTATTGTATTTGAATAATGTTGGCCTTGGGTATTTAACTTTAAATAGGCTATCTAATACGCTTTCGGGCGGGGAGTCGCAAAGAATCAATCTTGCCACCTCATTAGGAAGTAGTCTGGTAGGCTCTATCTACGTGTTAGATGAGCCAAGTATTGGATTGCACCCAAGAGATACCAATAAGCTCATTGAAGTGCTCCTGTCGCTTAGAAACGTTGGTAACACCGTTTTGGTTGTTGAACACGAGGAAGAGATGATGAAAGCTGCTGATCATATTATAGATATCGGTCCTGAAGCTGGTACACATGGCGGGAATCTTGTCTTTAGTGGTACGTATAAGGAAATCATCAAAGATAAAAACAGCTTAACTGGGAAATATCTATCCGGAAAAGAAAAAATCGCTGTTCCTACAAAACGTAGAAACTGGAAAGACCACGTACTAATCAAAGGAGCAAGAGAAAATAACCTTAAAAATATTGATGTAAAAATACCTTTGGGAATATTTACAGTAGTAAGTGGTGTTTCGGGATCAGGAAAGACAAGTCTGATTAAAAAGATTTTTTACCCTGCATTACAAAAAGCAATAGGTAATTATTCTGGGGAACAAACTGGGGCATACGACGGCATTTATGGCGATTATGAATTGGTAAGTCAGGTAGAAATGGTAGATCAGAACCCTATTGGGCGTTCATCCAGATCCAATCCTGTGACCTATGTAAAAGCCTGGGATGATGTTCGTGCACTGTTTTCTGCATTGCCAGCTTCAAAAGCTGCAGGCTTAAAACCAGCTGCATTCTCATTTAATGTGGAGGGTGGCCGTTGCGATGTTTGTCAGGGTGAAGGCGAAGTGAAGATTGAAATGCAGTTTATGGCTGATATTTATCTGCCGTGTGAAACCTGTGGAGGACGAAGATTTAAACAACAAGTACTAGACATTACCTATCAGGATAAAAATGTGGCAGATATATTAGATCTTACCATTGAAGAAGCTGTGGCATTCTTTAGTAAAGATCCAAAGATATTAAACAAATTACAGCCATTGGTAGATGTTGGATTGGGTTATGTTCACCTTGGACAGTCGTCCAATACTCTATCTGGAGGAGAGGCACAACGTATTAAGCTGGCATCATTCCTTATAAAAGGAAATAATGCGAGTAAAACCATGTTCATTTTCGATGAGCCAACAACCGGACTGCATTTCCATGATATCAAAAAGCTATTAATTGCTTTAAATACGCTAATAGAACAAGGTAATTCTATCCTGGTTATTGAGCATAATATGGATATGATTAAATCGGCCGACTGGGTAATTGACATTGGTCCTGAGGGTGGTGACCAAGGTGGACATGTTGTATTTGAGGGAACACCAGAAGATCTTTTAGGGGTTAAATCATCTTATACCGCTAAGTATTTAAAAGATCATATGAAGCCTGCATGAGTGTAATTTGCTTTAAAAAATCTGTGGAATCATTGTATCTTCGCCCATGCTATTTTTAACCTTCTTTCTTGGTGTTGTCCTAAATATGTTGGGATATATTCCTCCGGGTAATATTAACCTGACAGTAGTTCAGATTACAATAACCAGGGGTATTCGTCAGGCATTATATTTTATAGGGGCTTTTTCTGCGGTAGAAGTGCTTTTTACCTTTGGCGTGATGCGCTTTGTACAATGGCTTTCCAGTGAGATTAATCTAGAACATACCATTGATATTGTCATGATATTCATGTTCGGTATTTTGGGTTTCATCACCTGGAAGTCGAGAAAGGAAATGCCTAAAGCTGATTATTCTAAAAAGGATAGCATAAGATACGGAATGCTATTGGGGGTACTTAACCCAATGCAAATTCCTTATTGGCTATTTGTTGGAACCTATCTCATTTCACACGAGTGGATTGATATTGGTTATCTTTCTCTATCTGTTTTTAGTATAGGTTCTGGTATTGGTGCAGCGCTTGCTTTATATGGATTTGCCCGATTTTCGGAATATATAAAGGAGAAGTTTGCTTTGAGTAGTTACGTGGTGAATAAGAGTATTGCCTTACTTTTCTTTGCGCTATCTGCTTACCATATTGTTAAGGTGATATACATCCATTTTATTAAATAATCTTAGCTTCATTTGTTTCATATATTAAACTGTATATACCTATTTGTTTAATATATGAAACATTAATATGCTTGTTTGTTATCATGAAGCAGATAATACCAATAGAAGTATATCTTACGATAAAATGGCTTTAGTTCAAACTATATCAAGGTGTTAAAGTAAGCAATAGTATCATCCTTGTCTTTTTGAAGCTGTATTTTTAGGGTTTCTAAACCAGTAAATTTAACGTCTTCCCTTAAAAACTGAAGAAAGGTCATGGTGATATACTGACCATAAATTTCCTGATTAAAATCGAATATATTTACTTCAATATTTCGCGTCATCCCGTTAATAGTGGGTCTTTGGCCGATGTAAGCCATACCCTTAAAAGTTTGGCCGGACATATCAACCGTTACAGCATAAATACCATCAGAGGGAATCAGCTTGTAAGTTTCTTCAATAAAAATATTAGCAGTAGGGAAACCAATCGTTCTACCAATTTTATCACCTTTAATAACCCGTCCATACAATGAAAAGTTGTAACCTAAGTAATTAGCTGCCAATGCTACTTTACCACTTAAAAGTGCATTGCGTACTTTTGTAGAACTTACTGCTACGTCATTTATATCCTGTTCAGGAATCACTTCAATTTTATAGTCGTAAACCTTGGCTTCGGCTTCTAATTGAGGCATTCCACCGGCTCTATCTTTACCAAAACGGTGGTCATAACCAACAATTAAATTTTTAACACCAATGGTATCAACCAAAATGTTTTTAATATATTCAGTCGGACTAAGATTTGAGAAATCTCTTGTAAAAGGAGTGATGATCAAATGATCTACACCCAGGCTAGCCAATATTTTAGCTTTTTCATCAATAGTATTGATCATTTTTAACTCCTGATTTTCGGGATCAATGATCAATCTTGGATGAGGGAAAAAGGTAAGAATTACACTTTCTCCACCAGTAGCTTTAGCCAGCTCACAAAGTCTTTTAATAATTTTCTGATGACCATAATGCACACCATCAAAAGTGCCAATGGTAACAACAGCATTCTTTAATCTTTTAAAATCAGAAAAGTGGTTATATATCTTCATAAAATTAATGTAAGGCTTTGTGTTTCACCACTCCGCCTTTTATATCAGCAATTTGCTGTTGTATTACAAAAGCATCCGGATCAATTCGTCTGATCGCGGTTTGTAGTTTGCCCATTTCTAATTTGGTCACTACAGTATATAAAATATTAATATCTTTTTGAGCGCCATAGCCACCCTCACCTTTATAAATGGTCACACCACGTTTCATCTGGTTAATGATAAACTTTTTAATCTGTACATTTTTCTCTGATATAACTGTTACACCAGTGTATTGTTCAATCCCATTTACAATATAATCAACCGTATTAGAGGCCGATAGGTAAGTAAGAATCGCATAAAGAGCGGTGTCTATACTTAGTAATAATGCGGCAAATGAAAATATAACAATGTTAAGGATCAGGATAATATTGCCAACAGTTAATGTGCTGTTTTTACTGATATATAAAGCCAGAACCTCTGTGCCATCAATCACACATCCGCCTCTCATGGCCAGGCCAATTCCCCCACCCAAAAATAAACCACCAAAGAATGCAATTAATAAAGGATCGTGTGTAATTGATTGAAAAGGTATAATAATTAACGAGAGTGCAAGCGTAGCAATGGCAATAGATGTTTTAATAGCAAATGCTTTACCTATTTGTTTATACCCTAAAATTACGAAAGGAATATTGATCAATACAATCAGGTAAGGGAGTTTAATGCCGGTTATGTTACTAATTAATAGGGAAATTCCTGTTACGCCGCCATCAATAAAACCACTTGGTAATAAGAAACTCTTTAATCCAAAACATGCTGAAACGACACCACAAATTATTAAGAATACATTTTTTGTGAAATTCAGTTTCGATGATGTTGGATGCCCGCGCATAACTATGCTTTTTGTTCCCTAAGGTAATCAACAAGATCCTTTACTTCAAAAGCATTTTCTAATAAATAATTACCACTTCTGGTTCTTGTAAGTGCCGACAGGTAAGCTCCATTATTCAGGTGTTTCCCAAAATCTGAGATTAATGACCTGATATAAGTCCCTTTACTGCAAACGATCCTGAAATCTACCTCAGGCAATGCAATACGGGTAATTTCAAATTCTGATACGGTTACAAAGCGCAAGCGCAACTCAGTTTCTTCGCCGCGACGAGCTTTAACATATAAGCGTTCACCATTTACTTTTACTGCAGAGTGAGCAGGAGGGTATTGTTGTATATCACCAGTAAATGGAGCCGTAGCAGCATAAATAGCCTCTTCAGTAATGCTGTCAATTGGAAATTCCTGGTCTATCACAGTCTCCAGATCAAATGATGGAGTAGTAGCACCAAGTACCATTGTACCGGTATATTCTTTTTCTTCTGCCTGGAATGAATCAATCTGTTTGGTCATTTTTCCAGTGCAGATGATCAGTAAACCTGTCGCCAGTGGATCTAGTGTGCCTGCATGGCCAACCTTTAATTTTAATGGTTTTAAAGAGTTTCTGATCTTTCCTACCACATCAAAGCTGGTCCACTTATAAGGTTTGTTAATTAATAATAGTTCGCCCTCAGCGAAATTAAAATCGGGGAATACTATTTTTTTTGATAATTCTTCTTGTTGGTCTGTCATTACAATACATTCATTTCAACCCCTGAATAATATAATGTAATTAAAACTACACCTATTATTATCCTGTACCAGCCAAAAATGCGGAATCCGTGTTTAGATAAAAAGCCAATAAACGATTTAATGGCGATGATGGCTACAATAAAAGCAATAAGATTACCAAAAAGTAACAGCTTAATGTTCTCTGCGTTTAGCAGATGTACGCCTTTTAATAATTTATATCCTGTTGCCGCACACATCGTGGGTACAGCAAGGAAGAATGAAAATTCAGCTGCAGCATGTCGGGTTAGCTTTTGCTGCATACCACCAATAATGGTAGCTGCACTTCTGCTCAATCCAGGAAATACTACCGCTAAAACCTGAAATAATCCGATTTTAAAAGCTGATATATTAGTGATATCTTTCTCTTGATCAATAGTTTGATTTTTAAAGAACTTGTCGATAAACAACAAAACAATCCCACCTAATAATAGTACTACAGCAATAAACAATGGGTTACCTAAGGTATTGTCTATAAAATCATTTAATAGGAATCCGAAAAATAAAGCCGGAATTACAGCGATGAGCAGTTTCAAATAAAATTGCCATTTACTGAAGTCAAAGAATTTTTTCCAGTAAAGCACAACTACTGCTAATATTGCTCCTAATTGAATTGCTACTTCAAATAGCTTTACGAAATCATCATGTCCAATACCCATAAAGGAACTGGCTATGACCATATGTCCGGTTGATGAAACAGGCAGGAACTCAGTTAGTCCTTCTATTACAGCCAGAATAAAGGCTTGCAAATAATCCATTAAGTATCTTTTATTTCTTTAAGATGGCGTAAACACCGAATCCAAAACCAAACAAAACTACCATAGGAGCTAGTAAAGTTTTTCTGAAATCGTAAATATCTGTTGTACCAATCATCAGAATAAAGCCCAATAGAACAATGGCAATACTGATTAATAACAGTTGATAGTTCTTTTTCGTAAATACCAGTTCACTTTTTCTATCCTGATTTGCAGGAGATGTTTTTTTCTCAGTCATTATCTGTAAAGATCGTAAATTTTTAACTTTAAATATTTGCTTACTGCAAAGGAGGTACTGATGGCAGTTATAAAGATACCAATGCCGATAAGGCTACCCAATACGATTCCAAATTCAGTATAATTTCTAAGGATAATCATCTCTGGAATTTCCTTTTGAGCATAGAATAAAAGACCTAGTAGGATCAGAATCGCTATAAATGCAGCAATCAAGCCATGTAAAGTTGCAATTAAAATAAAGGGCTTGCGTATAAAGTTCCTGGTTGCGCCAACAAGTTGCATACTTTTTATCAGGAAGCGCTGCGAATAAATGGCCAGTCTGATGGTATTATTGATTAGAGCAATGGAAATGATTAGTAATATTGCTGCAAAACCTAGGATAATTAAGCCTATGGTATTGATGTTTTTATTCACCATATCAATCAGTGAGCTCTGATAGATCACCTCTTTTACAATAGGGTTTTTAGCTATACTTGCTTTTAAGGTGTCTATACTTTTGTTATTTGCATAGTCGGCCTTTAAGTAAACGTCTATGGTAGAAAGTAAAGGATTATAGCCTAAAAAGTTTACGAAATCTTCGCCAAGGTCATTGGTTAAGTTTCTGGCAGCCATTTCTTTATTTACATAAATGGTGTTTTTTATGGCCACATTTGCATTCAGTTCTTTCTGAAACTGTAGTACAGCCGTTTCTTTAGCACCCTCATCTACAATGATATTTAGTACAATATTTTCTTTTACGTAGTTAGAAAGGTTTTTGGCATGCACCATTATTAAGCCTAACATTCCAAGCATCAATAATACCAATGCAATACTAAATATTGTTGAAATGTATATGGTTTTTGTCTTCTTAGAAGCATCACTAACTTCAAATTCTTCCATGTAATTGTATTTGTATTCTGCGAAAATAAAAAATATAAGCCACTAAAGTACAAAGGTACAACGTATTTTCAAGAGTATTTATTTTCCCTTGCGCTTTATAGGAGTAATTCAAGGCTCTAAATGTATTCTCTTTCTGTTTTAATTGAAGTTAAATTTCTGTTAGTGCTTATGCTAAGTACAAAGAAGTACTGAGCAGAGGCAATAATAAGTTAATAATAAAAAGGAGTTGATTTGGGAATAAGTAGCAATTTGCTTTACCCAATCTTTACCCTTGCTCTAGGGTTCCTTTACCCTTTAGGTAAGCCAAGGGTAAAGCAGGGGTAAAGGGGGGGTAAAGCAAGGGTAAAGCAAATAGCCGTTTATCCTTAGCTTATTCCTTATTTATGAGCCATTTATTATTAACACAGTCTTATACTAAACTCATATATGCAACGACCTTTTCTTAATTTATGAAGTTGATTTTTAGCGATTTTAATTTAAATGTCGGGTTACTGGCATAATTTGTGTAACATTTTTGTACCAAACAAACTTTTAATGCGTTATAGTTCCAGAAAATTCTTATTGAAAACTTAAAAATCACTCCTAAATGAAAACACAAATTACTCTAACTCTATTATTAATTGTTTCTGCATTTACAGCTTGTAAAAAGGAAAAAGGTACACAGGTGGAGATTGCTGGCAAATGGCAGGTCACTAAAGTTGAAACTACAACAGGATCTGCAACTGTAACTTATACAGGAACTGCATCTGATTATATTGAATTTCGTAGAAATGACAACAATGAATTGGTGGTAAAGCTAGGTGATCTTAATACCATTGGAAGTTATTATATGCTTGTAAATAATGATATCAAGTTTGGTTATAATGGTAAAAATCGTGCTGGAAAGGTTACCACAATTAACGGAAGCAAATTGGAATTTAATGGTACGGTAGAAGGATCATCTCCAGTAGTGACCGAGAAATATTACCTCAGCAGATAAAAATATTATCAACAATTGAAGCGCAAGGCTGTTTGGAGTATTCCGGACAGCCTTGTTTTTTGACAAGTATAAAATTCCTTTATATTTGCCCTGATCCTTAATCACAAAGGATTTCTTAGGTGTAAAATGAAACAAGAAAGTCTGAGCGCATTTTCTGGAGCTATATTGAAATGGATAGTGATGATCCTGATTGTAGGTATTGCAGCCGGAACATTATCAGCTGTTTTTTTAACCGCATTAAACCTAGCCACAAACTTTAGAGATCAACAACAATGGATGCTTTATTTGTTGCCCTTGGCAGGGTTAGGAATCGGATTTCTATATCATCATAGGGGGAAAGGAGTAGAGCGGGGTAATAATCTTGTGTTTGATACTGTACATAATCCTAAAGATATTATTCCTTTTAAAATGGTACCATTGGTTCTTTTCGGGACTATTGTTACTCACCTTTTTGGTGGATCAGCAGGTAGAGAGGGGACGGCCTTACAAATGGCTGGAGCTACGGCCGATCAGCTTCACAAGCCTTTTAAACTTAATACTACAGATCGAAGTATCCTACTTATTATGGGCTTAAGTGCTGGTTTTGCTTCAGTTTTTGGAACGCCTTGGGCTGGTATTGTTTTTGGCTTTGAAGTACTTCTAATCTCTAAAATACCTTTTAAAGCGATCATTCCGGCTACAGCCGCGGCATTTATTGCTGCATTCGTGACCGAGTTATGGGGTGTAGGGCATACACATTATAGTATTAGTCAGGTGCTGCCTTTAACTTTCAAAGGGATAATGTATAGCATGATGGCTGGCCTTGCATTTGGTATAGCTGCAATTGTGTTTGTCAGACTTACAGAAAGCATTTCTCATTTATTTAAAAAAATACGGTATGCCCCATTGAGGCCATTTATTGGAGGTGTTATTGTTATGTTGTTGTTGTTTTTACCAGGTACGTATAAATATGCAGGTCTGGGTATTCCAACTATACTTGAATCATTTAATACTGCTGTTGCAACGCAGGATTTTGCATGGAAGATTTTGTTAACGGCTATTACTCTTGGAGCTGGTTTTAAAGGAGGAGAGGTAACTCCATTATTCTTTATTGGCGCTACTTTAGGTAGTGCTTTGTCTTTGTTTTTACCCTTGCCGGTAGGTTTATTGGCAGGGATGGGTTTTGTAGCTGTTTTTGCCGGTGCCGCTAAAACACCACTTGCTTGTTGCGTTATGGCTTTTGAGCTTTTTGGTGTTTCGTGTGGTGTATATGTTGTTATCGCTTGTATTGTGTCTTATTTTATTTCGGGCAGACACAGCATTTATAATGCACCAGAAAACAAGGCACCAAGTCATTTTTTATTCGGAAAAATTAAGTATTCTTATTTTAGTAAAGTTTAAAAAAGCACTTTATATCTTTCTTCTGGAATGATTGAATACTTTTTCTTAAAGTCATTTGTTAGATATTTATTATAAACCTTTATCACTTACAGGTACCAATATGTGGCCAAACATTTTTAGCACTTGATTTACTTTTTCAAGTTGTAAAGACTTTTTTTGTTCATATTAAATCGAAATAGAACTACTAACCTACAAAAAAATCAAAACAAGGCAGATCGTGAAATGACCTGCCTTGTTTTGTGATTTAGCTTTACGAACTAGAACCATTTAATATACATCTGACAGATCATATTGTATCTAGATTAATGATTAGCTGTCCCTGCTTTTTCCGTAATAATTACATGATTTTGATCTTTAAATCCTAATTTATAGAGCCATTTTCGAGTTAGCATTATAGCTGGAACTAAAGTAGATGACCTTACTCGCTCTACAAATTTTGGTTGAATTTTGATCAGTCGCATTCCCTCGGGAAGTTTCTGCTTTGGTGGATTGCAAGTAACGCAAGTCCTTTTTTTGGGAGACTGTTTGACTTGGGGATTTCTGGCTGTGCCTGAAAGTTGCTTTGATTTTTCGAACTACGCATATTTGAAAAAATAAAAGCCTAGGTCGCCGCGTAGTTAGTCGGAAAACCGAAAGATAGCCGGACTTTCACCGGGTCGCCTGGGATATTGTAAATAAGATTTGTTTATTGGATTGCTCCAACGAACTACGCAATGTAAAGCTAAGGATTATGTTTAAAATAAACCTCATTTGACTTATTACGCTACAGATAAATAGTACTTGTTATTCTATTAAGCTTCTACTTGTTGTCGAATTAATTAGTATGAAAAGTACAAAACACTAAATCCGTTTCGCTAACAACCTTTATTTCATTATTTTCGCGCTATAAAAGGAATAGCATTAATGGATTACCAATTTAAAGAAATAGAGCAAAAGTGGCAGAAGTTCTGGGCTCAGAACCAAACGTTTAAAGCAGAGACAGATTCTGCTAAACCTAAGTTTTATGTGCTGGACATGTTTCCATACCCCTCGGGAGCCGGTTTACACGTCGGACACCCCCTTGGCTATATTGCTTCTGATATATTTTCAAGGTACAAAAGACTTAAAGGTTTTAATGTACTTCATCCTATGGGATACGACTCTTTCGGATTGCCGGCAGAGCAGTACGCCATTCAAACAGGTCAACACCCAGCTGTAACAACTGAAGCAAATATCAATACCTATCGTAAACAATTGGATGGTATCGGGTTCTCATTCGATTGGAGCAGAGAAGTGCGGACCAGTGATCCTGAGTATTATAAATGGACGCAATGGATCTTTATGCAGTTATTCAATTCATGGTATAACCTTGAAACTGATCGTGCAGAAGATATTAGCACTTTAATTGAAAAATTCAATGCTGCGGGTACGGCTGATGTTAAAGCCGTATGTGATGAGGATACGCTGAACTTTATGCCGAGCGATTGGGCAACCATGACTGAAGAAGAAAGGCAAGAAGAGCTTTTAAAATATCGTTTAACGTTTTTAAAGGAAAGTACGGTTAACTGGTGTGCTGCTTTAGGTACCGTGTTGGCTAATGATGAAGTGAAAGACGGTTTCTCTGAACGTGGCGGTCATCCGGTTGAACAGAAAAAAATGATGCAATGGAGTATGCGTATTTCTGCTTATGCAGAGCGGTTGCTTCAAGGATTAAATACCATCGACTGGCCAGAGCCTGTTAAGGAGATACAACGTAACTGGATTGGCAAAAGTATTGGTGCCAGTGTAAGGTTTGCTATTGAGCCTTCAGCAGAAATTACTGAACTGAGCCAAGATTATATTGAAGTTTTTACCACTCGTGTGGATACTATATTTGGTGTTTCGTATTTGGTGCTAGCGCCAGAGCATGAGCTTGTTGCACAGGTAACTACTGTTGCTCAGCAAAACGACATCAATAACTATATCGCTCAAACTAAAAAGAAATCAGAGCTTGACCGGATGGCTGATGTTAAAACGGTATCTGGTGCTTTTACTGGTAGTTATGTGATTAACCCAGTGAGTGGTGAGCGTATTCAACTTTGGATTGCCGATTATGTACTTGCTGGTTATGGTACTGGCGCAGTTATGGGTGTACCTAGTGGTGATCAACGCGATTGGTTATTTGCCCGTCATTTTAACTTACCTATTGTACAAATTCTGGACGCTCAGCAAGACATCGAAAATCAGGCTGATGCTACCAAAGAGGGGAAATACATCAATTCTGGTTTTATCAACGGAATGAATTATGCAGCAGCTACAGAGACTTTAAATGCCTGGCTGGAAGAAAAAGAAGTTGGTAAAGCAAAAATCAATTACCGTATGCGTGATGCTATTTTTGGTCGCCAGCGCTATTGGGGTGAGCCAATTCCTGTTTACTTTAAAGATGGTTTGCCTTATTTAATTAAGGAGGAAGAACTGCCTTTGATGTTGCCGGAGATAGATAAATATTTGCCTACTGAAACTGGTGAGCCTCCATTGGCTAGAGCTGAAGGTTGGAAATATGAGGATCAATACGAGTATGAAATGAGTACTATGCCAGGATGGGCAGGGTCAAGCTGGTACTGGTATCGTTATATGGATGCGAAAAATGATTCGGACTTCGCTTCTAAAGACGCTATTGCTTATTGGAAAGATGTAGATCTTTATATCGGTGGATCTGAACATGCTACTGGCCACCTTTTGTATAGCCGCTTCTGGAATAAATTTCTGAAAGATCTTGGTTATGTAAAGGAAGAGGAGCCTTTCAAAAAGCTGATTAATCAGGGGATGATTCAAGGTAGAACTAACTTCGTTTATCGTGTAATTGATGAAGAGGGAAGAAGTACTAATAAATTGGTTTCTCATGGCTTAAAGAAAGATTATAAGACGTCGGCATTACGTGTGGATGTTAATATTGTTGACAATGAGATTTTAGATATCGCGAAATTCAAGTTGTTCAGACCTGAGTTTGTTGATGCTGAGTTTATCCTTGAAAACGGTAAATATATTTGTGGTGTTGAGGTGGAGAAGATGTCTAAGTCTTACTTTAACGTAGTAAACCCTGATATACTGATTGAAAGCTACGGTGCTGATACTTTGCGTATGTACGAAATGTTCCTTGGGCCATTAGAGCAAAGTAAACCTTGGAATACCAATGGTATTGAAGGGGTATTCAAGTTTCTGCGTAAGTTCTGGCGTTTGTTCCATAATGATGCAATGACTTTCCATGTTAATGATTCTGTTCCGTCTAAAGCTGAATTAAAAGCTTTGCATAAGATCATTAAAAAGGTTCAGGATGATGTGGAACGCTTCTCGTTCAATACTTCAGTTTCTGGATTTATGATTGCCGTAAATGAGCTGACAGATCTTAAATGTAAAAACCGTCAGATATTGGAAGATCTTGTAATTATCCTTTCTCCGTATGCACCTCACGTTTGTGAAGAATTATGGTCGCTATTAGGACATGAAGAAGGTAGTTTATCTTATACTCCTTATCCAACTTTTAATCCTGCACACTTAGTAGAAGATGAGTTTAGTTACCCGATCTCGGTTAATGGGAAAACTCGTTTGAACTTGAGTATTAGTCTTACTTGGGAACCTAAGGAGATTGAAGAATTAGTGTTGGCTAATGAAGATGTACAAAAGTACCTGGATGGCAAGGCACCTAAAAAGGTAATTGTTGTAAAAGGTAGGATTGTGAATGTGGTATTGTAACAACCAATGCTGATGTAAAGAGAAAAAGTAACCGTTCTCTTCCTCGCGGGAATCTTTTGTCTTGAAGAAAGACAAATTGCGAAGCAATCTTGAAGACCAAAAGATACACACTACTGAAAAACGTTCCAATACTCGTCAGAGAAGGTGATTTTTTCTTTCAGCAGGGAGGCTATCCGGTATGGTTAGTAATAATAGTTAAAGCATAATGGTCAGTTATATTTATAGCTGGCCATTTTTTTAGGCTTTGTTCTATATGCGATCTATTGTTTTCTGCTTTTTGTTCTTTATTATTTTGCTTCTTTCTTGGTTCTTTTTGCACCTTGTTCTTTATTTTTTGCTCCTGCTTGGTTCTCGTTTCCTTTGCACCCTGCTTGACACAAAAAACACTTTCTACGAACGGACTTGGAAAGATTTTGCCTTTTTCTGGCAAAAGATTTCAGACCGTGAGTAGAACAGTTTTTTTTGCATTATATTTAGTTTTGATAACTTATTCATAGATGACAGTCGCTCGATTACCTGAAAATGAGTCTGCAAGACTTTTCGCTTTATCAGCTTACCAGCTTATGGATAGTGAGCAGGAGCAGGATTATGATGATTTGGCTATGCTTGCTGCAGAGATTTGCCAGACACCAGTTGCTTTAATTACATTAATTGGAGATCAACGTCAATGGTTTAAGTCGAAGTATGGGACTGAAGTTACGGAGAACCATAGAGATTACACCTTTTGTGCCCATGCTATTCTGGATGGAGAAGAGATTATGATTGTGAGTGATGCGAGAACGGATCCACGCTTTTCTGATAATCCTATGGTTACTGGAGATCATAAAGTGGTGTTTTATGCTGGTGTTCCTTTGATCAATCCTGATGGTTACGCATTGGGAAGTATTTGTGTTATTGGGAATGAAACGAAGATGCTTACAGATAGCCAGATTAGGGCATTGAAAATTCTTGGAAGACAAGCATTGCAACTCATGGAATTGCGCAAAAAGGCTTTAGAATATGAAAAGGTTAATAAGGAATTAGCAGACTCTAATAATTATATACAGCGCTTTGCTGAGCGGGTAGCCCATGATATTAAAAATCCATTGGGAAACATTATGCTGACTATGCAGGCATTGAAAGCTAAAACTGAAAAGCAGGGAGATAGCAGTTATTCTCGTTTTATAGAGATTTCAACTAATTCAGCCAGGAACTTGTTGAGTTATGTTAATGAATTACTCAGCAATTCTAAATCGGCAACAGATTCAGGGCAAGCTCATACTCGTTTTTCTCTTTCTGCATTATTGCAGGAAGTGTTGGGGATGTTGACAATCCCCCAAAATTATAAGATAGTATTACCTGCAGATGTAGAAGTTTATTATTCAAGAATTTGTTTGGAACAAATGCTGCTCAATCTGCTTAGTAATGCAATTCGATATAATGACAAGAAAAATCCTGAGATTGAGATTTGCTTTGAGCAAACTTCATTGGGCTATTCTTTTATAATACGCGATAATGGGATAGGCATGTCGACAGAAGTTCAGGAACATATCTTTGATCATGGGTATAGTTCTGGGCTTCCAGATCGTTTTGAAAAGAAAGGGAACGGCATTGGCCTTGGCTCAGTCAACTCGCAGGTTGAACGATTAAATGGAAGTATAAAAGTAGAATCAGTTGAGGGGAAAGGTTCCAGCTTTTTTCTGTATTTGCCGATTAAGGTTGATTGATTGACAAAATCTTAATAGGTCACATAACCTGAATCCAGAGTCAGAGTACACTTCGATAGGTGTTAAATCTAGCTATTAGCTGATGCAGGACTTGAATACACTTGGTGTAGATCGATCTAATTGCCAATCAGATCATTTTCCTGACCTCAGGAAAATGGTTTGTAGTGGTGTTTCCGGCGTTTTACACGCTGATTTAGCTTTTAAATTACTTTTTCAAAGTTTTCCCATTTACTGTAACCGAGCAAAGTTTGTAAAGATCTTGCACTCCAACATTCAACTCCTTCAATCTCATAGGCTTTGATTCAAACTGCGTAAATAACGATGTGATTTCTTCTGACTTCATAATTTTTAGACTTAAATTCAAACGTCGATATAACAACTTTTACAAATAAATATTTCTATGTAGGTAATTAATGTGTGCAATTACAATATTCTGGAGTGTTTTCCAGTGATTTGGAGATTTTAAAAAAATAGAAAACATTATCTGTAACATTTTCTATTTTTGGACAACTAATTGATTATGAAAAGCTATCTCAAACCTTTTACAATTTTATTACTGGTCGTAGTGCCATTTTTCAGTGTAAATGCACAGTTTTCTCTTGGAACTGCGTCGAAATCAACCGTTAAAGGACGTATTGTTGCCGTTATACTTGATTCATTGACTAAAAAACCAATTGATTATGCCAGTGTTTCTTTGTCAAACGCAAAGGATGGTAAATCTGTAAATGGTGCTGTAACTGATACAAAAGGAAAAGCTATAATTCAAAATGTATCTCCTGATGATTATAAGTTGTCGATAGGTTTTATGGGCTATAAGACAAAATCTATAACCCTAAAAACTACTCCTGAAAAACCTGATTATAATGTTGGTGTAATTTACTTGAGCACTGTTGCAGGTAATTTAAAGGAAGTTGAAATTACCGGGCAAAAAGCATTGATAGAGAATAAGGTAGATAAGCTAGTTTATAATGCAGAGCAGGACGTGACTAATGCAGGTGGCGATGCTACTGATGTAATGCGAAAAGTGCCCATGCTTTCTGTCGATATCAATGGAAATGTACAGCTTAGAGGCAGTTCTGTTAAGGTTTTGATTAATGGTAAACCATCTGGAACTATGGCAAACAGCGTAGCTGATGCATTAAAAATGATCCCTGCAGAGCAGATAAAAAGTGTAGAAGTAATTACTAGTCCGTCAGCGAAATATGATGCAGAGGGATCAGGGGGTATCATCAATATCATTACTAAAAAGAAAACAGCAGAGGGGGTGAGTGGTAGTGTAAATACTACCGTGGGTACCCGGTCTAATAATGGCGCATTTAACCTAAATGCTAAAACTGGTCGTTTATCTATGAATGGAAGTTTAGGGTTAAATCAAGCTTATCCTCAAAAATCTAAAGTTTACAATTATAATAGTGCTACCATAGATGGGATAACAAATATTACAACTCAGGATGGTTTTTCTAATTGGTCCAGGGTTGGTTATAATGGAAGTTTTGGTTTAGATTATGATTTCAATGCTTACCATAACATCAGTACGACAGCCAAGATGAACCGTTTTTCGAACGGCGGACCGGGGCGCTCAGATATTATTCGGAATGGAATTTCATCTGTCAATTTAAGAGATATGGACATGAGTTTCAATAACCTGGATTGGAATTTGGACTATAGGAAGACTAGCAAGAAAGAGGGGGAAGAATTTAGTGTTTCTGCACAATTATCAACAGGAAGAAACGGTAGTGATTTTAGTAATATATTTAGTACCGAAGGAATTGCAGATGTGGTTGTTAGAGGAGAGAATACTGGCAAGAATAACGAATACACTGTGCAAAGTGATTATACCTATCCCTTTAGTAAAACTACAATTCTGGAAACAGGGGTAAAGGGAATCTTTAGAAACATTGTGAGCGACTATGATCAGCAACTACAGGATTTTGATTATGATCAGAATGTCGCCTCTGCTTATGGTGTAATGGGCTTTAAACTCACTAAAAAGGTTTCTGTAAAAGCTGGATTAAGAGCTGAGTATACAAAAATAAACGGTTTGGCAGGAAATAGCCTAAACTTCGATAACGACTATTTTAATCTGTTCCCAAGTTTGTTGATTTCAAAAACATTAAAAGGGATGACTACAGTTAAATTGAGCTATAACCGTCGAATTCAACGTCCAAGTTTGTTTTATTTGAATCCTTTTAGAAATGAAAGTGATGTTTATAATCCTTTAGAAGGTAATCCTAAATTAGCTCCTGAGCTAACTGATAATATAGAATTGGGCTATTCAACTTTTATTAAAGGTTCAGTAATAAACGCTTCGGTATTTTACCGCAATACAGCAAATGTAATTGAAAGTGCCATACAGCCTATTGTTGAAAATGGAGTTAGTAAGAATCTGACTACCTACCTAAATGTTGGAACGAGTAAATCTTATGGCTTTAATATTTTTGGATCTTACAATCCTAAACCAAAATGGACTTTGATGTCAAACTTGGGGTTAAATACCTATGAAATTAACAATACAGACAAGGGAGTTAATACAGGGACATTTTTAAATTATACCGCTTTTGCACGTTCAGCTTATGCATTGCCTAAAGGGTGGACTACAGAGATTTGGGGTGTAATCAATTCACCAAAAAGGACATTTCAAGGTAAGACTGAAATGATGTATTTTTATGGAGGAACTGTTAAAAAGGAAATTTTAAAACAAAAAGCAACTATAGGTTTAAATGTTTTGAATCCTTTTAGCCGTGATTTGAATATCAAAACTCAAAACAATACTGCTAACTCATATCAACTGACAGATATTCATTATCCTCTGCGCTCTTTTGGACTAAACTTTAGTTATAAGTTTGGTAAAATGAACTTCAATGCTCAGCCTAAAAAGAAAAAAGGTGTGAATAATGATGATTTGAAAAAGGAGGATCAGCAACAAGGTGTTGGAGGAGGTGGAATATAAGAAAATTGTTTCTTGGGAATAATATCAATCCTTTTTCACGGTTTTCAATATCATGAGGTTTAAAGCATTGAGTGAATAACCACTAATATTATTTTGCATCATGACTAATGATTGATCATAAAGAAGAGGTACTACGTTGGCATATTCTACAATCATTCTGTCCATTTTCTGATAAAGTAAAAAGCGTTTTTCATTGTCGTTTTCATAGTAACTTTGCTCAAATAAGCGATCGAAATCATCGTTAAAATAGCCTGTGTAATTGGGGCCGTTTGGCACTTTGTTTTTGGAATAAAACATGGCAAGAAAATTCTCGCCATCTGGATAATCAGCAATCCACGACCCTCTGAAGAAGTTGACACCATTTTTAGCAATAAGGTCTCTTAAGCTTGCATTCGGACTTACGTCAACTTTAACTTTAATGCCTATTGCGTTTAATTCCCCTTGTATAAACTCAATCAGGTCTTTATAGGTGGTTGATGTACTTAAAGTAACTTGAGGCATACCTTTGCCGTTAGGGAAGCCGGCCTCTGCAAGTAATGCTGAGGCTTTATCTGGGTTGTAGTGATAGCCTTTAACGGCGACACTATCAAAGCCGGGCATGCCATGGGGGATAAATCCTGATGTAGCAGGTATGCCTATGCTATTTCGCAAATACTTAATCAGCTTTGGTTTGTCGATTGCATAGTTAATAGCCTGACGTACTTTTTTAAATCTTAAAGGGGAGTTTTTTGCAATCGACTTTGTGGTGTCTACCAATATACCAACATATTCTGTGCATAGATATGGGCCTTTCCTTAAAATAAATTTGCCTTTGTATTTTTTGGTCATCTGACCGCTTTTTGTTAAGATGTCATCACGGTAACTGCCATCTACTTTATCAAAATAATCGAGATCTTTTTTAATGAAATTCATAAAAGCACTTTGCTTATCACTAATGAAAGTCACTTTTACTGCATCTAAGTAAGGCAGCTGTTGATCACCTTCTTTTTCCCAGTATTTTTCATTTTTTAACAGCACTAATATCTCGTCTTCTTTCCAGTATTTAAACTTAAAAGGTCCTGAACCAATGGGATGACTTCTGAAATCTTTGCCATAATGCTCCACAATTTCATGTGGTACTACAGAGCAATATAGGGTAGTCAGTAGGTTTATAAATGCAGGAAATGGTGTAGAAAGTTGTACCTGGAAAGTGCTGTCGTTAACAGCAATAAAACTATTGGAATCCTTAATCTTATCATTGAAAATCCAACCGCCTGAAGAAGCTACTTTTGGGTCAATTAGTCGGTTAAAACTGTATTTAAAATCTGATGCTACCACTTTCCGGCCCTTGCCTCCGGGGAAAATGGGGTCGTCATGAAAGTATACATCATTACGTAGATTAAAAGTATAAGTTAAATTATCTTCAGAGACTTGCCAGGTTTTGGCAATACAAGGAAGCGGGGCAAGTAGGCTGTCGACCTGTACAAGGCCATTGAAAATTTGATTCATCATCCATATTGCATTCTGGTTGCGTGCAAATGCCGGATCAAGGGAAGTTACATTCTGATCGAGATTCATGTTAAATACTTTTTTTTCAGCGTCAGAAGAATTGTTCTTACATGATAAAAACGTTAAAATCAGCAGGACATAAAAAATATTGTTTATCATACGGCGTATCGCTACAGGAATAGTAATTTTGTACAAAGTAATAAATAAATTGATATGTCTTTTTTAAACTCGGTTATAAATAAAGTTAAAGATGAAGGATTGCGCGAACAACTTCAGGATCGCAAGGATATAATCGAACATAAAATAAAGTTTATGGACAAGGTGCCAGTGGCTTGTCTGGATACTAATAATAATTTAAACTATGTGCTGGAGGAAGTTATTTTAAGTGCCGGAGGGGTTTTATATGATTTTGCACAGTCAGCGAAAGTGGTTATTTATATGGAAAAAGGTAAAACCATGCTCGACCTGATGGGAATTGTACCTCCTTTACTAGATAAAAGCTGGCCGGCTGTTGAATACAACCGAGTTTATTTAATGAATGGACAGGACTTGGATATTGCCGATGCAGAAGATTTGGTTACTGCCCTTGAAGATATTGCCGAAATGCTTTATCCAGGTTTCTTTGTATTTGGAAATGAAGGGATAGATTGGCTGAGTTTTAAAACGCAATAAATTTATCCATCTGTTGATTGGTGAATTTTACTGTATCCTCTTTAAAAAGATCTCCATTATCATTCAATTCCGTTTTTATTGCTGAGATATGTATCCTTAAAGGAAGGACATTTAGGTGAAGATAACTGCATACCCCTCCAAAATGATCAACCCCACGGATATTACCATATTTACCAGATGATACCCCAACAAGTGCAGCTTTTTTATCGTAAAAACTCTCGGGAAAATTGCAAGCATCAATAAACGTTTTTAAGACTCCCGGAAAACTACCATTGTACTCTGGAATGATAAAAAGAAATTTACTTGTACTGGCAATCAGCTGTTGTATTGGCTCAAACTCAGGACTTCTTTTGCCATAAAGGTCAGTGGCAATCAGACATTTGGGTAGATCTTCAAGGTTAAAAAGATGTGCTTGTAAGCCTTTTTCGGCTAATGTTTTCTGATAATATTTTGCGACTTTTAAGGTATTACTTGCAGGTCTGTTTGTCCCTGATACGATGGTTATCATGCGGAAATTGTTAATAAGATGTGTAAAACACTTAAATCATTAGTGCTAGTTTTGCCATTTAGTTTGTATCTTAGCTAATCGTTAAAATATGCCTAAAACGATACAAAAATAGCATTTTTTATAGATTTACTTCAATGTAAAATAAGCCTTAAGTAAATAATTCGTAATTATTAAAAAGATAAATGAGTAAAATTATTGCATTGGCAAATCAAAAAGGTGGTGTAGGTAAAACGACTTCATCTATAAACTTAGCCGCAAGTTTAGCTGTACTGGAATACAGGACTTTACTGGTCGACGCAGACCCTCAGGCCAACTCAACATCTGGTATTGGTTTTGACCCTAGAAATATTAAAAATAGCATCTACGAATGTATCATCAATGATATTGAACCGATGGATGCCATACAAAAAACTGAAACCCCTAATCTGGATCTATTGCCAGCACATATTGATTTGGTGGGTGCAGAGATTGAAATGATCAATCTCACCAATAGGGAATATAAAATGAAAGCAGTGATGGCGAAAATCAGGGATCAGTATGATTTTATCATAATTGACTGTTCTCCGTCATTGGGTCTAATTACGATCAATGCTTTAACAGCTGCAGATTCTGTAATTATTCCTGTACAATGTGAATATTTTGCATTAGAAGGATTGGGTAAATTATTGAACACAATTAAAATAGTTCAAAATCGTTTAAACCCTGAGCTTGAAATTGAGGGTATATTGCTAACCATGTACGATGTGCGTTTACGCTTGTCAAATCAGGTAGTAGAAGAAGTTAAAACTCACTTTCAGGAACTTGTATTTGAAACGATTATTCAACGAAATACCCGATTAAGTGAAGCCCCAAGTTATGGTGTGTCTGTAATTATGCACGATGCGAATTGTAAAGGGGCAATCAATTATTTGAACCTGGCACGTGAAATCGTTCGTAAAAACGGATTGGTAAAAGAAGTGCAGGATGTAAATACAGCTATTATTTAATTATTTTTTAATGACATCTTTTCAGCGAAAAACAGGTTTAGGTAGAGGATTAAGTGCGCTTTTGGATGATAGCGAATCCGTTAATCCGCCTAGAAGTGAGGTTAATCCGGTAAGTGAAACAAGGCAGGATAACAGCCAAAGTAACAACAGTATCGGGTTAATTAACATTAGTGAAATAGAAACTAATCCATATCAGCCTCGTACTGAATTTGATCAGGTAGCCTTAAATGAACTATCAGAATCTATTAAAGTACAAGGACTGATCCAACCAATTACGGTTAGAAAACAAGGTGCAAATAAATATCAACTGATATCAGGTGAACGTAGATTAAGAGCATCTAAGCTAGCTGGATTAATAGAGATTCCTGCGTATGTTCGTAGTGCAAATGATCAGCAAATGCTGGAAATGGCACTTATTGAGAACATACAACGTGAAAACCTAAATGCTATTGAGGTGGCATTGAGTTTTCAGCGTATGCTTGATGAATGTAATCTGAAACAGGAACAGTTAGGTGAAAGAGTAGGTAAAAACCGTACCACAGTTACCAATTATCTGCGTCTGCTAAAATTACCTCCTGCGATACAAATCTCTATTCGTGATCAGAAAATATCAATGGGCCATGCACGTGCACTGATCAACGTTGAACAAGAAGAGAAACAGCTTTTTATTCACCAGGAGATCATTGATAAAGGACTTTCTGTTAGAAAGGTAGAAGAGTTGGTAAGAAGCATTAACAGTGTAGAAGTAAAACCTAAGTTTCAACTGAAATCTAAGTCAGTGCCTTTTGAATATCAGAAACTACAGAAAGATCTTGCATCTAAATTTGCTACTAAAGTTAAATTGAAAGTGGGAGATAACGGAAAAGGAGCTATAGAAATCCCTTTTATGTCAGATGATGACCTAAATAGGATTTTAGAGTTATTAGATTGGTAATGTATAAGATATTGCTATTATCGGTTTGCTTGTTCTTCACTTTTGCTGTTGCAAAGGCTCAGGAAAAACTGACCATGAAAAGAGATAGCACAAGTCTTAAAAGAGATAGTACAAATCTTAAAAATCCCCAAGTTATTATAACAAAAGACACGATTAAACCTTACGTAAATGTAGGTAAAATAGCAGGACGGAGAGCGATGATCAGGTCTGCCATGTTACCAGGCTTGGGTCAAATAAGAAATGGCTTTAACCTTTATAGAGGATTAAAAGTAGCAGGTATATACACTGGAGCTGTTCTGCTCACTGTTTCCTATATTGACAACTCAAAGCAATACGATATTTTTGTTCATGAATTGGAATATCGAACCCAAAATGGAGGTGCATCCCCTCCAGGAAGCCCTTATGCTAATTCTCCAACTGATCGACTGATCTCTGCCAAAGATATTTATAGAAGAAACAAACAAGTGATTATTTTCTCTTACGCAGGATTATATTTGTTTAATATAATAGAAGCTTATATCGATGCACGCCTGGCAAACTTCGATGTTGGTGATGTAACAAGATTAAAAATAAGACCGGATTTAATAAATTCAAATCAGATGTACGGTTATAATTCATTTGCTCCGGGAATGAAGATTGCAATTACCTTTTAAATAAAATATAGGCTGAAGCTTAGTAGAGACGGCTTCATTACCATTAAAAACATATAAACTAAATGAAACCTGCATAGCAAGCTTCATTACCATTAAAAACATATAAACTAAATGAAACCTGCATAGCAAGCTTCATTACCATTAAAAACATATAAACTAAATGAAAATAGCTTTACTTGGTTACGGTAAAATGGGCCAGATCATCGAACGGTTTGCACTAGAAAGAGGCCATGAGATTGTCTTGAAAATAAACATCGACAATACAGACGATTTAACAACAGCTAATCTTTCTAAAGCTGATATAGCTATAGACTTTAGCGCACCAGACGCAGCTTTGAGTAATATTTACGCTTGCTTTGATGCAAACCTTCCTGTAGTAGTAGGCACAACTGGCTGGTATGGAGAGTTGCAGCAAGTAAAAAACGATTGTCTGAGTCGTAACAATACCCTTCTTTATGGGTCAAACTTTAGTATAGGCGTTAATCTCTTTTTTCATATCAGTAAGATGATGGCGAAACTGATGAATGATTTTCCTGCATATGAAGTTCAGGTTGAAGAGATACACCATACTCAGAAACTCGACTCACCAAGTGGTACTGCAATGACTCTTGCAGAAGATATTATTGAGCAGTTGGATAGAAAAAATGAATGGGTAAATGAATTGGTAGGTTCACCATTTGAAGAAGTTGTAAAAAAAGAACAGTTGTTAATTGAATCGCATAGAATTGAGAATGTGCCAGGAACTCATACTGTTTTATACAGCTCTGAGGTAGATGAGATAGAGTTGAAACACACTGCACATAATCGTTCTGGCTTTGCTCTTGGTGCTGTAGTAGCCGCAGAGTGGTTACATAATAAACAGGGCTTTTATAATATAGCCGATATATTTAATTTTAAATAATAGAATATGAGTTGGAAATTCTGGCAGAAAAGTAAAGAAAGTACAGACGATCAGCCAAAGAAGAAAAAGTCGCGTACCAGAGAATGGGTTGATGCCATTGTCTTTGCTGTAATTGCCGCAACAATTATAAGAGTGTTCTTTATTGAAGCTTACACAATCCCTACTGCATCAATGGAAAAGTCTTTGATGGTGGGTGACTTTCTGTTTGTAAGTAAGGTGAACTATGGTGCAAGGATACCTATGACACCAGTCGCATTTCCTTTCGCACACCATACCATGCCAATAACAGGTACAAAAGCGTATTGGGAAGGTGTTAAATGGGACTTCCGCAGATTACCAGGTTTATCTGATATCAAAAGAAATGATGTCGTTGTTTTCAACTATCCACAAGGTGATACTGTAGCACTGGAGCAACAGGATGCAGATTATTACATGATGGTAAGAGCTGAGGGCTGGCAAGCTGTTAATAACAGGTATACGATTATAAGTAGACCTGTAGATAAGAGAGAAAACTATATTAAACGTTGTATTGCTATTGCTGGAGATACCGTTTCCATGAGCAATGGGTTGGTAACTGTAAATGGAAAAACTGAAAAGTTGAAAAATACGGGAGAGATGAGTTATGAAGTCACTTTTAAAACTGCAGATATTAATCCGGGAGTATTTGAAGACCTAGGTTTCAATATTGCTGAAGATATAAGAAGTACAATGACTCAGAATGTTTATGAGTTTAATGGTACGGAAGACTTAATGAATAAAGTTAAGCAACTGGACTTTGTTCAATCTGTAAAAGAAAAAACTGCAGCTCCGGAAGAGCGTGAGGGTGATATTTTTCCTTTCGATAAAAATAGAAACTGGAATGTAGATAATTTTGGTCCGATCATTATCCCTAAGAAAGGCTGGACAGTTAAGTTGGATAGTGCTACAATGCCACTTTATGAAAGAAGTATCCGCATTTATGAAGGCAATAAATTAGAGAAATCAGGTGAGGGTTGGCTTATTAACGGTAAACCAGCGGATAGTTACACCTTTAAAATGGATTACTATTGGATGATGGGTGATAATAGACATCGCTCACTAGATTCAAGATATTGGGGTTTTGTGCCTGAAGATCATATTGTCGGAAAAGCATTATTCATCTGGATGAGCTACGATGCAAACAAGAAATTTTTCAGTAAAATAAGGTGGAGCAGGTTGTTAAGTGGTATTCATTAAGATAAACCTGCAATACTCAATTTAAGAGCAAGCTCATTTAAATCATTTACAACGGCATCTATTAAAGGGATGCCGTTTTTTTTACGCTCATTTTCAAAAGTATATTCTGGCTCGCCAGGAATAACAACTCTTTTTTCAGGATCTACAGTTTTCGAATTTTTAAAGCGATCAATCCAATTGTCAAGATGATCCTTGAAGTCCTGTGATGGTCGGAATCCATCAACACGCATTGCACCAAAAAAGTGACCAATTCCTTCACCTACGGGATCAGTAGGTGGTTCTAAAAAAGCTACAAAAGGAGGTACCCAAGGACCATAGTTGGCACCAGAGAGAACAGCCGATAGGATGTCGACAGTTGCCCCTAAGCCATAACCTTTATGGCTTCCATGGTCTTTGTCACTCCCTAAAGGTAATAAAGAACCACCTTCCTTAAGTTGATTAGGATTTGTAGATGTATTCCCATTGGTATCCTGTACCCAGCCTTCAGGGATCGCTTGATTGGCCCTTTGAGCAATTTCAAGTTTGCCATTTGCAGCTGCTGCAGTTGCCATATCGACAACTACAGGAGGATATTTTCCTGCAGGAAAGGCATAGCACATTGGATTAGTACCCAATAGCCTTTCGCTGGAATAAGTAGGGGCAACCAAAGGGCTTGCATTGGTCATGCTTATTCCAATCATATCTTGTTCCACAGCCATCAATGCATGATAACCGGCGATGCCAAAATGATTAGAGTTTTTTACCGAAACCCAACCACTACCATAAGTATTTGCTTTTTCTATTGCAACTTGCATTGCAAAAGGAGCGACTACAAGACCTAGACCGCCATCTCCATCCACAGTGGCTGTTGTAGCTGTTTCATGGACAATCTTTACTATAGGTGTAGCATTAATCCTTTTTTTCTCCCATAATCTTACATATCCGCTTAAACGAGCTACTCCATGAGAGTCTATGCCTCTTAAATCTGAACGCAACAAGACATCAGCCGCAAGCCTGGCATCTACCTCCGGGCAACCCATTGTTAAAAAAACACTTTCTGTAAAATGACGTAGATTGTTTTCGGTAAATGTGTGGAATTTCATGGTTGTCAATCAAATAATATAGTAAACTGGTTATCTAGTGGTTTAAAGAATGCGACTAAAGAATCAATAAACTCATCACCATATAAAATATACAAAGGGGCAATATTTAAGACTCTTTCTTGAAGTACCCCAGTTGGGAAAAGTTTCTCTTTTAGGCTTTCTATTTGAGTGAGGGAAGTCTGATGCTTTCGCTTTTCTGCCCTGAGCATCTTTTTTTCTAAGCTGTTAATCAGTTTCAGCGCTTTGGTTTTAGCGGCATCGGTTGACTGTGAGAGCGTCTTATCAATCTTATAGGCATTTAGTTTAATTTGATCGAATACAGCACTAATAGCTCTTTCCTCGTCATTTAAAGACAAATGTAAGTTAACATGAGCTTTTACCCAATTATTTTTTAAAGTTTCAGTTTTCGTGAAGAGATCTTTATGGGTGATTCCCAAAATTTGCATTCTTAGTTCACTGCGACTATCAATTACCATTGCCGAATTCCGTAATAATAATACTGGGAAATCGATTTTATAATGGTCGAAATTAGATTTTAATTGCAGCCAGTAAGTTACCTCTGCACCTCCGCCTATATAGGCCAGGTTAGGCAAAATTACTTCCTGGTATACCGGGCGCATCACCACATTCGGACTAAACCTTTCAGGGGAATTCTTGATTTCTGTTTCCAGTTCTTTTTTTCCAAAGCTAATGTCTGTATGCATTACTTTATAGCGTCCATCTTCTTCCACTATACGTTCACGCAAATTATCCATCATATAAAAGAAATTAATCTCCCTTGGATTCACTTGCGGTTTATGACCAAGCTCCTCCAGTTTTAAATTACTTTCAGAAATAAACTTAAAGCTATTCTGTTCAGTTATATCCTGATATATGATTTCAGAGAATTGTTTTTTTAATTGTGGATCATCAGCATCAACACAAACCAAACCATACTCACCAAATAATGCGTCCACTAATTCACGGGTAGCATCACTTAAATTCGTATTGTTGGTGTAAGCAGCCTCAACTAATCTAGATAGCATCAGTCCCTTTTGACCAATACCCAAGTACCCTTTATAAGCAGCAAGTGTTTCTGTAATATCTTTAATGTCCAGTCGGCCAGTTGCACCAGCAGCAGATTTATTCCATGATAATAATTTATCTTCTACTTTCACATGATTGATTTCTTCAAAATCATGATCTTCAGTAGCCATCCAATAAACGGGAACAAAATTATAATCAGGAAATTCTTGTTTTAATTCTCTGGCCAGATTTATTGCAGTTACTATTTTATAAATAAAATAGAGAGGGCCTGTAAAGATATTGAGTTGGTGGCCGGTTGTAATGGTAAAAGTCCTGCTATCTCCTAGACGTTTGATATGCTCTGTTACCATAGGAGTGGTCTTTACGGCAGCATATTGCTTTTGTATAGTTTCCATCAAAACAGTTCTGTCTGCATTGAATTTTCGATTTTTAATGGCTTCACGGAAGCCATTAAAATCGGGAGTATATTTATAAAAAGACTTTAATTGGTCTTTTCCACTGATGTAATCCAGTACAACGGCAGAGAAAGCATTCGTTTCTTGATAAGAGATGTATTTTGCCTGCATTTGGTACGAATTTAAAGTAATAAACTATAAATCTTAATTCGCAGCTTTTATTTTACAATCTGTCCATATAGATCAAAGTCTTCAGCGCGGTCAATCTTAACCTGGACAAAGCTTCCATTAGCAGCGTATCCTGTACTGGCATCAATTAGAACCTCATTGTCAACTTCAGGAGAGTCATACTCCGTACGTCCAATAAAGAAATCACCTTCTTTTCTGTCGACCAAAACTTTGTAAGTTTGACCAATTTTTTCCTGATTAATATCGTAAGATATTCCTTGCTGCAATTCCATGATTGCATCTACACGTTCTTGTTTTACTTCATCAGGTACATCATCCATAAGACTATGCGCATGTGTTTTCTCTTCGTGAGAATAAGTAAAGCAACCTAGTCTGTCGAAACGCGTTTCTTCTACCCAGCTTAGCATTTCTTCAAAATCCTGTTCTGTTTCACCAGGATAACCGCAGATTAATGTAGTACGCATAGCGATACCAGGAACTTTATCTCTGATCTGGTTTACAATGTCAATGGTTTTCTGTTTGGTGATACCGCGTCTCATTGATTTCAACATATTGTCAGTGATATGTTGCAAAGGCATATCCAGATATTTACAAATGTTATCACGCTCGTTCATGGCATCTAAAATCTCCATAGGGAAACCAGAAGGATAAGCATATTGTAGTCTGATCCATTCTATACCATTAACATCGGATAACCTACGTAGTAGCTCATCAAGATTACGTTTTCCATAGATGTCTAATCCATAATAAGTAAGATCCTGAGCAATTAATATCAGTTCTTTTGTGCCACCAGCAGCAAGTATTTTTGCTTCATTTACCAATTCCTGCATATCGCGGGAAACATGTTTACCACGCATTAATGGAATGGCACAAAAGGAGCATGGGCGGTTACAGCCTTCTGCTATTTTAAAGTATGCAAAATGAGAGGGGGTGGTAAGCAGACGTTCACCAATAAGTTCATGCTTATAATTCGCTCCTAAAGAATGTAATAAATTATTTAAGTCATTAGTGCCAAAGTAAGCATCAACATTGGTAATTTCAGCTTCTAGTTCAGGTTTGTAGCGTTCCGATAAGCATCCGGTTACATATACTTTTCCTATTTTACCTTCATCCTTTAATTGACTGTATTGCAAAATGGTATCAATAGATTCCTGCTTTGCATTATCAATAAAACCACAGGTATTTATGACAACAATATCATCTTTACCCATTTTATTGTCTTCATGAACCACATCCATGCTGTTGCCACGTAGTTGTCCCATTAAAACTTCAGAATCATAGGTGTTTTTGGAACAGCCTAAAGTAATGACATTGATTTTGGGTTTTTTAACTGGGATGATCTGAGATGTGGATTTTGTATTCATGTTTTATTGGGTATTCTATATTATTTATTATGTGCTTATTTAAATAAGCTATCAACAAATGTTTTTTTGTCAAATAATTGCAGGTCGTTCATGCTTTCGCCAACACCTATATATTTTACTGGAATTTTAAACTGATCTGAAATGCCGATAACTACGCCTCCTTTTGCTGTTCCGTCTAATTTAGTAATGGCTAATGCATTCACATCTGTAGCTTCAGTAAACTGTTTACATTGTTCAAAAGCATTTTGTCCTGTAGATCCATCTAGTACCAACAATATTTCATGTGGTGCTGAGGGGATCACTTTCTCCATTACATTCTTAATTTTACCAAGCTCATTCATCAGTCCAATTTTATTATGTAGACGTCCGGCGGTATCAATAATTACTACATCTTCACCATTAGCTACGGCAGACTGTAAAGTGTCATAAGCTACCGAGGCGGGATCAGAACCCATTCCTTGTGCAACAACACGTACACCTACACGTTCTCCCCATAGCTTAATCTGTTCTACAGCAGCAGCTCTGAATGTATCCGCAGCACCTAAAACAACTTTCAGTCCTTCAGCCTTAAGTTTATGGGCAAGCTTTCCTATGGTCGTCGTTTTTCCAACACCATTTACACCAACTACCATAATAACATAAGGCTTGTGTTGACCATATTCAAATTTACGGAAATCATTACTGTTGTTTTCAGCGAGCAGTAATTGAATTTCGTCACGAAGAAGGTTATTTAGTTCAGATGTCGATAAATATTTGTCTTTGCTTACACGTTGCTGTACACGGTCAATGATCTTTAAGGTTGTATTTACACCAACATCAGAAGTAACTAATACTTCTTCAAGATTATCTAGTACATCATCATCAATGGTAGATTTACCAGCAACAGCTTTAGTGATTTTACTAAAAAAGCCTTCTTTAGTTTTTTCTAATCCCTTATCCAGAGCCTCTTGCGCTTCAGGCGCAGTTTCTTTTTTCTTGAAAAAATCGAATAAACCCATACGAATGTCTAACAAAACAAAAAAAGCCCTCCCCGTAAAAAGGGACGGCTTTAATATTGTAAAATATTAAAATTATTTTTTAGATGCAGAAATAGCATCTTTAACGTGATCGTTGTGAACAATAACTTCTTTGAAAGAATAAGCACCTTTAGGTGATTTAGTCATTGTAATAACTTTCGAATATTCTTTTCCAGTACCCGTTTTAAGAGTAGCAACTACCTTTTTTGCCATGTTTTAATAGAATTATATTTAGTTATATACTAAATGATATTACTTAATTTCTTTGTGAACCGTTACTTTTCTCAATACCGGATTGAATTTTTTTAATTCTAAACGCTCAGTAGTGTTTTTACGGTTTTTAGTAGAGATATATCTAGACATACCAGGCATGCCGCTAGTCTTATGCTCTGTACACTCTAGAATAACTTGTACTCTGTTACCTTTTTTTGCCATTTTATATACTATTAAGGTTGATTCACATCAACCAATGTTATTTACAAATATCCTTTTTTTACGAAACGACTAATCGCTTCAGTAATACCAATTTTATTGATGGTTTTGATAGCTGAAGTAGATACCTTCAATGTTATCCAACGATCTTCCTCAGGAATATAAAATTTCTGAAGTTGTAAGTTGGGATAAAACTTACGTTTAGTTTTAACGTTCGAGTGGGAAACATTAAAACCTGTCATTGCCATTTTTCCAGTTAAATCACAAACTCTAGACATGCCTTTATTTATAGTGTTAAATATACTTTCTTAATTTTTTTAAGAGTGTGCAAATATCTATATAATATTTGTAATCATCAAGAGACTGAGAGAAATATTTTAATTTATTTCCAGCGAGTTACTTTTTCTGAAGACAAATATAAGGAATATGCTGGCTGTATTATTACAATTCATAAGTTTCTAAACTAATTTTATATAAAAGGATAAAGTATATTTATTACTAAACTCTTTAGTCAATTTATGGGCTAAAGAGCGTTTAATTAATTAACTGATTCTTTGTGTTTTATGGCTTTATAAAAAGAGCGTTATTTTGATTTTTCGTTTATTATTGTGATCTTTACCGTTCTAGAAAAACGCTTTTTATTCCAAGTTAATGGGTGTTAGATTTACATTCTGTAAAACATCACAGTTCGCCTGCATAGTTTTAGGCGGAAAACTATGTACTTTTGGAACAAAAGTTGGATTTTAAAGCTAAATTAACTCACTGTAATTATCACGTTGAACCAGATTAAAATACATTCCCAGCAATTAGTAGCAGAGGCGCTGACACATATGCGCAACGGCGAAATTGATACTTTACTTGTTTATGATAAAGGCCAGTTTATCGGTAAAATCACATACAAAGAATTAATAATTTTTTTAAATCACGAAGAAGAGATAGGCAATACATATGCACACAAAATGAACTTTACCATCGGTACTGCTATGCGTGTCATGAAGAAAACTAATGTTCATTTACATCGAAATGGTAAACATCGGATTAATTATACTGCAAAACTTTTTATAGGCTTAAGTGCTGTCGCCGTCATTTCATTCTTTTTAATAAGTATAACAAGGATGTTTTTTCTACAAGAGACATCAGTATCTGTAGAAAGAGATGATATGAATGTTAGCACTCAAGGTAAAATAATATTGAAGTTGGCCAATGGTGGAAGTGTAATCTTAAATGAGAATAAAACAGGATTAATGGTGAATGGCTCAAAATTGACTTATAGCGATGGTAGCCCAATTAATTATCAAAACCTGAAACACCCCAGTCAGTTAGCATTATTTAAAGATCGTTGGGGAAATATTCCTGAGTTTGATCGACAAATGATTTTAAATGTGCCTACCGGGGGAATGTATCGTGTAGTTTTACCTGATGGAAGTAGGGTTTGGCTAAATGCAGCCAGTACTTTAAAATTCCCTGCAACTTTTGAAGGTGATAGCAAGCGTCGGGTTGAATTAAATGGGGAAGCTTATTTTGAAATTGCCAAAGTGATGATTAAGCCCGATGGTCACAACTCCAAAGAGAAAAGAATGCCTTTTATAGTAGTTACAAATACACAGGAAATAGAAGTTTTAGGGACTAACTTTAATGTATGTGCTTACGATAATGAGAAAAGTGTAAAAACAACCCTTATTGAAGGAAGTATACGCCTTAGACCATCTATTCAAATAGGTAAGTTACCTGGCACATTAGATCCTTCTTCATTAGACCCTATGCAGGTAGAAAATGGAAAAAGAGCTTATGGTGATGCGGTTGTACTTATCCCCAATCAAGAGTCTACTCTGACAGGTTCCAATATAACAATACAAAACGTTGATGGAACTGAAGCTTTTGCCTGGACAGATGGAGAGTATATATTTAGAAATGCATCACTTGAAACTATTATGCATACAATTTGTCGATGGTACGATGTAGAAGTAGTTTATGAGGATGCAAAAGCAGGTCAGGCGCTTTTAGGTGGAGCTATTTCCAGGTCTTCTAAAATAGCTGATGTATTAGAAATGCTGGAAGTAACAGCTAATGTTCATTTTAAAATAGAGGGGAAAAGGGTTACCGTAATAAAATAATGTGGTTAAAAGAGGGAGCATTTGTTTTTATATTATCCTTATTTAGCATAACATTGAACGCGCAGAGGTTGACTTATGCGCAGAAAGATGTATCGCTGATTAAACTTTTTAAGGAAATAAGAAAGCAAACAGGAGTGAATGTAATCTGGAATGAGAAAGAATTTGAAGTTAACAGAAAATTAGATGTAGCTTTTAAGAACGATGAACTGAATACGGTGATGACAAAGATCTCCGAAAAGTTGCATTTTACCTATTCTTTTCTGGGACGAAATATTGTTGTAAAAAATAGATTAGATAGTGGTCAACCTAGACTTCCCGCAAAGAAGCCCATAGTAACTGAAAAGATAACACCAACAAATCTCCCAAGAGAAATTAATCTAAATCCGGTCGAAATTGTAAGTACAGGGTACCAACATGTACCTAAGGAACGTGCTGCAGGAAGTTTTGTTCTTGTAGATAGTGTTGGCATAAGTAGAAAAGTAAGTACAGATATTTTTAGCCGGCTTGAAGGAATAACAAGTGGACTGCTTTTTAATAAAAACACACTGAGTTCTAATTCAGGAGATTTTGATCTTTCTATACGTGGCAGAAGTACTATTTATGCCAACGACCAGCCATTGATTATTTTAGACGACTTTCCTTTTAACGGTGATTTTAATGCAATAAACCCTAATGATGTTGCAAATATTACGGTATTAAAGGATGCTGCAGCAGCATCTATTTGGGGAGTAAGAGCTGGAAATGGTGTAATTGTAATCAACACTAAAAGTGGGAAATATAAGCATCCCTTAAAGTTGAATTTCTTTAGTACCCTAACGGTTTCTGATAAAGACAATGTTTTTTACAATCCAAATTATCTGTCATCCTCTGATTTTATTGATATAGAAACTTTTCTATTTAACAATGGAAAATATGATAAAGAACTAACCGATAAAGTGAACTTTCCTGTCGTTTCTTCGGTCGTTCAAATTCTAAACAGACAAAGAAATGGGCAGTCTAGTGAAGTAACAGCTAAACAGTTGGATGCATTACGAGGAAATGATATTAGAAATGAAGAACTGAAATATTTTTACCAAAACCCGGTGCTTCAACAGTATTTCTTTAATTTAACTAAAGGGACAGCAAAGTCAAGCCATTATCTTTCTGTTGGTTATGACCGTGAAGCATTGAGTCTCGTAAACAATCAGGATAACCGACTTACAGTAAATACCCAAAATACAGTTCAGCTGCTAAAAAAACTGCAATTGAACCTGGGTTTAAATTATATACACAATACGGGAACCGCAGATAGTACCATTCTTACTACTTCTGGTTTGAATTTTACACCTTATTATCAGTTTAAAGATGCCGAAGGGAATCCTACTGTATTTGATAGACAATTTAGTTCAGATTTTAACAGACAAGCTTTGTCTAAAGGGTTTTTAGATTGGTCTTACGTTCCATTGAATGAGTTGCAAGAACCTCCTGTCAATTATAAAAGTAATGATATAAGTTTAAGAGCAGGGCTAAAGTATACAATTGTTTCTGGGTTTAGTGCTGAAATTAAATCCAGATATCAGCGCATCGTTAGTAAAACAGAATTGATTAGTGGATTAGAAACTTATGAGACAAGAAGTCTGATCAATCGTTATTCAATTTTGAATAATGGGCAGGTGGATGGTTATAATATTCCTTTAGGCTCAGTTTATACTGGAAGAGAAAGAATAGTGGAAGTAAAGAACTTAAGAGGGCAATTGAATTACCATAAAGACTGGAATAAACATACCTTTTCTGCAATCGCAGGTTATGAACTTTCTCAGGTTGATACTCAGGCTGATTACATCACTTCTTACGGTTACAATGTGAAAACTGGAAGTTCGACCAACGTAGATACAACCAGTACATTCCCTTTATATCCATCTGGAACAGGTAAAATTTCACTGAGTAAGAATCTTTTCGGTAATTTAGATCGCATACGCTCTGTATATGCAAATATGGGTTATACCTACAATAATAAATATACATTTTCGGGTAGTGCAAGAGTAGACGGTTCTAATTATTTTGGAGTCAAAACCAATCAAAAGAATCTTCCGCTTTGGTCGGCAGGTGCATTATGGCATTTAGATAGAGAAGATTTTTATAAAATAGATTGGCTGCCAACATTAAAGTTAAGAGTTTCTTATGGTTATAATGGGAATCTTGATAAGAGTAAAACGGGAATAACAACTTTTAAAAGTAATTTTTTGCCAGCTAACTATACCAATCTTCCTTTTGCGAGCATCATTAATATCGGTAATCCCGAATTAGGATGGGAAAAAATTGGGATTGCTAATTTAGGATTAGATTTTGGCTTTAGAGATCAGATTATAAGTGGTAAAATAGAATATTATTTTAAAAGAGGTAAAGATATTTTGGGAGATAAAGCATTTCCTGCTAGCACTGGAATAAAGGTCTTGAGGGGCAATTATTCTAAAATGGAAGCGACTGGAGTAGATTTTTTATTGAATTCGCAAAACTTAAGAGGAGCGTTTAAATGGCAATCAAATTTCATGCTGTCTTTTGTTAAAGACCGTATCACGGTTTATGATATGGTTGAGCCAGATAATATATATTATACAGGACGTTATAACGCAAGTCCCTTAGTGGGGAGGCCTGTTTATGGCGTTTATAGTTACCGGTGGGCGGGTTTAGATCCCATAAATGGTGATCCGAGAGGTTATTTAAAAGGTGAGATAAGCAAAGATTATACAAGAATTTTAAAGGAATCAAGTATTGCAGACCTGGAGTATAATGGGGCAGCCCGACCAACGGTTTTTGGAGCGTTGAATAACAGTTTATCCTTTCAGAAGTTTACGCTGAGGATTAATCTTGTCTATAAATTTGGATACTATTTTAGAAAACCCTCCGTAAAATATAGCAGTATGTATAATATGTTAGGGAGAAACGTAAATAGTGATTTTACGGGGAGGTGGCAAAAACCTGGAGATGAGAGTTTTACAAATATCCCCAGTATGGGTAATTATACTGATGATGGTTCAAGAGATCGTTTTTATAATGGTTCTTCAGCAACAGTGGCAAAAGGAGATCACATCCGTTTACAGGACATTAGCTTTGGTTATGATTTTGATAAATCCAATTGGAAAAGTATTCCCGTGAAGCACCTGCAATTATATATATATGCTAATAATCTGGGTGTTATATGGAAAGCTAATGAATTCGGTCTAGATCCAGATGTGGTTCCGAATTTAAGCGAAAGGTTTATTAATCCACTTCCAAAAGGCTATTCTTTTGGGATTAAAGCAAGTTTTTAAGGTTGTTGTATATGAGAAAGAATAAGAGCGCGAGTATTATATCAACTCTAATCCTGCTAATGACTTTATTTCAGTCATGTGGAAAGGAATGGCTTGAAGCTAAGCCCGATAAATCTTTAATCGTACCTAATAGTATTGAAGATTATCAATTGTTAATAGATAACTCTAGTCTTTTTAATGTCAATCAGTCTGTTGGCATGGGAGAAATAGGCGCAGGAGATTTTTATGTTCCTTTTGCCGGATGGGAATCGTTATTCAATACACAGGAAAAATCAGCATATATCTGGGCATCAACTGAGAGTTTCTATGGCGGTGAACAAGGGTTGGATTGGGTAAATGGGTATCGCAGAATCTTAAATGCGAATATAATTATCGAGGGAATTGGTAAAGTAAGGTCAATATCTAATGAGCAGCACATTTGGAATAATGTTAAAGGTGGTGCCTTGTTTTTTCGTGCTTTTGACTTCTTTAATTTAGCACAGGAATATTGTATAGGTTATGATATACGTACTGCAGATACTGATATGGGTTTACCATTAAGGTTAGAATACGATGTAAATATAAAAGTGAAACGTAGCAGTATTAAGCAGACGTATGATAGAATCGTAGCTGATCTGTTGATTGCCTCTGATTTATTGGAAACTCGTCCTGCATTTAAAACCAGGCCATCTAAAGAAGCTGCCTATGCTTTATTAGCCAGAGTATATCTTGCAATGGAAAAGTATCAGGAGGCTGGATATTATGCAGATCTTGCTTTGCAAATACAATCTGAGTTATTGGATTACAAAACACTTGATAAGAACTCCTCATTTCCATTCGAAAGGTTTAATACTGAGGTGATTTTTCATAGTGTTTTTACTTACGGAATTTTTAATACCTCCAGGTTAATTGTGCAATCTGAATTATATGAATCCTATTCTAAAGATGATTATCGGAAAGAGTTATTTTTTGTTGAAAATATTCGCGGAATGACGTTCAAAGGAAATTATAGTGGAGATAAGAATTTATTCGGTGGTTTAGCGACAGACGAGCTGTTTTTGATTAGAGCGGAGGCAAGTGTACGGAATAATAAATTAGAATTGGCTTTGGCTGATTTGAATCATTTAAGGCGAAACAGATGGAAGAATAATTATCGGGATTTGGGAGAGAATAATCCTGAAAGAATACTGAGACTTATCTTAGAGGAACGTAAAAGGGAATTGTTGTTTAGAGGAATTCGTTGGACAGATTTAAGGCGTCTAAATAAGGATGAACGATTTGCAGTTACTTTAACCAGAGCATTAAATGAAGCAACATACAAATTGTTGCCTAATGACAAAAGGTATGTTTTCCCGATTGATGAGGAAGAAATCCGTTTAAGTGGGATAGAACAGAACAATCGTTAAATTTAACAAAGGGACTTGAGAGTCCCTTCTGTAGTTTTATTTATTCAAAATGACCATCCAATACAGAGCCTGTTTGGAAATATACACCAGTTGATGGTAACCAATCGCCCTCATTTGGCATAAAATGAAACCCGATATCCCATTGAGCGGTACATACATTGCCACCTGGCTCGCATCTATCTCCAGAATAATAAGCGTATCCACGCGGATCATCGGCAGCTGCGTAGCTATAATCTACTTTGTAGTACACCAACACTTTGCTGTTTTTCATAGTAGAAAATGCACTGAATCCAAAAGCAAGCCCAGCAACTACAACACCTAATGCTGTTTTTTTTAGTTTGTTCATGTTTTTTTATATTATAATTATCCCCAGTTGTAATTGTTTCAACAGGCTACAACACCTACCTGTACTAAAGAAGTTTTTTTGTTTTTTTATTTACTGCTAACGCAGCAATTCCGAGTGCAATAAATCCCATGTTAAACCAGATATGTTGCTGCCAGCTCATGGTACTGATAACACCCCCACAATGGCAGGGTAATTTGCTGTCTGATAAAATCATGAAAGCCAGATAAATCGTAAAGGCAGCCATTAATATTAAAGAAGCATATAATCCTGCTCTTCTATAAGTAGGGAAGATTAGTACAATGCTGATGATGACCTCCACAATAGGGACTCCCCAGGCTACCAAATAATTTAAGTCTCCAATTAAAGGAGATTTCGCAAGGGTAGAAGCAAAAGAGCTAATGGTGAAAAATTTACCAGCAGCAGTGTACATGAAAAGTATGATGAATAGATATACGGCAATATCCATTATCTGTTCTTTTACGTTTGAAGAAAGTTTTAGGTATGACCTTTTTTTTATAGTTGTTCCCATATCGTTATGTATATGTGGTGTATTTCCAATACTTTTGATAGACAGAATATTTCAAGTCTCCCCAAAATGTCCATAAGTTAATGGTGGAATTTTTAGGTGTATACTATATTCCGATAGCATTTGGATGGTGAATCTGGTTTAGTCTGTCGGAAATCAGTATATTGTCTACAAATATACGATAGTAAAGCGTTGATTTTAAAAACCAATTCTTGTTGTAAAACATTATCAAAAAGTTTTGATAGCTTTTTAATAAAGTTATATTTGAACTTTAGTACCGAAACAATCAATATAAACCATGCAAATTAAATCATTTGACGAGTATCAAAAAACTTATCAGTATAGTGTAGATTACCCTGAACAATTTTGGGCAGGTATAGCCAACAATTTCCAATGGAAAAAGAAATGGGATAAGGTGTTGTCCTGGAATTTTTCTGAACCTAATATTAAATGGTTTGAGGGGGCGAAATTAAACATTACAGAGAACTGTCTGGATAGGCATTTAGCAGAAAATGGAGATAAACCAGCCATTATCTGGGAGCCAAATGACCCTCAAAAAGAAAGTATTACCTTAAGTTATAAAATATTACATGAACAGGTTTGCCGTTTTGGTAACGTGTTGAAAAAGAATGGTGTAAAAAAAGGTGACAGGGTATGTATTTATATGCCAATGGTGCCAGAACTGGCCGTAGCAGTATTAGCCTGTGCACGAATTGGTGCAGTACACTCTGTTGTATTTGGTGGTTTCTCTGCTAAGTCAATTGCTGACCGTATTAATGATGCTGAATGTAAAGTCGTTATCACTGCTGATGGCGCGTTTAGAGGAAATAAACAAATACAGCTTAAAGAAGTAATTGATGACGCACTGATTGGTTGTCCGACAGTAGAAAGAGTCATCGTTCTAACTCATACACGTACTGCAGTATCAATGCTGAAAGGTAGAGATGTATGGTGGGAAGATCAAATTAAACTGGTAGATGCCAATTGCCCGGCAGAAGAAATGGATGCAGAAGATATGCTATTCATTCTATATACTTCAGGATCAACTGGAAAACCAAAAGGTGTTGTTCATACTTGTGGTGGATATATGGTATATACAGGGTACACATTTTCCAATGTGTTTAATTACCAGCCAAATGAAGTGTTTTTCTGTACTGCTGATATAGGTTGGATTACCGGACATTCTTATATAGTCTATGGACCACTATCACAAGGAGCAACTACAGTGATGTTTGAGGGAATTCCTACCTATCCTGATGCCTCAAGAATGTGGCAGGTAGTAGATAAACATAAAGTAAATATATTATATACGGCACCAACAGCCATCCGCTCATTAATGAGTTTCGGAGAAGAGCCGTTAAAAGATGCTGATTTAAGCTCATTACGAGTTTTAGGTTCAGTAGGTGAACCAATAAATGAAGAGGCATGGCATTGGTTTGATGAGAAAATAGGAAAAGGTAAGTGTCCGATTGTAGATACCTGGTGGCAAACTGAAAATGGAGGAATCATGATTTCTCCAATAGCAACTGTTACCCCTACAAAACCGAGTTTTGCAACTTTGCCTTTGCCTGGTATTCAACCTGTTCTGGTTGATGAGCAAGGTAACATAATAGAAGGAGATGGGGTGAACGGCAACCTATGTATTAAGTTCCCATGGCCAGGAATGTTGCGTACTACTTATGGTGATCATGAGCGTTGCAAATTAACCTATTTCTCTACTTATAAAGACCTTTATTTTACTGGTGACGGTTGCTTAAGAGATGAGGATGGTTACTATAGAATAACTGGTAGGGTAGATGATGTGATCAACGTTTCAGGTCACAGAATTGGTACCGCTGAAGTCGAAAATGCAATCAATATGCACGCAGGTGTTGTAGAAAGTGCAGTAGTAGGTTACCCACACGAGGTAAAAGGACAAGGTATTTATGCTTTTGTAATTAATCCGAATGTACATAGTGATGAAGATTTGACTCGTAAAGACATTCTTCAAACAGTAACCCGTGTAATTGGTGCGATAGCCAAACCAGATAAAGTGTTATTTGTTTCTGGCTTACCTAAAACACGTTCTGGGAAAATTATGCGTCGTATTCTCAGAAAAATTGCTGAGGGTGAAACAGATCAGATTGGTGATGTTTCTACTTTGTTAGATCCAACGGTAGTAACTGAGATTATAGAAAAAGCTGGAAAGCTTAAATAATAACATATAGAGATTGTAATAAATTAACAATTTTCCATAAAAACGGCGGCTTCATTTTTAAATGAAGCCGCCGTTTTTTATTTGCTATATTATAGCATTTACAAACGATGTGATTAATAGCCGAAAATCTGTTCCAATGTTAATTTTGTAACCGTTCCAAATTTTTGCATATCATCCATTTTTACATTCTTTTCAGAAGCTACAATACAATAGTTATAAGTTTTGTTCGCTACTTTCTGTTCATGAAATGTTTTTATATCTGAAAAAGTCAGAGGTTTTAAACCAATGTATTCATCGATTCTTGAATCGTGATCAAAGCCAAGTTTTTGATCCTTAAAGTAAGCATTGATGATATCTCCTTTAGTAATTCTGCTCGTTTCAATTGAATTTAAAGCATTTCCTTTTGATACATCAAAAGATTTATCTGCTTGTGGCAGATCGTTTAACAATTCATTCATGCCAGTTATAGCATCATTCATTTTGTCGGCCTGACTACCTACATAAGCAACCATTGCATAGTCTTTGCCCTTTTTATCTGGTGAAGAAAAAACTGCAAATGTTGAATAAGCTAATGCTTTAGACTCTCTGATGGTCTGGAATACGATAGACCCCATACCGCCACCAAAATAACTGTTAAACAACGTGATTTTAGCAGTCTGAGCCGGATCATAAGTTCCTTCGTTACGTAACCATCTTACCTCCGACTGTACCATGTCATAATCAGCAAAAAACACCTGATTAGAGTTGGTACTGGTGTAACTGAATTTTTTAGCCGGGTCAGCAGGAGTAAACGCTGTTGGCAGTTTATGCAGTTTGCTGATATCTGCAGTAAATGCAGCCAATTGTTTTGGCCCGTAATAGGTTATCGTATGTTTATAATTATTGATGTTATGAATCAGCGCTAGCAATTGGTCGGAGGTGATGTTTTTGATAGCATCATTATTTAATGTATAATTAAAAGGGTTACTGGCTCCATATTGTGCATAGGTAGTTAGGCCGCCCAAAATGGCGCCTTTGTTTAGTTTATTGTTTTCTCTCCCTTTTAGAATCCTGCCTTTTAGTTCAGTGAGAGCCTGTTCATTGGGCTTGCAGTTGGCAAAAATATGCTCTGTCAAACTTACAGCTTTATCAAAGTTTTCTTGTAATCCACTTATGGTTATTGTGGCAATTTCATTTCCAACACTGAAGCTGTAGTTACATGCAATATTATAAAATTGCTTGCTAATTTCTTCTGCGCTATACTTATCGGTACTTAAGAAAGTTAGATATTGAGCAGCATAAGGTAACATCTGGTTATTCCAACTCCCCATGTCAAACCTATAAGTCAAGCTAAAAATACTGTTGTCTTTATTTTGAACGGTAATTACTTCAGCAATACCTTCCTTACCAAAATCTAAGTCTTTTTTATAATCAAGAAACTTGGGAGCTATAGGTTTTACTGGCAATGCATACAAGGCTTTTGCAAACTCAGAAGTTTCAGTAGCGTTGGTTTTTACAGGTGTAATTGTTGGTTTTTCAACTTTAGCTATACTCTTATCTTCTCCTTTATGTTTGTAAGTCACTATATAGTTGTCCTTAAAGAACTGGTTAGCAAAATCGATTATTTGCTTTTTTGTAACCTTTGCCATAGCATCTGGTGTATTTAAGCTTTTGTCCCAATTTTGGCCTCGATTCAATATAAACTCATTAGTGATAGCTTCAACACGGAAGCTGTTTTTATCAAAAGACTCAAGTAAACTAAGTTTGCTATTGGCAACAGTAGCTTTAATCAGGCTCTCATCAAAATCACCTTTTTTAAGAATACTAATTTGATCGAGCAATAGTTTTTGTGCTTCTTCTAAGGTTTGACCTTGTTTAGGTTGAGCACTTAAAACAAAAATTCCATAATCTTTCATTTGTTGGTAATATGCTCCTGCAGCCTGAACCTTTTGCTGTTGTTTTAAATTGATGTCTATTAAACCAGCTTTTCCGTTTGATAAGATGCTGGAAATTAGATCTAGTAACATACTTTGTGTAGTACTTTCAGCATAACCTCTATAAGAAACTCTAACACTCTCTGCGCTTGGTCCATAGATATCAATTTTTTGAATACCTGTTAATGGTTTTTCCGGAGCAGGGTTGTATAGTTCAAATGGCTTAGGTTTCATATAAGCAAATGACTGATCAACTTTTTTAATCAAATCATCAGGATTAAAATCACCAGAAAATGCTAGTATCATGTTGTTTGGAACATAATATTTGTCGTAATATTTTCTAATCTCAACCAGAGAGGGGTTTTTTAGATGTTCAATAGTACCAATAGTTGTCTGCTGACCATAATTATGAGTAGGGAACAATTTAGCGTTCGTTTGTTCCGATACTTTCCAGGAGTCATTATCTAAGCCACGATTTTTTTCTTCGTAAACGGCCTCTAACTCTGTATGGAAAATTCTAAAGACCGGGCTACGAAAACGTTCTGCCTGCAAAGCAAGAAACTGATCTGTTGCATTAGATGGAAAGTCTTCATTATAAACTGTTTCTTCATACCAGGTATGTGCATTGGTAGATTGTCCACCAATTGATTTCATCATTTTATCGTATTCATTGGCAATAGAATAATTAGAAGCCTCACCTGATGTTTTATCGATCTCCGCATAAATTTCTTTACGCTTTGCAGGATCTGTAGTGCCATGATATTGTTCATAAAGGGAAGAGATTTTATCTAATAGGGGTTTCTCTTTAGCATAATCCAATGTGCCGAACTTATCTGTTCCTTTAAACAATAAATGCTCCAGATAATGTGCTAACCCAGTCGCAGTTTTAGGATCTGTATTGCTACCAGCCCTTACAGCCAGACGAAATTCAACTATTGGCTCTTTTGTATTTGGTGATAAGGCTACGGTAAGACCATTTTTTAATGTGTAAAACCGAGCTTTGGTAGGGTCATTAGTGACATATTTATAAGTATATCCGCCTGATGAGGCTGTTTTCCACTGATAGGTGGATTGTGCCATTACACTTGAACCTGCGATCAGGAAGCAGACAAGCAGTAGTAGTTTGTTCTTCATTATAAAAATAAATTAGTTAGTTTTTAGTAGTAATTATCTCCTTAGAAATCGATAGTAATTCGACACCTCTACGGTTATTAAGTTACAATCCATTAAATTTAAATAACTGATGATCAAATATAAGCGGATTGCTTAATTTTTGTAGTCGATTTCTTGTACTTTTACTGCTACATAATACCATACAGCATAATTGCTAATAAGAACATAAATTGCTTTTATGGTATAAAATAAAAGTATATGAAGAAGCAGAATACAAGACCCAATATTTTGGTAGTGAATGATGATGGAATTACAGCACCAGGTATTAAAAACCTAATTGATGTAATGATGGAGATTGGTAATGTAGTAGTTGTGGCACCTGATGGCCCGCAGTCGGGAATGGGGCATGCCATTACAATTGGAAAGCCTTTGCGTTTTGACCGTGTAGACTTATATCCTGGTGTTGAAATGTATAAATGTTCAGGCACGCCAGTTGATTGTGTTAAACTTGCTGTCAATAGGATTTTTAAAGGGAAAAAACCAGATCTCTGTGTGTCTGGAATTAATCACGGTTTAAATAATTCTATCAATGTTATTTATTCAGGTACCATGTCTGCCGCTGTTGAGGGCGCTATTGAAAATATTCCCTCTATAGGTTTTTCACTAGATGATTTTTCTCAACAGGCAGACTTTAGCCACTGTAAAAAGTATATCAAAACCATTTCTGAACAAGTATTGGAAAATGGATTACCTCAGGCAACTTTGTTAAACGTAAACTTCCCGAAAGGTGATGATCTAAAGGGAATTAAGATTTGCAGACAGGCCAATGCAAAGTGGGCAGAAGAGTTCGACGAGCGTAAAGATCCTTATGAGCGTCCGTACTATTGGTTAACAGGTGTTTTTCAAAACTATGATAAAGGTGAAGATACTGATGTTTGGGCATTGGAACATGGTTTTGTCTCGGTAGTGCCGGTTCAGTTTGACCTTACTGCTCATCACGCTATACCAGTATTAAACAGTTGGACTTTTGATGTCCCTGGAGCCGTTTCCTCCACAACAACAATAACAAACAACGTAAAAAGAACTGCGGCCCCAGACGGCCCATCTCTTGGTTAATGCTTATGATCAAAAACCGGTTGGCAGATCTTAAAAACTCTGTATTTATAGGATTGGGTATCGGGATACTGATACCCGGAATTTTACTTTCTATAGTATGGTATCTAATGCAAAAGTTCGAATATTTAGCTAAAGCTGATCTATTGTTGATTGGTTGTATTGCAGTAAACGCAATATTTATGCATTACTTTTTTAAATTGAATAAAGATAATGTCGGTAGGGGTATCATTAGTGCTACCTTTTTATGGGCTTTTGTATTCTTTTTTTATAAAACATCCAAATAATGAGGTATTACTTAGTTGCTGGAGAGGCTTCCGGAGATTTACATGGTGCTAACTTAATGAAAGCATTAAAAGAAGTGGATGGGTATGCTGAGTTTAGGTTTTATGGTGGCGATAAAATGCAGGCACAAGGCGGTGTTTTAGATAAACATTATTCAGAAATGGCGTTTATGGGTTTTACAGAAGTATTGTTAAATCTGCGAACCATTTTTAAAAATATGAAAGCCTGCAAAGCTGCAGTGCTTGATTATAATCCTGATGTATTGATACTTATTGATTTTCCAGGATTTAACTTGAAGATTGCAGAGTTTGCAAAGGAAAATAATATTAAAGTCTGCTATTATATCTCGCCAAAAGTATGGGCCTGGAATCAGAAGCGTGTCCTTAAAATAAAGCGGATTGTAGATAAAATGTTTTGTATTCTACCTTTTGAGATCGATTTTTATAAACAATGGGGAATGGAAGTTGACTATGTAGGTAATCCTTTATTGGATGAAATTGCTCAGTTTACTCCAGATAAGGACTTCAGAAAAAAATATAAATTGGAAAGGGAAGTTATAGCCTTACTCCCCGGTAGTCGTAAACAGGAGATAGAGCGTTTACTGCCGGATATGTTAAGCGTAACCCATCACTTCCCTGATTATGATTTTGTTGTCGCCGCAGCACCTAGCTTTGATGAAGCCTATTACCGGCAGTTTATAAAAACAGATAATGTCACTTTGGTGTTTTCTGAAACTTATAATTTACTTAATGTAGCTAAGGGGGCAATTGTTGCTTCGGGGACTGCTACGCTCGAAACAGCATTGTTTCATGTGCCACAAGTAGTGGTTTATCGCGGTGGGGCCATTTCTGTTGCTATAGCACGGGCATTGGTGAAAATTAGATTTATATCTCTGGTGAATTTAATTATGGATAGGCGGGTTGTGACAGAACTTATCCAGAATGATTGCAATACAAAAAATATCACCCAACACTTAGCCGGGGTTTTAAATGGATCAGAAAGAACACAAATGATGAGTGATTATGCGAATCTATCCGAGAGAATGGGTACTGCCGGAGCATCCGAACGCACTGCGAAACTTATTTTTAATTATTTAAAGCCGTAAAAAGGGATTGAAATTAGGGCTATAAAATAAACTATGTGGAGAAAATTATTGATAGGGTTATTGTTTGTTTAGTCTGGCTTCTTCAAGGTCCAGATTATCTTCAATATCCCTCATTACTTCATAATCGTATTTTTTGGAATTTTTCATTTTCTTTAATCCTTTTCTTCTAAGCTCAACCAGCTCCAGCATGATCTTTCTGTAAAGCTTTCTTACAGATCTTACTTCTTCTTTTTGTGTTTGTGCAATTAAGCTTCTTTCAGTAGCTTTTATACTTCTTTCCAGTTGTTCCTTAATACGGGCTATGGTTTCATATTGACTCATTTCTGCGCTGTATTTGTCATTAAGGTAACTCACACATTCTTTTGCCTGTTGTAAACGAATAGTTTCTATTTGTTCGTCTTCTGGAACGTGTTCGTCTATCTCTTTAATATTTAACAGTTTGAGGAAGACGGGTAAGGTTAACCCCTGGAATACCAATGTGACGAGAATGACTACGAAAGTAATGAAAAGGATCATGTTCCGATGTGGAAAAGGCGCGCCTGTGTTTAATGTTAATGGAATTGCTAATGCTGAAGCAAGGGAAACAACACCTCGCATTCCTGCCCAGCCTATGATGAAAGGAAGTTTGAAGCCTGGATGTTTTTCTTTTTTTCTAATTCTTGAACTCAGTAATCTTGGAATAAAAGTAGAGGCATAAACCAGCACAATTCGCAGTACAATTACAATAGCACTGATGATTAAAGCATATCTAATTGCTTCTTCCATCGAATATCCCTCAAGACCTGCTACAATAACGGGTAACTCAAGTCCGATAAGAATAAAAACAAAACCGTTTAATAAGAAGCCAACAGTTGCCCATACCTCTTTTCCTTGTATACGGGTGTGGTAATTGAGGAAGTCTTGTGAGCGAAACGATAAAAATAGACCCCCACTAACTACTGCTAATACCCCAGACCAGTGAAATTCTTCCGCAACAATATACATCAGGTAGGGAGCAATAAGTGTAATTGGAGTAGTAATGTTGGATGACTTAGCCCAATATTTAAGAATATAATACAGTACGTGACCAATAACTAGTCCTACCAACACACCCATTATGGCTAAAATGAAAAAATCCGTTGCCGCTTCCTGTAATACGAACTGTCCGGTTATGATGGCTGCCAATGCAAATCTAAAGACCGTTAAGGAAGCTGCGTCATTGACAAGGCTTTCTCCCTCCAAAATGGTTAATCCTCTTTTAGGCATGCTTACCCCCTTTAACACTGAGGTTGCAGCAACCGCATCAGGAGGGGAGATGATTCCGCCGAGTAAAAAGCCAAAGGCTAGTGTAAAGCCAGGGATAATGCTGACCGAGAAATAGGCTATGGCTAATGATGTGATTAAAACTAAAGCAAATCCCAAAGAGAAAATAGAACGTCTCCATTTCCAAAATTCATTCCATGAAGTATACCAGGCCGCTTCAAAAAGCAGTGGCGGTAGAAAAATAAGGAATACAATATCTGGATTGATATTTATAGGAGGGATACCCGGAACAAAACTGAGTCCGAGGCCGCCAACAACAAGAAAAATAGGGTAAGATATTTTCCACCGCTGACTTAGTAAAAATAACAGAGCCATGGCGAAGAATAATGCCATTATCAGAAGTAGATTAGCATGTATCATGCTTAAAAGAGGTTAGAAATCATAACGCTATTTAATAGATGTTGTTAAATTTTTAGTGCAATTTTTGCACCATCTTTTTAAGAATGCTAAAATATAATACTGTTGTTTGACTAAATTATCGGTTTACTATCTTAGTAGCTTTCATTTTATTTACTGAAATTCTTATATTGACATTGTCAACAACAATTTTGGCTACAGATAAATTTTGATCGCAAACTAGCCAAATGACCTATCACCTTAAATTTTCAGATATTTTTGGGGTTCAAAAGGGATCAGTATCAGCCTATAAAGCAAAGACGACATTAACAGGGACCTTGTTCGTGTCTCCTTCGGGTTTGTTCGGTCAAATCTCAATTGGAATAGAGAGGAAATAGCTATGAGGTGAGAGCCATTTACGACTATTCCATCCGACTCATTTCAGAAACAAAAAAGATCTGATAAAAATCATGAATGCTCCACAACATATAGAATTGATTCCAATAATTGGAATCAATTCTATATGTTGTGGACTAAAATTAGATTCCCGTTTGATTATCACAGTAATTACTTAAAATTTTCATGGAATTACGCCTAATTTTATCGTAAAATGTGTTTTGATACTGTAGAATTATTTGAAGAGGGTGTATGTAGTTTGGTGTATACCTGCTACTGCTTTTCTACTGCTCTCCTACTGGTCTTCTACTGCTCTGCTACTGCTTTTGCAGTAAGAAACCAGTGTTAAAGCAGTTCTAAGGCAGTATTTGGGGTGCGTCTGCTACAATTCAGAGTACATCTGTTACAATTCAATGTCCAATTTCATCGAATTGTTATACTTAAAAAACTTCGCTATGGATAAATGGAATTTCCTTACGGTTACAGTAATAACTATTGTTGGAGATTGTTGTGGGGGGAGAAGGATTCGAACCTTCGAAGTCTTGCGACAACAGAGTTACAGTCTGTCCCATTTGGCCACTCTGGTATCCCCCCATCTTACAATATTTTAAAAAAAACTTCAGGCTTTACTGAAGCATTTATTGTGGAGAATATCGGATTCGAACCGATCACCTCTTCACTGCCAGCGAAGCGCTCTAGCCAAATGAGCTAATCCCCCGTTTTGCTAGCGGTAAGAATCACTAGCGTGGGGCAAAAGTAACTAAATTTAGAAACCCTGCAAATTAATTATTGAAATATTGTTTTCGGAGTTTTTATTAATGTTTTAACCCACACTGTATAAGTTGATTGTCAGTCTTGTTTATTCTTTTCGAGATTCTAATTCAGACAGTATGTCTTCTAGTATGTCATTTCTTTTGACTGAGGTCTTATACATCTTGATGAATATGACAAAAAATAATACAAGTGCGACTATCGATAGTACAATTGGAAGTAGAGCGATTAACTGGATTAAGTACATCATTTGGATTTTTGGTTAGCTGAAAGATAAAAAAAATATCTCAGTGTGTCATGTTACTCCTTCATTTGTTCCGTATTTTTGAACCCCGAACCCACTTAACATATTAATGGGTAGGTTTTACTATTTTAAACACGATTATAAATTGTATTCAAAAGATCAGGTATCACAGTTAAAACAGGAATTTTGGACTAGTTTCGGACAATATATTGCTCCTCATACTTCTGCCGAAGGTTTAAAAGTTAACTGGATAAATTATAAAACAGGGATAAAGCACTTGTATTTTAAAATGCAGGTGGATAAGCGTCAGGCTTCAATAGCTATTGAACTTACACATCCCGATGAAGGAATTAGAGCACTTATTTTTGAGCAGTTTACTGAGTATAAAAAAATGTTCGAAGAACAATTAAAAGAGGAGTGGGAATGGGAGTTGGAAAGCTATGATGAATATGGCAAGAAAATTAGTCGGATTTATAAAGTTTTACCAGAGGTAAGTATCTTTAAAAAAGAAGATTGGCCAAGCTTAATATCATTCCTTAAGCCTCGAATGATCGCGCTTGATGGGTTTTGGAGTGATGCACAATATAGTTTCGAGGTATTTAAATAAATATAATAATGAATCGACAATATTTAAGAACTGTACGTAAATTTTATCCTGGGGCTTATGCAACGGAAGTGGCGATGGATCGACTTTTAGATGTGGTTGAGAAACAATTAGGATTAAGAGCAGATCAGTTGATGTACGCCGATAGTATATGTTGTGATGATGTCAATATCATACAGTACCCTGAAAGAGCTTACGAGATGTTGGGGCCATTTAAAATGGGTGGCTTGAGTGGATTCCCTTTTGCTGGAGTTACTGGTATGACAGCCTTTGTAAATCATGTTCCTGTTGATGGCGCAGTAGTTGTTTTTTATGCTCCTCATATTGGTATTACTAAAGATGGACAAGTAGGCGAGATTCATCGCATCGGACAATTAACTAATTCACCTTGTTGTGGTGCGGCTAAAGGTGCACTAGATAAGTTACTGAATAATGAAATTATTCAAGATGACGTAACTGTGCTTGACTATCAGATGAATGCAATAGAGCAGATCTTCTTGCGACATGAGAAGCGAATTAAAAGTGCAGATAATAAACTTTTTGAGGCTACTGAGGTTTTGTACGAAGCGATAGAACAGCGAATAAATATCCTGATCTCCAGGACGGATTATCCTTGTAAGCATCTCATTATTGCAGGGGGTGTATTTATTAATGGTGATATTGATATGGGCTCATATTGTGATTATAGACGCTTTGAATATTTGAATCTTGAAACAGGGAAACGTACAGATTGGATGATAGATTTTTAGAAAATTCGACTATATTGTTTGCTATCCCATAAATAAAAGTAATTGAATTGGCTGAATTGTTGCTTTAAGATGGGAGATTAATTTTAATGTAAAACAAATACTAATTATGATTAAAAGAGTTCATATTCTCGAAGATGATGAAGATATCAGGTATATTATTGGGGTTTTACTTAAGGATGAAGGATATGAACTACAACTTTCTTCTTCTTTTACAGAGCTTAAAAGTAAGCTGAAAGATTCTGTTCCCGATTTATTTATTTTAGATGTGATGCTACCAGATGGTGATGGGACAGATATTTGTACTGATTTGAAAACAGATGCTTTTACTAAGCATATTCCAATTATTGTAATGTCAGCTAATGACAATAACAAAGAGAAAAGTATTGCTGCGGGAGCTGATGACTATATCAGTAAGCCTTTCGATATTGATTATATTGTGGGAAGGATTAATAAGCTTTTATCTTAGTAGCTTAGGTTTGCAAGGGGATAACAGGGACAGTCGTGTTTTTTTGTTCCTGTTATCCTTTACATATTGATTTATTAAGCAATAATAACTTTTACACCCTTGTTTTCTAACATTTTTATAGTTTGTGCGGATGCTTTGTTGTCTGTAACAACATAATGTACCTGGTCAAATCCGCAGATTTTTCCAAGGCCTCTTCTGCCGAACTTTGTGCTGTCTGCCATGATGACTAATGTTTGAGCAGTTTCAATCATTTTATGATTTAATGTTGCTTCTGCGATGTTGGTGATTGAGAAGCCAAAATCCGGATCAATTCCGTCTACCCCTAAAAACAGGAATTCACATGATATCTCTTCAAGTACCCGCATAGCATGATTTCCAGCCACGGAAGATGAATTAGGCCGAATTAATCCTCCAAGTTGAAGTACCTCTACATTGCTTCTGTTGCTTAATTCAAGTCCTACTTTCAAAGCAGGCGTAATTACAGTTAAGAGCTTAGTTGGATGGAGGCAACGTGCAAGCTCGAAAACGGTTGTTCCAGAACCAATCATAATGGAATCACTTTGTTTAATCAGTGTTGCAGCAGCTTTTCCTATTTTTTGCTTGTCTTCAGAATTGATAAATTCCTTTTCATTAATCGGACGGTCAACAGCATAAGGGTTTGTAATAGAAGCCCCACCGCGTGTTCTAAACAATAGGTTTTTGTCTTCTAGTAATTTTAAGTCTTTTCTTATAGTAACACCAGATACTTTCATGATGTCACTAAGTTCTTGAATACCTACACGCCCCTGTTCTTTTAATTTCTGAAGAATTAGCTGATGTCTCTCTGTTATGTTTTTCATAAAAAAACGTATTGTTCTTGTTGTAAATATATTAAATCGGATACATATTTTAAATTAAACAGCCCAATGTTAGGGGCTATTACTACTTAAGCTGCTTTTTATAATAGTTTTTAAGATAGTGTTGGTTTAAAATGCTTTAATATTCTTGTTTTTATTTGTTTATTTATCTTTCTTTTTGTTTATTTGAATATCCAAATATAGACCAATGTTAAGAATAAACCCAATGTTATCCCATATAAAATTAGCCTATTTGTGTCTAAGGTCTGTTATTGATTAGACTTTTAAATTTTATTTAATACTTCGAAATACGATTTTAATAAAATGACATCATTCATGATCCCTGAACGCAGACGCTGGTTTATTATTTTTATCATTTTTTTGGCAATTGTATTCAATTATTTTGACAGGCAGATTGTGTCAATACTGAAACCGATTTTAAAAGAGGAATTTGAACTGGGTGATGACGGATATGCTGTTGTGATTAATATTTTTACAGTTTGCTATGCCTTAATGTATCCGGTTTCTGGTTGGCTTGTTGACAAGTTTGGTTCTAAGAAAGTAATGCTTTATGGAATTATTGGCTGGTCTGTAGCTTGTATTGGAGGTGGTATTTCAAGAACTTTTGCGCAGTTCACTTTTTTTAGAGCGATGCTGGGGATGGCAGAACCAACCAATTTTCCAGCTCAGTTACGTGTAATTACCGTGTGGTTTCCTGGTAAATTGAGAGCTACAGCAAACAGCCTTTGTATTGCAGGAAGCTCGATAGGCGCTATTATAGCACCTCCTCTTGTGGCATGGCTTGCTATTTCCTATAACTGGCATACTGTATTTATTGTGGCTGGTATAGTCGGGCTCATTATAGCTTTATTATGGTTTTTGATCTACAGGGATCCGCCCCCAGCTATTGCTTTAGAGGCAGTTGGGAGTGCGAGTGTTGAAAATACTGAAGCGTTTACATGGAAGCAGTTATGGAGCAGAAAGAGTTTGTGGGGGATATTGCTAATTCGTTTCGTAAGCGACCCTGTATGGTACTTTTGTTTGTTCTGGCTACCTGGATATTTGCAGGAAGAATCTGGTTTAAGTCTTGCACAGATGGGGATGTTTGGTTGGATTCCTTTTCTGGTTGCAGATCTCGGCGCTGTAGGTACTTCGATTTGGTCTGACAGAATGGTAAGAAATGGCAAAGAGCCCTTAAAAGCCAGGAAGATAATGTTGACAAGTGTAGCTGTGGTTACCCCATTATGTATATTAACTCCATATTTCCCATCGGCGATAGCAACATTAGGAATCTTCAGTATTGTAGCTGTGGCTTGTTTAAGCTGGTTGTTCACCATTAGTGTGGTAATCTCAGAAGCATTTCCAGTTAAGAATGTGGCCAGCGTATTAGGTATTGCAGGAGGTTGTGGTGCTGCAGGTGCTGTGCTGTTTAATTATTTTGTTGGACAGTTTATGGGGACACTCGGAGCTGAAAAGATATTTATTGCCATGGCTTTTTTACACCCTATAGCTGTTTTAGTATTGTGGACTATGGTCAAAAAAGAACGTCCTAATAAGACTATTAAAAAAGATGAAGCTTTACTGGCACATTAAACAAAGAGCGAAGCTTTGTAAGCTTGATAACCCATAAAAATCAATTATATACTAATGAAAACTACAAGATTAATAAAAGAGCCGGCCAGAGAATTACCAATCAGACTTGATGTTGATGTGTTAGTTGTGGGTGGCGGGCCATCTGGTTTAATCGCTGCTCTGGCAGCGGCAGAGGATGGTTTGAGTGTTGCACTTATCGATAGTAGAAGTTTTGTGGGTGGAAATATGACTATTGGTTTGCCTGTTTTGGGTTTTCTAGGTCAGAAAGGTAATCAGATTATTAAAGGATTACCGCAAAAGTTTATAGATAAGCTGAAAGAAAATGATGCGGCGAGCGAACATCGTCCTTGTCCTTTGCATATGAGTCTTACGCTTGTTGAACCTGAGGCAGTGAAAAATGTTGGGTTGGAGATGTTGATAGAAAGCGGTGTAAATGTATTGCTTTATACATTCTTTGCAGATGTAATCATGGAGGACGATCGGATTAAAGGTGTGATTATAGAAAGTAAGTCAGGCAGAGAAGCTATTTTAGCTAAGGCAGTGATAGACTGTACTGGCGATGCAGACGTTGCTTTCAGAGCAGGTGTTGCTTGCGAGCAGGGAAATGAGACAGGTGGAGTACAACCGCCAACTTTGATGTTCTGTTTAGGGGGTGTTGATACGGAGAAGCTAAGAATGAGTATTGCAGATGAGCCAAGAACCTATTTGACAGATTTTATTCCAGCTGAATATTTTGGACAAAATAACCAGTTTATTGTGGTTGGTCTTAGGAGTTTAATGGAGCGGGCACGAGCAGAGGGGGTTAAGTTGCCTGTAGAAAGGACTATTCTGATTACTGGATTAAGAGAGGGAGAGGTATGGGTAAATATGACCCGGGTAAATGGTGTAAATGGAACGGATCCTGAAAGCTTGTCCTATGGAGAGCTTGAAGGTAGGAGACAATTAATTGATATTCAAAAGTACCTGATTGCTTATGTTCCTGGTTTTGAAAATGCATATTTCACTAAGATGGCCCCCTTTATTGGGATACGAGAAACTAGACGCATAGTAGGTAAATATGTTATGACTGCGAAGGACGTCTTAGAGTGTGCAAGATTTGATGATGCTATTGCGGTAGCCAGTTATCCATTGGATATACATCATCCACAAGGCGGAGGCTGTACATTGGAGTGGTGTGGTGACTGCTATGATATTCCTTATAAAGCTTTGATTCCTGAAAAAATAGAAGGTCTTATTGTTGCTGGCAGGTGTATTTCTACCACACATGAAGCCATGTCGGCAATCAGAGTTATGGCTCCATGTATGGCTATGGGCGAGGCCGCAGGTAGAGCAGCAAAAATTGCCGTGAGAAAGAATATTTTACCATCACAAATTGAGGTTTCTGAGTTACAACAAGAGTTGGTCGACAAAGGAGCATATCTTAATTCAATAGATTTAGTTAAATAAATAATTGTTTAAATGCTATCAAGAAGAAATTTTATTCAAGGTATAGGAATTGCTGTCGCTGCCCCGTTGCTAACAAAATCTGCAGTTGCTTCATCACTGTTACCTGATATTTTAATTGATCAAAGTCTACATAGATTCCTTAGTTGTAATATCCGTGTTGATCTTCCTGAGGATGAGCAATTAGGAAATGGTTGGGAAAGTAGAAAAAAGATGTGCATTAAGATTATGCGTAATCATAAACCGGATATTCTATGTCTTCAGGAAGTGTTAAAGAACCAGAATGAAGATTTAAAAAAGGCTTTTCCAAGCTTCTTCTCCTTTGGGTTTGAGGGGCCAGAAATGGATGGCATAGTGGGATATAAGGGAATCGCTAAAAACCCAATTTTTTTCTCCAAAAAGAGATATGAATTATTGTCTGCAGGGAGTTTTTGGTTATCCGAAACCCCTCTTGTTGGAGGAAGCTTATCCTGGGGGGCTGCCAGAGCACGTCATGCCAATTGGGTAAGATTAAGAGATAAAAAGTCTGGAAAGGATTTTAGAGTGGTAAATCTTCATCTTGATCACAAAAGCCAGTCAGCCAGAGAAGAGCAGATTAAGGTGGTAATTAATGAGGCTGGGCAATATAATGCTAGATATCCGCAAATCTTATCGGGTGATTTTAATATTGGTATGACCAATACTGTTTATAAATTATTAAAAGATAGCAAGTGGAAAGATACTTATACCCATTTATACGGGAATACAGAACCGGGATATACTGCTCATAATTTTCAAGGGGATAAGTATGTTAATAGAAACCAGACGAAGATTGATTTTATATTTAGTTGCGGTGAGATAAAACCATTTTCCTCTAAAATTATAATGGATCATATCGATGGGCGATATCCTAGTGACCATTATTTTCTTGAATCGGTAGTGCATATCTGATTAAAAACAACAATCTATAAATGCTTTATAACATTATTTACTAGAGAAATCCATAGAAAAAATATCATTTAAACCAATAATATAACCAAATATGAAACAAGAATTGAATGTGAATAACTCTCTTCTCGACAGGGCAGGGATACCAAGGCATCTGGCATGGGGCTACCTCGGAATTATGATTTTTATGATGGGTGATGGGGTAGAACAAGGATGGCTTAGCCCCTACCTTATAGGGCGGGGAATGACGATGGAGCAGTCGGCCAATATGTTTATAGTCTATGGTGTAACCATTGCTATTTCTTCTTGGTTTTCGGGTGTTTTGACTGAAAGCTATGGTCCAAAAAAGACAATGTTAATGGGCTTGTTTCTTTATATTATAGGAACAGTTGGTTTTGTTGGTTTTGCACTCCCCGAATTAGATTATGGGTTGATGTTGATGACTTATGCCGTAAGAGGTTTTGGTTATCCTTTGTTTGCTTATTCTTTTTTAGTGTGGGTAACTTACCGTAGTCCAGGCAAAAAGTTGGGAACTGCTGTGGGGTGGTTCTGGTTCGTATTTACAGGTGGGTTAAACGTATTCGGAGCTTATTATTCAAGTTGGGCAATTTTGCATCTGGGATATTTAGAGACACTATGGAGTTCTATTTTCTGGGTACTAGTCGGTGCATTTTTTGCTTTAGTAATGGTGAAAGACAAATTTGAAGCAGTAGCAGGTAAAAACACACTTTCTAAATCTCAAGAACTGCTTAAAGGAATTGTCATCATGAAAGAGCAGCCTAAAGTACTATTGGGCGGGATTGTACGAGTTATTAACACTACTGCGCAGTTTGCATTTCCTGTTTTTATGCCCATTTATATGGCTTCTCATGGTTTTAATACCACTGAATGGTTGCAAATATGGGGTACTATATTTATAGCAAATATTGCTTTTAACTTATTGTTCGGCGTTGTTGGAGACCGTTTGGGATGGAGAAATACAGTAATGTGGTTTGGGGGTATAGGTTGTGCTTTAAGTACCTTATTGTTCTTTTATTCTCCTGTAATTTTTGAGGGAAGTTTTTGGATGGTAATGTTCTGTGGTATACTATGGGGTGCGCTTCTTGCTGGATATGTACCATTATCAGCTCTTGTTCCATCACTGGTTAAAAAAGATAAGGGAGCAGCTATGGCTGTTTTAAACTTTGGAGCAGGATTGGCAGTGTTTGTAGGGCCAGCTATCGTTGGTTTATTTATAGGTAGCCTGGGAAATGAAGGTGTGGTTTGGATTCTTGCAGGTTTGTATGTAGTGAGTGCTATTCTAACCAAGTTTATAACACTTCCGGATAATGCCAAAACAGTAAATACAGAGGTGAATACGGAAGCTGCTATTCCAGTCTGATGGTTTGATCAATAATGAAGAATTATCAGTACAACAGTTAATAATAATAACACATAATAAAACAGAATATGAGAATATTAATTACGGCCCCTTATCATGAAGAGGGCCGGCAATTATTGGCAGAAAAACTAGGAGAAGTAGTTTATAAGCCCTGGAAAGATTTAGGTAGGGCTTTTAATGAAGATGAATTGTGCTTACTTCTTCAGGATGCCAGTGCAGATGCGTTAATTACAGAGCATGACCATGTTACTGCAAAAGTTATAAAAGCCAATCCTCAGCTTCAATTTATTGGGGTATGTAGAGGCACTCCTTCAAATGTTTCTTTAGAAACGGCAAAGGAGATGGGAATACCGGTTTTTCATACGCCTGCCAGAAATGCACAAGCTGTGGCAGAGTTGTTCCTTGCTACAGTAATAGATATGTTGAGAAATACTTATGCAGGGGTAGAGTGGTTAAAGAGTAAATCATGGACGGAGGATGCTCATACTTCGTATCTTCAGTTTAAAGGAAATGAGTTGGCGGGTAAAACTATTGGTATGGTAGGATTTGGTGCTGTGGGACAGCGTATTGCTAGTATGGTGGAGAACTTCCCCTGTCCTGTAAAGTTCTATGATCCTTACCTGGAAAGCTATAACCCAAAATATATAAAAACTTCATTGGAGGATATATTTGAAAGCTGTGATGTTGTTTCAATTCATTTGCCTGTCAATGATTCTACTATAGGGATGATTGATAAAAGTTTAATATCAAAAATGAGAAAGGATGCAGTTTTTGTGAATACCGCAAGAGCTAGTGTGGTTAAACGCGATGATCTTTTGTATGCATTGGAAAATAAACTTATTCGTGGTGCAGTGTTAGATGTGTTTGACCATGAGCCGCCAGATGAAAAGGATTACAAGATGGTTAATTTACCCAATGTTCTGGCTACACCGCATATTGCTGGAGCCACACATGAAGTTGAAGATCATCATGTAGTAATAATGAATGGAAAAGTCCTCAGATGGTTTGAACAGGAAAAAGTAAATTAGGATTCACAAGTTAGACTAAATCGAAGAATGACAAATCAGGAAGCATATATAGTAATTGATATCGGTACAGGAAATGTGAGGGTAGCAGTGGCATCAACCACTGGAGAGATCCTGAGTATCGCAAGGGAAAATCTGCAAAACCAAAAAGACTATAATTATCCGGAAGCACTATTTTTTAATCCCGATGATTTATGGGAACAGATAGTAAGGCTTGCTAGGAAAGTATTAGCTGAAACACCAAAAACAAAAATACTTGCTTTAACTGCAACAAGTCAGCGTGAAGGCATTGTGTTAATTGGTAAAAAAGGGGAATCGCTAATTGGACTTCCTAATATTGACCATAGGGGTAGAGAATGGGAGCATATGATTGCCGACAAAAGTGAGGTTTATCAGCTTACCGGTCGTTATCCTACATCTTTATTCTCTGCATTAAAAATTGTAGGTGTTAAGGAAAGATTACCGGAGCTGTGGGGTGAGTTTTTAACTTTTTTAAGTATTAGCGACTGGGTAGAGTATAAGCTAAGTGGTGTGTTACATTATGAGCATTCTCAGGCCTCAGAAACCATGTTGTATGATGTTGAAAAACACGAATGGTCAAATAGATTATGTGATATTTTTCAATTAGACCCTGCTATTCTGCCTAGATTAACTTTGTCAGGAACGGTGTTGGGAAATATTCTGGCATCCGAAGCGGCTGTATTAAATATTGATGCTGACGCACAGGTGATTGTGGGTGGGGCTGATACGCAGCTAGCTATCATCAGTACACGACCACTAGAGAATGATGTGGTTATTGTTTCGGGAACAACTACTCCTATTATTAAAATTACAAGTGAGTATGTTACCGATGATCAGGAACGTACCTGGACTAATCGGCATACAGATGAGCATAGTTTCATTCTTGAAGCTAATGCTGGTGTTACGGGATTAAATTATCAGCGTTTAAAAGAGATTTTTTATCCAAACGAGAGCTATGATGTGATTGAGAATGAGCTACAGGAAATTACACATTTCCAATGCCTGGCTTCATTAGGCTCATTACTGGCCGATGAAAAAACTCCATTGACACGTGGAGGCTTTATTTTTGATGCACCAGTTTCACATTTGTTAACGCGTGGTAGTTTTGTGTGGGCAACTTTATGGGATATTGCCTGTAGCATCAGAGAGAATTATAAAAGTCTATGTGAAGTAACTACACATGATCAGGATTATATTTGGGTTTGTGGAGGTGGTGTGCAAAGTCCTACATTGAGACAATTTATTGCTAATTTACTTCAGAAACGTGTCATTATCCGTAATAGTTATAGACAATCATCTGTTGTTGGTGGAGTATATATCTGTAATAAAGCCTTAGGGAAAGCATTTATAGAACCGCATGTTCTGGAAGAAACAATTCCACAGGAAAATGAGCAACATCAACGGTTGTATCAGGAATGGAAAAAAATCAGAGCTTCATTCACTGAAACATTTAGTTAGTTATGGCACCATATTTTATTGGAATAGATATTGGCACTCAGGGTGCAAGGACTGTTATGCTGGATTCTGTCGGAAATGTAGTAGCGGGATCGGCTAAGGTCTTTATTCTAGATGAGGAATCGAGAGAAGAGCAGTCGCCAGAACTTTGGTGGCAAGCTTGTTTAGCTTGCTTTAAAGAGTTGACCGAAACTATTAAAGGGAAATTAGATCTTAATGATGTTGTTGCGATGTCGGTAACTTCTACCTCTGGGACGGTCATTCCAATTGATAGTAACCATCTTCCTTTACATAATGCTTTGATGTATAGTGATAAACGATCTGCTAAGCAAGCGGAAAAGTGTATTTCAACTGCTTTAAAGTATCATAATTCTGGTTTTACAGGTTTTAATAGCTCTAGTGCGCTTGCCAAAATGGTATGGTTTGGAGAAACTTACCCAGATAAAGCGGCCCGGATCCATAAATGGATTCATGCGGCAGATTATATAACAGGGATGTTAACTGGAAAGTGGGGTTATACGGATTATACAAATGCTTTTAAAACGGGTTATGATGTAAGTAATTATGAATGGCCGGAATATTTGTTTTTACATCTGCCTTTGAAAAAAGAATGGCTTCCGGAAGTATTTCCTTCAGGAACGGTGATCGGTACGTTAAACCAAGAGGTTGCTGCAATGTTTGAGCTTCCTGCACATATTAAGGTTACGGTTGGAATTACTGATGGATGTGCTTCCCAAATTGCATCGGGGGCTGTTAATCCAGGCGAATGGAATACAACTATCGGCACTACAATGGTGATAAAGGGAGTAACCAGAAAAGAAATTGTGGATGATAAGGGACGTATTTATAGTCATAGGCATCCCTCAGGATATTGGATGCCTGGTGGTGCAAGCAATACTGGGGCGGATTGGGTAACAAATGAATTTGGAGCACAGTTGGATAGATTAAACAGAGCGGCCGAGGATTTGATCCCGACAGACTTACTTTCCTATCCCTTAAGACAAAAAGGGGAGCGTTTTCCAATGGTGGCACCACAAGCATTAGGTTTTGAACAAGAGGGGCTATCTATAGAAGAAAGATTTACGGCTAATATGGAGGGAGTGGCTTATCTGGAACGTTTTGCCTTTGAATTGATTCAAGGATTTACCAATGAGAAAATAAATGCTGTTTTTACAGCAGGTGGAGGCAGCAATAGTGAAGTCTGGCTTAAAATACGTAGTAACGTAATGAATTTACCTATTTATAAAATGAAAGAGGTATCTGGGGCTGTTGGTGCAGCAATTTTAGCAGCGTCAAATACTCACTTTTCTTCACTTGAAGCGGCGGTAAAAGCACTAACTATAGTAGAAAGAGAAGTCAGGCCAACACCTCATTTGGTTGCTAAATATGAGGCGAACTACTATCGTTTTGTAAGGTTGTTATTAGAAAAAGGATATATTAAAAAAGAAGAAATACATGCTTAATGTTTATTTGTTACGCCATGGAGAAACTGCATATAATGCAGATGGCAATCGTTATTGTGGGAGAACGGATATTGACCTGACCGAAAAAGGAACGCAGCAGGCTAATCTGGTAAATAGCCAGTTAAAAGGAATGTCGTTTGATGCGGTTTATTCATCGCCTTTAAAACGGGCATTATATACCGCTGAAATCGCTTCAGGCTTGAAAACAGTTCAGACAGATGAACGGATTATAGAAGTGGATTTTGGGGAATGGGAAGGGAAAACAAAGGAAGAGTTTATAGCAGAAAATGAGGGTTTATGGACTGATTGGATGAATAATCCGGGATCGACAAAAGCTGGAGCTACAGGTGAAAATGCTTCAGATGTGGTGTCTCGCGTAGATGATTTTTATAAAGAAATGTTAGCAAAACATCCTGATGGAAATATTCTTGTCGTTGGCCATAACGGAATAAACAGGCTTTATCTAGCACATAAATTGGGAATGCCATTAAAATATTATAGACGTATTGTACAGGAGAATTCCTCTATCACCATGTTTAGTCTGGATGAAAATGGAGAGCTTAATCTGAAGCTCTTGAATAGTAAAATCTAATTTTTATGGAAATGAAGTAATTGATGCATCATATTTGTATAACACACAAAATGAAATATAATATGTTTAAAAGTATCAGTTCTAAAATAATTTTAACGCTCGGTTTAATGTTTGGGTTTTCGATCACCTCTAAATCGGAGGTGATTAAAATGGTGATTAAAGAAGATCTGGCCAGCTGTACAGGTGTGGCACCAATGACCTGCATGCAGGTAAAATACAAGAATAGCAAAGGTTGGGAACTTTTTTATAATCAGATATCTGGATTTAAGTATGAACCAGGATATCGTTATGTGATACTGGTTAATAGAACCAAAAGAAAAAATGTCCCTGCAGATGCTTCGGCATATGAATACAAGCTTAAAAAAGTTGTTCAAAGAACAAAGGTTAAAATAAAGGCAAATACAGCTTGGGGTTACGTGTTAAAACATAAATGGAAATTGATCCAAATGAATGGGGTAACGCAAGTAGCATCACCTGTTTATATGATGTTTGATGAGAAGCAGAATCGTGTAGCTGGGAAATCGGGATGTAATAATTTTTTTGGAGGATATGATAAAAGTGAGGAAACACTGTCTTTTAAACAAATGGCAGGGACAATGATGGCTTGCAGTGAAGAGTTAAATAAATTAGAGCATCAATTTCTAACTATGATTGGTGAGAAGACTTTTAAATTCGATGTTGCTGATCAGACTTTAAACCTATATCAGAATGATAAATTGGTATTGATGTTCGGTGCAGCCCCTCTATAATGATTTAATCTATTTGTATTTTGTAAAGTCGGCTGATGTAATTAACTTCATTACCTACATTAACATACAGAAAGATTGGAAGATGCTATAAAGGGACTTGTTCCTCATGTGCTGAGTTTTATTGTAAGCGAATATTGTAAATATGGGTTTTTATTGGCTTATGAAAAGGATTTGTCTGATTTAAAAGGGCTTGTTAAGCCCGATTCTATTTCAGCAGAAGACTTTGAATTACTTGAAGTTGTGGATGATCCTGTTGTGAAATTGCTACTTCGTTCTATAGATAAGGTTATTAATTGTTCCAAAACCTTTTTTCTGATCAACAATCTTGATGAGTTTGAGGTTATGCAAAATGATGAATACAACCAGTTGGCTTCTGATAATTATCATATTTATATTTTTGAATGGGAGAATAAAGATTATCAAGATGTGTTGATCAACCTAAATGCGGTATATTTTACCATTGCCAGGCTACTTTACCATACGGCAAGTCAATTGCAGCATAATGAAATTGAAATGCCGGATGAATTTTATGATGATGAGTTTCTGGATAAGTATGAGGAACTGCTTGATCAGAAAGTTTATGCGAATGATAAAAATGTAGCCTTGTTATATGACCTTATCGCAGATTTGAATTTAGATCTCCTTGATATAGACCGTTTACCTTAATGAGTCTTGTATTTAATTGATATTATTATCTTTGGCAATTCTAAATACCAAAATAAAATGTCAGATCAAAAAAAAGAAATATTCGATAGCGTAGCACAACGATTAAAAATCGAAGGATTTAATGTAGTTAACCGTGATGAAAATCGTCCATGGGGTGGTTTTTTCGTGATTGATGAAGAGCAGGCACAACAGTTTGCTAATGTATATTTTGATAAATTAAATGTAGACGAATTAAAAATATCAGGTAAACTAAGCCCTAAAATTTTAATAGTTGCACCAAATACAAGACTTTCATGGCAATACCATCACCGTCGTGCAGAAATATGGCAGGTAGTGAATGGAATAGTGGGGGTAAGTGTAAGTGATACAGACGAGCAAGGACCTGTACAACAGCTTACACCTGGTCAAACTATAGAGTTAAAGCAAGGTGAGCGTCATCGTTTGATTGGATTGGATGATTGGGGTATTGTAGCAGAAATATGGCAACATACTGATTTAAATATGCCTTCTGATGAAGATGATATTGTTAGGGTACAAGATGATTTTGGACGTTAAGGCATCTCAAAGTCATTTCTATCTTTTATCTGAGCTATTTACATACGATATTCGTTAACCCTTATATGATTATTTTAATATTTTTTCTTTTACACTGGTTTCTCTCACTTTTTTCTCAGACTTTTTTTCTTCATCGTTATGCATCCCATAAGATGTTTAAAATGAATAGTTTTTGGGAAAAATTCTTTTATCTCATTACTTTCTTATCCCAGGGGTCTTCTTTTTTGAATCCCAGGGCTTATGCCATATTACATCGTATGCACCATGCATTTAGTGATACAGAGAAAGATCCGCATTCTCCCCATTTTGTAAAGGATGTTTGGGGTATGATGATTCAGACAAAAAACATTTATCTGAATTATGCCAAGTTTAATGTAGAACCTGAAGAGCAATTCAGGGACAATTACCCTTCTTGGCCATTGATCGATAAAATTGGTGATTCATGGATCACACGTTTTATTTTTATCGGTTTTTATGTGTGGTTCTATGTAACCTTTGCTACGGCATGGTGGATGTTTTTGTTGCTGCCAATTCATTTTTTAATGGGACCATTACATGGTGCAATTGTAAACTGGTGTGGACATAAGTATGGTTATTCAAACCATGATAATAATGATCATAGTAAAAATTCTTTGCCACTGGATTTTTTAATGCTTGGTGAGTTGTTTCAGAATAACCATCACAAAAAGCCAAATAGTCCAAATTTTGCATCACGTTGGTTCGAGTTTGATCCGACCTATCCAATCATGAAAGTGATGCATTGGTTGAGAATTATTAAAATTAGAAAGACTTAATAAAATAAGAAGGCATAAAAAAACGAGGGTAATTTTACCCTCGTTTTTTTATGCCTTCTTTATGGGTTAACTTAATGGAGTTAGATACTGGGTATAAGAATAACCTTGCTCTCCTTGATCAGTTTTAATAAGCCACCATTGATCATTTGCTTTGCTTACCAAAGTTACTACTTCGTTTCTGGCAGCTTTTCCTACAATATCATCGTTGGTACTTGGGCCTTTTCTGATATTTAGATTAGAGCTGTTTGTGGTTACTTTTAGCTTTGTACCTTCCGCTATACCTGCAACACTGTTGATATTCATGACTACATCTCCAGAAGAATAGTTTGGATCCAAACGTTCGTAAGTATCCCATAGTTGCTGTTTTACTGCACCATTTGTAGCACCATCTATATACAATACGCCATCTTGCTCACGTATATTTAAGTCATTTACGCCTGCAGAATTTGCGGTATCTATAAGTTCTTTATATTTATCTTGTAAAGCCATTTTTTTGTTCCTCCTTGATTATTTAATCACCAATTGTGTGTTGTCTACCTTTTTAGGTTTTAGGGCTTGTAATGCCATCATCAGCTTTTGAAGATTGGCTTTTTGAATCTCACCTTTTAAGGTAATCACTCCGTCTGATACAGTAGAGCTCACTGTAGGGAAGTCTTTTGTTGCATCTTTTACAGCTGCTGTTAAGGGATCATCCATCGAAATAGATACAGGGGCAGTAGGTGTTATGCTCAGGTTGTTTACTACTGATTTTACACCTACAATACTGGCCGTAGATTTTTCAAGATCATCTTTAGCGGCTTCATCAGGGACATCACCACTTAGGGTAGCTACACCTTTTTCAACAGTAACAGAGGTGCCTAAGGCAGTAGGTTTCGTTTGTAAAAGGGTTTCAATTGCGGCTTTTAAGTCAGCGTCCTTTGGTTTACTCTTACAGCCTGTTAAAGTAGCTGTCATAAAGGAGAACAGCATTATAACAAGAATCAATTTGCTCGTGATTTTTTTCATAGTTGAAGTAAATTTTGATGATCAATGTTAATTCATTAATCTAATACAAGTTATCAAAAAAAAATAACACGTTCTATTAAAATCGATTAAAATAATCTAATAGAAATCGGAATTTACTGTCTTAAAAAAAAATGATGAATATAGGAATTGGAAATTATGAATTAGATTAACAATTATCCAAAAACCCTCTATAGCTTTGATATGTAAAAATTAACGTAACAAAATATATTATGAGACAATTAAGGATAGCTCAAAGTATAACAACTCGTGTTGAGGATAGTATTTCCAGATACCTATTGGACATTGGTCAAATTGAATTACTTCAGAAAGAAGAAGAAGTCAATTTAGCCAAGATGGTTCAGAGTGGTGATGCTTTAGCCTTAGAGAAATTAATAAAGACTAATCTTCGATTTGTTGTTTCAGTTGCAAAGCAGTACCAAAGTAAGGGTATGGCATTATCGGATCTGATTAGTGAGGGTAATTTAGGCTTGATCAAAGCAGCACAGCGCTTTGATCATACTAAGGGGTTTAAGTTTATTTCATTTGCTGTATACTGGATTCGACAGAGTATTATTCAGGCCATATCTGATCAGAAGCGCACAATAAGGATTCCGGGCAACCAGATAAATGATATGAGGAAAGTTGCAAAGGCAATGGTAAAACTTGAACAGGACTTGGAGCGTGTGCCTACCGTTGTAGAGCTTGCAGAAATTCTAGAAATGTCTGAAGAAAAGGTGGCTGAGGTATTGTATAGCGATAGTGAGGCTGTATCCATAGATACCCCTAGTAATACAAGTACTGAAGCAACACTATTAGAGGTCTTGGTTAATCAAAATTCATTGAATCCAACAAATCAATTGTATAAAGACTCATTGTCTACAGATATGATTAGATTGTTGAGTCACCTGCCTAAAAAACAGTCGTTGATTATAAAATATTTTTATGGAATTGACGGCTTTCCGGAGTTAAGCTTTGATGATATTGCCTTTAAATTGGAATTAACTCCAGAACGGGTTAGGCAATTAAGGATTAAAGCAATTGGGACTTTAAAGGAGCTTGGTAAAATAAGTAAGGTGGTAGAATACTATAAAAACTAAAAGAAACCGTAAATAAGCTACGGTTTCTTTTAGTTTTTAAAAGGATAATTTATTTTTTAGTCCACTTTCTTCCACCATGAGGTGTCTTTTTTGCTCCGCTAAGATTGGGCTGACGCTCAGATTTTTCTGTACGCGCACCTCTTTCAGGACGTGAGCCTCTGGATGGCTTTACTTTTCCTTTTGATTTTGCCGCTGCGGCTCCTGACATTAGACTTTGCCAGCTCATCGCATATGGATGATCCTCTGCGACAGTAATTTTTAGGCCAATTAGTTTTTCTATATCATCTAAAAACTCTTTTTCCTCTGGATCGCAGAATGAAAATGCTGTGCCACTTAATCCTGCACGGCCAGTACGGCCAATACGGTGTACATAAGTTTCTGGAATATTTGGTAATTCATAATTGATAACATGAGCTAGCTCATCAACATCAATTCCACGGGCTGCAATATCCGTTGCTACTAAAATACGGGTTGTTTTCGCTTTAAAGTTAGTTAATGCCCTTTGTCTGGCATTTTGTGATTTATTGCCATGGATAGCTTCTGCTCTTATTCCTGCTTTAATCAAATCTTTTACAATACGATCAGATCCGTGCTTTGTTCTTGCAAAAACCAATGCTGTTTCTATAGTTTTGTCTTGCAGAATATGTAACAAAAGGCCTCTTTTATCATTTTTTTCTACAAAGAAAATTTGTTGTTGGATTTTTTCTGCAGTTGAAGATACTGGAGTAACCTCTACTTTAATAGGATTTGTAAGGATGGTATTGGCCAGTGATTGTATTTCTTTAGGCATAGTTGCCGAGAAGAATAATGTCTGTCTTTTAACAGGTAATTTAGCTATTACTTTCTTTACATCATGAATGAAACCCATATCGAGCATACGGTCAGCCTCATCTAGTACAAAAATCTCAATGTCTTTAAGATTGATAAAGCCTTGGTTCATCAGGTCTAATAAGCGACCCGGTGTTGCTACAAGGATATCTACACCTCTTTGTAAAGCGTCTGTTTGTGCTTTTTGACCTACACCTCCAAATATTACCAGACGTTTTAAGGGAAGGTTCCTGCCATAAGCTTTGAAGCTTTCTTCTATTTGTATAGAAAGCTCACGTGTAGGTGTTAAAATTAAAGCTTTAATGCTTTTGTGAATCTTTGTATTGGTGTGTGGCTTACTTAGTAATTGAAGCATTGGTATAGCAAAAGCCGCAGTTTTCCCTGTCCCGGTTTGTGCGCAGCCTAGTAAATCTCTGCCTTGTAATATAGATGGAATAGATTGTTCTTGTATAGGGGTAGGTTGTGTATAACCTTCTGTTTGCAGCGCATTTAGAATAGGCTCAATCAGATTTAATTCGTTGAATAACAATATGTTTGTATTTTAATTTAAAGTATGTGGTAAAAAAAAAACTTGTTTTTATGCAAATGTACATATAACTTTCGGTTTTTGCTTATTGGCCTTTTTTACCCTAATATGTGTATTTGTTGAAACTTTGTGGTTGATTAACATGCATATTAGCTTAAATTTGTAATTCTACTCTACTCAAAATACATCATGGCTGAACCGAATTATAACGAAGATAGTATACGCTCTCTTGATTGGAAAGAACACATTAGATTACGTCCCGGCATGTACATCGGAAAACTGGGGGATGGTTCCGCTCAGGATGACGGAATCTATGTATTACTTAAAGAGATTGTAGATAACTCTATTGATGAGTTTGTAATGGGCTCCGGACGTACCATAGAAATTACTGTTTCTGATCAGAAAGTGAACGTTAGAGATTATGGTCGTGGTATTCCATTAGGTAAAGTGATTGATTGTGTATCTAAAATTAATACCGGTGGTAAGTACGACAGTAAAGCCTTTCAAAAATCGGTAGGACTAAATGGGGTTGGTACCAAAGCGGTAAACGCTTTATCGACAAACTTTCTGGTACAGTCTTATCGTGATAACAAAACAAAGAAAGTAGAATTCTCTAAGGGAGAGATTGTTGTTGATAATGATATTATTGATACTACCCAACGCAATGGAACAGCTATTACGTTTTATCCTGATGAAACTATTTTTAGAAATTATCATTATATCACCGATTTCGTAGAAAGTATGATTTGGAACTACGTGTTCCTAAATGCTGGTTTAACGATTAGTTTTAATGGTCAGAAGTATTTTTCGGAAAGAGGGCTTTATGATTTATTAAATAAACATGCAGATGTAGAAAGCTTGCGCTATCCTATTATTCATCTGGTAGGTAATGATATTGAAATTGCGATGACACATGGTCAGCAATACGGTGAAGATTACCATTCTTTTGTTAATGGTCAGCACACTACACAGGGTGGAACACATCAGGCAGCATTTAGAGAGGCTGTTGTAAAGACAATCAGAGAGTTTTATAAAAAGGAGTATGATGCATCGGACATCAGGTCATCTATTATTGCAGCGATTTCTGTTCGTGTACAAGAGCCTGTATTTGAATCACAAACAAAGACTAAATTAGGATCTCAAAATATGGGACCTGATGGGCCATCAGTGCGTACTTTTATTAATGATTTTGTTAAAAAGGAACTTGACGATTATCTTCATAAGCATTCTGATGTAGCGGATGCTTTGTTGAAAAGAATCCTACAATCGGAACGCGAACGTAAGGATATCGCTGGTATTAAGAAATTGGCAAATGACAGGGCAAAAAAGGCATCGCTACATAATAAAAAATTAAGAGACTGTAAGGTGCATTTTAATAGCACACATGATAAACGCTATGAAACGACACTCTTTATTACTGAGGGAGACTCTGCATCAGGGTCAATTACAAAATCGAGAGATGTAGATTGTCAGGCTGTATTTAGTTTAAAAGGAAAACCTTTGAATTGTTATGAATTAACTAAAAAGGTTGTTTATGAGAATGAGGAGTTTAACCTTTTACAACACGCTTTAAATATTGAAGACGGACTAGATGGTCTACATTACAATAATATAGTTATTGCCACAGATGCCGATGTTGACGGAATGCACATCCGCTTATTGATGATGACATTCTTCCTCCAGTTTTTCCCTGATCTGGTTCGTGCAGGACATGTTTATATACTGCAAACGCCACTTTTTAGGGTACGGAATAAGAAAGAAACAATTTATTGTTATAGCGATGATGAGCGTAAGAGAGCAATTGAAAAGTTGGGTAATAAACCGGAAATAACCAGATTTAAAGGCTTGGGAGAAATCTCTCCTGATGAGTTTGGGTTATTTATTGGAAAGGATATTAGACTTGACCCAGTTATCCTAAAAGATCAGACGATTAAAAGTCTGCTTGAATATTATATGGGTAAAAATACTCCCGACAGACAACAACATATTATTAGAAATCTTCGAGTAGAGAAAGATGAAGTAAGCAAAGAGGAGGCAATCATTGATTCTGCTGAGGCTGAAGAGGTTGAGGATGCTATGGATATCGCTTAATATTTAACATTTTATATAGACGAATTGTAATTTTTTTGAATTATACTTGTAAACTGATCGATCTCCCTATTGATACATTAGTTTAATAAGTTCTACAGTGTAACTGTGGTCAAAAAATGAATTATGTCTCTTAGTGCTGCAAAAAGGTCTCCTATACGTTATTTTCTAATCGTATTTTTAATATTGATTCTATTTCTTTTTGCCTTTTTTTTATACTTAAGGTATCATAAAATGAATGAGTTGAAGCGTAATGCTGCTGCACTTATTCAGCTTAAAGAAGATTACTCAAAAATGGATAGCTGTATTTATACGCTATACCAGGCGGAGAATAACTCTCGTTTATATGCTGTTACTGCCGACAGAGAGTATATTAAAAAGTTTTCGGTGCAAATTCAGAAGGTGTCCACTTATTTAGGGGAGCTAAATATCAATGTTGATGATAATGTGCTAACTCCTGATCTTCAATCCTTACTTAAACAGAAGAAATTAAAAACAGAAAGTTATTTAAAACTAAGAAAGCTAACAGATAGTCTTGTTATTGGTTTTGCGCAGCTCGGACTTGTTGAAAGAGAGGCAGAAGCTAAAATAGATCTTCCTACAGCTAAAAAGGAATTTAAAACAATTACCAGTTTTGATACAATCAGACATCAACCAATTCCAAATAAAAAGTTCTTTGGCCGAATTGCAGATGCCTTTTCGTCAAAGAAAAAGGATACTTCTTTAACAATTATCAAAACAGAAAGGAATGTAGTTGTTAATCAGGATGTCAGAAGCTTTAATAAGGAGCAGCTTAAAAAAATAGAAGCATACTATAAGCATCTTTATGCAAATGCTAATAAGCTAAGGAGTGATGAAAAGGCAATTTTATTATTAAACAATAAACTGGTCGCTGAAATCATTAGCATATTACAGACTTATAAAAAAGAAGAAATCTCTTATGTATTAGATACCAGGACATTATTAGGTGATGAACTGTTAACAGATATTAGATCATTAGATTGGATTACAACTATTAATATCCTTTTATTGGTTAGTCTGGTACTGATTATTTTGTATAATATTACCAAGTTGTATAAAAAGGAAAAGGTATTGATTAATCTTGGGAAACGGGCTTCGCAGGAATCTCATTCAAAAAGCCGTTTTCTTGCCAATATGAGTCACGAAATACGGACACCACTTAATTCAGTAGTTGGTTTTTCAGAGCAGCTAAGTCAAAGTAAATTAACAGTTGAACAGCTCGATCAGGTTAATGCTATTCGTAATTCCTCAGAGATGTTATTAGCGCTGGTTAATGAGATTCTTGATTTTTCTAAATATGAGGTTGGAAAAATAAACCTTGAAAATACTGCATTCTTTCCTGAAGAAGAGATTATGGAGGTATTTAATAGTATGAATGTACTGGCTGTAAATAAAAATATTCATCTGGAAAACAGGGTGTCCTTAGAAAAGGGGGTAATGTTGTCGGGAGATCGTTTGCGTTTGAAACAGTTGGTAATGAATTTATTAACCAATGCCATTAAGTTTACAATGAATGGTAAGGTGATTTTAAGAGTAAATCTCGTTTCACATAATAAGAAACAAGCTGTACTGAAAGTGCAGGTTGAAGACACTGGGATTGGAATTGCGGCGGAGGATTTAGAGTTTATTTTTGATGAATTTTCTCAAGTATATTCTTCTACTAAGCAGGGGACGGGTTTAGGCTTAGCCATTTGTAAGAAAATTGTAGAGCTGCAAGGAGGAAAAATAGATGTGATCAGTGTGCTTGGAAAAGGATCTGTTTTTAGCTTTGAGGTTCCTTATGATTATGCTAAAACTAAAGAAAACATAATGATAGAGTTGGTTGGTGAACCTGAATCAAAGGGAAAGCTTACCGGAAAGCATATTTTATTGGTTGATGATAATAAAATGAACGTTCTGCTTGCGCAAACGGTATTAAAAAAATGGGATATGGGGTTTGATTGTGCTTATGATGGGAAAGAAGCGTTAGAGCTATTTAAAAAGAATGAGTATGATCTTATCCTTACAGATATACAAATGCCTATAATGGGTGGGGTAGAGCTCACACACGAAGTGAGGTATAATGGAGATTTTAGTAAGTCCAGGATTCCTATTCTAGGTATTACAGCCCATGTATTGCAAGAAGATAGAGAAGCTTATCTGAAAGCTGGAATGAACGATCTGGTATTAAAACCCTTTCTTGAACAGGAGCTCATAGATAAAATCACCAAGTATATATAAGCCTTATATTTTAGTGTCTTTTGGATGTTGTGGTGGTAAAACAGTCACATCTTTCTCTATTACAACAATTTTGGTGTGAACAGCATATTTACTTGGCATAATCCCTTTTGCATAACGTTCGGCATAAGCCTGAGTAAATTCGGCGCCGAAATATAGGATAATAGCGGTGTAGTATATCCATAATAAAATAACAATTAATGAACTGGCAGCGCCAAAAGCAGAGCCCGGGTTGCCTTTCTCAATATAAATTCCGATCAGGTATTTGCCTAAACTAAACAATAGGGCGGTAAATAGGGCACCAACAATTGCTGGCTTCCATTTGAGTTTAACATCAGGCAGGACTTTAAAGATAATGGTAAATACAGCGGTCACTGCAATTAGTGTAATTGCATTATTTAAAATATTAATCAACAGCGTTGTCGTGTTGTCAAAAACAGGGAAGTATTCGCTGATTTTGCTATTAGAGATCAGATAACCTAGCCTGTCGCCAATGGCTACTACAATACTATTGATGACGAGTGACACCAACAATAAAAATCCTAGTGAGACAATGAGCGAAAAGGATAGTAATCTGTTAATGATTAATTTTAGCCAACCTTTTTTTGGAACAGCTTTTACTTTCCAAATTAGATTAATACTGTCTTGAATTTCAGTAAAGATGGCTGTAGAACCAATGATTAAGGTGACAATACCAATAATTAGTCCCATTGTACTCTTTCCAGTGGTGTTAGCGTTAACTACGAAAGTTTGAAGTTGAGCAGCTGCGTCAGGCCCTACAAGGTCGCCAATTTCAGAGAAAAGTTCTTCTCTAGGATTAATACCTGTAGTGTTTGTATCTGGAGATCCCAGAAATAAACTTGCGGCCGAAAGCACAATGATAATTAAGGGGGTAAGAGAGAAAATGGTATAGTAAGCCAAAGCAGCACTGAGTTTCATTACCCGGTCTTCTATAAAACCCTTTCCTGCAGCAATAAACAGATGGCCAGTCGCCTTAAAAAAATGCTTTACTTTTTTAAACAGTGTCATAATTAAAATGGATATCCTATTCCAATGTTATAAACTAAGTTTTCTTTACGCCAGTCTTTATTTCCAAAGTCGACCTGGTCAATTACCCATCTTTTCCCTTCTGGAAGGTAAGGTTTACGTATGGGGAATGCAACATCTAAACGAATCACAAAAATTGAAGCATCTACTCGAAGTCCCGCGCCTGTACCAATTGCGAATTCATTCAGCGCATTTTTAAGTTTAAAGCCTGATCCAGGACGACCATCAGTACCTTTCGGATTATCATCAGTAGGAGGTGTCCCTACATCTTCCTTACGCAACCAGATATTGCCAGCATCTACAAATGCGGCTCCGTAAAGTCTGCTAATCATTTTAAAACGAAGTTCTGAACTAATGAGTGCCTTTATATCTCCGCTTTGGTCTATATAGTTTGAATTCACTACTGCAGGATCATTTTTATAATAATATGTTCCCGGGCCTATAGATCTGGCTGCCCATGCTCTGATATCATTTGTTCCACCAGCAAAAAACTGACGTACAAACGGAAGTGTACTCTGATTTCCATAAGCATAACCATAACCAATGTCTATCCGATTTGCCCATGTTATTGTTTTGGTAATTTTAAAATAATCTCTAAAATCTGCCTCTAACCTAACAAAACGATTTAAGGCAATGCCACCTATGGCTTTGTTCCCATCTTTATTTTTCCCTACAAAAGCACCCCAAAGATTTCCACCTGTTTCAAGTGTCCCATTAAAGTACATGGTATTCCTTCTGTAATCTTCAAATTGATTGGTATAGGTGAAACCATAAGTACTCCCAATTATAAATTGTTTTTCAAGTACGTTAATCAATCCTGGTGTAACATTTAAAATGCTATCCTTTTTTGCCTGATCTGATGTTAAGAGGCCGGAAGTTACATAGTTTACTGAAATTGGATTAAAGGAGTGTTCCTTATACTTGTTTTCGTTCCATTTGTACCCAAATTGACCTTTAAAAGAATTGATATTGTAAAGTGAGCCTCTGTGTAATAACTGATAAGCCAGCAAGGCTACAGTTTTTGGAATAAAGGCATTGGTGCTATTTATCCCGCTGAAAGGTGTAATAAACCGAGGAAAGGTGAGTTTCCCCTCTGCTGTAAATGAATAAGAGTTTAATCCTTTGGATGCACCCCCACCAAATTGGCTTTCAAAACCACCACTGGCACTAACATCCAGTTGTTCTGCTCCTCTGAATAAGTTTCGGGTAGTTTGCGTTAGCTTTACTTCTGAACCTACAAAATTATTAGATTTACTTGTTCCGGTAACAGAAAATGTAAGTGAATTTTTCTTTAGAGGGGTTAAGTAAATATTAAGATCCAATTGATTGTTTTTAAAGCTGTCAATAGGTGTGAACTCTGCTTTTACAGCTTGGAAAGCCCCAATGTTTACCATTCGGTTTAAGGATTGGTTATGGTCTTTACGGTTGTATAATTCATCTTTTTTAAAGAATACCAATCGGTTAAATAAGGGAGCTTTAAAGGTGTTCTTGGGATCATAAATTCTGAAATCATTATATATTTCAGGTGTAGACTTCCTTAAAGCGCTGTCTCTCCTTAGGTTATAATTTGGAAAGATATTGATGTTATTAATGGTATAAGGTTTTAAGCCTGCATCTGGAGCAATCTCTTTTACCCTCATTCGAATATCAACCTGGTTTTTACCGACAGTTGAGTCTACTTGTAAGATCAGATAATCAGGGCTGAAATAAAAATAACCTTGTTCTTTCAGATCATTATCAATACGTTCCCTTTCGCTCTTAAATACATCCAGATCGTAAAAATTACCTTTTTTTAGTAATGTCCTTCTTTTATGCGCATTTATAATCTGGTTAAGTCCGACACTGTCTTTCGGGAATGAAACATCATTGATTTTATATCTGGTGCCAGTATTAGCTGTGTATATGGCTTTGCCTTTTTTCCCTTTAATAACGGTGTCTCCTACAACATTTGATTGAAGATACCCCTGGCTAATCAGGTAACTGGTTAATACAGCATTGTTATAAGGAAGTTTAACCTCACTTAAAAGTACTGGTGCCTGTCCCTTTTTTCTAAGCCAGTTACTTAATCCTCCTTTTGGTTTTTTTGGTTCTCCAGCCAAGTTGTATATTAAAAGGCCAAATTTTATACCTAAAAAAGAACTATTAGGTTTCGGTCTGGTTTTATCCAAAAGAGCTTCCTTAACTGCTTTTTGATCAGCAATCTTTACTGTAGAATCAGGGTTGATCCTGATATCTGCTCCTGTATATAAAATTTGCCCCGGTTTCAGACTCTTAGTCGTGCTGCAAGCAGAGAAAATTAAACAGGAAAGTATAATTAAGCTGAATCTATTTCTTATTATCATCTTTAAGCCTTTGTTCTTGTCTCATTCTTCTTTTCTTAGAAAAGTTCTGAAAAACCTCTCTAAATTTATTATAATCAACCACCAATGCAAAGCCTACACCGGTTTCAATGATTTGTCCTTCAATTACTCCTTCATCTTCGTTACGACGATAAGCTCTTAGTCTATATTTACCATCTTTAGAAAGGAGGTATTCAATATTGATGTTGCCGGCAATATTGGCTGAATTCTGACCAGCGGTTTGTCCTTCAATTCCAAATGAACTACCAATAGTGACAATTAATCTGTCGCTCAGTAGTTTTTTAGATAAGCCAACTTCAAGTTGCGATTTGTTTTGCAGTGAACCCGTTGAGTAATCCTCGGAAGAGTTGATGCCGAAGTTGATATCAACTCCTTTAATCAGCTCTGATGCCATTTTGTTTAGCTGTTCTGTAAGTAAGTTACTCACACTAGATCTTGCAAAATTGGTAACTAGCCCATTTCCACCACCAGCAAGACTTTCAAAGGGATTGTCGGCAATAAAGCGTTGTAATACCAATAAAGCGAATACCTGTTTATTCACTTGCCCCTCATCACTATTAATTGACTGCAGTTTACCATAAACTATTCCACCTTCAGCACCTCTATTATTCTCAGGTAAATCAATTTTAAATTTTATGATAGGTTTCATCAATTCACCAGTCATCATCAGGTATACCTGAAAAGGTAACTTGTTTTTAGCAGTTGTTGATGATGAAGCAAGTTGTGCACCAATAAGGTCTGCAGGAGGTGTATCTACCTCAATCATAGCAGTTAAATCTACATTAGCACTGGTTGGTTCGCCAGTCCAGACAATATTGCTGCCTTGTTGCAGTTTAAACTCTCTTTTTACTGGTCCGACCGACAAGTTATAGCTTCCATTAGATACATCATATCTGCCAGTTAAACTGGTTTTTCCACTAGGGTCCATGGTCGCAGTTAAATGAGCTTCCCCTTTTATGTTCAGGTTATCACCATTGGCGGGGTCTACAACAACGTTAAGTTCAGCACCAGGGTCTATTGTGATTGTAGCACTTAAGTTCATACCTTTTATAGGAGCCTTACTCACAGAATCTGAAGCCGTAAGTGCCTTGTTCCCATTAAATGGTGGAGCATTAAATTCAACAAACTGTACGATCCCTTCCTGATCAATAATTGTAGGATCATCAGCAGGCATAGCGAAATAGAATTTGGTTTTGTCTTCAACCTTAATCGTCATGTTCACATCAGGTTGGTTCAGGTCTCCACGTACTTTAACATTACTGGTTAAATAAACCGTTCCATAAATCATTTCATTATCTTCTGCTGTAGAGTTTAATGCCCTGAAATTATTGGTTCTGATGTCCATGTTGAACTTGAAGTCTCTATAGTTATTTGTTAAAATACCACCTGTAATTATTGCTCTCTGGTTTAGAGAATCCAGTATAGTAAACCTATTGAAGTTGATACCTGTATTGGTGAAACTGATGGTTTCATTTGGCATCCTAAAGAATGAATTGATATAGGCTACATTAAAACCTGCCTGATTAAACTTCAGGTCACCCAAGACTTTTGGAGCATCCAGACTTCCTTTAACTGATAATTGGCCAGTAACAGTTCCTGTGCCATGTTTTATTTGCCCCATAGAAAGACTTTCGATAGCTTTTAGGTCTATCTTGTCTATATTTAATGTCATGTCTAACGCACTCTGCGGGCTGGTATAGTAGAAGCCATTCGCTCTCAATTCGTGTACACCAGATAAGGCAATGTTGGTTTCAAAAGCATTTTCTGTATTGTTGTTTACCGCGATGCGCAATGTGCCTAGCATATCTTTTTGGTAGCGTAACTGATCTATAGTCAGGTCGGCTTCAAATTTAGGTGTTCCTGCAAGCTCTTTTACGTGTACAGTTCCATTGATTGCTCCTCCGGCTAAAGCACTATCGGCTTCTGCAAATCTCGTTAGCGTTTCTATTCTGAAGTCTTTAAATTCAACTTTGAGTGGGGCATTGGGCGTATCGCTTTCACTGTTGATACTTAGCAATTGTCCTCCATTACTTAGGTTAAATTGGTTGGCCAATATACCCGATTCACCAAATTGGAAATAGTTTTCTGGTGCTACTGTCCATTTATCATAGTTCAACACTACCTTTTGTGGATCGAAGCTAAACTTGAAATTTTTATCTATTGAGCTAAAATGCCCTCCAAGAACATATTTGTCTTTACGTTTGCTATCTCTTAAAAATATATTGAGATCTAATAGGTTGTTGACTGCCGAGCCACTGATTTCATTATTAAAGAAAGATAATGGTGGGCTTTGCAGACTCTTAATGTTTAGTTTGTAATTTAGTTTTTGATCGTCGTTATTGATGTTCAATCTCGTACTGTCTACACGGTAAGTACCATAAACCACTTGTGGGAAAATAGCATCAATATTCAAACTGTCTTTTTTCGTATCGAGTAACCCACGCATTCTGGAAGGTGCAAAAGTTGTGAGCTCAGGAATAAATTTGTTAAGAATTTTTGGGTTGTAAAAATTCACATAAAACCTAAAACGCTGATCAGGGATCTTAGTTACAGTTCCAAATTGATAGTATTTGTTGATTTGATTGATTACGGCACTGCCTAAGTTTGTAAGCTGATATTTTCCGTCAATTTTTGCTCTTAGGAATTCCGATTTCAGGGTTAACATATTATGATCTTCAGTAGCTTCAGAATGTACGATGATGGTGTCTACATTAAATCGTTGTCCTTCTTTAACTACCTGCATGTTGTTGATCGTAATATCGCCATTTAGATAATCAGGATCTGCAGTTTTTATATCAGCTTTTACAAGCCCGGCCAGCTTAAACTCGGTAAGACTAAAGTTTAATTTTTGTAAGTCTATTTGCTTTAAATCTGCCTTGGCGTTTACTAACGGATATTTTCCCGATATATCTATATGTGCAGTTAATGCGAAATTAGCATTGGTGTCGGCCATGCTGCTTTTTAAATCAAGTTTTTGATGAGCATAAACCCCACTTAGGTTTAGATTGTGATAAGTATATTTGTTGTAAAAAGCACTAACTACTTGTCCGTCGATTGTTGCTGAAGCTTTTTTAGCGTCAAGTCCAGATCCTTTAACTTTTGCTTTCACCGTGATCCTGCCAAGCTCTGGTTCCATTTTTAACAGGCGACCTACATTAAAATTATTCAGGTTAATATCTGCTGTATAATGTTCATTACCTTTTGGCCCTTTCATATTTGCTAATAATTTAGCAGAGCCCATATCTGTATTGATGTTAAAACCAGTATTAAAATTAGTCATAGATCCGGTAAACCTACCATTTGCATTTATGGTGTTTGGCAGAGTAATGTTTGCTGGTAATGAGTTTTTAGGAATAACTACTAGCAGGTCACTTTTGGTTAAAGAGAACCGCTTTATATTGAGATCAAGTACTGCCTTATCGACATCAGGTAAGCCTTTAGCCGTTCCATTCACATCAATATGTGTATTTTTCAAACCATCGACTTGTAGCTTAGGAATAATCAGGTTGTTCATATAGCCATGCACCTGGGCATTCACTTTTATTTTTTCGTTACGATAGTTTTCAGGTACTGCATCACTAAAATAGGAAGCATCTTTTAGTCCTATAGTAGTGTTTTTCACCTGAGCATATACTTTTACCTTTTCTGGATGTTTTGTAAGATCCTCCATTGTGGTATAATCCAGTTGAGTTTCATTTTCGATACTGGTATTTGGGGTTTTAATAATGACGTTCTTTACTTTGGTCTGCTTTTCCGTATATGCGACATCGCCTTGTAATTTTAACAATTGAAAACCACTTTTTTCTTTTAATACACCAGATTTTACATTGACAAGAATTCCGGCATCACTATAAGCTATTTTTTCGGCCTGTAAGCCCAGTTGTTGAATGTTGAGGTGATTAAAGTCCATTCCCTTGACAGGTTTTGTAGTAAGGTTGTCAAACTTTATATTATTCTCTGCTAGATTTATACTGTTTAGCAATAGGGAAATTCCGGGAGTGGTAATGGTATCAGTTGCTGCAGGAGTTTTTGCTGTTGGTGCAGGTTTAAAAGCGAAAACTATATCTGATTTATTTAGTGTCGCATCTTGAAGTTCATACTTGCTGTTTTTAACGTCTGCAATCAGTTTAGATAAGGAGAATTCTTTCAGGTTAACATTCGCTTTCATTTCTGAAGCGGCAGTTTTAAAATCAACTTTACTGTTATTAATTTTCCCCTCCTCTACTTTGTACTGACTGTTTGTTAAGTCTACAAACAGTTTAGTCAAGGTCAGGGTATTTAAATCAACATCGGCACTGGTTTTTGATAATCTGTCATCAAATCCGATTTTCACTTTATTAAGGGATACATCCTGTATTTCTACAAGGGGTAGCTTTCCGGATTCAGTTTGGGTCGAGTCAATACTTTTTTCGATATGAGCTTTTAGTTGTGTTAAAGGTTTTTGCTGTAGGTATTTTACTGAGGTATTATTTAAAGAAAGTGTTTTAATCACATAATGCTGATTATCTAAGTCAAAATCCTTGATGTTGGCTCTAAATTCACCTAGATCCAAACGCATATCATTACCTGCTACATCATCACGATAAACAATTCCGATATCATCGAGGTTGATTTTATTGATGGAGAATTTTAATGTAGAAGTTGTGTCTTTCTGAACTTCTTCTTCGGGTTTAGTTTGCTCAGACATAAAAGCGTCTACTAAAAAAGAAAAGTTAAAAGAGGTGTCGGGATCAATACGAGTTACATTTGCTCTAATTTTCTGCAAAGTGATGTTGTTTACCTCAACTTTATTGTTCAGTAATTTAAATAGACTGATGTCGACAGACAGTTTTTGTGCATAAAGTAAAGTGTCACCTTTTTTATCTTCAATATAAAACTTATTTAAAATAATGTCTTTAGGTAAGCCTATTTTGATACTTTCAAGACTGATTTCTGTTTTTGTTTTATTTTTTAGGTAGGTAATAGCTTTGTCTTTAACGAAATTTTGAATTGCAGGTATATTTAAAGATAGGGCAATCAGCACAACTAACAGTATAATACTGGCTATGACCCACATTAAAATTTTAAGACTTTTTCGTATATATTTATTCAAGGGAGCAGGGATTCAAAGTTTATGTATGTGCAATAATAACTAAAACCATGCCATCGGGGCGTGTATAGTTTTCGTTTAATATATTACAAACAATTCAAATAATTGTTTAAGGTATAAATAAGTAGTATGTTTTATAACTTTGTAGGCGAAAGCAGGTAATACTCTATTGTCCACAAAGAATAAACGGAAACTAAGAACTGTTAAAAACTCGGTTCTGGAAATTCGTTTTCAACCCTTATATTTACAGCATAACAACCCTTTTTGATGAGCGAAGAAATAGATAACAACATAAACGAAGAAAACAAACATACCGTAATTCCTATTAATGGCCTTTACGAAAACTGGTTCCTCGATTATGCTTCCTATGTAATTCTGGATCGCGCCGTACCACACATTAATGATGGTTTGAAGCCGGTTCAGAGACGTATTATGCATTCTCTGAAAGAGATGGATGATGGTCGGTTTAACAAAGCAGCCAATGTGATCGGGAATACGATGAAGTATCACCCACATGGAGATGCATCTATTGGTGATGCAATGGTGCAAATTGGACAGAAAGATTTACTGATTGATTGTCAGGGTAACTGGGGCGATCCTATTACTGGCGATAATGCGGCGGCTCCACGTTATATTGAAGCACGTTTATCAAAATTTGCAAATGAAGTTGTCTTCAATGGAGATACTACGATTTGGCAATTGAGTTATGATGGTCGTAACAATGAACCTGTTACTTTACCTGTTAAATTTCCTTTATTATTAGCACAAGGAGCAGAGGGGATTGCTGTTGGTTTGGCAACTAAGGTAATGCCTCATAATTTTGTTGAATTGCTGGATGCTTCTATCGAAGTGTTACAAGGTCAGCGACCAAATATTCTACCGGATTTCTTTACTGGAGGTATGGCTGATTTTTCGGCCTATAATGAGGGGATGCGTGGTGGAAGAATTCGTGTGCGGGCAAAAATCACAGAGAAAGATAAGAAAACTCTTGTCATTACTGAAATCCCATATAGCACAACTACAGGTTCTGTTATTGATAGTATCTTATCTGCCAATGATAAAGGCAAAATCAAGATAAAGAAGATTGAAGATAATACGGCTGCTAATGTTGAGATTGTTATTCAATTAGCGCCTGGGATTTCCCCGGATGTAACCATTGATGCGCTATATGCATTTACTTCATGTGAAGTTTCTATTTCTCCAAATACTTGTATCATTAAGGATGAGAAACCACAATTCTTAAGTGTAAATGATATTCTGACTCAGAATACAATGAACACAAAAGCATTGTTGAAAAAGGAACTGGAAATCAAATTACATGAATTACAGGAAAGGATATTTTTCAGTTCTCTCTTAAAAATATTCATCCAGGAAGGGATGTATAAAAATGCGGAATACGAGAACTCAGGTAATTTTGATGTTGTTGTAGAGGTATTAAATAGATTATTTGACCCTTTTAAAGCTAGTTTATACAGAGAAATATTACCGGAAGATTTTAAGAAGCTGATTGATAAACCAATGAGCAGTATTACCCGGTTCGATGTTAAAAAGGCAGATGATCAGATGAAAGCCTTGTCTGATGAGATTAAAGTGGTTAAAAACCACTTGCGGCACCTAACCGAATATACCATTGCCTGGTTTCAAAAGCTTAAAGATAAATACGGTAAAGGACGCGAGCGTAAAACTGAAATAAGGTTGTTTGATAGGGTAGAGGCTTCTAAAGTGGCACTTGCCAACGTGAAGCTATACTTGAACCGTGAAGATGGATTTATAGGTACTGGACTGCGTAAGGACGAATTTGTTGCTGATTGTTCTGATATTGATGAGATCATTGTATTTAGGGAAGATGGAAAATGTATCATTACTAAAGTAGCAGATAAAACTTTTGTAGGTAAAGGGATATTGCATGCCCAGGTATTTAAAAAAGGTGATGAGCGTACTATTTATAATATGATTTATAAGGATGGTGCCAGTGGAATTTCTTATATCAAACGTTTTGCAGTAGTTGGTGTTACACGGGATAAAGAATACGATTTAACAAAAGGAAGTAAAGGCTCAAAAGTTTTATATTTTACGGCAAACCTTAATGGAGAAGCCGAAATTGTAACTGTTCAACTTAAACCTCATACTAAATTAAAGAAACTACAATTTGACCTCGACTTTGCAGAAATTGCAATTAAGGGACGTGGTTCTCAAGGGAATATCGTATCTAAATACCCACTTAAAAAGATCTTGCTAAAGAGTAAAGGTGTTTCTACATTGTCTGGATTAAAAATCTGGTATGATGACCTTTTAAGAAGGTTAAATGTAGATGGGCGTGGTAAATACCTTGGTGAATTTGATGGTGATGATAAAATATTACAGGTTCATAAAGATGGTTGGTATGAGTTGAGTACCTTTGAATTGAGTAATCACTTTGATGCCGATCTGATCTTGATTCAAAAGTTTGATCCTGAAAAACCTTTTGCTGTAGTACAGTACGAGGGTAAGGCTAAAAACTATTTTATAAAGAGATTCGTTTTTGAACTTATTGGAGTAGGTAAAAAACAAAGTCTGATTAGTGAGGAGAATGGTTCAAGGTTCTTACACTTAACAAGTAATCCTGCAGCTGTACTTACTGTTGATGTACTGAAAGGTAAAACTCAAATTCCTGAAACGCTAGAAATCGTATTGGCTGAGTTTATTGATGTGAAAGGGATTAAAGCTAATGGTAACAGGTTAAGTGCCCATGATGTGAAAAAGATCACCATTGCCAATAATCAGGAAATAGAGCCAACAGATGATGTTAAAATCGCTGAAGTGGAAGCTGAGGGAGGGGATGCTGATGCTAGTGATGAGTTTGCTCAAGAAGAAATATCGAATTCAAAAAAAGTAACGGTTGCTGAATCTGAAGAAGTAAAAATTGCTGAGCTTAAGGAAATAGCTGTTGTCGAGCCTGAAAAGGAAAAAGAAGTGGGTGTTGAGGAAGGTGTTAAACTTGAGGTTGTTATTGAAAAACCAGAGCCGAAAGTTAAGAAAGCTTTTGAGGCAAAGCCTTCGGTGAAGAAAGGTGTAGATACTACTATACCTGAAGTAGTTGAAGAAAAGCCTGAAATTGATCAAGAGGGCCCTGTTGCTGAAAAGCCAGCAACTCCTGAAAAGTCAGTAACACCTGAAAAACCTAAAAAGGCCTGGGGAAGTACAACTTCTGAGAAACCAGAAGCAAAAACTGAACCTACAACGCCTAAAATCACGGAAGAGAAACCTATAGAATCTACTCCGGTTGAAGAGGGGAAAACTGAGCCATCTGTAAGGCAGGAACCTGTAAAGCCGAAAGTGGTAAAAGAGGAACCTAAAAAGGAAGAGCCTAAAAAAGAGGAAAAACCTGTTAAGAAAATAGATTTTGAAATCACTAATCCTGAAGACATTAAGATTGATGATAAAGGTCAGTTAGGGTTCTTTTAATAAACAAGTAATTTAATAAAATTAGCGCTGCCTGGATTGTTGCATGGGATTTGTTCCTGTATTTGATCCACGCGGCGCTTGTTGCTTTTTAAATAATTCAAATCTGGTAGGCTGAGTTTTTCTTGGCCAGGAATTATTACTCTCATCTATATCGGCTGTTTCACGATGCGGATCTAGTTGCACTGATATAACTTCTTTGTCCTTAGCAAATACCTTTGTCACCTTGTTTTCATCTCTCCTCCAGATATAAGCAGGAATGCGGTCAACTTCTTTACTGCCGTCGGTAAATGTCCACTCAATGATAATCGGCATCACCAGACCGCCAATATTAGAGAAGTCAAGCTCGTAAAAGTTCTTTTTACTCTCATAAAGCTTACGTTCCTCCGCTGATAAGCTGCTTAAATAGTTTTGAAATTCCTGATCATCAGATTTGCTGACTTCAAAGCGGTCGAACTTATTGTAAAAATCATTTAGGCTTGTATCCTGTTCAACGGCGAACTTCATGCCTTCTTTTCGGTTACGCTCTTTACCAATATTGTACTGATTTTTATCGTATGCCTTTTTATTTTCTTTGTTTTCAATAGCTGAATTCATGCTGTTCATTCTATAATAACGAACATCATTTAAAGAAATGTCTACCGGATCTGTACCAAAAAACCAGCCTCTCCAAAACCAGTCGAGATCAACTGCCGAAGCATCTTCCATAGTTCTGAATAGATCTGCAGGAGTTGGATGTTTAAAGGCCCAACGCTTTGCATATTCTTTAAATGCGTAGTCGAAAAGCTCCCTACCCATCACCGTTTCTCTTAAAATATTTAAAGCAGTGGCCGGTTTCGCATAAGCATTAGGTCCAAAGTTTATAATGTTTTCTGAGTTGGTCATGATCGGTTCCAACTGATCTTTTGGCATCTTCATATAATCTGTAATCTTATGTGCCGGTCCGCGTTGAGAAGGATAGTTGATGTCCCAGGATTGTTCAGTAAGGAACTGACAAAAGGTATTCAGACCCTCATCCATCCATGACCATTGTCGCTCATCAGAATTTACGATCATCGGGAAAAAGTTATGGCCTACCTCATGTATAATCACGCTGATCATACCATATTTTATGGCTTCAGTATAAGTCCCATCCTTTTCTGCACGGCCATAATTAAAGCAGATCATCGGATATTCCATACCGTTCGCTGCTTCTACAGAAATTGCTACCGGATATGGGTAAGGGATGGTGTGCTTAGAATATTCTTTTAGGGTATGGTCTACTACTTTTGTGGAATATCTATTGTAAAGAGGGTATGCTTCAGGGCCGTAGTATGACATTGACATAATCTTTTTTCCATTAATATTTGTAGCCATCGCATCCCAAACCAATCTGCGGGATGATACCCATGCAAAATCTCTTACATTTTCCGCAGTATATGTCCATGTCTTTTTTGCAGATGATTTCCTTGACATGGCGGACTTAACTTCAGAAAGGTTAATAATTTCTATAGGTGATTTTGTTGTTTGTGCAGTATTCCATCTTTTTAGGCTTGCAGCATTTAATACTTGAGCATAATTCTGGCATTCGCCAGTTGCTCCAACTACGTGATCTGCAGGTACAGTCATGTTCACTTTATAATTGCCAAATGCAAGAGCAAATTCACCGCGACCTTCAAATTGTTTATTTTGCCATCCCTGGAAGTCAGAATAAACTGCCATCCTTGGAAACCATTGTGTAATGGTAAATAGGTAATTGTCATCTTCCGCAAAATACTCATAGCCACCTCTGCCACCCTCAGTCATGCGGTTAGCAATATTATAATTCCACGTTATTTTGAGTTTGTATTTTTGTTTAGGTTGTAAAGTAGTGGGTAGGTCTATACGCATCATAGTGTTGTTGATGGTATATGGTAAAGCTGTTCCTTTATCGTCAGTAACTTTTATGATTTGAACCCCTAAGTTGTTTTCAGGATTAATGATGCCTGATAAAGCTTTATAATCCATTTTTTCGGTCATCTTGCTTCTTTCTGTCAGCTTATTATCGCTACTCGATTTATGCTGATTTTCATCTAGCTGTACCCACAAATAACTTAGCGGATCAGGAGAGTTATTGTGATAAGTAATAGTTTCCGAACCATTTAAGCGGAGGTTTTTTTCATCTAATTCAGCATCAATTTCATAATCTGCACGTTGTTGCCAATAGGCTGGTCCTGGGGCACCAGATGCCGATCTGTAAATATTAGGATCGGAAATGATGGTACCAAGCTGTTCAAATTTATTCCCATGGTTGGAACCTGTATTGTTTATATATTGACCGAAAGCATTTGAGGTAAATATAAACGCAATAAAAAGTAGTAAGTTCTTAATCATGGGCTGCCTGATGTTTAATTTGATTATAGTAAAAGGTCAGCTAATCTTTCCGCTGCCATTACGAATGATATACCAAATATAGCTGATGAAAGAAAGAAATTATAATCCCATCGTTTTATTTTTACAATCCAAATCATGATGAAAGAAAGTATTAAAACCCCTGCAACAACTAAGAGCTGACCAAACTCTAATCCTATATTAAAAGCAAATAGTTCGGCTGTTATACTATTGCTTTTGCCAAGTAGGCTTTTGAGGTAATTTGAAAATCCAAGACCATGTATTAATCCAAAAAATAAGGCTATAGTATATTTGAAGTTTTGGCCTTTTGGTTTTTGTCTTTTACTTATGATGTTTGATATGGCAGCAATAAGGATAGTTACGGGAATAAGAAATTCGATCAATGGTGTATTTACACTAATTACTTTAAATATGCTTAAAGCCAGAGTTAAGCTATGACCAATAGTAAAAGCTGTTACCAGGATTAGTACTCTTTTCCAATCAGCAATTGTATACATGCCGCAAAGCACAATAACAAATAAGATGTGATCATATCCTTGCCAATCTAATATGTGTTGCCAACCTAATTGAAAGTAAAGGGAGAAGTCCTGCATTGAAAAATTTTGTAAATTCGCTAATTATGAAAGCAATATCCTTATTTTAATTAATAAAAACAAAATGCCGCGACTACTTTTACTTTTCTGGTTAAATATTTTTCATCCTTTTTATGTAAGTGTTACAGAGATTATGCACAATAAAACTACAGGTAACGTACAGGTTAGTGTAAGGATTTTCTTTGATGATTTTGAAAAAGCATTAGATCATAAATACAACAAAAAAGTGAATATCTTAAAGCCAGCTGATAGAGCAGAGGTGGAGGGACTTATTTCAGCTTATATTAAAGATCATTTGAAAGTTAAGGCAGACGGGAAAATACTGGACTTAAATTTTCAAGGCTATGAAATAGAAGAAGATGCCGCCTGGTGCTATTTTGAAACTTCAAAAGTCAATTCAATAAAAGAACTTAATGTGGAGAATGATATCCTATTTGAACGGCATTCCTCCCAAAGTAATATGATACATGCAATTGTTGGTGGCAAAAGGAAAAGCGCGAAATTGGATAACCCGAAAAAAGATGCGGTGTTTACCTACCTCAATTAATTCTCTGAACAAAAAAAACTCCTGTCATCATAAATGACAGGAGTTTTTTTGTTCTATTATTCTGTTATTGGTATTGAATGTAAATCGGTGCTGGTTTTAATTTCAACAACTCCTCTGGTGTCATTAAACGGTTTGGAGCTTTCTTCAAATCGTTTTTATAAAATATCTTAAATCCTGTAAATTGAACAGGCTCCGAATGTATGAAGTGACGGTAGGTGCCTTTTTTAAGCTCAGGTTCACCCCATCCATCCATGTGCATTACAATTTGTACTTCTGGACGAAGTTTGATATTCTGGTAATTCGTAACCATTTTTCTAGTGAAACGGTGTATCACAAATACTTTTGGAGGTAGGTTGTATTTCTTTACCATATCTGCCAGGTATTGGGAAACATAATTGATATCTGCTGCATCATATGTGCCAATTCTCTTACCTGGTAAAGAACCATCTTTCATTGAAAACTCTGGATCAATCCCTAAATGTACATAAGGTAATTGCAGATATTTTTCAATATGAGGTAGTTCTGCTTTGATGTTACTTAATGCAACCTGTAAGTCTAAAAATACAATTGTATTGGGACGCATTTTAGAGATAGCTAGAACTGAATCAATCTGGCTATTGGCCATTCTATTGATATATTTTCCGTCTCTGCCTGGCGTACCACTTGCTACTGCCGCTATGTAATGCAATCCCGCTTGAACCGGGGTAGAAGGATCTGCTTTTTCCCAGTTTTTGATTTCAGCGTTTAACTTACTCCACATCTCTTTAGGGGCATACTCACCTAATGCACCCATTTTTTTAGAGTGTAAGTTCCCATAATAAACAACTATCCGTTTAAATGGAAGAATTGCACCTGCTAATGGATAAGGCTGGTTCTTTACCGGCCATTTACCAGTAGTATCTCCATTAGTAAGCTTCGTAAGTAATTCATTATATTTCGCTGTGTCAACTGGTGTAGGAGCCTTGTCTGTTTCTTCTGCTTCAACAGCTACTGTATCACCATTAGCCGTGATTTTCGTTTGTCCGTTAGCTGTTTTTGTATCAGAAGCACAACTGGCTAATAAGCCAACTGATGATGCACTGATTAAAAGAATGCCTGCCAGGCGATGTAATTTCATAGGTTTTATTTTAACGTAAAATGATTTAAAATCTAATTTATATAATTGTTTTATTTAAAACTATTGAACTTACCAAAAACACCTAGAGGTAACTTAATTCCTGATGTAGCTTGTAGATATAGTTCTCCAGTTTCCAGGTTCCTAACCTGTGGGAATGATGTTTTAATTAAGTTCTCTACAATTACCGATGAGAAGCCCAAAGAATAAGTATTAAGGATTAAAAAATGTTCTTCTTCATCTAATAATTGAACCACATCATGCATCATTTCCTGAATATGATCTTCCAGTTTCCATTTTTCACCATTTGGTCCATGTCCAAATGCTGGTGGATCTAAAATGATTCCATTATATTTTTTGCCTCTTTTTAATTCTCTCTTTACAAATTTCAATGCGTCTTCCAATACCCAACGTACATCTTTAAGGTTTGAAAGCTCCTGGTTTTCGTTAGCCCAGTTGATCACTTGTTTTATAGAATCTACGTGAGTAGTATCTGCTCCGGCAGCTTTAGCTATTAATGAAGCTCCACCAGTGTAAGCAAAAAGGTTCAGCACTTTCGGACTTGGTGTTTTAAACTTTTTAACGCAAGACGAAATATAGTCCCAGTTTACAGCCTGTTCTGGAAATACACCAACATGCTTAAAGGAAGTAAGTCCAAGACGAAGGTTAATGGTCACATCATTATTGGTGTATTGAACATTCCATCTGTCGGGAATTTGTTTAGCACTTTTGACCCATTCGCCAGAAGTAGCTGAGCGGCCTTTAAAACGGATGTGCGTTTGTTTTTTCCATTCAGACTCTGATAATGTTTTTTTCCAAACAGCTTGTGGCTCAGGTCTGGACAAAATCAAATTGCCAAAACGTTCTAATTTCTCAAAATCTCCACAATCAATTAACTCATAATCTTTCCAATGAGTGGGGGTTAGCAGGCTTATCATAAAAGGGGTATATTAAAATTTTCCTTTTGCAGCCTTCATAAAGCGGCTGGCAAAAACAAAGTCGTTTAGTTCTTGAACATCTGTGTGGGCTATTTCCTTATTAGAACCTTCCCAGAATTTTTTGCCTTCGTGAAGGAATAATATATAATCGCCAATACCCATTACCGAGTTCATATCATGGGTAACTACAATGGTAGTGGTATTGTATTCTTCAGTGATCTCTTTAATCAGCTCATCAATTACAATAGATGTTTTAGGGTCAAGGCCTGAATTGGGCTCATCAACAAACAGGTATTTTGGGTTCATGGCAATGGCACGTGCAATACCTACCCGTTTTTTCATACCACCAGAAAGCTCAGCTGGGAATAGTTTGTTTTTGCCTTCCAGGTTTACTCTTTCCAGACAAAAGTTTACTCTTTCTAGCTTTTCTTTACGGCTTTGTTCGGTAAACATGTTTAAAGGGAACATGATATTCTCTTCAACAGTCATGGAATCGAAAAGTGCAGAACCTTGAAAAAGCATTCCAATTTCTTTTCTGATCTCGATCTTTTCTTCGAAGTCCATACTGGTAAATTCTCGACCGTCATATTCTACAACTCCTTTTTCAGGATGATGTAGACCAATCATACATTTTAATAGAGTCGTTTTTCCAGAACCTGAGCCTCCAATAATTAAATTAGTTACCCCGGCTTCAAACTTACCTGAGATACCTTTAAGTACCTCATTATCTCCGAAAGATTTATAAATATCTTTGATTTCGATCATAGTAATAACTGGGTTACAATGTAATCACATGCAAGAATAGATATACAACTTACAACTACTGCTCTGGTACTAGCTTGTGCAACTTCCAAGGCACCGCCCTTTACATAAAAACCTTCGTAAGCAGGGACTGATGTGATGATAAAGCCAAATACAAAAGCTTTAACTAAAGCAACTACAATGGTATAAGGATTAAAATCGGTAGTTATACCTTGAATATACTCTGCCGGGGTTACAGCACCTGATAAAGTTCCGCCAATGTAACCACCTGTAATACTTAGAAACATAGACATGATCACCAAAAGTGGTACCATAGTAATACCAGCAATGATTTTTGGAAGAATCAGATAACCAGGTGAATTGATTCCCATAATCTCTAAGGCATCAATCTGCTCACTTACACGCATGGTGCCGATTTCTGATGAAATAGCGGAACCAATTTTACCAGCAAGTACAATAGCCGTAATGGTTGGACTTAATTCAAGGATACTCGAATCACGGTTAACAGATCCAATTATGGTTTTTGGAATGAAATCACTTACCAATTGGAAAGCGATTTGTAAAGTCATTACTGCACCAATAAAAGTAGATATAATAGCAATTAAGCCTATAGAGCCAACGCCAACGAAGTCCATTTGTTTAAAGATGGCTTGTAGATATATTTTAAATTTTTCAGGTCTTCTAAATACTGCCTTTAATAAAAGGAGGTATCTGCCAAAATTGGTGAAATTCATTCAATGAAAAATTAACTATAGTATTTAAGCAATAATAGTACAAAGAAACGATAAAAAGTCGAAACCTGATGAGTTTGCTTGTACAAACAGATTTAATAGGGAATCTATCAAATCTTTTGCCACAAAGTTTTCGGAAGGAGACCTTTTTTGTAATATTGCGATACATTAAAAGGTTTTAACGATGAATGCAATTATAACCGGAGCAACGAAAGGCATAGGAAGAGCCATTGCGACTAAATTGGCCGAAAGCGGCTACAATCTGGCAATTTGTTCAAGAAACAAAATTGATATGGAGCGTTTTATTGACGATCTGAGCTATACGGGGGCAAAGATAATAGCATTACAGGCCGATTGTAGTGTGAAACAAGAGGTTTATGCTTTTTGTGATGAGGTGAAGAAGCAAATGGGAACAGTTGATGTATTGGTGAATAATGCCGGGATGTATTTGCCAGGAAGTTTGTTGGATGAAACAGATGATATACTCCAGAAACAGCTGGATTTGAACCTGAATGCAGCTTATTATTTATCAAAATATTTTGGGAAAATGATGCGGGAGCGTATGTCCGGGCATATTTTTAATATCTGCTCTATAGCGGCTAAAGCAGTTGTAGAAAATGGTGGAAGTTACTCTGTAACTAAATCAGCTTTGTTAAGTCTTAATGATGTATTGAGAGCAGAACTATCAAAACACAATGTAA